>DATBAI010000044.1:0-176832 GCA_036271595.1 Usitatibacter sp.
ATTCGTTGCGCGAGGAATCGAACCAGAGGTTCAGGCCCTGCGTCCAAGAGGCCGCCCCGCTCTGGCGAAACTTCACCTCGCAGCCGGTGGTGCTGTTGGCTCCGGGAGAGGACCAGTAAAGCCCCACCGCTTCGTAGGTCGCCACGGCGCGAACGCCCGAGCTGCCAAGCGACTGCGCGTGCGCGGGATAATTGGCGATGGCGAGCCCCACCAGCAGGAACGATGCGGCGACCAGCCATGTGGAGCGAAAATGGGTGCTCTGGTGCATGTGCGGCTTCTCTCTCGTGAATCGCGAAACGAGAAGCCTTGCAGCAAGAGCGGTGCCATCGCTGTTTTATGATTACAGTTCAATGGCTTACGATACTTGATGCGGTGCAGCGAAAGCCACACCTGTAGCGCGTTTACCACGAGTCTGTCGGCGATCCCCGATTTCGCTGTAGGAAACGGCTTTCATGCTGTCGGAACAGTCCGACACGTTGTAGCCGATCGGCGACAAAGCGTCGATTTCCCATGACGCAACGCGTCATGCGAACGCTACCGCACTGTTTGGAAAAGGACTATTTTCTGTCGCCGCGCGGCGACTTTAGTCAGCGGTGCCGGGGGAGCTCGCCAGGATGCGGCGCGGCTCGGCCCACGCTGCGTCGTACGCCGCGAGGAGCTTGGGTACCTCGTAGCGCCACTCCAGCTCTTTCTCGACGCGGGCGCGGCCATAGGCGCCCATGCGCGCGCGCCTCTCCGGATCGTCGACCAGCTGGATGATCTTCGCGGCGAGGTCGTCGGGATCGTTACGGCGCGCATAGAGCGACGCGTCCTGCGCGGAGAACCGTCCCTCGGCGAGATCGAACTGAACGATCGGCTTGCCGAGCGCCATGTATTCCATGATCTTGTTCATGGTGCTCTTGTCGTTCATCGCGTTGGCGATGTCGGGGTTTACGCACACATCCGCCGTGTTCAGCATCGCGAGGAGCTCGGCATCCGGCACGCGCCCCGTGAAGGTCACGTAGTCCTCGATGTTCAGGCGCCGCGCGAGAGCCTTCATCTCGTCCAGCGACGTGCCGCCGCCCACGAGGCCGAAATGGATGTCGTGGCGCCCGTGCAGGTCGATCACCTGGCGCGCGGCGCACAGCAAAAGGTCGATCCCCTCCTGGCGGCCCATGACGCCCACGTAGCCCACGAGGAAACGCCGTCCGTGCTTGAGCGACGCATCGGGCGCGACGATTCGCAGGCGCTCGAGGCTGGGGCCGCTCCTCACCACGAAGACGCGGGATGGGTCCATGCCGCCACGCTCGATCGCGATGCGGCGATACGACTCGTTGGTGGCGATGGACACGTCGGCGGTGCGGAACGTGAGCCGCTCGAACCACACCATCAGCTTCCAGAAGAAGTCGCGCCGGCCGAATTTCGCCTCGTAGAGCTCGGGATTGATGTCGTGATGGTCGAAGATGAATTTCTTCCCCAGGAGCTTGAAGAACGCTCCGATGAGGAAGAAGAGGTCCGGCGGATTGCACGCGTGGATCGCATCGAACCCGCGCGTGAAGAGCACCTTCCAGGAGAGCACGAAGGTCCAGAAGAGTGCCAGCGAATACTCGACGGCGTAGCCCAGGGCCCCGCTCGCCTCCACCGGCAGGTCGTAGCGATGGATCTCGATGCCGTCGATCGTCTCGAAGTGCTTCTCGCAACCCTTGCCCGTCGGGCAGATGATCGAGACGCCGTAGCCCGCCGCGTTGAGAGCCGTGGCTTCCTGCCACACCCGCCGATCGAACGGGCTGGGCAAGTTCTCGACCAGAAAAAGGACTTTCCTCATGTCCCGCGCCTCACGTCCCATGCCTACCAGCAGATGCCGTCATAGATGCCCTCGACGCTCTTCGCATCCGTGATCCTCACCAGGTCCACGATCTGCTGGCGCTCCGAGATGCGCGAGGGGATGTCGCGGAATTCCGCCGAGCCGTTGCCGACCACGAGGGTCTCGGCGTGCTCGAGGACCTCGTCGATCGTCGCGACCATCAGCTTCGAGATGTGCGGGATGTGGTTCAGGATGTAGTCGCGGTTCGCGCCGTGGATCGCGGCGATGCGCACGTTGCTGTCGTACACGCGCAGGTCGTAGCCCTTGCCGATCAGGCGCTCGACCAGCTCCACCATGGGGCTCTCGCGCAGGTCGTCGGTGCCCGCCTTGAAGCTGAAGCCGAGGATGCCGACCTTCTTCGAGCCCTTCGCCGTCACGGCGCGGATGCCGCGCTCGATCTGCTCGTCGTTGGACGGCAGGATGGCGTCGATGACGGGCACCTTCACGTCGAGGAGCTTCGCCTTGTACGAGAGCGCGCGCACGTCCTTGGGGAGGCACGACCCGCCGAAGGCGAACCCGGGCTTCAGGTAGTAGGGCGAGAGGTTCAGCTTCGTGTCCTGGCAGAAGATGTCCATCAGCTTGTGGCTGTCCACGCCCACGGCCTTGCAGATGTTCCCGATCTCGTTGGCGAAGGCGACCTTGAGCGCGTGCCAGCTGTTGTCGGCGTACTTCACCATCTCGGCCGTCTCGTAGTCGGTGCGGATCATCGGGCCGGGCAGGTGGCCGTAGAGCTTCTCGAGGACGTCGCCGCCGCCCTGCCCCACCTCGCCGATCACGGTCTTGGGCGGATGGAAGTAGTCGTAGACCGCGGTGCCTTCGCGGAGGAATTCGGGGTTGATCGCGAGGCCGAAGTCCTCGCCGGCCTTCAGGCCCGAGGCCGCTTCCAGCGCGGGAATCACCACGTCCTTCATGGTGCCGGGCAGCAGCGTGGAGCGCATCACGACGGTATGGCCGGGATGCTCCTTCAGCGCCTCGCCGATCTGCTCGCACACGCGCCGCACGTACTTGAGGTCGATGTGCCCGTTGCCGAGGCTGGGCGTGCCGACGCAGACGAGCGAGAGGTCGGTCGCGAGCACCGCGGCGCGCACGTCGGTCGTCGCTACGAGCCGCCGGGCCGCGGCCTGCTGCGCGATGATCTCGCCGATGTCCTTCTCGATGATCGGGGTCTTGCCCGCGTTGATGAGGTCGACCTTGGTCTGCTGGGGATCGACGCCGATCACTTCGTGGCCTTCCCGGGCGAGGCAGCCCGCCGCCACGGCGCCCACGTAGCCCAGGCCCATCACGCTGATCTTCATTCCGCTCTTCTCCGCTCGGGGTTATTGCCCCCTACATTGAAGCGGTGAGTTGACCCGGTGCACGGCCCTGGCGGCCCGCGGACTGGTCCGAACGGAGCATGGCCCCGCAGTCGATGCGGGTGTGAAGGACGGCGCGGCCGGTGAGGCGCGCCCGCCAGGCGATCGTCGCGGAAGGTTGTTTGCGGTCGAACGCGCGCGACACCCAGCCGCCGATGGGATCGAGGCTTCCGCGCAGGACCCTCACCTGCGTCCCGGCGATGTCGGGAAGCAGGACCTCGAGGGAGCGGGCGCCGCGCCGCAACGTCACGAGGTTCGAATCGACCTCCACCTCGCAATCCTCGTGGCAATGCAGGAACAATTCGACCTCGTGGCGCCCGTCCATCTCGAGGGTGTCGTCGATGACGATGCGCCGCGCCGTCTTGTCCAGCACGATGGAGCGCCGATGGGTCACAGGATCGTCCAGCCCGCGGTAGCCGTCATGCTCGCCTTCGAAATGATCCCTGGGGCCGGCCGTCCAGTGCGTGCAGCGGGCAATGGCCTTGCGCAGCCACATGAAGTTTCCGCCGGGCTGCGACTGGTCGCGCCCGTCGACGCGCAGCGTGTTGTGGGCCGCAGTGCCGCGGAAGTACGCACGCCACTCGGGCTGCGTGTGGTACGCAAAGGTGCCGGGATCGACCAGGAACTCGTCGCCGCCCACCGAAAGCGTGAACGAGAGCGCATCCGCATGGCCGTGGGCCGCGATCTCGCGGTAGCCGAGGGGGCCCGCGTCGGCGACGAGCCGGATCTCGTCGGGCGTCTCGAAATCGGCACCGAGCACGTAGTAGCCGCCTTCGGGAAACTCCCGCCGCACAGGGAGCACCGCGTCCGACGAGTCCACGTCGTCGAATGCGAGGTCCGCGGTCGGCCCGAAGAGCCAACGTGTCTTGTCGTCGAGCCTTCGCGCCTTCGCCTTGAAGTCGCCGCGCCCGAAGAGGATCGCCCCGGTGGCGAGCTGCGAGCGGAAACGGCAGAAGTCCTTGCGCGGGTCCAGGCGCACCACGAAGCCGTCGTCGGCGTCGCCGAACATCGGCATGTTCCCGCCGACATCCATGATGGAGGCGACGTATTCGAGCATCGCCTCGATGCGGTGGGCGTAGGCCCTTGAGAAATCCTCGCCCTCGGCGCGCCCCGCCAGGAGCGGCAGCAACAGGAGGTCGATCTCCCATTGCTGGTACGAGACCGCCTGCTCCCGGTTCACGCCATCGGGCGCGTTCTGGAGGAGCGCCTCGCGCTCGAGGATTTCCATGGCGCGCTTGCGCCAATGGCGCAGCCGCTCCCAGTGCGGCCACGTGACGCAGGCGGTGTAGAGCCCGGCCACCTCGCCGATCAGGTGATTGTTCGCCGACGAATGCAGCGACAGGTGGCCCGCGATGAACTCGCAGTGCTGGTAGATGGAGACGAGCCAGCGGGCGCGGAAGTCCTCGCCCTTCGTCGCTTCGAAGATTCGCGACTTGGCGCCTCCCACGAGCTGCCAGGCGGCCGACCAGTTCGCGAGGCGCAACCCCGCCTCGAGCGAGCTCGACCAATTGGGCCCCATGCGAAACGGGCACGCGGTGAACCAGCTGTCGAGCTGCTCGCGCAGGGCGTCGGCGAAGCGATCCTGGGCGGTGAGCGCATAGGCCTGCGCGAGCGTGACCAGGTGCAGGTGGCGGTTCGGCTCCCAGAGGTACTTGCAGTCGCCCACTCGCTGCGCGTCGCGATAGTCGAGCTGCTTGCCGAAATCGAGGGGCGCGTCGATGCCCGTCTTGGGATCGCGGTTCCAGCGCGGCGGCGACCCGAGGTTTATATCCTCCAGCGCGAAGACGTCGTGGCGCCCGGCGAGGATGCGCTCCGCGGCCGCGAGGTAGGGCGACGGATCCACGCGCGCATCGGCCTGGATCCAGGGCTGCGGCACGTGCCAGAGATCCGGCGCCGGCACGATGCAGCGCACGAACCCCAATCGCTCGGCCTGCATGGCCGCGGCCTTCACGACGCGATGGCCGATCTCGGCCGCCGACATGCAGCGCAGCCGGTTCAGCTTCCAGGCGAGGCCGCCCGCCGCGGCGGCCTTCACGCGTACTGCCGGTGCCAGATTTCCAGGTTGAGGAGTGCCCATAGGAGCTTTTCGTGGTTCTGCCGCCCGTCGATGTGGTCGTCCAGCATCCGGTCGAGGACCTGCGGATCGTAGTAGGCGCGGGTCTTCGATTCCGCGCCCTTCAGGTGGTCGCACAGATACTCCTTGAGCGGTCCCCGGAACCATTGGTTCACCGGCACGCGAAATCCCACTTTCTTGCGGTCGAGGATGGCGTTCGGAATGATGCTGCGGCCGGCCTGGCGCAGGATCCACTTGGTCTTGAGGCCCTTCACGCGGCAGCTATCCGGAAGCGTGGACACGAACTGCGCAAGCTCGTGGTCCAGGAACGGCACGCGCGATTCGATGGACGCGGCCATCGTCATGCGGTCGCCGCGCTCGAGGAGATTGTCGGGGAGCCAGCTCGTCTGGTCGAAATAGAGGATGCGCCGCAGCGTGGTGGAATGCGGCGACGCGTCGAAAGGCGGGACATCGCCTTGCACGGCATGCCCGTTCACCCGAAGCACCGAGAGCTTGTCGCGCTCGCGATGGTCCAGCGCCCCGAACCAGCGCACGTAGCGCTCGCGCCAATCCTCGATATTGAGGTTGGAGACGGCGGTCTTGGCGCGGCGAAAGCCGTACGGAAGCGATTGGGTGAGCGGCGCAATGAGGCTGTGGCGCACGTAGCCGGGCAGGAGCTGCCAGCCCTGCGCGAAGCGCTCGAAGACATGCTTGGGATAGCCGCCGAGGATTTCGTCGCTGCCCTCGCCCGTCAGCACCATCTTCACGCTCTTCGAGGCTTCCTTCGCCAGCATGTAGATCGGGATGTCGGAGGGCTCGGAAACCGGCGCATCGCGAAAGCCCACCAGCTTCGGGAGGTTCGCGACGATGTCGTCGAACCCCACGACGAGCTCGTGGTGCTGGGTGCCGAAGTGCTTCGCCACCACGTTGGCGTATGCGAGCTCGCTATAGCCGCCTTCGCCGAATCCCACGGAAAAGGTCTTCACGCTGGAATTGTGGCGCGTCATGAGCGCCACGATCGTGGACGAATCGAGGCCGCCGGAGAGGAATGCGCCGAAGGGCACATCGCTCACCATCTGAAGCTTCACCGCCTCGTCCAGCTGCTCGAGGAACTCAGGTACGAAGTCCCGGCCTCGCGCCTCTGGTCCCATGCCGCGCGTCCCGGACTCAGTACCTCGCGCCTGCCCATCCGGCGCCGACCAATACCTGCGCTCGGTGAGTCGCCCGTTCTGCCACGTGGCGCAGGTGCCCGGCGGAAGCTTCCTCACGCCCTCGAAGAGAGTCTTCGGGCCGGGCACGTACCGGTACGCGAGGAAGTCCCACACCGCCGCGAGGTTCACGCCGGGCTTCGCGAAGGGCAGCTCGAGGAGCGCCTTGATCTCGGAGGCGAAGTAGAGCCCCCCGTTCGCCTCGAAGAGGAAGAGCGGCTTTTCGCCGAAGCGGTCGCGCGCGAGGAAGAGGCGTTCGGAGCGTGCGTCCCAGATCGCGAAGGCGAACATCCCGCGCAGGCGCTCCACCACGCGATCGCCCCAATGCTCGTAGGCACGCAGCAGCACCTCGGTATCGGAGTGCACCGAGAAGCGGTAGCCGCAGGCTTCGAGCTCGGTTCTCAGCTCGCGGAAGTTGTAGATCTCGCCGTTGAACGTGATCGTGAGCCCGGACTCGCGGTCGCACATGGGCTGCTTGCCGCCCTCGGGATCGATGATCGCAAGGCGACGGTGGCCCAGGAGCACGCGGCTGCCCTGCGCAGTCGCGTACTCCGCGATGCCGTGGCCGTCGGGCCCCCGGTGCGCGAGCGCATCGAGCATGCGCCCGATCGTGTCGCGGGTCACGTTGCTGGAGGGCGGCGCGATCGCGCCGGCGATTCCGCACATGGCTAGTCCCTGAGCTTTTCCGGCGCGGGCCGGCGCGGCAGCGTCGCGCCCGGCTTCGCCTCGATGCGCGGCATTCCCGCGCCCGCCATCGCCTCGGCGCCGCAGAGCTGCGAGTACAGGATGGCGAGCTCCTGCGCCAGGCGCTCGATGGCGAACGCGGCACGGATGCGACGCCGACACGCACGGCTCATCCACGAGAGCCGCTCGCGATCGCCCGAGAGCACGGCGAGCGCTTCGGCGATGGCCTTGCCGTCGCGCGGCGGAACGATGAAGCCGTGGATGCCGTCGGTCACCACGTCGGGGATCGCGCCTACCGGGGTGGCGATGACGGGAACGCCGGCGGCCATGGATTCGAGGAGCGCGTACGGAAGGCCCTCGCTATAGCTTGCGAGCACCATCGCGTCCGCTCCGGCGAGGAGCCTCACCTTGTCGGCGCCGAACACCGGCCCCACGAAGCAGACCCGCGAGGCGATGCCCAGGGCCTGCGCGTAGCGGCGAAGGCGCGGCTCCTCGCTCCCCGCGCCCGCGATGGCGATGCGCGCGTCCACGCCCAGCTCGTGCGCGAGGCGCATGCCTTGCAGCGTCTCGTACAGCCCCTTTTCCCGCGCGATGCGCCCGACGTATACGAGGCGAAGCGGCGCGTCGGGCGAAGAGTTGACCGTGGGCAGCGACGCGAACGGGCGCACGTCGATCCCGTTCGGCAGCACGATCACATCCTGCGCCGGCACGAAGTGTCGATACGACGCGAGCTCGGATTGTGCGAGCACCACGACGTGGTCGGGAAGTCCCAGCGTCCAACGCAGGAACCCGGTGAGGATGCGGCTGCCCGCGAAGAACCGTTCGGGGAGCTTCCCGCCGTGCACCTGGTACACGACTCGCGCGCCGAGCATCTTCGACACGAACAGATAGGCGAGATCGCGCCAATAGGCACGCGGGTTCATCGACGTGTTGATGTGCACGATCGAGGCATGCCGGAAGACGATGGCGGCAGCGAGGAGGAACGGGCTCGCGAGGAGCCGCAGGAGCCTGCCGGCCGCGCCCTCGTCGCGGCCCTCGCTTCCCACCTGGAAGTGGATCACCTCGAACTCGCCGCCGAGCGCCGAATCGAGGAGGAGATTCACGTGGGTGCTCACGCCGCTCACGGCAGTGCGATCGGGACCGAGCATCAGGACGACTGGGTTGTGGATCATGAGATCTCCTGGAAGCGCCGCGCCACCGAAGGCGCGGGCGCGGGGCCGCGGCGAACGCCGAGACCCGTATAGAGTTGCTCGAGGCGCTCGAGCGCGACCTCGGCGGTGTAGCGGCGAGCGATCGTCGCGCGGGCCTCGGCCCCGAGGCGCTCGGCGAGCGCGCGGTCCACGAGGAGGCGATGCAGCGCGCACGCGAGCGCTTCGGTGTCGCCCGGCGCCACCAGCAATCCGTTCACGCCGTCGACGACCAGGTCGGGAATCCCGCCGCAGGCCGCGGCGACGACGGGACAGCCGGCGGCCATCGCTTCGAGGAGGCTCATGGGCAGGCCCTCGGCGTGGGAGGGCAGCGCGAAGATCGCGGCACGTGCGAGCAGGCGATCGCGCTCCGCCGGATCCAACCAGCCGAGCGCGCGCACTCCGTGCTCCACGCCCAACTCGTACGCCCGATCGGCGAGCGCCCCGAGGTCACCCTCTCCCGCGCATTCGAGGCGCGCGCGGGGAATCGCGAGGCGCACTTCGGCGAGGGCTTCGAGCAGGTCGAGGATGCCCTTGGCTTCCTCGCACCGGCCCACAAACGCGATCAACGCTTCCTCGCGCCTCACGCGGTCGGTTCGCGGCAGGTGTACGGCATTGGGAATGCAGGCGACACGGCGATTGGCGCTCACGCCGCGCACCCAGGCGCTCCACCGCTCGGACACGGTCACGACGCATGCAGCGCGGTCGAGGAAGAATCGAATCGCCCGCCGGGTGCGGGACGGGCCCTGCTCGTAGAAATCCGCGAAGCCACCGCCATGCAGGTGGAAGACGACCGGCCAGCCCGCCACGCGCGCCAGCACCATGAAAGCGCACTTGCGCCAGAAGCTCGCGCGCGAAGCGACGTGCACGTGGAGGAGCGCATGCGGATGGCGAAGGGTGAGCCAGCCCATGACGGCGAGGCCGCGTAGCGCGCACGCAAGTTTTGCCAGGCGGCTGCCATCGCAGTGGCTCTCGACGTAGTCGATCGGCCAGCGCGCGAAGAGGCCCGCGCCCTGGTACGAAGCCACGACCGCGGAGATGCCGCCATGGGTGTGGACCGAGGTGCCCACCATGACGACGCGTGAAGGAGCGTGGCGCGCCACGGCTATGCCTCGCACGCCGCGCCGAAGTAGCGGCGGATATCGATGTTCTGGACCAGCATGCGCGCCTTGCCGCGTGGAGTGCGCGCGATCGCGGGCACCTGCACCACGTCCACGTCGCAGCCGCCCTGGGTCTTCGCCGCCACCGCGGCGGCGATGCGCGCACGCTGCTCGTTCGGGATCTCGTGGTCGGCCACCACCTTCAGCATGAGGCGCCCCGGGCGATCCTGCTCGTACTGGATCGCCTCGACCTCGGCCAGCTCGGGAAAGTGCGCGACGCCGATCGTCGTGATCGACACCAGCCGCTGGTCGCGGCAGACGATGAATTCCTGGAGCCTTCCCACGATGCGTTCGCATGCGGGAAAGCCCGGCAGCAACGGGTGGGCGCGATCGGAGAGCACGGCGAGGTCACCGGTGCGGTAGCGCACGAACGGCATCACCTTGTTGTCGTAGCTCGTGCCGACCACGAAGCCGAGCTTGCCCGGTTGCGTGATGGGACGGTTCTCGGCGTCCAGCAGCTCGAAGTGCCCGTAGCGCGGCCAGAAGAAATAGCGGTCGTCGTCGGGCATGGAAGCCGCCATCAGCACGCGCTCCGAGTGCCCGTAGTGCGACAGGATCGGGCAGCCGAACACCTCGCGGAACTTCTCCATCTGGTATCCGTAGACATTCTCCGAATAGAGCATCACGCCCTTCACGCCGCGCGTGAACTCCGGCAGCGGATTGGCGGCGAGCCAGCGCGCGAGCGGAAAGAGCGCCGAGGGGAACGCCTCGATGTAGGCGGGCCGGTGCAGCGCGAGCGCCTCGGCATAGGCCGGCATGTAGCGGCGCTCGAGATGGTCGGAGGAGAGGATCAGGTGCCGCTTGATGGGCTCGTGCATCCAGATGCGCCCGCCGGGCTGCGCCGCCGAGGCCACCGTGCGGCCGCGAAGCGCCAGCACCAGCGCGCCGCGCTCGATGCCCGCGCGGTTGCGGAAGGCCTGGATGAACGCCTCCTCCTTCGGGCGCGTCACGTGCTTCTGCACGTAGAACTGGAGAGGATTGCGCGTGGAGCCGCCCGTGAACATGTGCAGGCGCGAGGCACGCGGTGCGAGGCGCGAAAGGTAGTCGTCCGGATGGCGCTTGATGTCGAGCTTGTCGGTCACCGGCAGCGCGCGCAGGGCCTCGCGCGGGTCGCGCCGGCCATCGAGGAGCCCCCGGAACGCGCGATACGCGGGCACGGTCTCCATCGCCCAGCGAAGGGTCGCCTCGAGGTGGCGAACGCATTGGTCTTCCGTACTCCCGGCTTCCTCGCGAAAGCGTTCGTACGCTCCGCCCAGGCGCATGCGCGGCGGAAGCCACGAGTACGCGTGGCCGGCCGTGGCCTTGATCCAGCCCGGCGCGCCCAGGTAGCGGCCGAGGAAGGGATGCAGGAGGTCCTCGAGGGCCATGGAGAGTTGCGCGCTCACGGAAGCCTCGCGGCCGGGGCGGCGGCGATGGGCTCGAATGCGGCCACGGCGCGTGGCGCGCGGCTCGCGATGAACGGATATTCGACGCGGCGATAGGTGATCGCCGAGAGGGCCGTGGCGGCGGTCGCGGCGAGCGCGGCCACCATCCAGTGGCGCTCGGGCGAGAGGCTCGCGACGCCGATCGTGCCTTCCACGAGGCGGAAAGCGACGAAAAGAACGATGCAGTGGATGAGGTAGAAGCTGTAGCTCACGGCGCCCAGCAACTTCGCCGCGCGCGTGGTGAGGAGGCCGCCCAGCGTGTTGCCGGCGGCGAAGAAGAGGAATGCCACGAAGAGGAGCGCCACGCTCACCGGGTGATACGCGGTCTCGAACGTGAGCGCCACGCCGATCGCGGCGATGGGCACGGGCGCCATCCAGTTGCGTGAAAGGCTCGCTTGCAGCCAACCGCGTTCCGAGGCCTCGGCGGCGAGCACGCCTGCGACGAAGGCGAGCGACACGGGCGCCTGCGTGCCGAAGAGGATCGCCACGCTCACGAGGAGGGCGAAGCCCCAGCCCCGGGCGAAGAGCGCGAGGAGCGGCAGCGCGAGATAGAACGACCATTCCCAGGCGAGCGTCCAGTACACAGCGTTCACGATGTGCGCGTCCTTCACGCCGTTCAGCTCGCCCGTGGGGATGAAGCCGAAGGAGACCCATTCGCGCAGCTGGTGGATCAGCGTGAAGAGGTCCACTCGGACCTTGAACCCCGACAGCGCGGCGATGACGAATAGCGCGAATGCGACCGACACCGCGTACATGGGCAGGAGGCGGCGGATCCGGGCCTTGTAGAAGGCGCGCGTGTCGAAGGCCCCGGCGCTGCGAATCACGTGGCGCCAGAAGAGGAATCCCGTGACCATGAAGAAGAGCGTGACGGCGCTCTCCCCCATCGCGGCATGCACGCGGGAGGTGGTCCCCCAGATGCCGGTCGTATAGAAGCCGCGCGTGGTCATCGTGTGCGCGCACAGCACGCCCACGGCGAGGAAGCCGCGCAGGCCATCGATCGCCTCGAAGCGGTGCCCGTGGCGCGTGAGGTGCTCGCGGTACCACGGGTCGCGCGAAGCGATGGCCGCGCTCACCGCGAGGCAGAGGAGCGCCACGATCGCCGGAAAGCCGAGGCTCGCGAAGGTCATCGCGGTGCGAACCTCGGGCGGCGCACGAACGCATCGATCACCGAGAGGCTTCCGGCCCGGTTCACGGTATGCAGGCCGAGTACGCCGCTGCCCGCGACGGGAAGGACGCGGCGCTCCTCTTCTTCCTCGAATGCACGGGTGTCCAGGCGCGTCACGCGATTCATGACGACGCCGGAGCCGTAGAGGGGAGCGCAGATCTGCGCGGGACGGTAGAGCTTGCCGCCCTGGGTGAAGAGGCGGCCGGCGGGGCGCGCATTGCGCACGTCGCTCTTCACCGGGTTGCGCGGATGCGGTGTCCAATGCCCGAGGAGGCTCTCGGCGCTGAAGAGGCAGAGCTCGTCGTGGATCTCGGCGCCGGGGTTGGCGACGTTGGCGAACATCCACCAGCGGCCCGCCTCGCGATGCAGCGTGGCGTCCACGGCGAAAAGGCCATCGAGGAGGACGCGCTCACGCTTCCAGCGCAGCGGGAAGTCCACGCAACGGTAGATCTCCACGGTGCGGTTCTGCGCCGTCTCCGGGATCATGTAGAGCTCGCCGCCCTCTTCCAGGAGGAACGGATACGAGAGGTGGTAGTCGCGCTCGAGCACGCGCCTGGGTTCGCTTGCGTGGCCCTCCCGATCGACCTCGACCACGCTGATGTGCGCCTTTCCGGTGGCGAAGGGCAGCTCCTCCAGGAAGACATAGCTCTTGCCTTGGTGCTGGAGGGCGAAGGGGTCGGCGTAGAAACGGTCTTTCGGCGGATCGAGGCGGAAGAAGCCATCGAGCGTGCCGGCCCAGGGCTCGATGTCGGTGAAGCGCCAGGCGACGGTCCACTGCTCGATGCAAGCGGCCTTTTGCGCCGCGCGCCGCGCGATGCGCGATGCGAAGCGCAGGCGATCGCCCAGGTCCACCGGCAAGCCGCGATGGGGCGAATCGGGAATCTCGGGTGTCGCCTCCAGCCACTCGGCACCGCCCTCGGCCAGGTCACGCAACGCCCGGAGAAGGAAATCGCTCGCCTTGGCGAAGACGTTGGAACGGTTGCGGGCCACCGAGAAAGGCTGCGTCCGCGACCACGACCGGTACGCGACGCGATCCGGGCGTCCCCCGCCCAGCCGCACGCGGATTCCCGATGCCGTGACCGGCGCACCCTCGATCACCTCGCGCCGCCCCGCCTGGCACTCGTCCGTGCCGTGATCCTCTCCGAACGCGTAGCGCCACGTTCCAAATCGCGCCAGCCCATCGAGTGCCGCGACATCCACGTCGCCCGCCACGAACGCCACGTCGAGCGCCATCTCGCGCACGCGCTCGCGCCAGTCGGCATTGCCCACCTCGAGCGGCATCCGCCGCCCCGGCGCAACTAAAGGGGTCAGACCCCTTTTCCCGCATGGCGGAACGAACGTTCCTTCGGGTGGGAAAAGGGGTCTGACCCCTTTTTCGCAGACGAGGGCGAGCTCGGCGAAGTCGCTCGACGCGGCGGCGGCGAGGGCTTCGAGGATGAAGCGCTCGACGGGCGGCGCGGCGAAGACGCCGACGCGCAGCTTGGGGCGCGAGGGCGTGGTCGCGCGGGCGGCCTCCGGAAACGGGACTACAGACGCCACGTACGGACGCCTTCGCGCTGGAACGCGGCGGGATCGAGCACCGGCTTCACCTGGACGAGGCAACCCTTGCGCACGATCTTCTCGAGGAACGCCGAGGTGGGCCGGGCGGTGAACGCCTTGTGCGCCACCGCGAGGATGAGGGCGTCGGCCGCGGGGAGCGCCTCCCAGGAGCACAGGCGAATCCCGTACTCGTGCAGCGTCTCGTCGCGATCGGCCTCGGGGTCGTGCACGTAGCACTCGATGCCGTACTCCTGGAGCTCGCGAACGACGTCGATCACCTTCGAGTTGCGGATGTCCTTGCAGTCCTCCTTGAAGGTGAGGCCGAGGATGTTCACGCGCGCGCCCTTGATGTTGCGGCCGGCCTGGATCATCTGCTGCACCGTCTTCTTCGCAACGTACGGCCCCATGCCGTCGTTGATGCGGCGCCCCGCGAGGATCACCTCGGGGTGGTAGCCCGCGAGCTCCGCCCGGTACGTGAGGTAGTAGGGATCGACGCCGATGCAATGCCCGCCCACGAGGCCGGGCTTGAAGTTGAGGAAGTTCCACTTGGTGCCCGCGGCGGTGAGCACCTCGGTGGTATCGATGCCGAGCCGGTCGAAGATGATCGACAGCTCGTTCACGAACGCGATGTTGAGGTCGCGCTGCGTGTTCTCGATCACCTTGGCGGCCTCGGCCACCTTGATCGAGGAGGCCTTGTGCACGCCCGCCCTCACGACGGAAGAGTAGAGCCCCGCCACCTTCTCGAGGGTCGCCTCGTCGTCGCCGGAGACCACCTTGAGGATCTTCGTGAACGTGTGCTCCTTGTCGCCGGGATTGATTCGCTCCGGCGAGTAGCCGACGTGGAAGTCCTGCTTCCAGCGCATGCCCGAGCATTTCTCCAGGATCGGCACGCAGACTTCCTCGGTGGTGCCGGGATAGACGGTCGATTCGTAGATCACGGTCGCGCCCGCCTTCATGTGCTGGCCCACGATGCGCGACGCGCCCTCCAGCGGCGTGAAGTCGGGCTGGTGCGCGGCGTTCACGGGCGTGGGCACCGCGATGATCACGAAATCGGCGAGGCGGATCTGCTCCGGATCATCGGTCATGGTGAGCATGCATGCGCCGCGCAACTCTTCGGCGGAGACCTCGCCCGTCACGTCGTTGAACTCGCGCAGGCGTTGCACCTTCTGGCTCGCCAGGTCGAACCCGACGGTAAGGCGTTCGCGCCCGAATGCCACGGCCACGGGCAGGCCCACATATCCCAGGCCGACTACGCAGACGCTCGCAAGCGCGGGCGCCGGGGAATCGGGGGAAGAAAGGATGGCAGCCTCGCGCGAGGCCGTTGCCGGGTCGAGAACGGGCACCTCAAGCATTGCGGAAATCTCCTGGATGGAAGGACGAATTCGGGACTCGTCCATTGTCGGAAAGCAGTTTGAAAAGGCGATCGGCACCCCCCCTGCCGAAAGAACTACCCGCGTACGAAAAACCGCAGCCAAACCAAGGAAAAGCGCCTACGCGGGGGAGCAGTCGGGGTGATCGCGCAGGCTTCACGAAACAGCGTCTTGTTCTGGTCCTGCTGGACGACGCGAGGCTTCGAAGCCGGTACCCATTGGAACGGCACCATGGTCCTCAACGAATCGAACCTTCGCATCCGAAAGAAGACATGCACTCCGACGCCATTCGCCAGATCCTCGCCGAGCACGGCCGCCTCCTCGTCGACGCGCGCAAGCTCTCCGACGAAGCCGACCTCTACGAAGCGGGCCTCACCTCGCTCTCCACCGTGAACGTGATGCTCGCGCTGGAAGAGCATTTCGAGGTCGAGTTCCTGGACCACATGCTGGGACGCAAGACGTTCGGCTCGATCCGCACCCTGGGCGATGCAATCGCCCAGCTCCAGCCCACCGTGCCGCCCGCCACGCGCCCGGTCCAGGAAGCGCGGGCCTGAACATGAACCTCGCCCGCCGCTCGATCCAACCGGCCGCCCCGCGCGACAATACGTTCGACGCGCTCATCGACAAGGTCCATGCGATCGGGCGCGACGTGATCGCGCCGCTCGCGGACGAGGTCGACCGCGACGCGCGCTTCCCGCGCGAGGCCTTCGATGCGCTGAAGGCGGAGAAGCTCCTGTCGGCCTACGTTCCGGTCGAATTCGGCGGCCAGGGGCTTTCGATCGGCGAGATCTCGAAGATCTGCGAGACGCTCGGGGCTTATTGCGCCTCCACGGCCATGATCTACGCGATGCACCAGATCCAGGTCGCCTGCATCGTCCACCACGGCCTTTCCACGCCGTTCTTCCGCGACTACGTGCGCGAGATCGTGGCGCGCCAGCACCTGGTGGCCTCGGCCACCACCGAGATGGGGATCGGCGGGGACGTGCGCTCCTCGATCTGCGCCGTGAAGGTGGTCGACAACTATTTCATGCTCGAGAAGCAGGCGCCGGTGATCTCGTATGGCGCGTACGCCGACGCGATCCTCGTGACCTGCCGGCGTTGCGAGGACGCTCCCCGCAACGACCAGGTCATGGTCCTGGTTCGACAGGACGACTGCACGCTGAAGCAGCTTTCGGTGTGGGACACCCTGGGATTCCGCGGCACGTGCAGCCCGGGCTTCGAGCTGAAGTCCATCGGCAAGAGCGAGCAGATCTTTCCCGTGCCCTATGGCGAGATCCATTCGCAGACCCAGCACCCCGTCGCGCACATCCTCTGGGCATCGCTCTGGCTGGGCCTCGCGGGCGACGCGATGGGCCGCGCGCGCCAGATGGTGCGTAACGAGGCGCGCAAGACCCCAGGCACGACGCCGATCTCCGCCACGCGCCTAGCCGAGGCCGACCTCGTCTTCACGAGCTTCCGCGGGCTGGTATTCGCGACGCTGAGCGAATACGAGCGCCTCATCGACGCGAACGACACGGAGGCCTTCTCGCACTTCGGCTTCGCCGTGCGCGTGAACAACCTCAAGCTCTCGGCCTCGCAGATGGTGCTGGAGCTGGTGACGCGCGCCATGGTGATCTGCGGCATCCAGGGCTACCGCAACGATTCCAAGCTCACCCTCGGCCGCCACCTGCGCGACGCGATGGGTGCGAGCCTCATGGTGAACAACGACCGGATCCTCGGCCAGAACGCCACGATGCACGTCGGGCTTCGCGAGGCCTCCTGAGATGTGCGTCGTTCCCGTACCCCATGACGACCTCGCGCTCGAGACCGCGGATGGGTACGACACATACCGCGAGGAGCTTGTCGCCGCGGGCTTGCTCGTCCCCATGGGCGTGCCCGGCGTCTATGGCCGCGGCCGCGACTTCGAGCGGGCGATCGAACATTTCGACGCGCTGGTCTCGCGGGAGGGGGCGAAGCTCGAGCCCGAGGTGATGCGCTTCCCGCCGGTCTTCGCACGCGCCGACTACGAGAAGATCGACCACATCCACAACTTCCCGGACCTGATGGGCTCGGTCCATACCTTCACGGGTGGGGATCGCGAGCACCGCGACATGCTGGGCAAGTTCGAGAGGAAGGACGACTGGAGCCGCGACCTCGCCGCCTCGCAGGTGATGATGACGCCGGCGATCTGCTATCCGCTCTATCCCACGGCCGCGGGAACGACGCTTCCCGATGCGGGGAGGCGCGTCGACTTGCAGGGCTACGCGTTCCGCCATGAGCCCTCGAAGGACCCGTCGCGGATGCAGATCTTCCGCATGCACGAGCTCGTGCGCCTGGGCACGCCCGCGCAGGCGCTCGAGCACCGCGAATTCTGGCTCGGCAAGGGCCAGGAGATCTTCGAATCGGTGGGCCTTGCGACCCAGCGCGTGCCGGCCAACGACCCGTTCTTCGGGCGCGGCGGCAAGGTGCAGAAGGTGATGCAGCGCGAGCAGGACCTCAAGTACGAGTTCGTGATCCCGGTGTGCTCGAAGGAAAAGCCCACGGCGATCGGCTCGTGCAACTACCACCTCGACCATTTCGGCGTGGCGTTCGACATCCGCACGCGCGATGCCGCGGTCGCGCATAGCGCGTGCGTGGGCTTCGGCCTCGAGCGCGTGGCGCTCGCGCTCTTCAAGACCCACGGGCTCGCGATCGGCCGCTGGCCCGCCGAGGTCCGCGATGTCCTCCGTCTGGGCTGAGGCCGGCGCCGGCGCGCGCGTAGCGCCCGTCGAGGCCGCGACCTATCGCCGCCACGCGATCCATGGCGAGGACCGGACCTGGATCGAGACGAATTGCTATACGGACCTGGTGGTGGAGATGGTCCACGCGCTTGGCCATGAGCCGTGCGCCATGCTCGCTTTCACGCTTCCCGTCGACTTCGAGGGCGACCAGTGGACCTTCTTCAAGCCGTCCACGAGCGACCTCGCCGAGCTCTACGGCATCGACGTGCAGGAGCTCGCCATCTGGCGGCCGGTGCTGGACCACGTGGTCGAGCAGGTCCGTGGGGGGCGCCTCGTCATGGTCGAGCTCGATGCTTTCCACCTCGCGGACACCGCGGGCACCGCCTATGGCATCGCCCACCAGAAGACCACCGTCGGCGTGAACGAGATCGACCCCGAGCGCGGCTTCATGGGTTACTTCCACAACCAGGGCTACTACGAGGTGCAGGGCGAGGATTTTCGCCGGCTCTTCGCGATCGAGGGCTTGCCTCCCTTCGCCGAGCTGGTGAAGCCGCTCGTGGGATATCCCGCGCCGCGGGGCGAGGCACTCGTGCAGGCCTCGCTCGCCAAGCTCTCCCGAGAGCTCGCGCGCGTGCCACCGGAAAACCCCTTCCCGCGCTTCAGGGAGCGCCTCGCCGCCGACCTCGACACGCTGCTTGCCGGCGACCTCGATCGCTTCCACAAGTACTCGTTCGCGACGCTGCGGCAGTACGGCGCGTGCTTCGAGCTCGCGCGCACGTACCTGGAATGGCTCTCCTCCCGCGGCGTCGCGGGCCTCGAGGTGCCCGGCAACGCCTTCTGGCGCATCGCGCAGTCGGCCAAGGCCTTCCAGTTCCAGCTGGCGCGCTCGATGGCGCGCAAGCGGCCCCTGGACCTGGCGCCCCTCGACGAGATGGGCGCGCAGTGGGACGTCGCGATGACGCTCCTTCGCAGCCGCTACGCCTAGCCGGCCCGATCAGAAGCGGTAGAGCAGTCCCACCGAGTAGAAGTCGACATCGGCTTCTCCGGTGGTGCCCGAAGCGCCGATCGCAAACGCCTTGCCCACCTTGGGCCAGCGCTCCCATTCCAGCCGCAGCCCCAGCGCGGGATTCACCATCCACTCGCCTCCCAAGGCGTAAGCCCCGATCGTCTGGCTCACGGTGGCCGTCCGGTGGCGGTCCGCGGTATTGCCGCTCGTGAAGACGATGTTCCCGTCCAGCGTCGCATCGGCCTGGGTGCGCGCGCGCTCCGCGCTCGCCCGCGCGTAGACCGAAGCGCGTTCCCACACCGGCGCCGAGATCACGATCCCGACCCCGAAGCCCGTCACGCCCCGGCTTTCGGAGAACGTGCCGGGTATCGGCGGATCGTTGGCGACCGTGCCGGTCGTGAGGTGGGCGTTTCCGAGGTCCGAATAGTTCGCCTCGAAGGAGAGCCAATCGGAAAGGCGGTAGCCGCCGAAGAGACGCACGGCGGTGTCCTTGGCGTCGAACATGCTGCCGGTGACGGCTCCATTCACCACCGTCGATTCGCGGTTCGCGACCAGGTCGTCGCTGGTGCGCGACTGGCCCAGGGTGGCGCCCGCGTACCAGTGCGATTGCGCCGCGGCGATGCCCGGGCCCGAGATTGCCACTGCCGCGGCCATCGCCGCGATCGATGCTCGTTTCATTGGATCGCCTCCCGGGTCGAGCCCGTGTCGTTTGTATGACGTTAGACTCTACAGCAGTCCGTTACGGACTTTTTTCGCACGGAGAAAGCCATGATTCGCCGATGGATCGCCGCGGCCGCCCTCGCCGTGGCCGTGATCGCCGCGCCCGCGGGCGCGAGGACGTTGCGCTGGGCTTCCCAGGGCGACGCTTCGTCGCTCGATCCCCATGCGCAGAACGAGAACGTCACCAACCAGATCGCCACCCTCGCCTACGAAAGCCTGCTCACCTACGACAAGCAGATGAAGCTCGTTCCCGCGCTGGCGCTTTCCTGGGAGAACCCCGACCCGAAGCGCTGGATTTTCCACCTGCGCCCCGACGTGAAGTTCCATGACGGGACGGCCTTCACGGCCGACGACGTGGTGTTCTCCTTCGAGCGCGCGAAGACCACGACCGCCTCGTTCAAGCTGTACGCCAACGACGCCGGCAGCGCGCGACGCATCGACGACCTCACCGTAGAGTTCAGCAACGCGAGCCCGAATCCGATCGAGCTGAACACCGTCGCCAACATCTTCATCATGAGCCGCGCGTGGTGCGAGAAGAACAAGTCCGCCAGGGCGCAGGACATCAAGGACCGCGCGGAGACCTTCGCCGCGCGCAACGCCAACGGCACCGGGCCCTACATCCTCGTGTCGCGCGACCCCGGCGTGAAGACGGTCTACCGGAAGAACCCCGGCTGGTGGGGCATCCGCGCCGGGCTTTTCGAGGGCAACGTCGACACGGTCGAATACCGCCAGGTCACGAGCGCGCCCACGCGAGTGGCGGCCCTCGAGTCCGGAGAGCTCGACTTCGTCCTCGACCCTCCGGTGCAGGACATCCCGAAGCTGCGCGAGGAGCCCGCGCTGAAGGTCTGGGACGGCGCCGAGACGCGCATCATCTTCCTGGGCTTCGACCAGGCGCGTGACGAGCTCCTGTACTCGACCGTCAAGGGAAGGAATCCCTTCAAGGACATCCGCGTCCGCAAGGCGCTCTACCATGCGATCGACATCGAGGCGATGCGCACGCAAGTGATGCGCGGCCTGTCGATCCCCACGGGAATTCCCCTTCCCTCGCCCTCGGCCGCGGGCATTCCCGCCTCGATGGAGCATCGCCTCGCCTATGACCCGGCGGCGGCACGGCGCCTCCTCTCCGAGGCGGGCTATCCCCGGGGCTTCGGCTTCACGATCGACTGCCCCAACAACCGCTACATCAACGACGAGAAGATCTGCGTGGCACTCGCCACGATGTGGGCCAAGGTCGGCCTCGACGTGAAGGTGGACACGATGCCGCGCGCCCTTTTCTTCCCCAAGGCGCTGAAGCTCGACGTCTCCGCGTACCTCTGGGGATGGGGGAGCGATTCCGGCGATGCCATCGATACGCTGAAGCCCGTGCTCCACAGCCGCGACGACAAGGGAAACGGCACCAACAACGTCGGCAACTACCACGATGCCGAGCTGGATTCGGCGATCGAGGCCGCCGCGGTCGAGATGAATCCCATGAAGCGCCAGGCGCTCGTGGAGCGCGCCATCGCGATCGTCCAGGACCAGGTGCTGGTGATCCCGTTGCACCGCCAGATGATCCCCTGGCTATCGCGGGCGGGCGTCTTCGTCGTTCACCGGCCCAACAACCAGGTCTACGTCCCTTGGGTGAAAGTGCCCTGAAGGACCAGCGCCTTCACCTCTGGCCGTAGGCCCTGGCTTCGAGGAGGTGGGAGCTCAGGCGCTCGACCAGGTCGCGGCGAGGCTTCATCTGGGAGAAGGTGTGGTCGGCCTGCGCGATCGTCTCGAAGCGGATGCGGCCGTTGCGAAGGCCCTGCGAGGTGGCGCGGCGCGCGCTCGTCATGAGGATCTCGCGCCCCGGATCGCTCTCGGCCACGAATAGCGTCATCCGCCGGCGCATGCCTGCCAGCCGCCGCAGGTCGCGCGCGAGGCGCGACGCCCTTTGCGGCGCCACGATCTCCTTCAGCTCGTCAACGCGCGCCTTCGCGTGCGCGAGCAGCTGCCCCAAGGCCACCTGCCAGAGGCGCCGCAGGTTCACGTCGCCGCGCAACAGCTTCTTCCAGCGAGAGCCGTCGCGCAGCGACTTGCGGTAGGCGACGGCGTCCTCGAACTGCGTGGCCTGCTCGAAGCCGTCCTCCCAGTAGAACGTGAGCGGGTTGATGAGGATCAGCTCTCCGATGCATTCGTCCTCGAACTGCAGGCCGGCATGGAACGAGGTGTGCGCGCCGGAGCACAGGCCGAGCGCCACGAAGTCGCGGTATCCATAGCGCCGCTTGAGGAACTCGAAGGCCGAGCGCGCATCGTCGAGCGCGCTCGGCGGATAGGGGTCGTTCTCCGGCCCGGCGCCGCGCGCCACGCTGTCGCCGATGCCGTCGAGGTCGAAACGCAGCGACGGAAAGCCGGCTGCGGCGAGCGTACGCGCGAGCGTCACCGAGAGCCGATTGGGGCCCACGTGGTGCACACAGCCGGCGTTGAACATCACGATGGCGGGACGGCTCGCAACTCCCGCCGGTCGGCTCACGACACCGAAGAGGTGGTTTTCCTCGCCGAAGGCGCAGGCTTCCTCCACCACGGCCACGGCGCCGGTTTCGCCGGGCACCTCGAGCTGGAGAGCGGGCGCCTCATGCCTCGCGCCGCGCGCCTCTCGCTTCGTGTCGAGCGGCAACGCGCCGGCCGCGGCCCAGTCGACGATCCCCGCGATCGCTTCATGCGGTACTACCGTATAGAGATGCTCGGCGACCATTTCCTGCCAGCCCGCGAAACGCATGAGCTGCACCGGGAGGTCGGCCGCGGCCATCGCCTCGCAGAAGGCGCCGGGTGGCGCGGCGTCGTCCCGCGACATCACGAGCACTCGCGAGGCGACGGGAGGCGTGCGCTTCAGGTCGATGCGCCGCAAGGCGTCGAGCGTGTCGGCGGTCATCACGTAACCGGCACTTTCCAACGTCCCGTCGGCATGCGTCTCGGCGTCCTCCACGCTCATGCCGATCGCCTGCATCTCGCGCACGTAGTTCTTGCCGGAGATGCACGGGTTCCAGAGGACGAGGTCGTCCATGGCGACCTGGCGCGAGGCGACGGCGGCGAGCGTTGCGCCCAGGCGCACGCCCACGACGCAGACGCGCCCCCGGCCGGTCACGGCCCGGGCCCGAAGGCACGCGTCGCGAACATTCCCGATCCACGTGGCGATCCGATCCGGGTCGCTGTCTTCGCCGGCCGAGTTGCCGGTGCCGTGATAGTCGAAGCGCAAGGCGGGAATGCCCGCACGAGCGAAGCGATCGGCGAGGTGGCGCAGCGTCCGGTGGGTGCGCGTGTACTCGTAGCCGCCGGGCGCGCAAATCACGGCCACGGTGTCGCGGGCCTCGGCCGTGGGATCCTCGTGGATCCAGCCGAAGAACGCGCCACCGCTGCCGTCGATGTAAAGGGGCTGGCGCTCCATGGGCCTTTCAGTCCCCGGCGGCCGCGGCCTCGACGCGCGCATGCCCGGGAGCGAGGCTCGCCACGTACCAGTCGAGGGCGCGCTCGAGGCCTTCGTGCACGCGGCAGGTCGGCCTGAAGCCCAGGTACCCCGTTGCCTTGCCGATGTCGGCGCGCGAGAAGCGCACATCGCCCGCGCGAAAGTCGCGGTAGACGGGCTTGCCCGCGGAGAAGGTCGCGTCGCGCTCGGAAAGCAACTGCGCGAGGCTCGTGAAGAGCTGGTTCAGGGACGTCTGCTCGCCGAGGGCCACGTTGTATACGCGGTTCACCGCCTCTTCGCTCTCGACCGTGCCCGCAAGCAGGTTCGCCTGCACCACGTTGTCGATGTAGCAGAAGTCGCGAGCCGTTTCGCCGTCGCCGTTGATGTATACCGCGTCCCCGCGCAGGAGCGACGCGATCCACTTGGGGATCACCGCGGCATACGCGCCATCGGGATCCTGGCGGGGGCCGAAGACGTTGAAGTAGCGAAGGCCCACGGTCTGCAAGCCGTAGCAGCGGCCGAAAACGTCGGCATAGAGCTCGTTCATGTACTTGCCGGCGCCGTACGGCGAGAGCGGCCGCCCGATCGCCTCCTCGACCTTCGGCAGGGCCGGATGGTCTCCATACGCCGCGCTGGAGGCCGCGTACACGAAGCGCTTCACGCCCGCGTCGCGCGCCGCCACCAGCATGTTGAGGAACCCGGTCACGTTGCTCTCGTGGCTCGCGATGGGATCGTCGATGGAGCGCGGAACGCTCCCCAGCGCCGCCTCGTGCAGCACCACGTCCACGCTCTCGCATGCCTGGCGGCAGGTCTCCAGCGAACGGATGTCGCCCTCGATGAAGCGAAAGCGGCCCCAGCGCGCCGGCCCCACGGCCTCGCGAACCTGCTCGAGGTTGTGGCGAAAGCCGGTCGAGAAATTGTCCAGGCCCACGACGCGCTGGTCGAGCTCGAGCAGCGCCTCCAGCAGGTTGGAGCCGATGAATCCCGCCACGCCCGTCACGAGCCACGTGCGCTGGGTGCCGCCGAGGATGTTCTTGAGGTTGCTGCCTTGTTCCATGGTTTTCTCCCGTTCAATCGGACGCCGCGGCGGCCTGCGGCCCCGTATGGCGAATGGATGCGATGAAGCTGACGAGGCAGCCCTTCTGCCCGGTGAGGCAGAGGGCGCCCGGATAGACGACCGCGATCACCGAGCCGCCCGCGACGAGGGTCGCGAATGCCGGCCAGTGCGTGAAGTGCAGCAGGAGCGCGGCCACGCCCGCCGAGAGGATCGCGGCGCCGAGGATGCCGCCGAGCGTCGTCCAGTCCTGCAGCTCGCGCACCCGGATCTGGGTGCGGCTGGAGATGCGGGCCAGCGAGAGCGCGCGCTCGGCGAAGATGGCCCCTACGCTTCCCAGGGCCGCGCCCGGCAGGCCCCACGTCACGGCTCCCAGGTAGCTGGACGGAATCGCCAGGGCAAGCACCAACCCGTTCACGCGCGCGGCGAAGGATCCTTCCTTGAGGAGGAAGAGGAGGCTCACCACCTCCACCACCATCGCGCAAAGCCCCAAGACGTAGATGCGCATCGCGGGCGCGGCGTCGAGATACGCGCGGGTGTACACGAGCGAAATCACGGGCTCGGCGAACGCGAAGGCGAAGGCGAGCAGCGGATAGACCATGAGCGCGACCATCGCGTTGGCGCGGCTGTTCAGCGCGAGCATCGTGCGCAGGTCCCCCGAGGAGTGCATGCGGCTCATGGACGGCATGAAGACGTGGTTCACCGACTGGCGGAACATCTGAACCATCGGCGCCATCACCGTCGCCACGGAGAAGGAGGCGAACTGCGCCACGGTGAAGAGCGTCGCGGCGATCCACTGGTCGCCCTGGGCGCGAAGGCCCATGAGCCCGCCCGAGAGCGCGAAGGGAGCCGCCTGCTTCAGCTGCTCGGCGAGGGGCTTTCGCTCCACCCAGGGACCGCCGATGCCGTGGAAGCGGTGGACGTAGACCACGAGAAGGACCGCCTTGAAGACCGTGAACGACGCCAGGACCCAGAGGACGGCGACGAGGTCGCGCGTCATCAGCGCCGCGCCCGAAAGGGCCACCGCGCGCAGTGCCGAGAGGCCCACGATCGCCCTCGCCTGCCAGTGCACCCGCTCGTCCACGGTGGGCAGGATGTCCAGGACCCAGGAGAACACCCACGTCGCCGTAAAGAGCGGCACCACGCCGCCCGCGTCGGCCATGAGGCCGTGCATGGACGCGGGCAGCCACGGATCGAACGGCGACATGATCCACGCCGAGACCAGCCCCGCGAGGGCGAGGAAGATGAGGCACTGGTTCAGGTAGAGGCGCCGGCCGCGCGCGTCCGAGCGCGGCAGGAAGTAGTAGAGGCTCTGCGGCATGCACATCGGCATGACCATGAGCAGCGTGCTGGTGGCGAGCCAGAGCAGCCGGTACTCGCCGAACTCGGTGGGGTCGAGCGCGCGCGTGAGCACCACGGGCAGGATGAACTGCAGCCCGTAGTCGATGGCATAGGCGCTCCCCAGGGAGAGCGCACGCCGCTCGAGGGAGGCCGAAACCATCAGCGATGCCCCACGAGGTGCGCGATCTCGCGCTCGTAGCGGTCGATCACCGCGTCCACCGAATGGCTCGCGCGAAAATGCGCGGCGACGCATCGGGAAGCCCGCGACCAGTGCGCATCGTCGGCCATCAGCCGCTCGATCATCCCGCTCGCCTCGGCGACATCGCCGGCGGTGTCGTAAACCGGTGCGCCGTCCGGGCCGCGCGATCCGGTATCGATGAAGGCGACCGTCGGGATCGCCCGCGACCACGCCTGCAGGAACGTGTTCGGGAAGCCCTCGTAGAGCGAGGTGTTCAGCACCACGCGCGCGCCGTTGAACCACTGCTCGGCCTGCGTGAACGGCACGAAGCCCCTCATCTCCACGTTGGGGAGCGTGCGCGCGGCCTCTTGCAGCGACGCGAAATACTCCTGCGACTTGCGGTCGGGATCGGGTCCGCCGATCACCACGAAACGTTGCCGGGGGAGGCGCCGCGCGATCTCGAGCGCCAGCTCGGCGCGCTTCGACGGGCGGATCGAGGCCGTCCAGAGCACGTATCCGCGGGGATCGTTGCCCGAGCCGACCGGCGGCAGGTAGCAGCTGGGAATCACGCTGCCTTCGATGCCGTAGTGGTCGAAGAGCTGCGCCTGCTGGACCTCGTTCTGGGTGACGATCCGGTCCACGTGCCGCACGCCCCAGGCGAAGATCTTCTTGTCGCGGGTGAAGCGAATGTCTTCCTGGCCGGGAAGGAAATCCACATCCGAGGCCCCGGCATAGATCGACTTCTTGCCGTGCAGCGCGCTGAATGCCGCCATGTACGCCGTGTGCACGGCCGCGGTGCGCTGGTAGTAGACGTCCGCGTCGACCGCCTTCATCGCGCGCCACAGCGCGGTGAAGCGCGGGTGCACGAAGCGAAGCCCCGGGACGCCCGCCTCGGGCTTGTGCAGGTTGCGGATCGCGACCCCATCGACGACGGTGCCGTCGGGCTGCCCATAATCGAGGCAGATCATCGACACACGGTGCCCGCGGCGCGCGAGCGCGGGGGCGATCATGCTTTGCTGCACCTCGGCGCCGCCCACGACCTTGATGGCGGTATCGCCCGAGATCACGGGCCACGTGGTCGGCGCGACGAAGCACACGTGCGCGCGCCGCGCCGGCGCCGGCGCAATGCTCGCGGGCTCGCGCGCCGGCGCCGCCTCAAGCGGGACGGGCAAGGAGGCTCGGGCGAAGATATTGCCGGTAGACACGTTCGAGGTTCTCGGTGGCGGTTTCGATGCCGGCGTGCGCGCGCACCCAGCGTTTCTGCTCGGCCGCGATCTCGTCGCGGTCGATGAATGCGTCGACGATGGCTTCGGCCATCTCCCTGGGCGAACGCGAGGCGATCACCTGCCCTTCGCGCGGCAGGATGTGGCGGATGTCGGAGTACTCGGTGCTCACGACGGGCACACCCAGCACCATCGCTTCCAGCACGGAATTGGGGAATCCTTCCCACGCGGAGGTCACGAAGAGCACGTCGCACTGCTTCACGATGGCGGGAAGGTCCTTGCGGTTGCCGGCGAACTTCGCGCGCTCGCCGAGCTCCAGCTCGGCATGCAGGCGCATCGCCTCTTCCTTGTACGTGGCGGTGTCCGAGTGCGCGCCCGCCTTGTAGCCGGCCACGCCCGCGAGCGAATCGCCGAGGAAGAGCACGCGCCAGGTCGGGTCCTTCGCGAGGAGCTGCGCCGCGGTGCGCAGCGCGAGCGGGTAGTCCTTGGCGGGCTTGATGGCGCCCACCAGCACGGCGACCTTCACGTCGCCGCGGCCGAAGAATTCACGCCTGTAGTCCTGGGCGCTCTCGCCGCGCCGCTCGAACTCGTCGATGCGCATGCCGTTCCACACGACGTGCATCTGCTCGGGACGATAGCCGTAGAGCGCCTGGGCGAAGCGGCTGCCTACGTGGCTGTTGGCCACCACGCCGTCCACGAGCGCCTTGGTGAGCCAGTGGCCCACGCGTTGGGTGGTCGATACTTCGTAGTGGCTGCTGCGCTCCGAGTTGAGGACGGGCACGCCGGTCGCGATGCAGGCGATCCGCGAATAGATCTCGGCATCGAAGAGGAATGCGTGAACGATGTCGGGCCTCCAGGAGCGCACGAAGCGGCGCAGGCGCCCGACCACGCTCCAATCGAGCTTGGAGCGCTTCTGGTCCACGACGAGCTCCACGCCCGAGCCTTGCAGGTCCTTCGCGCGCGGCACCACGTCGTTCATCGTGTAGACGGCGACGTCGTGGCCGCGGCGCGCGAGCTCTCGCGCCAGCTCGACCAGCTGCTTCTGCGCGCCGCCCAGGTCGAGGTCACTGACAGTGAACAGCACGCGCATCGTCGAGTCCTTCCTGTCGGGTGGTTTCGGCGCCGCTCTCCCATCGGCTGCGCCACATCTCGAAGGCGAGCAGCAGCCACACCTTCTGCACGTCGAGGCGGTCGTTCTTCGGCCCGCCCTCGCGAAAATTGGCGACGGCGCGGCGCACCGCGTCCGGATCGAAGATCCCGGCGTCCTTCACGCGTTTGGCATCGAGATACTGGTCCAGCAACGGCGCGAGCTCGCCGCGCAGCCAGCGTCCGAGCGGAATCGCGAAGCCCTGCTTCGGGCGGTCGATCAGCTCGCGCGGCACGTGGCGGTAGAGGATCTTGCGCACCAGGTGCTTGGTGCCGAGCTCGCCGCGGCGCATGGAAAGCGGAAGGCGCATCGCGAACTCGGCGAGGCGATGGTCGAGGAGCGGCTCGCGCCCCTCGAGGCCGGCGGCCATGGTGGTGCGATCGACCTTCACCAGGATGTCGTCGGGAAGGTAGTAGCGCAGGTCCGTGAGCGACATCTGGTCGGCATAGTCCGCTGCGGTGACGCGTGCGCGAGCGGCGGTCTCCGAGCCCATCAGCCCCGCGATCTCCCAAGGCGTCCAGAAGGACATGGCGAGGTCGTACATCGCGCCGCGGTCCAGCGACGGGAAGAGGACATGCAGCTTCTCGAGGCGCTCGATCACGTTGCGGCGCGCGCCGTGGCGCATCGCCGCGGGCAACCCGGAGCGCTCGACCGCCTGGCGCAGCATGCCGTGCGGCAGGCTTCCGATCGCGCGGCGCGCAAAGGCGGGCACGCGCGAAAGCGTCTTCTCCCGCTCGAGCACGACGCCGTAGTGCGAATAGCCGCTGAAGAGCTCGTCGCCGCCATCGGCCGAGAGGGCCACCTTCACGTGCCGGCGCGCCATCTTCGAGACGAGGTACGTCGGCACGCCCGACTGGTCGCCGAAGGGCTCGTCGAAGAGGTCGGCCCATTCGGTGAGCACGCCCAGCATGTCGCGCGCCGTGACGACCTGCTCGGTATGCTTGGTGCCGAGGTGGGAGGCGACCTTGCGGGCCCACGTCGATTCGTCGTAGCGCGGATCGTCGAAGCCGATGGTGAATGTGCGGATCTCGCCGCCGCCGTAGCGGGTGAGGAGTGCCGCGACGAGCGTCGAGTCGATGCCGCCCGACAGGAAAAGGCCCACGGGCACGTCGGCCACCATGCGGTAGCGGCACGCGTCGACCATGAGCAGCTCGAGGCGCTGCTCGATCGACTCCTCGCTCCCCTCGAGCACCGGCTCCTGCGGCGCCGGATCCCAGTAGCGATGCGCGACCGGCTCGCCCACCTCGCCCAGCTCCAGCCAATGTCCGGGCAGGAGCTTCGACACCCTGCAATAGATCGAGCGCGGCGCGCCCACGTAGCCGAACTGGAGAAATTCGCCCACCGCGTCGCGGTCGATTTCCGCGCGCCATTCGCGAAACGCGCGCAGCCCCTTCAGCTCCGAGCCGAACCAGAAGCGCGACCCGTCCCATGCGTAGTAGAGCGGCTTTACGCCGAGGCGGTCGCGGATGAGGGTAAGGCGCCGCTCGCGCTCGTTCCATACCGCGATGGCGAACATGCCGACCAGCTTGTCGACCGCCCGCACGCCCCATTCCTGGAGCGCGGCGAGCAGCACCTCCGAATCGCCGCTCGAGCGGAAGCGGTGGCCCAACGCCTCCAGCTCCGCGCGCACCGCGGCGAAGTTGTAGATCTCGCCGTTGAACACCATCGTGAGCGATCCGTCGGGCGAGCGCATCGGCTGGTGGCCGAGCGGCGAGAGGTCGAGGATCGAAAGGCGCGTGTGACCCAGCCCCAGGCGCCCGCCGCTTCGTACCCAGACCCCGCGATCGTCGGGCCCGCGCACGGCCAGGGCCTGCACCGAGGCGGGAAGATCCGCGATCCAGCAGGCGGGATCGCCGCGACGCACCCAATAGCCGGTGATTCCGCACATGGCTAGATCCTCTCCCCGTGCTGGAAGCGCGGGCGCGGAACCACCACGGGCATTTGCAGCATCGCCGGGCGGCGCGCCCTGTCCGCATCCATGAGGCGGCGCGACTTGATGCCGAACATGAGGCCCACCGCGAGCCAGAGGAAGCTTTGCTCGGGCACCGGCAGGAAGCTCGATCCCACGAAGCCCGCGACGACGAAGGCGAGGAGCGCCACCGCGGCGCCCTCGAAGAAGCCCTGCTGGTGCGGGGCGAGCGTGGAATCCTTCGCCAGTTGGCGGAAGGCCTTCCAGACGGTGAACCAGAAGCCCAGCACGAGGATCGCGCCGATGATCCCGGTATCCATCACGAGGCCCAGCCACGCGCTGTGCGGGTGCGTCACCTCCATCATCTCGCCCAGGCGCATGGCAGGCGCCCACAGCACCGACTGCAGGCCGTGGCCGAAGAAGGGCTTGTCGAAAACCTGGGGAAGGAGCGGCGTCCAGATGTCGCTCACGCGCCCGGCACTCATGCCGGTTGCGCCTTCGTCGGCGCCCATCTCCATCCGGTACACGATCGCCCCGGGCATGAGGAAGAGCACGGCCGGGACGAGGAGCGCCGCGAGGAAGAGGGTCTTCTTGTTGGGCCGCGAGATCACGTAGATGGCCCCGGTCAGCACCAGGCTCGTGATCGCCGCGCGCGAGAAGGTGATCACCAGCGCGATGCCGACGATCCCCATGGTGAGGAAGAGCATCGTCTTCAGGAGCGGGCGGCGCGTGCGATCCCACGTGAAGAGCAGGATCGCCATCGCGGTCGCATAGAGGCGACCCAGGTCGTTCGCGTGCATGCCGAGCGGGGAGAGGAAGGCGCGCGCGAATTCCCCCGCGAGCTGGCCGAACTTAACTCCCGCGTTGAGGAAGTAGCCCACGGCGAGCCCGGCCATGATCCACATCGAGACGATCGCGGGCGTGAGGAACTTCTCGGGTGCGCGGCTCCTCGCGTAGGCGGCACCCACCATCAGCGCGTACATCACCATGATGAGCGGCTTCACCAGCTCGTCGCGCAAATAGCCGAACCCGTTGGTGAAGTCGACCACGTTGGCTTCGTAGAATTCGGGCGGGATGTACGGCACGTTCTTCATGCCGTTCAGGGCCGCCCACGCCATCGGGACCACGAACGCGAGCACCGACCAGGGCATCAGGCGCCGGATCGAGCCGTCGGGCATCGCCACCATGAGGAACGAGGCGACGGTCCCGATCAGCAGCACGTTCAGCGGGTTGAGGCCCGTCACGCCGAACATCGCACGCGGGAAGATGTAGCTCGCCGAGATCGGCATGATGAGGATCATCATCATCACGCCCACCCGGAAGTCCCGGACCGTGAAGACGCACACGATCGCGGCCGCGCAAATGAGCGCGGCGGAGAGGCCCGCCACGGCGACGAAGGCGCCCCAACCCAACGCCATGGCGAGCGCCGCCGCCAGGGCCGCCCATTGCAGCGGCCGAAGCACGCGCATCGTGGGAGACGGGAGGAGGATCGAGGCCATCGCCCTACCCTCGCGGCGCGCCGGCAAGGCGCGTGGCGGCGTCGGCGGGAACCGCGGCGAGAAGCTGGCCCATGAAGCGCTGCTGGGCGGCGTAAGCGCCGGGCGCATCCGTCGAAAGGCTGGAGACGCGTACCAGTACGCCGTCGGGCACCACGCCGTGGAGGCCCGAGGAAAGCTGGACGCCCAGGCGCTCGAGGCGGCCGCGCACCACGCGATCGCCCATCGTGAACCAGTAGGTCACGGGCTCGCTGCGATCGCCTTGCACCGCCAGCATGCGCGTGACCGGGATCGTGCGCCCCTGGCTCTGGAGCTCGCCCTGCGAGAGCCCCGACACCTGGAAGCCCTGCGCGCTGTAGCAGACCTCCTGGCGGTGGGCTTTCAACGCGTCGCTCTGGTCGCCGCCATAGGCCAGCACCAGCATCATGCGTTCGCCGCGCCCGTTCACATAGGTGCGCGAGAGCGTCGTGCCGTAGATGCGGTCGAGCTTCGCCTGCACCTCGGCGCTGGGCGGCACGGGCACCACGGTGGGATCGATGGACCAGTCGCCGAAGGCCGCCGGAACCAGGCTTTCGAGGTCGGGTGCGGCGCCTTCGGCGCGAACCGGTTTCAGGTGGGGCGCCGCGAGCGCGGCGCCGGACATGAGCAGGACGGCCACGAGGGCTGAGCGTCCGGAGAGCGAGGACCGCGGCTCGACGCGCGAGGCACGTGGCGCGAGGCGCGGGGTGCGAGCGAAGAACCGGTCCAGTTGGATGAGGAGCATCAACGCGACGACGAACACCAGCAGACCCGCTGCCAGGTGCAGCCAACCCGACGCGGCGTCATCGCCCAGGTGATAGGACACGAGAACGAGGAAGGCCACGCGCAGCACGTTCGCGATGATGGCGATGGGCACGACGGCGGCGAGGAGCGCCACGATACGAGCCTTGCTGGAGCGCCCCGTGAGGTTCAGGTATACGAGGGTGAGCGCGGCAAGCCCATAGAGCGAATTCATTCCCGAGCAGGCGTCGGCCACCAGCATCTGGTGGGAACCGAGCGCGAGGACGACGCCCGATCTTTCGATGGGATAGCCCAGGCCCGAGAGAAGCACCTGGACCGCCGCCGAGACGAGCTCCTTCAGCGGGGCCGCGATCGCCTCCATCACGAAACCCGGGAGCGGCACGAGGAAGGCGAGGAAGAGCAGCGGAAAGGCGACGGCGCGCAATGCCCGCGCGCCCGCGACCATGAGTACCGCGCCCGCGATGACGGGAATGTGGGAAGCAAAGGAGAAGAGCGGAATTCCGAGCGCGCGCCCCACCGTATAAAGAAGGAGCCCGCCGGCGAGCAGGAGAGCGCCCGCGACCGGGCGCGGCCGCCCCGGGGTGGCGAGAGCGCCGCGGGAGCGCCAGGCGAGCCACGCGAACATGCCGAGGATGAGAGGGCCATGCGCGTACTCGTCGTCGCGCCAGATCGTGCGCGCGGCTTCGAGGTACACCGGGACGTAGAGCGCGAGCAGGCCCGCGGCCACCATGAGCCACGCAAGCCGGCGCGCGAGCCCGGCGTCGGGGAGGCTGCGCTCACCGAGGACCGTGGACATGGTCGGTGGGCCTCGCCGTCAGTACGCGTTGATCGTGGTGCCGACGACGCGCGCTCCGGTGCCTGCGAGCTCCTTCAGCACCTTGGAGGTGGCCGCGACGGGCGTGTGGTCCTTGCGCACCACCACCAGCGCGTCGCCCGCGCGGTAAGCGATGCTCTGCGCGTCGGCGTACTTGCGCGCCGGCGGCGTATCGATGATCACCACGTCGTAGAGCGACTGCATGTCCTTCATGAGGGCGCTGAACGCGGGCCGGGAGAGAAGCTCCTGGGGATTGGGCGGCAGCGGCCCGGCGGGCAACACCGAGAGGCGGTTCAGCCCGTGGATGGGAAAGGCGCCCTTGTGTTGCTCGAGGCCACGCCCGGCCAGGAGCATCGAGAGCCCCAGCCCGGGCGGCAGCCCGAAGATCTCGTGCTGGCGCGGTTGGCGCATGTCGGCGTCGATGAGCAGCGTGCGTGCACCCAGCTGCGAGAACACCACGGCGAGATTCGCGGCGAGGTAGCTGCGGCCTTCGCCGGAATCGGGTGACACGATCACGAGCGCGTTGTGGTTGGTCTGCGGGTTGTACCAGCGGATGAGGAGCTGCGTGCGCAGCGCGCGCAGCTCTTCCGTGCGCGGATGGAACGGCGCGAACGCCGCGACCAGCTCGGTCGAGGGCTGGTGCCCCTTCGCCTGCACGTCCTGCACGAGGTGCGGAAAGTCGTATTGCTTGGCGAGCGCGAAGCGCACGTCGTTGTCGCTGATATAGCCCAGCCGCACCGCGGCTTCGCCGAAGCGCATGCCCTGGGAGCGCTGCAGCTCCAGCACGCTCTCGACTTCGGAGGCGGTCAGCTTGCCATCCTCGACGAGGATCGCGCCGATCAGCCGGTCCGACCGGATGATCGCCGAGCGTTGCGCTTCGAAGGGGACGACGTTTTCCTGGATGCTCATGTCGCGATTCCTAAGCGGGACTGGGAAGGGCACGGGGCTCGTCGCCGCCGAGGAGCCGCGTGGGCTGCCACGTCTGCAGCGTCCCCAGCAGCGGCACGTCCATGCCGAGCATGACGGCGTCGAGGTCCGGGTCGGAGCGCACCCGGCGATCGAGGATCTCGAGGAGGAACACCGCCGCGAGGCCCAGGATCGTGCCCACGAAGAAGCCGAGCGCGATGTTGAGCGGGACCTTCGGACGCGACGGGAACGTGGGCTCGGCCGCGGGATCCAGGATGGTCACGTTGGTCTGGCGCGCGCCGCTCTCCACCTTGTTCACGTACTGGCGCGCGAGCGCCGCTTCATAGGCCTTCTGCGCGGTGTCGGCGTCGCGCTGCAGGATGAGCGATTCGTTGCGCGCATCGCGCATGTCCTCGACCTTCTTCCGCTGCGCGGCAAGATCGGCCTTGAGCGAAGCGTCGCGGGCCCGGTTGCGCGCATAGCCGCCGCCCACGCTCGCGATCACGCGATGGGTCTCCTGGTTCACGCGCTCGCGCAGGGCCTGCACCTCCGCCTGCTGCTGGATGTAGTCGGGGTGGTTCGGGCCCAGGCGCGTGGACATCTCGTGGAGCTTCGACTCCGCCGAAAGGAGCTGGCCCTTGAGGGTGGACACGAGCGGGTTGGCGACGACCTCGGGCGTGGCGTCGCCTCCGGTGCTCGCGCCGTAGGTGGCTTCGGTCGCGCGCAGCGACTCCGCCGCGAGCTGGTTCAGCCGCGCCTGCTCGACATCGGCGTGCTCGTCGGTGGTGAGGATCCCCTTCTCGCGCTGGAACGCGGCGAGCTTGCCCTGCGCGTCCTCGAACTCCTGGCGCAGGCTCTTCAGCTGCCCCTCGAACCACACGGCCGCGTCTCGCGTCGGCGCCACGCGCAAGTTGAGCGTCGTGTCGACGTATGCCTTGGCGAAGGCATTGGCCACCATCGCGGCGAAGCGGGGATCGCTCGCCGAGTACATGACGGAAACCACGCTGCTCTGCGAGACGTCGACCTTGAGCTTGGAGAGCAGGCCCTGGGCGATGTAGTCGTCGAGCGTGCCGCGGCCGCCCGACTTCTGCCATGCGGCGCGCACCTGCGGGCTCTGGTCGAGCTTCAGGTCCTGCGCGACCTGGCGGGCCACGCGAGGGCTCTGGATGATGTCGACCTGGGTCTGCATGTAACCCAGCTGCGCCCGCGCGGGCTGCTGCTGCGAGTTGATGACCTGCTCGTCGCGGTTATCGACGAGGATCGAGACGTTGGCCTCGTAGGTCTTGGGCAGCAGGACGGTCACTCCGATCGCCGCGATGACGGTCGCGGCGAGGAGCGAGAGGAAGAGCCATATGCGGCCACGGAGGGCGAGCAGGAACTGGTGGAAGTTCATGGTGCGGGTCGGGTTCCCTAGAAGAGGCTTTCCTGGACCTGGATCACGTCATCGGCCTGGACGCGGTCGGTGAGGCCGACGTCGACGCGGCGTGTTCCGCCGTGGCCGTCGACGCGGCTCACCTTGATGCCGCGCTCGGTGCCGCGCGGCGTGATGCCACCGCCCATGGCGATGGCCTGCATGACCGTCATGCCCGGCTCGAGGCGGTACGAGCCGCCCTTCTGGACCTCGCCGTACACGTACACCATCGGCGCGCGCTCGACGAAGATCGTGTCGCCGGGCTCGAGCGAGACGTTGTGCGAGAGGTCCCCGCTCCTGAAGATCTCGGCCACGTCCACCTCGAGCTTCTCGGGGCGGCCGTCGCGATTGGTGAGGATCGTCACGCGGTCCGATCCCGTGGGCGCGATGCCGCCCGCGGAGGCGAGGAAGTCGGTGAGGCGCATGTTGGTGCTGTCGATGGCGTAGCGCCCGGGCTTCACGACGCTGCCCAGCACCGAGACCTGGCGGCTGTTCACCTGCATCATCGAGACGGTCACCTCGGGGTTCACCACGTAGCGGCCGGCGCGAAGGCGATCGCCGATGCGCTGCGCGGCCTGCGCGGGCGTGAGCCCGGCAACGTCCACCTCGCCCACCATCGGAAAGACGATCCTGCCGCGCTCGGAAACCCGCGCCTCGGTGGTGAGCTCGGGGTTACGGAACACCGTGATGCGAACCATGTCGCCCATGCCCAGGGCCTCGAGGCGCGTATCGACGCCGTTCGCGGGCGCCGACGCGGATGGCTGGGCCATCGCGATGGCGGGCGCCGAATTGGCTTGCTGCGTCACCGAGAGGTCGGCCACGCGTTGCGCCGCGAAGCACGCGGGTGCGAGCGCTGCGAGGGAAAGCACGAGAATGGTCTGCTTCGGGTTCATGTGGGGTCTCCAGCTTCGCGAATCACCGGGCAATACGAATCCGTTCCGCGCTTTCGCGCGGGGGTCGATGGGAACTTCGAGGATCAGGGACGCTTGGCGTTACGTCGCACGATGAAGCCCACGAGCGCGAGGCCCGCGAGCAGCATCGCCCACTCGGACGGCTCCGGAACCGGCGTCACCGGCCCGAAGTTCGGGCCCGGGCGCGTGACCTGGTTCATGGTGCTGCCCAGGGGCGAGCTGATCGTGTTCTCGCTCTTGATCGCGCTGTAGTAGAACGAGTCGTGCTGGGCGCTGGCGCCCCGCGAGAGCGGGTTGGTTTGGGCAACGGCGGTGGTGGCGGCCGCGGCGATGGCGATGGCAAGCGAAAGGGTCTGGATTTGGCGTCGCATGAGCATGTCTCCTTGAGATACATACCCTATGCGGCGCGCGTGACAGGGGTGGAGAAAAGCGGCCGCTGGCGCCTAGTCCAAACGGACTATCCCGCTAGAATCCGATACGTCCCTCGACGAAGAAAACCTCGTCCTGGTAGTCGGCGAAGAGCAGCGTCGACGCCCGCTTCTCGTAGTTGTACCCGGCCTGGAGCAGGATCTTGTTGGCCGGCCGCCACGCCACGCTCACCCCGAAGAGGCGCTGGTGATGTGTGAAGTCCGCGCCCGTGAGCGGACCGCTCTTGTACTGCCAGATGTTGTACTCGGCATTGGCCTTGAGCGACACCTTGTCGGTGATCTGCCATTCCGGACGGATGTAGCCGCCCGTCACCAGCACGAAAGCGGTGGTGATGTCCTCGGCGGGGCCCACGTCGCGTGAGGCGGATGCATTCAACGTGAACTTGACCGTGGGCGTCCATACGTAGAGGATCCTCGCGATCGGCCCCTTGTAGTTGGGCTGCGTGCTGCCGGCGTTATAGCGCCGGTCCACGTAGTCGGCTCGGGCGTCCACACGGGAGTGGCCCGTGAGGATGTACGTCATCATCACGCCGAGGCCCGACTGGGTGTACGAGGACTCGAAGGGGATGGTGTTCAGGCCCACGCCCGTCGGGGACAAGGCGTTGGGAACCTCCACCACCGTCACGTCGTGGGGGAGCCGCCCGTGTTCGTACCGCGAGACCAGCCCGATCGAGTTGTCGAGCGGGGTCACGTACGAAAGCCCCGCCTCGGCCGACTCCACGACGATGTCGTTCACCTTGCGCGCTTCGTTGCCGTGGGTGGTCTCGCCCGCTGTGAGCCCACCGTTCGCCCGCCAGCGCGGCGTGAGGTTCCACTTGCCGGTCGCATACGCCTGCCTCGTGGTGACGAGATCCGGCGTCGCCGCCTGGATGTTGTCGAAGCTGGCAAGCCCGCGCTGGTCCTGGTAGCCCAGCGTGCCCGAGGCCGTAGGGCCCAACACCCAGGCCCAATTCCCCATCAGCGTGTAGCCGTTGAAATCGAAATCCTTGAAGAACCGGAAGTCGCTGCGGTAATACGTGGCTTCCGCCGTGAAGTGCTGCTGGCCTTCGAGCGCGTTCAGGCTCGCGCCGACGTGGGTCGTGTAGATCGTGTCGCCCAGCTGCGAGGGGTTGGGCTCCTGGGGATTGATGTCCTTCGAGAGGCGCAGCACGTTGGTGTCGTGCGTCACGTTCTCCGCGGCCCAGAGCTCGACCCGGTCGTCGAAGAGGGCCCAGGAGGTGGACGGGGCGACAAGCACGGCGATCGCGGCCGCGGCGCGCGCGAGCACGCGCCGCCGTTCACCAGAAGCGCCAGTTGCCCGTGGAGAGGATCCAGATGCCGAGGAGAGCGTTGGTGATCGCATGGGAAAGTGTTGTTAGCAGAATGTTGCGCGTACGGACATAGATCACGGTGTACGCGGCCCCTGCGAGCAGACCCGCAAGCCATTGGGAATGTTCCGCGGCGAAGAGCGCAATCACGAGGAAGATCGCGCGCGGGCTCGCCGAGCCCGGGTCCGCCGCCAGGAAATTGCGGGAATCTATCCAGCGAAGCAGGAAGGAGCGCCAGAAGAGCTCCTCCATCAGCGGGACCGTCACGATGAGGGCGAGAAGCCGCAGCGCCACCAGCGGCGCGGCCAAGCCGGGCGGCGACTCACCGGGGTCGAACCCGCCGTGCAACGGAAAGGAATTCCAGGGCTGGTCGAGGCAGATCCAGGCCACGAACACGCCCACGCCGATGGCGATCGCGGCGCCCCATTGGGCAAGGCTCGCGCGGGGCGTGTTCCAAAGCTCCGTGTAGCGGGCGAGCAGCGCGAGGAGGACGAGCGTGACCGCCGCATCGCGAGGCGCCCATCCGAAGGCCGAGGTGCCGCCCCAAATGGATCGCGCCGCGACGAACGCGATGAAGATCGCGAACGGCGCGGCGCGGTAGAAGGCGGGGCTACGGATTGACCAGGCGCAGGGCGAGGGCCTTGCCGACGGCCTGCGTGCGGTTCAGCACGTTCAGCTTCCTCAACGTCTTCTGCACGTGGTTCTTCACCGTGAGGGGGCTGATCTCGAGGATCATGCCGATCTCGATGTTGCTCTTGCCGTGGTAGATCCATTGCAGGATCTGCGTTTCGCGCGGCGTGAGGAGACCCGTCTTGGCCGGCTTCGCGGCGCCCGCACGGTCGAGCGGCCAGGAGACCTGGCTGCGCACCCAGGCGGCGTGCAGGTACGGGACGATGAGGTCGGCGAGATAAGTCTGCTTCGCGCCCACGGCGCCGGGGCGACAGGCGAAGACGAAGAAGCTCGTCATCGTGCCGGTGGCGTCGTGCGTGCCGTGGGCGAGCACATGGCTCGCTCCCAGGCGCGAGAACTCGCGCGCGAGCGCCGCGCCCGCGAGGGGCCCGCGCTCGGTTTCACAGATCACGGCCTGGCAGCGGTTCTCTTCCCACAGCTTGATCAGGTGCGGGACGAGCGACACGTCCTGCTGGAAGAGCTCGTTCAGGCGCGCACAGTCCACGGGCGCGGTCGAGAAGGAGTCGACGCGCAGCGCACTCTGCCGGCTTTCCTGGAGCCCGCACACCAGCACCTCGTGCGGAATCATGCTCTGGAGGGCTCCCTGCACCCAGCTGAACACTTGCGGACGCGTGTGCACGCGCAGCGACAGGTCGATGTTGAGGAGGAGCGCCTCACGCTCGGAATCGTTGAGGCGCGCGGGAGCCTGCTCGTAGGGGACGCTTTCGTGGCGCTCCGCATCCACCGGAGTTGCCACGTCGTCGTGGAATTGCCCCCTGGGCAGGTGGGCGTCTGGCGGTCTGGGTTCGATTCGCATGGAGGGCAATGTAGCGCTCGAATGTGAAATGTGTATGAAGTCCCGTGATTTTCCACGCACTTTCGGCGCCGTAGTCCTTTGGGACCAGCGCCCGCCCACGGAGTTTTTGCATGGCGGCGATAGCGTTGCGGGGTTGCCAGCCGATTCCTATGCGAGACCGCAAGTGATAGCTACGCCGCACGAAACGCATCCACGACTAGCCCAGGGCGGGCCGCTCGCCCTCGCGCACCTGGTGCGCATGCTGCTCGAGGCGATGGTCGCCATCGGTACCCTTTTCGCGTGCGCCCTGGTCTTCAAGGTCGCTTTCGGGGGTCCCTACCTGATCCTCTCGCTGCTCCTCTTTTCGCTCACCTTTCCCGGCCGCCAGCCGCAGGGAACCAGCCCCGGCGCCATCGCGAGCGAGGTGCTGGCCGGATGGATGCTGGTGGTTGGGCTCCTCCTCACCCTCGGATGGGCCACCCGCACGCTGGGTTCCTTCGACGAGCGCGTCATCGTGGCCTGGGTGACGGTCGCGCCCGTGGCGCTCTTCGCGGCGCACATGCTCACCCCGGTGCTGCTTCCCAAGGTGCTCGCCGCCGAGGGCCTCGAGCGGGTCGCGGTGATCGCCGGGGCCGGCGGCCTGGGGCGCACGCTCGCCCAGCGCATCGAGGCCACGCCCTTTCTCGGGGTCAAGGTGGCGGGATTCTTCGACGATAGCGACGTGCGGGCGTCCGGCGAGCACCCGACACTCGGCTCGCTCGACGAGCTGGCCGAGTACGCCAAGAAGAACCGCGTGGACCTCATCTACCTCACGCTGCCCATGGCTTCGCAGCCGAGGATCCTGAAGCTCCTGGACGAGCTTCGCGACACCACGGCTTCGGTCTACTTCACGCCCGACATCTTCCTCTTCGATCTCATCCAGGCGCGCACCGACACGATCGGGGGGATTCCGGTACTGGCACTTTGCGAGACGCCCTTCCATGGCCTGAACCGCTTCACCAAGCGCATTTCCGACATCGTGCTGGGAGCGCTGATCCTCGTGCTCATCGCCCCCGTCCTCGCCGCGATCGCGCTCGGCGTGAAGCTCTCCTCGCCCGGGCCGGTCCTCTTCCGCCAGCGCCGCTACGGCCTGGACGGGCGCGAGATCGTGGTCTACAAGTTCCGCTCGATGACGGTGACCGAGGACGGCGCCGTCGTGAGGCAGGCCACCAAGAACGATGCGCGCGTGACGCCCTTCGGAGCCTTCATCCGCCGCACGTCGCTGGACGAGCTGCCCCAGTTCATCAACGTGCTGCAGGGGCGCATGAGCATCGTCGGGCCACGTCCGCATGCCGTCGCCCACAACGAGCAATACCGCCGCCTCGTCAAGAGCTACATGATCCGCCACAAGGTTCGCCCCGGGATCACCGGGTGGGCGCAGGTGAACGGCCTGCGCGGGGAGACCGACACGGTGGAGAAGATGAAGGCGCGCATCGAGTACGACCTGGACTACCTGCGCCACTGGTCGTTGAAGCTCGACCTCCAGATCATCTGGAAGACGCTCTTCGTCGTGCTGAAGAAACAGAACGCCTACTGACGGACCCGCCATGAACCTCTATCCCGTGATCCTCGCCGGTGGAAGCGGCACTCGGCTCTGGCCGCTCTCGCGCGAGGCCTACCCCAAGCAGTTCCTCGACCTCCTCGACGGCAAGAGCCCGTTTTGCCGCACGCTCGAGCGCCTCGACGCGCTGGGGCGCGTGCAGCCCGCGACCGTGGTGGTGAACGAGGAACATCGCTTCCTCGTTGCCGACCAGGTGAAGCGCTGCAACCGCGAGCTTCGCCGCACGTACGTGGAGCCCTTCGGCCGAAGCACCGCGCCGGCGTTGGGCATCGTCGCGTGCGACCTCTTCAAGGAAGATCCCGAGGCGTTGATGCTGGTGTTGCCGGCCGACCACGACATTCCCGACGAGGCGCAGTTCGCCGAGGCCGTGGAGACGGGTTCGGCCGCGGCCTCGCAGGGGCGGCTCGTGGTCTTCGGCCTCGCGCCGCGCTGGGCGGAGACGGGCTACGGCTACATCGAGCGCGGCGCGGACCTCGCCGCGGCGCCCGGCTGCTTCGACGTGATGAGCTTCGTGGAGAAACCCGAGCTCGAGATCGCCACGCGTTTCGCGGATTCGGGACGCCACTACTGGAATAGCGGGATCTTCCTTTTCGGCGCCGCCGCATATCTCGAGGAGCTGGAACGCCTCGAGCCCGAAATCGCGGAGTCCTGCTGCCACGTGTCCGAGGCCGCCATCCAGGACGGCGACATGCGCCGCATCGACGCCGCCATCTTCGGCAAGTGCCGCTCGCTTTCCATCGACCATGCCGTGCTGGAACGCACCCATCTCGCGGCCGTCGTGCCCTCCCGCTTCCGTTGGTCCGATATCGGCTCGTGGGACGCGATCTGGGAGCGCGGCGCCCGGGACGATCACGGCAACCGGATCGAAGGCGACGTGCGTGCGCTCGATCTCGAGAATTGCCTCATCCACGCGGGCGACCGGCTCGTGGTCGGCATCGGCCTCGAGGACACCGTCGTCATCGACACGCCCGACGCGTTGCTGGTCGCCAAGCGCGGCGACACCCAGCGTGTGCGGGAGGCGGTGGAGGAGCTCCGCGCGAAGGGCCGAACCGAGCACAAGTCCCACCGCACCGTGCATCGGCCGTGGGGAAGCTACGAAGACCTCACCCAGGGCGAGCGCTTCCGCGTGAAGCGCATCACCGTCGCCCCGGGCGGCAAGCTCTCGTTGCAGTACCATCACCACCGCGCCGAGCACTGGGTCGTCGTGAGGGGCACGGCGCGGGTCACGAAGGGAGAAGCGGTGAGCCTGCTGTCCGAGAACCAGTCGATCTTCATCGAGGTGGGCGAATCGCATCGCCTCGAGAACCCGGGCAAGGTGCCCCTCGAGATCATCGAGGTGCAGACCGGCACGTACCTGGGCGAGGATGACATCGTCCGCGTGGAGGACGTCTACCAGCGCGTCGCCCCCGAGGCGCGCGCTTGAAGATCGAGATCCACGCCACGCCGGGGCTTCGCATCCTCTGCGGCTTCGCGGCCTTCATGATGGTGGTGCAGGTGTGGTTCATCACGCCGCCCGGATATGCCGAAAAGCTCATCGACCTGCTCTGGGACAAGACCGTCCACTTCTGCTATTTCGGGACGATGGCATTCCTCGTGTGGGTGGCGGTGGGCAAGCGCGGGCCGCTCGCGGTGTGGCTGCTCGTCTCGGCGATCGGCGGCGTGGACGAGATCCTGCAGGCGTATACGCCGGGCCGCGACTCGGACATCCATGACTGGTACGCGGACACCCTGGGTGCCGCGCTCGCCATGACTTTCTCTTGTTTCGTCCTCACTTCCCGTCGCCGCGCGGCTGTCGCGGCCATGCCCGACACCGGAGACGACCCATGTGCGGAATCGTAGGCGCCGTCGCGCGGCGCAATGTTGTTCCCATCCTCATCGAGGGGTTGAAGCGCCTCGAGTATCGCGGCTACGACTCCGCGGGCATCGCCGTGGTGAACGGCGGCCTCCAGCGCCTGCGCAGCACCGGGCGCGTAGCCGAGCTCGGCAACCTCGTGAACGAGACGAGCCTTGCCGGCACGATCGGCATCGCCCACACGCGCTGGGCCACCCATGGCAAGCCCACCGAAGCCAACGCGCACCCGCACGTGAGCTCGGGGATCTCGGTCGTCCATAACGGCATCGTCGAGAACCACGAGCCGATGCGCCGCAAGCTGCGCGCGTCGGGCTACGCGTTCACGTCCGAGACCGATTCCGAGGTGATCGCGCACCTGATCCACTCCCACAGGCTGCCGGGCGTGAGCCTGCTGGAAGCGGTGCGCCGCAGCGTGGGCGAGCTGGAAGGCGCCTACGCGATCGCGGTGATCGCCGAGAACGAGAAGGACCGCATGGTGGTGGCGCGCATGGGGGCTCCCTTGCTGCTCGGCGTGGGCGACAACGAGCATTTCGCCGCGTCCGATACCTCCGCCCTGCTGCAGGTCACGCAGCAGGTGATCTACCTCGAGGAAGGCGATTGCGCGGAGCTGAGCCTCTCCCGCATCCGTATCGTCCGCAAGGCGGATGGCGGGCGCGTGCGGCGTGCGACGCACAGGACCGAGCTCACGGCCGACGCCGTGGAGCTGGGCCGCTACCGCCACTACATGCAGAAGGAGATCTTCGAGCAGCCACGCGCCGTGGCCGACACGCTGGCGCTCGCCACCGCCACGCGTAGCCTTCCCGCCCAGCTCTTCGGAACCGAGGCGCCGCGCATCTTCTCCGAAATCGACTCGGTCCTCATCGTGGCTTGCGGCACCAGCTCCCACGCGGGCCTGGTGGGGCGGCAATGGATCGAAAGCCTCGCGGGCATGCCGTGCACCGTGGAAGTGGCGAGCGAGTATCGCTACCGCGCGTCGGTCCCGAACCCACGGACGCTCGTGGTCGCCATCTCGCAATCGGGTGAGACCGCCGACACCCTGGCCGCCCTCGAGCACGCCCGGTCCCTGGGCCACCTGCACAGCCTCGCCATCTGCAACGTCCCGGAATCCGCGATCGTGCGGGCCTCGGAATTGCGCTTCCTCACCCGGGCCGGGCCCGAGATCGGCGTGGCTTCGACCAAGGCATTCACGACGCAGCTCGCCTCGCTCCTCCTGCTCGCCATGACGCTCGCGAAGCTGCGCGGCAAGCTCTCCGAAGGCCGCGAGTGCGAGTTGCTGGACGCCCTGCGCGCGCTACCGTCGATCCTCACGCGCGCGCTGGCGACCGAAGGCCCGATCACCGATTGGGCGCTCGAGTTCTCGATGCGCCGCCACGCCCTCTTCCTCGGGCGCGGAATCCACTATCCGATCGCCCTCGAAGGCGCTTTGAAGCTGAAGGAGATCACCTATATCCACGCCGAGGCGTACCCGGCCGGTGAGCTCAAGCACGGGCCCCTCGCGCTTGTCGACGCGGCGATGCCCGTGATCGCGATCGCACCCCGCGGGGCGCTGCTGGACAAGTTGAAGTCGAACCTGCAGGAGGTACGCGCGCGCGGGGGCGAGCTCTTCGTGATGGCCGACGAGGACGCGCACATCGAGCCGGGCGAGGGCCTGCGCGTGGTGCAAATGCCCCCCCACCCTGCGATCGTCTCGCCGATCGTGCACGCGATCCCGCTGCAGCTGCTCGCCTACCACGCGGCGGTGTGCAAGGGAACCGACGTCGACAAGCCCCGCAACCTCGCGAAGTCGGTGACGGTGGAATAGTCGAGGCACGCGGCGCGGGAAGGGGCATTCCTGCGGCTCGGCCGGAAAGTGCGTCGGACGATTCCTACTTGTGCAGTCCGTCGAAAGGGACCCGCTTCACGGTGGCGAGGTCGATGCCCTCGATGCAGCGCACGTTCACGGCGACGGTGTCGTTTCCCTTCGCATCCTTGCCGTTGGCGAACGGGGCGCAACCGCAGGTGGGACAGAACCTGTGATGGATCGCGCGCCTGTTGAACTGATAGTCGGGAGGCGCATCCTCGGGCGTCTTGAACGTCACCTGGCTGCCTGGCACGAACCACAGCAGGTAGCCTTTCCGGCTGCAATGCGTGCAGTTGCATTCGATCGCCTGCTCGAGCTCGCCTTCGACCGAGTAGGCCACTTCTCCGCAGTGGCAGGACACGTTGTAGCGCATGGCAATGGACCTTCAATCCTCTGCGACGAGGCCTGTTAAAAAGGTTTTGGTGGAGATGAGCTCGCGCTCCTCCTCCGGGGTCAGCTCGCGAAAGTCCGCCCAGCGCTGCCGGGCCGCGGCGTAGAGCTCACGGCCGGAACGCTCGGCATGCGCCGCATCGTCATGCGCGGTCGCGACGACCGTCTCCCAGTCGCCGTTGCAGTGCAGCAGGAACACCTTGCCGTCCACGAGGCGCTCGACCACCGCCAGTGCCGTGACGTTTTCCTGGTCCACGGGAACGTCACCCGCGATCGCGTTGTACCCCTGCCCTTGCGGCTCGAGCACCGCATGGCGCACGACGCGTGCGGCATCGAGGAGGAATTCCGGCTCCCGCATCAGGCGGTCCCGTCGAGTTGCTCGTGCAGGAACTGTAGCACCGCGACCTCGTCGCGGCGAAGCGCCGCGGCCTCGGGCCCGCGCCGGTGGCCGTTGGCGCCGCCCCGGGACGGGAACGGCACGGTGAGCCCCCGCAGGTAGGCCTCGATCAACACCGGGTGCACGTAATATTTGCGGCATACCGCGCGCGTATTGCCCAGGCGCTCGGCCACCTGGTCGATGGCGCGCACGATGTTGCGGTCGGCCTCGCGGCGGGTCGCCGCGGAGCCCATCGCATGCAGCGCGAGCGCCGCGTGCATGGTGCCGCCCCAGGTGCGGAAATCCTTTGCCGTGATGTGGCGCCCGGTGATCTCGCGAAGGTGCACGTTCACGTCGTCGGAGGCGATCGCCTGGCGCCTGCCGGTGCTGTCCAGGTACTGGAATATCTCGTGCCCCGGAAGGTCCTGGCAGCGCTGGATGATCCGCGCGAGGCGCCGGTCGGCGAGCGCCACGTTGTGCTCGACGCCGCTTTTTCCCCGGAAGGTGAAGCGAAGCGACGTGCCGTCGACCTCCACATGCCGCCGGCGCAGCGTCGTGAGCCCGAAGGAGCGGTTCTCGCGCGCGTACTCGTCGTTGCCCACGCGGATCAGCGTCTTGTCGAGGAGCCGGATCACGGTGGCGAGGATCTGGCGCCGGGTAAGGTCCGGCGCGGCGAGATCGCGCTCGATGCGCTCGCGAAGCCTCGGCAGGATCTCGCTGAACTCGAGCATGCGGCGGAACTTGGATCGGTCGCACGCCTCGCGATAGAGGGCGTGATAGCGGTATTGCTTGCGGCCGCGCGCGTCACGGGCCGTGGCCTGGATGTGACCGTCTGCGTCGGGACAGATCCACACGTCGGTCCACGCGGGCGGGATGGCGAGCGCGTTGATGCGGTGGCGCTTGTCCGCGTCACGAATGCGTGCGCCATGGGGTGAGTAGTAGGCCCAGCCGGTGCCCGCACGCTTGCGGACGATGCCCGGCACGCCATCGGTCACGTAGCGCAGTCCCGCCTTGAGTGCGGTCTTCCGATGTTCCTGGGTGCGTTGCATTGGGCGCGAAGCCTCCCCGCCCCGCGCCGATATCATCGCCGATACCGGGGGAAAAAGAAAAAGCCCGCGCGAGGCGGGCTTTCGGTGCGTGCGGAGGCGCCTACTCGAGGGGCGCGGAACGGGTCCGGCGCAACACCACGAGCGTGAGGAAGCCGGCCGCGAGCAACCACGCGAAAGGCGAGGCATGGGAGGCCGGAGCATCGACCGGCGCGGTGGCCATCCGCATCTCCTCGTCGACGGTTGCGGCCGCCGGCTGGACCGAGGGCGTCAATACCGACGAGGGCAGCGGCGTCGAGCTTGCCTGCGGCGTCGCGTTGAACGACAGGACCGTTGCCGTGATGGCGAGCAACTGGACCGAGAACCTCATCTTGCGTGCCTCCTTCGGTTGCGTGGGATGCGCGACATCCGCGCACCCTCACGTTGCAACTTACAGGCGGCTTGTGAAGAAACCGAGGCTATGCGGCCCGGGCGAAATAGTCCGGCAGGCCTTGGGCAGGTCGGACCACGGCGGGAATACGCGGCGTGGCTTCCTGGGGCAGCTCGCGTCGGAAGCAGTAGCCCACCCCGCGTACGGTTTCGAGAAGGTCTTTGTGGCCGGTAGGCTCGAGCGCCTGGCGCAGCCGGCGGATGTGCACGTCCACCGTGCGCTCTTCGACGTATACGTTGTTGCCCCAGATCTCGTCGAGGAGCTGGGCGCGGCTGTACACGCGGCCCGGGTGCGTCATGAAGAAGCGCAGCATGCGGAACTCCAGCGCTCCGAGCTCGATGTCCTGGCCGTTGCCCGTGATGCGGCGCGAGGCCGGATCGAGGCGAAGGCCCGCGATCTCCACGATCATGTCGGCGTGCTGGGGCGAGCAGCGGCGCATCACGGCCTTGATCCGCGCGAGCAATTCGCGCGGCGAGAAGGGCTTGATGAGATAGTCGTCGGCACCCGCTTCCAGGCCCGTGATCTTGTCGGATTCGCCGTCCCGCCCCGTGAGCAGGATGATCGGCACCGCCATCGTGCGCGACTCGCTGCGCAGTTTGCGTGCGAACGACAGGCCCGGCGTATCGGGAAGCATCCAGTCGAGCAGGATCAGTTGCGGAAGGGTCGTATTGACGAGCGCTTCCGCCTGGCGGATGTTGCTCGCGCGGAGCACCTTGTAGCCCGCGTTCTGGAGATTGAGGGTGAGGACTTCCTGGAGCTCGGGATCGTCCTCGACGACAAGAATCGTGTTTTCCATGTGGCTTGGTCCGTGTGGCGCGTTACGTTGGGACTAGCTTAGTTTTCCCGGCTTTGTCATGAAGTCGGCCCGAGCATGATTCACCTGTCGGAACGAACCGTCGGACATTAGGCATCGTCCTACAGAACGTCAGACAATTGTCCGCATGGAGGAACACTCCGGCGCTACAGCCGTGAAAACAGGGGTCAACTCTTCACCGCACCCGCGGTGAGGCCGGAAACCATGTATCTCTTGAATACGTAGTAGATGGCGGCCGGCGGCAACGCGTAGACCACCCCCGTGGCCATGAGAAGCTCCCACGGCGAATCGTCGGCCGACAGGAATTGCCCCAGGGCCACCGCCAGCGTGACTTCCTTCTCGTTGGACAGGAGGAGGAAGGCGTACAGGTACTCGTTCCAGGCGAGGAGCACCGCGTATGTCCCGATCGCCACGAGCGACGGAACCATGAGCGGCAGGTAGACGAGGCGAAAGAGCTGCATCGCGGTCGCGCCGTCCATGATCGCGGCCTCGTCCAGCTCCAGCGGCAGCTTGTCCGAGGCTTGCTTCAGCACCCAGATGGCGTACGGGCTCGCCAGCGTCACCATCGCGAGGACCAGGGCCCAGCGGGTGTTGAGCAGGCCATAGGTGCCCATCGCCTTGTACATGGGCACGGCGAGGAACGCCGCCGGGATGAAATAGGTCACGAGCGCGGCGTTCATGACGAGCCGCCCCCCCTTTACCCGCAAGCGGCTGATCGCGAAGGCGGCCGACGTCGCCACCGTGAGCACGAGAGCACCCGTCGCGAACGCCACCAGCGCGCTGCTTCCGATCTGCGCCCAGAAATAGGTGAGGAAATGGTGCTGCTCCTGGAACACGCGGCTGAAATTGGAGAGCGTCGGATGGTCCGGCCACAATTTCCCGGCGAACGCGCTCTCCTTGGGCGAGATCGCGAAGAGGAGCATGTGGTAGAGCGGCAGCAGCGTCCAGAGCAGCAACGGGATGGCGATCAGCAGGAGCCGTCCCTCGTGCCACGCCTTGCGTGCGGAAAGCCCCATTCAGGCCTCGTCGGGACCCTTGGAAAGGTGGCGCACCATGTAATAGACGAGCGGCATCACCACCGGCATCGCCACGACGATCGTCGCCATCGACATGTCCACCTGGTCCAGGCGCAGGTAGCGGATGCCGAGCGTGGCGAGCACGTGGGTGAGGTCGGAGGGCCCGCCTCCCGTAAGAAGGTAGACGCTGTTGAAGTCTCCCAGGGTCCAGATCATCGAGATGATGGTGCACGTGAGGTAGAGGTTGCGGATGGAGGGCCACGTCACCCAGCGGAACTGCTGCCAGCCCGTGGCGCCATCGACCGCGGAAGCCTCGTAGAGCTCCTTCGGGATCGCGAGGCGCCCGCTCACCAGGATCAGCGTCCAGAACGGCAGCGATTTCCAGATGTGCACCAATCCCGCCATCGAGAATGCGATCCAGCGGTCGTTCAGCCAATTGGGACCGTCGACGTGGAAGAGCCTGAAGATCACGCTGTTCACGATCCCCCATTCGGGGTTCAGCATGAAGCGAAACGACAGGATGGTCGGGATGGACGGCACCGCCCACGGAAGGATGAAGAGCACGGCGACGACACGCACCCACGCCCTCTCCTGCACGAAGAACCAGGAAAGGACCAGCACCAGCACGAACTTGACGTTCACCACGACGGTGATGAACAGGAACGTGTTGAGCACCGCCTGGAGGAAGACCGGGTCGTTGAAGAGCTTTACATAGCTCTCCGGGTGGCGGCCGAGGTAGAAGCCGTAGCCCACCGGGTACACCACGAACAACAGGAACACCAGCACGTAGGGCGCGACGAGGATGAGGCCGACCGTGTTCCAGGACACCGGCCTGAAGGGCGCCGCGGTGGGGGCCGCGGCGCCGGCTGGGAGGGCGGTCGAGGCCGTGGTCAGCCCGCCACTTCCTTGATGCGCGCGATCATCTCGTCGGTCGCCTTCTCGGGTGTCCACTTGTCGTTCACGACCCGGCTCATCGCCTTCGCCCAGACGTTCTCGTTATTGAGGATGGTGAACTTGTAGTTGGACACGAAGGGGAAGACGCCCGTGCCGGCGCGGAACTGGTGCGAGACCATCTTGCGGTGCGGGTCCTTTCCGTCGGTCCACCAGGGGCTGTCGGCCCCGGCCCTGGTCGTGGAGTACCAGCGTCCGAGCGTGCCTTCCGTGTAGGGAATCAGGTTCTCGTCCTGCACCGCGAAGGCGAGGAACTCCTTGCCGCGCTTCGGGTTCTTCGCGGAAGAGAACACGACGGCCGTCTTGATCGCCGCGAGGTAGTTCATCGGCGTGCCGTCGGGCTTGTTGGGCCAGATCGCGGTGGCGATGTTCTCCTCGTAGTTCTTCTTCGCCTGGGCGCGCTCGGCCGGCGTGAGGGTCGCGTTGTTGGCGTCGTCCAGCCACTTGGCCGCGATGGAGATCGTTGCGTTGTGCGTCATGGCGATGTTGCGGTTGTGGAAGGCCACGTTGTTGTCGGGGTCCTTCCAGCTGGTGGACGAGGGCGGCGTGCACCCCTTGAGGTAGATGCTGGTGTAGTCCCGCAGCGCATTCGCGATCCCGGCGCGATTCTTCGGGTCGTCGACCAGGAGCTTGCCGTTGTCGTCGACCAGGCGCACGTTGTACGCGAGCATGAACTGGTGGAAGCTGAAGAACGAATCGCTCGAGTCGACTCCCATGGGCTGGCCGATGCCGTAGACGCGCTTCCCGGTCTTCTCGCGATACGCCGGCTGGAACTTGTCGCACCACCAGCTCCAGTAGCCTTTCCAGTCCGTCGGGATGTCGCTTTCCTTGAATCCCGCCTCCGTGAGCATGTCCTTCCAGTACTGGATGTGGATGGTCTGCTGGTAGATCGGGATCGCGTAGTAGGCCTTCTTGCCGTTCGGCCCCAGGAGATAGGTCGTGGAGATGGTGTTGGGCAGGAATTTGCCCTTGATCGGCGTGATGATGTCCGTCAGGTCCACGAGCTTGCCCTCGGCCGCCCATTTCCCGGTCACCTGGAAATCGTAGGTCTGCCCGAACCCCACGTCGGGGGGCGTGCCGGCATCGAGCGCCGCGACGCTCTTCGGGATCATGTCCTGCACCGCGTAGAGCGAGAGCTCGACCTTCACGCCGGTTTTCTTCTCGAAGCGCTCGACCATGGCGTTCAGCGCCGCATCCTCCGACGGGTAGAAGCCCTTGGTGAACCAAACCACCAGCTTTTCCTGGGCCGCGGCCGGCAACGCCGCGGCCGTCGCGATTCCCGCGCCGGTGAGCGCGGCGAGCATGCTGCTGCGAAAGCGTCTGCGTGTCATGGATATCTCCTCCTTGAGATTCTTATGGGTGATGCGGAACAGCCTTACATTACGGCGCCCAGCTGCCACGGGACGAACTCGTCCGCCCCGAAGCCGTGCCTTTCGCTCTTGCTCGCCTCGCCAGACGCCGTGGCGAGCATCAACTTGAAGATGCTTTCGCCCGCCTCCTGGACCGTGAGCGAGCCGTCCAGGATCTCGCCGCAGTTGATGTCCATGTCGTCTTCCATGCGCTCGTACATCGTGGTATTCGTTGCGAGCTTGAGCGACGGTGCCGGTTTGCAACCGTAGACCGAGCCGCGGCCGGTCGTGAAGCAGATGAGGTTCGCGCCGCCCGCGACCTGCCCGGTAGCCGAGACGGGGTCGTAGCCCGGCGTGTCCATGAAGACGAAACCCCTGGTGATCACCGGCTGCGCGTACTCGTAGACATCCATGAGGCCCGTGGTGCCGCCCTTGGCGACCGCGCCCAGCGACTTCTCGAGGATCGTGGTGAGGCCGCCCGCCTTGTTGCCCGGCGAGGGGTTGTTGTTCATCTCGCCTTTGTTGCGCGCCGTGTATTCCTCCCACCACTTGATGCGCGCGACGATCTTCTCGCCCACGCCCCGGCTTTGCGCGCGCCGCGTGAGCAGGTGCTCGGCTCCGTAGATTTCGGGCGTCTCCGAGAGGATCGCGGTCCCGCCGTTTCGCACCAGGAGGTCCACCGCTGCGCCGAGCGCGGGATTGGCCGTGATGCCGGAGTAGCCATCCGAGCCGCCGCATTGCAGGCCCACCACGATCGCGCTCGCCGGCACCGTGGACCGCGATACCTCGTTCGCCGCGGCGAGCATCCCGTTCACGATCGCGACGCCTTCGGCGACCGCCTTCGCCGTGCCGCCCTTGTCCTGGATCGTCATCGCGCGGAGCAAGGGGCCCTGCGCGAGGCCCTGCGTGAAGAAGAGCGCATCCATCTGGTTGGCCTCGCATCCCAGGCCGATCACGAGCACGCCCGCGAAATTGGCGTGCCGGGCGTAGCCCGCCAGCGTGCGCCGCAGGATGTCCATGCCCTCCCCGCCCGTGTCCATTCCGCAGCCGATGGTGTGCGTGAGCGCGACCACGCCGTCGACGTTCGGATGCGAGGCGAGTGCCGCGCCCTCGAAGGCTTTGGCGACGTGCTTCGCGACGGTGGCCGAGCAGTTCACGGTCGAGAGGATCCCGATGTAGTTGCGCGTGGCCACGCGGCCGTCGGGGCGCACGATGCCCTGGAAGGTGGCCGCTTCGGGCGCGAAGCGCGTGGGCTCGTATGCGGCGCCGAACGCATAGTCGCGCGCGAAGTCGCGCACCTCGAGGTTGTGCACATGCACGTGCGCGCCCGCCTGGATGAGCCGGGTGGCGAAGCCGATCACCTGGTTGTAGCGTCGCACCGGCTCGTCCTTCGCCACGTCGCGCGTCGCTACCTTGTGCCCCGCGGGAATGCGTTCGCGCACGACCACGCCCTCCTTCAGCAGGTTGGTGCCCGCCTCGAGCTCGCGGCAGGCGATCACCACGTCGTCGGAGGGATTCAGTCGCAGGTACAACGGCGTTTCGCGAAGCATTCGGGGCTCCTGCTCGATCACGTGCCGGGATATCGCCATCGTAGCCCTACTTTCGCCTTTTCCTGTCCCAGCTGCCGCTGAACCGCTTCGCCGCCTGGTCCATGTGCCGGCGCATGGATACGCGCGCCGCGGTCGCGTCGTGGCGCGCGATGGCAGCGAGCACCTCGCGGTGCTCCTTGATCGCCACCGTCCACAATTGCGGCGTGTCGAAGTGGTGCTCCAGCCGCAGGAAGAGCGGCCCGGTGCGCTGGTCCCAGAGGGTTTTCACGACGAGCGCGAGCGCGCTGTTGCCGCTCGCCTCGGCTACGCGCAGGTGGAACTGGCGGTCGGCCGCGAGCGGCATCATGCCCCGGTCGCGTTGCGCCTCCATCTCGTCGAGCGAGCCCTCCATGGCGCGTACCTGGGCGCGCGTGGCGCTCTTCGCGGCAAGCGCCGCGCATTCGGATTCGATGAGCCAGCGCGCGCGGATGAGCTCGAAGGGGCCCGAGTCGGCGGGTAGCGGCTCGGGACGCGCGCCCGGGCTCGGCCCCAGCACGTAGACGCCCGAGCCCACCCGCACCTCGACATAGCCTTCGACCTCCAGCGCGATCAGGGCCTCGCGCACCGAGGGACGGCTCACGCCCAGTTGCTTCGCGAGGTCGCGCTCCGGCGGCAGCCGCTGGCCGAGCGCGTACTCGCCCTTTTCGATGAGCGCCGCGATCTGGTCGGCGATCTGCCGGTAGAGCCTTCGGTTATCGACGGCTTGGAGCGGCATCTGGTAAAGTGGTCAGGCCAATTTCACGGCACTCTAGCACGGAGATCCCCCATGTCCAATCGCCTCAAGGGCAAGCGCGCCCTCGTCACCGCCGCGGGCCAGGGCATGGGTCGCGCCGCCGTCCAGGCATTCGTGCGCGAGGGGGCTACCGTCCTCGCCACCGACATCGACGTGAGGCTGCTCGCGCAATACGAACGCGCGGCCGGCGTCGCGGCCTCGCGCCTCGACGTGACCGACGACCAGGAGGTCGCGCGCTTCGTCGAGGCCACGGGCGCGGTGGACATCCTCTTCAATTGCGCGGGCTGGGTGCACCAGGGATCGATCGTGGAGTGCACGCCCGCCGACTGGGACCGCAGCTTCGCGATCAACGTGCGCAGCCAATACACGGTGTGCCGGCACATGATCCCCAGGATGGCGGCCGCGGGGGGCGGGGTCATCCTCAACATGGCCTCCGTGCTGGGTGGCGAAAAGGCCGCGCCGAATCGCGTTGCGTACGCGGCGAGCAAGGCGGCGGTGGCGGGCTTGACGCGCGCGCTCGCCATCGACCACGTGAACCAGGGTATTCGCGTGAACTGCGTGTGTCCCGGCACCGTGGACACCCCGTCGCTCGGCGGCCGCATCAACGCCTTCGCCGATCCCGTGCAGGCCCGCAAGGACTTCGTCGCCCGCCAGGCCATGGGACGGCTCGCCACCGCCGAGGAGATGGCGGAGACGTTCGTCTACCTCGTGTCGGACGAATCGTCGTTCATGACCGGGCAGGCTGTATTTGTGGATGGCGGCATGAGCCTGTAGATTTGTCACCCCGGGGATGACAGGAACAAGAAGATGAAGCTCTTGCGCTACGGCCCGCAGGGCCGCGAGAAGCCGGGCCTCGCCGACAAGGAAGGCAACGTCCGCGACCTCTCCAAGGTGATCACGCAGATCGACGACGCGATGCTGGCGCCGCGAAACCTCGCGCGCCTCGCGCGCGTGAAGCCGGAGACGTTGCCGGTGGTGCGCGGCAACCCGCGCCTGGGCGTGCCCTACGCGGGCATCAGCAAGTTCGTCGCGGTGGGCCTGAACTACAGCGACCACGCCGCGGAATCGAACATGCCGATTCCGAAGGAGCCGATCCTCTTCATGAAGGCGACGACCTGCCTCACCGGTCCCAACGACGACGTGGTCCAGCCGCGCGGATCGACGAAGCTCGACTGGGAGGTCGAGCTGGGCATCGTGATCGGGACGAAGGCGCAGTACGTGCCCGAGTCCAAGGCGCTCGACTTCGTGGCCGGCTATTGCGTGGTGAACGACGTCTCCGAGCGTGACTTCCAGCTCGAGCGCGGCAGCCAGTGGGACCGCGGCAAGGGCTGCGACACCTTCGGACCGGTGGGCCCGTACCTCGTCACCACCGACGAGGTCGCCGATCCCCAGACGCTCGACATGTGGCTCGACGTGAACGGCGAGAAGCGCCAGCGCGGCAACACGCGCACGATGGTCTTCGGCTGCGCGCACCTCGTCTCCTACATCAGCCAGTTCATGACGCTCCTGCCCGGCGACATGATCACCACCGGGACGCCTCCGGGCGTGGGCCTGGGCATGAAGCCGCCGCAATACCTCAAGGTAGGCGACGTCGTGACGCTCGGGATCCAGGGCCTGGGCGAGCAGCGCCAGAAGATCGTCGCCGGCTCCGGGAAGTAGCCCCTTTCAGCTCGCGAGCGCGCGAAGCTCGCGCGCCTTTGCGCGGCTCACCGCGATCCGCGTTCCGTCGCCCAGCTCCGCGCAGAGCGCGCCGCCCGGCAGCCGCCGGAAGGCGGCCACGTGTTCGAGGTTCACGATATGTGCGCGGTGGATGCGGCGAAAGTGCCGCTCGTCCAGGCGCGACTCGAGCTGCGCGAGCGTCACGTGGAGCACGTGCTTCCCCGGCGCCGTGTGCAGCACGACGTAGTCGCCCATCGCCTCGAACCACGCGATGTCGGCGACCGCGACCGGCACGATGCTGTGCCCGGAGCGCACGAAGAGGCGCGCGATCGGCCCATGCGCCAGCGTCTCGGCGAGCCGCTCCGCGTCGGGAGGCTGCGGCGTGCCGCGTGTCGATCGCAGGCGCTCCATCGCGACGGCGAGCCGTTCGTGCCCGAAGGGCTTCAGGAGATAGTCGAGTGCGCCCAGCTCGAAAGCCGTGACGGCATGCTCGGCGAACGCGGTCGTGAAGACGACGCGAGGGCGGTGAGCGATGCGCCCCAGCACCTGCAGCCCCGTGGCGCCCGGCATCCGGATATCGAGGAAGACGAGGTCGGGGCGCAGCCGATCGATCGTCTCGATGGCGGCCGGCCCGCTCGCGGCCTCGCCCACGCAATCGATCCAGTCGAACTCCGCGAGCATGCGGCGCAGGCCGGAGCGCGCGAACGGCTCGTCGTCGGCGACCACGGCGCTCACCCGGGCCTCAGTCATGGTCCTCCTGGGGAATGAGGAGGATGGCCTCGAATCCATTCGGTCCCAGCGAACGGATCGCGAGGCTCGCGCGATCGCCGTAGAGGCCGCGAAGGCGCTCGCGAAGCCGGCGCAGTCCCGTTCCCTGCTCCGCCGGTTCCCCGGCGATGCCCGGACCGTCGTCGCTCACCGTGACCGAAAGCGTCGCGCCCTCCACGAGGGCCGCGATCGTCACGAGCGTCGCGGCCTCCCGCGCGGCCGCGCCGTGGATCACCGCGTTCTCGACCAGCGTCTGCAGCGCGAAGGACGGAAGCCTCGCGTCGAAGGCGTCGTCGTCGATCGTATGCCGCACCACGAGCCGCTCGCCGAATCGCATGGACTCGATCGCGAGGTAGCGCTCGACGAACGCCCATTCCTCCGCGAGGCTCACGATGTCGCGCTCCTCGTCCACGGTCGTTCGAAGCGCCGCGCCGAGCTGCTCGGCGGCGCGCGCCGCCGCACGGGGATCCACCGGAATGAGCTGCACGAGCGCATGCAGCGCGTTGAAGAGAAAATGCGGATGGAGCTGCGCGCGCAGCGCGGCGAGCTGCGCCCGGGCGGCGTGCGCTTCCAGCTCGCCCGCGCGCCGCGCGGCCTCGTTCGCGTAGATCACGCCGGCCACGATGAGGTAGAGCCATGCGCCCATGACCAGGAAGGGCGTGAGGCCCGGGCCCACCGCGACGACGAGCTGGCCCATCATGGCGCTGCGGATGAGGCTCACCATGGCGATCCAGCCGACCGCGTACAGCGCCGCGCCCGCGACGTGCCGCAGTGCGAACCCGACCCGGAACGGGTGTGGCCACGGATGGCGGCGCGCGAACCGGTACACCGGATAGGCGAGCAGCGCGGCCGCGACGATGAGCTGCAGCGAGCCGATCGACGCGACGCCGAACGCCAGCCCATGCACGTCCATCATCAGCACCGTGAAGAGCGCCCAGACCGGCAGCCACGCGGCGGCGACCTGCGTCCAGAGCCACGCGCGCGTCACGTTGCCTAGCGCGGCGCTGCCGCGCCGGTGCGCTTCGCCACGATCGTGAGCACGGCCTCGTCCCAGGTCTTTCCCTCGTCGGACGAGCGGTCCTGCTGCATGCGAAAGCCGTTGGGGCCGATGTCGAGGTAACGCACGCGGCTCATCACGGGACGGCCTTCCGGGTCGACGCCGCGTCCCGACATCACCACGTCGGTTCCCGCCTCGCCGCTCGACTCGCTGAAGCGCGCGCGATAGGCGTCCAGCAAGCCCGCCCTCCAGCGGTGATCGGCCTTCGAGTAGATGCGCATCCCATGGCTCAAGGATATCGGATTGCCCGAAGTGTCCACAATGCGAAGCTCGTCTTCGATGGCGAGCCCGTCCATCGCACGCCAGGCTTTCCACGTGCCGGTGAGCTTGGGCGTGCCGTGGATCGCGGCGGCGATGCCGCTCACCTTCGGACGCACGTCCACCTCCCACTGGCCGAGGAGGAAATCGAACTGCTTCTCCTGCGCGAAGGCGCTCGCGGTCGATAGGCTCGACAGGAATAGAACGGCGGCGGCGAATCGCTTCATGACTACTCCTCCGATGCATTGCGAGGATCCCAGCATGAGATCGGAAGGCCCGCGAAGGTCGCGAATTTCGGTGAATGGTCGATCGGGGCCGTCCAACGGAGCGCCGCCGGCACGCGCGTTGCCTAGAGTGGCGACATGCAAGCACTCATCTCGCTACGCGGCATCCGGAAGGAATATCCCACGCCCGCCGGGCGCTACCTCGCCCTGGACGCGATCGACCTCGAGATTCCCGCGGGAGAGCTCGTGGCCCTCGTCGGACGCTCGGGCAGCGGCAAGTCCACGCTCCTGAACGTCCTGGGCGGCATCGACCGTCCGAGCGGCGGCGAGGCCGTGGTCGGCGGAGAAGCCCTGCATTCGCTCTCCGAAAGCGGCCTCTCGCGATGGCGGGGACGAAGCGTCGGCATCGTCTTCCAGTTCTTCCAGCTGCTGCCCTCGCTCACCGCGGCGGAGAACGTGATGCTGCCCATGGACTTCGCCGGCCGCGGGTCGGGCACCGAGCGCCGTGCGCGCGCCCTCGCCCTTCTCGCCGAGCTGGGCATCGCCGACCAGGCCGACAAGCTTCCCGCCACGCTCTCCGGCGGCCAGCAGCAGCGCGTGGCCGTCGCGCGTGCCCTGGCGAACGATCCCCCGATCGTTCTCGCCGACGAGCCCACGGGAAACCTCGATTCGCGCTCGGCCCGAGACCTGATCGCGCTGCTGGGCGCCGTGGTTCGCGAAGGGCGCACCGTGATCGTCGCAACGCACGATCGCGCCGCGCTCGCCCATGCATCGCGCACCGTGTCGCTCACCGACGGGCGCATCGAGACGGCACGTGCGAACGGCTAGCCCCCGCTGGCTCAAGGTGGCGCGCGACGTTTCGCTCCACCAGGGGCGAACGTTGCTCGCCGTGCTCGCGCTCGCCACGGGCCTCGCAGGCGCCGGCGCCCTCCTCGACACCTGGTCGCTGGTTCGCGTTGCGACCAGCGGGACATACCTCGCGAGCCTGCCGGTCTCGGCGACGCTTCGCGTGGACCGTCTCGACGATGCGGTTCTCGCCGAGATCCGCGCACTGCCGCGCGTGGCGGCCGCGCACGGGCGAAGAATCGCGTCCGCCTTGCTCGTGGCCGAGACGGGCGAAACGTCGGCGCTCCTCCTCGCGCCGGACACCTTCGATGCCGCCGACATGGCGCGCCTCGCGTTGACGGCCGGACGCTGGCCGCGCGACGGCGAGGTCGCCATCGAGGGCTCGTCGCTCGAGCTCTCGGGCGCCTCGGTGGGAGAGCGGATCCGCGTGCGCTCCGGAGCTCGGGAAGCTTCGCCCCTCGAGGTCGTGGGAGTCGCGCACGACGTGAGCGTGGCGCCTGGATGGATGGACCACGTGGTCTACGGATTCGTGACCGCGGGCACGCTGGAACGCCTGGGTGCCGGAACGCGGGAGATCCAGTTTCGCGTGCGGGATGACGCACCCACTCGCGAAGGCGTGCGCGCGGTGGCCGAGGAGGTCCGCGACATCGTCGAGCATCGCGGGGGACGGGTGCTCGCCGTGACGGTCCCGGTGCCCAACCAGCACGTGCACGCGGCGCAGATGGATTCGCTGCTCATGACGCAGGGCGCGTTCGCCCTCCTGGCGCTCTGCGCCTGCGCGCTCCTCGTGGTGAACCTGATGGCGGCGCTTCTCGCCGGGCAATCGCGCGAGATCGCGGTCATGAAGGCGCTGGGCGCAAGCCCCCGGCAGCTCCTCGCGATGTATCTCGCCTTCGCGGCGGCGCTGGGCCTCGCGGCGACCACGATCGCGCTGCCGCTCGCGGCGCTCGTCGCGCGCCCCTACGCGGCCCTCAAGGGGCAGATGCTCAACTTCCCCGTCGACGGCTTCGCGATCCCCGCCTGGGCCTTCGGGTTGCAGGCGAGCGCCGGGGTACTGGTGCCGGTCCTCGCCACGGCCTTTACCGTGTGGCGAGCGTGCCGTTCGAGCGTCGCGCAATCGCTACGCGATGGCGGCGCCGTCGCGGAGCGCCTCGTAACCCGGCGGGTCGCGATTCCAGGCGTGGGCCGTCCGCTCATGCTTTCCCTCAACAATGCCTTTCGGCGGCGCGGCCGCCTCGCGCTCACGCTCGCGACGCTCGCCGCCGGCGGCGCGGTGTTCGTGGCGGCGCACAACCTGCGTGCGTCCGTGGTGGAATCGGTCGATGCGATGTTCGCGGGGCTACGCTCCGACTTCCTGCTTCGCATGGCGCAGCCGCAGCCGCCGGCACGCCTGGAAGCGCTCGTGCGGGCCGCCGAAGGTATCGCGGCCGCCGAAGCATGGATAGGCGCGGGCGCCAATGCACCGCGAGGAGGCGCACCGGGCGAGAATTTCACCGTGCTCGGGCTGCCGGTTCCCTCCGCGCTGATGTCGCCTCCCATCGTTGCCGGACGCTGGCTGGTACCCGGAGACGAACGCGTCCTGGTCGCCACGCGCGCCCTCGCCCTCGACGACGCGCGATTCGAGCCTGGTGGCGAGGTCACGCTCGTCCTGAACGGCATCGAGGCGAGCTGGAAAGTGGTGGGACTCATCGAAGGCCTGGGCCAGCCGATCGCGTACGCGCCACGCGAGGCGCTCGCCCGTGCGCGGGGCGAGGCGGGCGCGACCCTGGTCGCCGCGGCGGTCATTCCCGCGGACCGTGGCCATTCCCTGGGCACGATCCTGCGCACGCGCGCCGCCCTGGAGGCCGAAGGCCTGCGCGTCGCCACGAGCGCCCTGGCGAGCGAAGTCCGTCGCGCGCTGGAAGACCACTTGCTCCTGGTCGTGCAGTTCCTGGGCGCCCTGGGATGGGTGATGCTCGCGGTGGGCGCCATGGGGCTCGCCTCCACGCTTGGCCTGGCCGTGCTCGAACGGACCCGCGAGATCGGCGTGATGCGTGCGATCGGCGCGCCGCACGGCGCGATCGTGGGCATGCTGCAGGCCGAGTCGCTGGTGATCGGCCTCATCGCCTGGGCGATGGCCCTTGCCGCCTCGGTTCCCGCGAGCGTCGCGTTGGGACACGCATTCGGCGCCGTGATGTTCCCGATACCGATGCATCTCGCGCCCGACCTCGAGGGCTCTCTTCAATGGCTGGGCGCCGTCGTCTTCATCTCGGTCGCCGCCTGCGCGGGGCCGTCGCTTCGCGCCTTGCGAATTCCCGCGGCTCGCGCGCTGGCAGCCTAGCGATTGCTCAGAGCCGTGCGAAGCGCCAGGTTTCCGTGATCGCCGAGACGAGGCAGCCGATGCCCCACGCGAAGAGGAAAATCACCGCCGCCGCGTCGAGCGAGGGCCCCAGGAGCGCTCCCAACTGCCGGGCATCGACCCCAACGCCCGCCGCCTTGGCCGCCCGGATCCCCGGGCCGAACGACGCGACCTCCCCGATCGAACCCAGGTAGGGCATCGCCGCGGCGAGGACCAGCGCGCCCATGATCGCGTTGACCGCCGCGATGACGAGCGTGCCATGCCGCGCGAGCGCGGGCTGCACGATGATGGTGGACGCGGCACCGACGTTCATGAGCGCCAACGCGACCACCATGCGCCATGATCCCTCGAACACCGCGGTCATGGCCGGCCCCGGAAAGGCCCCCGAGAGCATCGCATCGTGGACGCCCGGGAGCCGCAGCGGCAATCCGGACGCGAACGATGCGAAGGCGACGGCGAGGACGATGTTGCCGACCGCGATCCCGATGGCGTGCCAGCGAAGCTTCTCGCGCGCATCGCGTACGCGCGGCAGCCGCCGCGGGTCCCATTCCAACGCGGCGGAAGAAGCGCTCGCGTAGCGATCCAGCACCGCGAACACCGCGACGAGCACTCCCAGGAACATGAGCGCGGCCTGCAGCGACGAGAACATCGCCTGGACGCCGGCTTCGAACGGATGGCTGCTGCGAACCGCGCTCCATGCCGAGACCACGAGCAGGAGCGGAAGCAGCACATAGCCCAGCGCGACGGTCGCGACCAGCCGGAAGATGGGATAGAACCGCGGGCCGATCAACGCCTCGCCCGGGCCGAAGCGTGCCGCCACGGCCATGGGATGGCCGCGTGCCTTGAGGATCGCGACCAGCTCCGCCTCGGGAATTTCCGCGCGCTCGCCGCGCCGCTCGTCGACTTCCGAGCGGATGTCCTCGGAGAGCTCGCGCAGGATCTCGTCGCGGGGCGCCCGCAACGGAAGCCACGGCCGGATCGCATGGAGATAACGGTCTATGAGTTCCACGATTTTCTCCTACAGGATCTCGCCCAGGCACCCGGCGATGCGTTTCCATTCGGCGTGCAGCTGCTTCAGCAGCACGCGCCCTTCGGGCGAGAGCCGGTAGAAGCGCTTGCTGCGCCCTTGCGAATCGCGCCACTCGCTCTCCAGCATTCCCTGCGACTCGAGGCGCCTCAGCAGCGGATAGAGCGTCCCCTCGTCGATCTCGAGGCCGCGGTCGGCGAGCGATTTGCGCAACGTGTAGCCGTACTTCTCCGAGCGAAGCGCCGCCAGCACGGCGAGCACGAGGCTCCCGCGCCGCAATTCCATCCGCAATGTCTCGAAGGGATCCATACTGTGCGATGCATACTATGCGGCACACAGTGTCCTGTCAACTTGCCCGCGACGCTTCAGCGCACCTCGAAGCGCGCGCGCTCGATCACGCGGCCGTCGGCCGCGACGAGCGTGAGCACGTGGCGCCCCGCGACCGGCTGCCACAGGAAGGGCTCAGCGGCCCCGATCCGGCGCCCATCGGGCAGCACGAAGCGATCGCCGGCGCCGGTGCCCCTCGCCCGCAGCAGGATCTTCTGGCGCCCGGCGGGGATGTCGGGATCCAGCGCGTAGATCGACCCGTCGGGCGGTGACTCGAGGCGCGCATGGCCGGCGGGCGCGGCGACCGCGACCACGCGCTCCACCTGCGTGCCCGCGACGAACCACTCCTCGCGATCGGGCTCGAGGGAATCGAAATGCGCCATGGCGTGCACGAGCCCCGAAGGCGGCTTCGCCGGCGGGTTTCCCTGCGTGGCCTGCATCGCGTAGTCCATCACGTCGCGCCACACGGGCGCCGCGCCGCTCACGCCGGAGACGTCGTGCATCGCCTCGCCGTCGAAGTTGCCGACCCAGACGCCCACGGTGAACCGGCGGGTGTAGCCCACGGTCCAGTTGTCGCGCATGTCCTTGCTGGTGCCGGTCTTCACGCTGGCGCCGTACGGCGTGGCAAGCGCGCTCGCCAGGCCGAAGGTCGGCGCGCGGGCCGCCGGATCGGCGAGCACGTCGCCCACGACGAAGGCGGCGCGCTCGTCGATCACCGGGACACACGCGATGGGAGCGCCGTCGGAACGGAAGCGCACCGGGGCGTAGCAGCCGCCGTTGGCGAGCGCTCGATAGGCGTTGGCGAGGTCGAGGAGCGTCACCTCGCCCCCGCCCAGCGCGAGCCCGTATCCGTAGTGCTCCGCGTCGCGGTCGAGCGTCTTGAGTCCCAGCGCGCGCAACCGCGCATGGAACGGCGAATAGCCCACCAGCTCCAGCGTGCGCACCGCGGGAACGTTGAGCGACGCGGCAAGCGCCACGCGCAGGGTCACCGGGCCCCGGAAGGAGCGATCGTAGTTCTGGGGCACGTAGAGCCCCGCGGCGGTCTTGATCGCAAGCGGCGAATCGTCGAGGATCGAGGCCGCCGTGAGGAGCCGGCGCTCTATGGCGAGCGAATAGAGGAACGGCTTCAGCGTCGACCCCGCGAGCCGCGGCGCCGAGGCGCCGTCGACCTCGGGCGACCGGGACAGCTCCGCGCTCGATCCCACGTAGGCGAGGACGTCCCCGGTCGCATTGTCGATCACGACCACCGCGCCGTCGCGCACGTTGCGGCCGTCCAGCTCGCGGATATGGCGCCGCAGGCTCTGCGCCGCGAAGCGCTGCAGCCGCGCGTCGAGCGTCGAGACGTAGGCTTCGCCCGGCGTCGCGAGGAGCTTCGCCGCGAGGTGCGGGGCGTCGCCTTCGGGACGGGGACTCGCGCGGGCGGCGCCCAGGCCGAAGATGGCGATTCCCCGCGCCTCCTCGCAGACGGCCGGATCGTTGGCCGCCACCTGGCACGCGCGCCGCGCCACCACCTCGCGCGAGGCGTTCGGCCCCCGCACGAGGGCGGCGAGGACCGCCGCTTCCGCGCGATCGAGCCCCTGGGGTTGCTTGGCCGCGATGGCGCGCGCCGCCGCGTCCACGCCCTCGATCTCGCCGCGATACGGCGCGAGGTTCATCCAGGCCTCGAGGATCTCGTCCTTGGTCCAGGTCCGCTCCATGGCGAGCGCCTGGCGCACCTGGCGCCACTTGTCGATGGGGCCGCGCCGCCCTCCCGATTCCAGCGCGGGCTCGAGCTGCGCCGCCAGCTGCATCGTGAGCGTGGAGGCGCCACGGCGCTCGCCCACGCTCGCCTGGCGCGCTGCGCCGATGAAGCCCATCCAATCCACGCCGGCGTGCGAGCGGAAGCGCCGGTCCTCCGCCGCGATGACCGCGTCGGCGAGCGCGGGTGAGACGTCGCCCAGCGCGATCCATTCGCCGCGGCGGCGCTCGTGATCGATGCGCTGGCGCGAAAGGCGCTCGCCGTCGCGGGCGAGAAGCCACGCATCGGCGGAGCGCCATTCTTCCTTCACCTGCGTGAACGAGGCGACGCGGTAGGCAGGCACGGCGAGGCTTGCCAGGAACGCCGCAAGCAGCGCGGCGATGAGCGCGATCGCCGCGAGCGCGGAGCGGCGCGCGCCCATCAGGGCTTCACGCTCACCGGCGCGTTCGGCACCTCGCCCAGCATCTCGGGCGCGTACATGGCCTCGACGCGCGTCGCGGGCAGGTCGAAGCGACCCGGGTTGTTGAGGCGCACCGTGTACTCCACCGTGAACTTCCCCTTCGGCACGAGCTCGTAGTACGCGCGATACGAGGTGAACGTGCGCTCGATGAACGCGGGCCACGCCCAGCCCAGGCTGCGCTCGCCGCGCGTGAGGAGCGCCGAGTCGCGCGCGAGGCCCGAGCCCAGGATCGCCGCGCCCGACGGCACCGGATCGTCGACGACCACCCACGTCATGTCCGACTGCGCCTCGATCTCGAGCGTCACGCGGTAGACGTCGCCCCGCGAATAGCCCGGCGCGTCCTTCTGCTCGACGGGCTTCACGGTGCGCGTCACGCGATAGCCGGTCGAGAGCGCTTCCTTCAGCGGCAGCGCGGCACGCGACTGCACGATGGCCCAGGGTGCCCCCTCCCCCTGGTGCGCGAGCGAGAGCGTCGCACGGGAACCGGGCCACGCGAGATCGAGGGTCTTCTTCGCCGCGGCCACCTCGACGTCCTCGCGTTCGCCGGCCAGCGTGACGCGCGTGCTGCCGCTCACGGGCGTCGATTCGAATGCCTGCGAGTAGCGCGCCAGCGCCACCGTGCCCCAGGCGTTGGCGACCGTCGTGCTCCACGTCCCGCGCACCTGCCGCGAAAGCGCACCCCGCACCACCCGGCCGATGTCCTCGCGCCACGAGGCTTCCGGGAGCACCGCGAGCAAAGCCCGGTTCGCGTTCGCGTCGCCGCTCACCATGAGCCACCAGAGCGCATCGGAGCGCTCCGACGAGAATGTCATCACGGTGCCCTGGAAGTTCATGCGGCTGCGCAGGATGGAGAGCGCCTGCTCGCGCCTGGCCTCGCGCCCGGGGATGCCCTCCACGCGCTGGAGGATGCCGATCCAGTCCACCAATGCCGAGGTGGGCCAGCGCGGCGGATCGATCGCGATCGTGTCGAGCATCCCGGGCCGCGCCCGCTCGTGGCGCGAAAGCGCCTCGATGGCGGCGAGCTTGCGGATCGCGAGGTCCGCCGTGGGCAACGCGCTCCCCCGCGTGATGCGCCCGGTCACGAACGCATCGAGGCCGTCCAGCATCCGGTTCCTCGCCTCTTCCGGCCACTCGCGCCCGTCCGCGTCGGCGATCTGCACCAGGTAGGTCGTGAGGACATCGCTGCCCTCCAGCGAATCCGAGGGAAAATAGCGCGCGAGCCCGTCCCGGTCGAGATAGTTCGGGAGCGAGGCGCCCACCGCGGCGAACATCGCCGCGTCGCGAAGCCCGATCGCCTTCGAGGCGCGCTGCTCCAGGCACGAATACGGGTAGTAGCGGAACCATTCGCGAAGCGGCGACAGCTCGCCGGCGAGCGAGCCCATGATCTCCACGCGCACCCCGCCGCGGCCCGGGATGGAGTCGGCGGGACGATCGACGGGGAGTGTGATGGGCTGGTCGAGCCGCGCGAGGCTCGCCTGGTAGACGCGCACCGGATGCACCTCGACCACGTCCTGCGTCGCGTGGAGCGTGTCGCGCGCGCCGGCGGAAGTCGCGTTCACTTCCCAGTAGAGCTTCGCCATGTTCACCGGCACCGTCACCGGCACGGACACGAGGCGGGATTCGCCGCCCGCGAGGCGCACCGGCTCCTCGCCCTGCGCGATCGCCTTGCCCTTCAGCCCCGGCCCGTCGCGAACGCTCCACGCGAAACGCGCGTCGATGGCCGCGGCGGTGGCGTTGCGCAGCGTGAACATCGCCGAGAAGGCGTCGCCTTCGCGCACCACCGGCGGCAGTCCCGCCAAGACCATCAGGTCCTGGGTAGTGCGAATCGTCGCCCGGCCCGTGCCGAACTTCGCGTCGCCCTGGAGCGCGACCGCCACGATCCGGAAGCTGGAAAGCGAATCGTTCAGCGGGATCTCCACGCTCGCGCGGCCCCGCGCGTCCAGGGGCACCCGGCCCTTCCAGAGGAGCAGCGTGTCGAAGAGCTCGCGCGCGCCCGACTTGCCGCCGCCGCCGCCCGCGGGCACGGATTTGCGGCCATAGTGCCGCTTGCCGACCACGTGGCCCTGCGCCGTGGCGGTGGTCACCTCGAGCGGACGCTCGCCCAGCATGCCCTCGAGGATGTCCCAGGACTTGTTGTCCATGAGCTCGAGCAGGCCCTCGTCCACCGCGGCGAGCGCGACCTCGCCGTTGGCGGCGGGCTTCCCGTCGGCATCGCTCACCTCGATGGCCACGTGCGCCTTCTCGCGCACCTTGAAGGTGTCGCGGTCGGGCGAGACCTTCACCGTGAGCTCGTAGCCGCGGCGGCCCACCTTGATGCTCGCCTCGCCCAGCTTGTACGCCGGCTTCGCGAGGTCGAGAAGCGCCGTCGGCGGTTTCGCGCCCTTGCCCGCGATGCGCCCGCGCACGGCAAGCGCCGAGACGTACACGTTCGGCCCGTAGCTTGCGAGCACCGGGACCTCGATCACGGGCGAGCGCGCATCGAGCTCCACGATGCGATGCGAAAGGACTCCCTCGCGCTCGACGGTCACGAGCACCGTCGCCTTGCGAAACGGCATCCGCACCTGGAAGCGCGCGGTTTCGCCCGGCTCGTAGCGGCGCTTCTCGGCGATGAGGTCGATGCGGTCGTTGCTCGCCGGATCGAACCACCACTCGCCGTCGCCCGCGACCCACACGCTCGCGGTGGCGGCCGAAGCGAGCTTCGCATCGTCGAGCGCCTGTGCGCGCAGCACCAGCTCGCCGCTCGCGCCCGGCTTCACGGCGCAATGCACGAGGCCCTTGCCGTCGGTCCGGCCGCCGCAGCCCTCGCCCACCTTGCGCGTCTCGGTCACGGTGTCGTACGCATAGAAGCCGCCCAGCACGCGCCGCCGGCTGGAGTAGGACTTGCGCTCGAAGATGTCGACGGCCACCGGGCGGTCGGCGAGCGGCTTGCCCGAGGTGTCGAGGACGATCACCTGGGCGTCCACGCCCGACTTGCTCGCGGCCCAGCTGTCGACCTTGATTCCCACGTAGAGGGAAGCCGGATGCAGCGCCACGCGCGTCGCCGTGGAAAGGTGCTCGCCGTTGGGGTCGCTGTACTCCATCTCCACCACGAGGCTCGCCGGGCGCTCGATCGGCGGAAGGTTGTCGATGCGAAGCGAGGCCGTGCCGTTGGCATCGAGGGTCGCCTTGCGGGTGGCGACCGTGCTCTCGCCACTGCCGGCGCCGCCCTCGGCGGGCGTTTCTTCCTCGTCCGGGTCGTAGAGCGAGAACGCGTCGGCCGCGGATCCCGTCTGCACGCCTTCCTTCACGGCATCGCCGCCGAACTGGAACTCGGGATAGTCCTCGAAGCTCGCCTCGCGCGGCTCCACGCGATGACGCACGGTCACGGGAATCGCGCCCGCGGGCCCGCCCGCGAGGTAGGTGACGGCCGCATCGATCTGGGTGGACTTCGGACGCACGAGCGGCGCCGCCGGCGCGGCGAGCGTGGCCCGCATGAGCGGCACGCGGAAGGCCTCCACGCGGAACTGCGCCTCGGCGCGGATCGCCACGCCGTTACGCTCCCACGAAAGCTCGTAGGTACCGAGCTTCGCTTCCTTGGGGATGGTCCAGGTGCTCTCGGCGATGCCGTGCGCATCGAAGCGCACCGGAAGCTCGACCTTCTGGTCGCTGCCCACATGGATCAGCGTGAGCTTCGCCGGCGCCTCGCCTGGCTTCGGCGTGCGGAAGCCCACGCCCACGGGAACCCGGGCCACATGCTTCATGCTCACTTTTTCGCCGGCGCGAAAGAGCGCGCGGTCGAAGATGGTGTGGATGGTGAGGTTCTTCGCCGACCAGTAGCCCACGTTCATCCCGAAGTTCCACGGCTCGATGCCCTCGCGCCAGGTGGAAAGCGTGAACGAGAGGTCGTCCCCCTCCTCGGCGAACGCGATGTGCGGGCATGGCGGATAGCCGCGCACCGCGGGAATCTCCTTGTCGATCGACGCGACGCCGTCTTCGCCGGTGCGCCCCTCGTAGAGGAGCCCCCCGTGGCAATCGCGCAACGACACCCGCGCGTCGGCCACCGGCGTGGCATCGGACAGGTGGGTGACCCAGATGAGCGAGCTCTCGCGGCCATGCTTCAGGTGCACCGCGAGGTTGGTCACCAGCGCGCTCGTGGCGACGTAGTAGGGCTTGCCCTTCTCGCCGTGCAGCTCGGCGCCCAGCCGCGGGCTCGCGAGCTCCACCAGGTAGAAGCCAGGCTTGCCGAGCGGGATGCCGATCACTTCCGTGGCGCGGCCCTTGAGCGGGCGCGGGATGGAAAGCGGTTTCGCCTCGTCGCCCGCCTCGATGGAAGGCAGCTCGCCCGGCTTCACCGCCTTGCCCTTGCGGGCGCGCTCGTCGGGCGGCGTGAGGAAAGCCATCAGGCGGCGCACGATCTGCCCCTCGCCTTCGATGCGTGTCGTGGCGCCCGGAATCGGGGCCGTGGACACGGCCACCTCGGAGCCCTTCAGGTCCGGCTCGATGCCGCGCACCGTGACCGGCAGCATCGGATCGCTCGCCTCCAGGATCCCGAAGCGTGCGGGAAACTTGAGGAGTGCCGGGTAGCGGTCGGTGCGCACCGCGAGCGGGAAGGACGCGGCGTTCGAGAGCGCGCGTCCCGCGTCGTCGCGAAGGTCGGCGGGAACTTCGACGCTGAATTGCGCCGACTCGGGGAACGGCCCCTCGAAGCGCACGCCATCGACCGTCTTCACGTCGGGATCGAGGACCGCCGGACGTGCCTTGCCCCTGGCGGGCTGCAGGCGCACCCTCGCCGCGATCTGGCGGGCCACCGGCGCGGTGAAATCGAGGCGCATGGCCGAGGTCGGCATGCACTGCGCGTCCTTGTTCACGCGCTGGCAGTGCAACGCCGCGGAGAAATCGGGGCGCACGCCGAAGGCGAGCCGTTGCGCCGTGCCCCGGGCGATCCCGCTCCGCGTCTTCACGCCTTCGCCGATCACGAGCGACATCTCGCCGCCCGCGGGCAGGCGCCGCGAGCAGCGCGCGCCCAGGATGGGCAACGTGCGCCAGCGGGTGTCCTCGATGCGGAAGCGCGCGAGGTCCACGGGCTTGCGCCCCTTGAGGACCAGTCGATAGAAACGGTAGGCCGCCTGCGGCTGGGCGGCGAGGACCTTGCGCGCCTCGTCGGATCCGAGGGCCTGTACGGGAATGCGTTCGTTCACGCCCTTGGCCTCGCACCATGCGTCCGCGAGGCTCGCCGGGTCGACGGGCGCGTCGAACATCAGCACGAACGTTTGGTCCTCGTCGATGGCGGTGTGTCCCTCGCGCGGGAGCGAGGCCACTACCGTGGGACCCCCGGTATTGAACTCGAAGCCGCGGGGACCGGCGAGCGGCGCCAGGCTCGCGCTCTTCAGGTCGGGCTCGAGCGCGAACCGGCAGCGCACGCCCGCGGGCAGGTCGGCGTCGAAATCGAAGACCCAGTTGCGCGCGTCGGCCCAGCGGCCCTTTCCCTTCACCGCCCGCGGATCGCCCTCGCACTGCCAGGTGAACGGATCCGAGAGGCGCGGGTCGCCGAAGTCCACCATGGGATCGCCGAACCGCACGGCCACCTGGCGAACCCCCTTCGACTCTCCCTGGGGCGTGAAGACCTCGACCTTCGGATCGGCCGAGGCCTGGATCGCGGCCACCGCCGCCAGGACGTTCAACGCCACGCGCACCCACTTCGTCATCGCATCCTCCGGTCAGGCGAGACGCATGGTGCCAGAACGCCGGGGCGGCCTGCGGATGGATTGTGGCGAAGCGATGAAAGATGATGGCCGGGCGGCGAATCGGCCCCGCGGGGCTGGGTTAACATGGCCGCCAACATGCAACGCGTCTCCCGTGAGAGCCTCGAGCGCTGGGCCATCGCCTGCCTCGAGAAGGTGGGCGTTCCTCCCCCCGAAGCGCGCCTCGTCGCAACGTCCCTGGTGCAGACGAGCGCCTGGGGCATCGACTCCCACGGCGTGCTGCGCCTCACGCACTACCTGCGGCGCATGACCATCGGCTCGATCAAGGCGGCCGCGGCCCCCGTCGTGATGCGCACCGGGCCGGTCACTGCCCAGGTGCACGGCGAGGACGGCCTGGGCATCGTGCACGCGGCGCTCGCCATGGAAGTGGCGATCGAGATGGCGAAGGAATTGGGTGCGGGCATCGTGGGCGTGGGCCACTCGTCGCACTGCGGCGCCATGGGACTCTACACGCGCATGGCCGCGCGCGAGCACCTGATCGGAATCGCGATGACGCATTCGAGCTCGGTTGTCGTCCCCCACGGCGGCAGGGAGAAGTACTTCGGGACCAATCCGATCTCGTTCGCCTTCGCACGCGCCAAGGGCGAGCCGCTTTGCCTGGACATGGCCACCTCGCAGGTCGCGTGGAACAAGGTGCTGAACGCACGCATCGAGGGACGCGCGCTCGAAGAAGGCATCGCGGTGGACAAGCAAGGCGTGCCCACCACCGACCCGAAGAAGGCGCGGGCGGCGATCCCGCTGGGCGGCCCGGTCTACGGCTACAAGGGCTACGGCCTCGCCTTCGCGATCGACCTGCTGTGCGGCGTCCTCAACGGCATGACCTTCGGCCGCCACATCAACGGCATGTACGACGAGCTCGATCGCCCGCGCAAGATCGGCCACCTCCTCATCGCCATCGATCCGGCGCGCTTCGCGGGCGGCGACGCGATCGAGGAGACCGTCGACGCGATGATCGACGACCTGCGCACGCAAGGCGACATCCTCTTCCCCGGCGAGCCCGAGCTCCTCGAGGAGAAACAACGCATCGCCCTCGGAATCCCCGTCGACGCCGAGGCCCTCAAGGACATGCACGAGTGGTCGACGCAGCTCGGCGTCCCGTTCTTCCTCGAAGGATCCCCATGAAACAAGACCTGCTGATGATCGGGCCGATGTACAAGCCCACCCAATCGGTGCTCGAGAGCACGTATGCGACGCACAAGCTCTGGGAGGCGCCCGATCGCGACGCCTTCCTCGCGTCGGTCGCAGGCCGCATCACGGCGGCGGCCACCACCGGTGCGCGCGGCATGGATGACGCGACCATGGCGAAGCTTCCGAAGTTGAAGGTCATCGGCCACTTCGGGGTTGGCGTGGACTCCGTGGATGTCGGCGCGGCGAAGCGTCGCGGCATCGTCGTCACCAACACGCCCGACGTGCTCACCGAAGACGTGGCCGACATCGCCCTGGCGCTCCTCCTCTCGGCCGTTCGGCGCGTCCCGCAGGGCGACCGCTACGTGCGCGAGGGCAAGTGGCTGAAAGGCCCCATGGCCCTCACGCAGAGCGTGCAGGGAAAGAAGGTCGGCATCGTGGGACTCGGGCGGATCGGCAAGGCGATCGCCAAGCGCTGCGAGGCGTTCAACCTGCCGGTGAGCTACCACGGCCGCAACCGGCAACCGGTCGCGTACCCGCACCATGCCGACGTGATCTCGCTCGCGCATGAAGTGGACATCCTCGTGGTCGCCGCCCCCGGTGGCGAAGATACGCGCGGCCTCGTGGGGCGTGCCGCGCTGGAAGCCCTGGGGCCGGAAGGAACGATCGTGAACATCGCGCGCGGCTCGGTGATCGACGAGCCGGCGATGATCGAGGCGTTGAAATCCGGGAAGCTCGGCGCCGCCGGGCTCGACGTGTTCGACAAGGAGCCTCAGGTGCCCGCGGAGCTGCTCGCGCTCGACAACGTGGTCGTGCAACCGCACGTGGGAAGCGCTACCCATCCGACGCGGACCGCGATGGGGCAACTCGTGATCGACAACATCGCCGCGCATTTCGCGGGGAAGGCGCTGCTCACGCCCGTGTAGTTGCCATTCCCGCGGTGACCTCAGCGAAGCTTCGAGACGTCGATCTCGAAGATGTTGGGGAAGTGCGTTTCCCACTTCATGTATTTGCGCGTGCCGGACTCCGACAGGCCCCAGAGGCGCCCGAGGTCGTCGAACTCGATGTCCTCGAGGGCGGCCACCATCGGGTACTCGGCCTTGATGTCGCCCTGCCGGCCCAGGTGGTAGAGCTTCCCCCACTTGCTGTTGCTCGCGCTCACCCACGGATCGCCCGCGCCGTCGAAGGCGAGGCCCTGGACTTCCAGCGGGATCGGCACGGATTCGACCGCGCCCTGCTTCTCGTCCACGGCCTGGCCGTCGAACTCGTCGAAGAAGCCCGGCTTGAGGCGCCAGAGATGCGCGTGCGCCCCTTCCTTGGTCCAGGTGCCGATCCACGCATCGGCGCCATTGGCGCCGGCGAACGAGCCGCGCAATTCCCCGGTGATCTTCACCGCCTTCATCGCGCCCTGCGCCTTGCCCGTCGACAACGCCTTGGCGAGGTCTATGAGAAAGAGCTCGCGGGTGTCGGCGAGCATGAGCTGCCCGTTGCCGAGATAGGCGAGCCCGCCGGAGTGCGTGCATTCGCCCACCGGGAGATCGAAAAAGCCCGTGATGTCGCCGCTGCCCATGTCGATGCGGAACACGCGGCACGGCCCCGTGTTGGATTTCAGGTCGGGCATCGGATGGTAGCTGCTCACGAGGATCGCCCCATCGGCGATGGTGAGGCCTTGCGGCACGAATCCCTCATCGAGCCCCGGCGTCCAGAAACGCCGCCCGAGCGAGTGCAGGTTCGGCACCGACGCCGTGACCTTGTCGAGGTAGCTGGGTGGCGCGCCGCCGATGTCGACGTTGCTCGCGACCGACGCGCATCCGGAAACGGCGGCGGCCAGGAGCGCCGCGAGGAAATGTCTCTTCATGGAGTTACTGACCCGGTTTGCCCGCCGGCTGTTCCCTTTGCTGCTCGGCGCGCTTGCGGCTGGTTTCCTCCATGCGCTGGGCGTCGCGCAGGACCTTGGCGGGGTCGGCGTTGCGCTTGTGTTCCTCGCGGATCTTCTGGTAGTCGGCCTCGCGGTCGGCCCTGGCATTGTGCCTCTTCAGCCAATAGCCCCCCGCCACCAGCGCGGCCACCACCACGATGCCGACGACGGCCCCACCCAACCAACCGCCGGAAGCAGTCTCCGGGTCGCCACGCATTGTTTTTTCTCCCGCGCGCGGGTGGAGGGCCGCGCGAGGTCATTCTAGCGCCATGGGTCCGCCGCGCTCACGCTCCAGCCGGGCGGGAAGCGCGGCCGGCTTGCGGGCCAGCCGCGCTGCTACATCACGAGAGCTTCGAGATCTTCGTGCCCTCGAGCGATACGCCCGCCATCAGCCCCGTGTTGTTCAGCACGAAGCCCACGATCGGGCGCCGGATCGTCTCGGAATCCACGCTGCCGTTCGCGCCGATGTGCGCGAGCGCGACGGTGGCGTCCGCACCCACGGTCCAGCCGTGGCTCGAGCGGAATTTGTCGAGCGATTCCTGCGTCATGAAGATGATGACCTCGGCCTTGGTCTGCGCCCCGGCCTGCACTCCGATGGAGCCGCCCGTCGTCTTGTAGTAGTCCACGGTGCGCCCCCCCATGCGCAGCACCCCGTCGCCGTGCTCGCCGCCCACGACGAGGCCGACATTCAGCACCGACGGGAAGACGAGGACGCCGACGGAACGGTCCACGATCTCGCGCGAGGCGGGCGCGGCCTGGTAGAGGCGCGCGAGCGTCGCGTCGACGTTGGATTCGGCCTGGTCGCGCTTGGCGAACGAGCCGCCCGTGTCGTGCGGTCCGGTGGTCGTGCAGGCGGAGATGCCCGCGCCCGCGAGGGACGCGGCGAAGAGGGCCGCGGCAAGCCGCAGGCCGTTGGGGTTTGCGTTCATGGGGAAAACCTCAAGGGATGCCGGATGGCAGTAGCTTTACGGTGCGCCCTTTGCCCGCCATCGGCCCATCGGCCATCGCGCATGCGTCGCGTAGGAGCCGGCCGACGCGCTATTCCTTGACGGCGCCCGTCATCCCCGACACGTAGTACTCCACGAAGAACGAGTACATGAGCGCTACCGGGAGCGACCCCAGCAGAGCCCCGGCCATGAGCGCGCCCCAGTGGTAGACGTCGCCCTCCACGAGCTCGGTCACCACGCCCACGGGCACCGTCTTCACCTCCGAGGACGAGATGAAGGTGAGCGCGTAGATGAACTCGTTCCAGGAAAGCGTGAAGGCGAAGATGCCCGCGGAGATGAGCCCCGGCACCGCGAGCGGGAGCACGATCTTCACGAGGATCTGCCAGCGCGTGGCGCCATCGATCAGCGCGCACTCCTCCAGCTCGAAGGGTATCGAGCGGAAGTAGCCCATGAGGAGCCACGTGCAGAACGGGATCAGGAACGTGGGATAAGTGAGGATGAGGGCCCAGCGCGTATCGAAGATCCCCAGCTTCACGACGATGGTGGCGAGCGGGATGAAGAGGATCGAGGGCGGCACGAGGTAGGCGAGGAAGATCCCCAGGCCCACCTGCTTGGAGCCGTGGAAGCGCAGGCGCTCGATCGCGTAGGCCGCGAGCACGCTCGCCGTGAGCGACGCGAAGGTCGATACGACCGACACGATCACGGTGTTCCACATCCATTCGGGATACTGCGTCTCGAAGAGGAGGTGCTTGAAGTGCTCGAGCGTCGGGTTCGCGACCCAGAAGGGATTGCCTTCTCTCGACAGGAGCTCCGCGTTGGGCTTCAACGACGTGGTTCCCATCCAGTAGAAGGGGAAGAGCAGCACGAACACGAAGACGAAGAGCGGGACGTAGAGCGTGACCACGCGCCGCGGCACGCTCTCCAGGTAGCTCATCCCCTCCGTCGTTTGTTGTGCCATCGGGTTCCTCTATGTCCGCCCCGGCCTACAGAGGACAGGGCACATCCGGCGTCGCGTTGTGACCTGTCCCCATCCGGCCTAGTCCCTGCCACCCTGTTGCCACTTGCGCCGTTGCAACCCGTAATAGCTGAAGAGGATCGAGGCGAGCAGGAACGGGATCATCATCGTCGCGAGCGCCGCGCCCTCGCCCAGCGAGCCGCCGGGAATCGCGCGCTGGAAGGAAAGTGTGGCCATGAGGTGCGTCGCATTGAGCGGCCCGCCGCGCGTGATCACGTAGATCAGCTGGAAATCCGTGAACGTGAAGAGCACCGAGAAGGTCATCACCACGGCGATGATCGGCGTGAGGAGCGGCAGCGTCACGAAGCGGAAACGCTGCCAGGGCGTGGCGCCGTCCAGGGACGCTGCCTCGTAGAGGGAGGGCGCGATGGTCTGCAATCCCGCGAGGAGGCAAATCGCGACGAACGGCACGCCGCGCCAGATGTTGGCGGCGATGACCGAGAAGCGCGCGTTCCACGGGTTGCCCAGGAAATCGATGTACTCGTGGATGAGCCCCATCTTCGTGAGCGTCCACGAGATGATGGAGAACTGCGCATCGTAGAGCCACCAGAAGGCGATGGCGGAGAGCGCCGTGGGCACGATGAAGGGCAGCAGCACGACGGCGCGGAAGAACGACTTGAACGGCAGGTTGCGGTTGAGAAGGAGCGCCAGCCAGAGTCCCAGCGCGAACTTGATGACGCTCGCGACGATCGTGTAGAAGAGCGTGTTGAAGATCGACAGGCGCGCGACGCTATCCTCGGCGAGGTACTTGAAGTTGTCCAGGCCGATCCACTGCCCGGCGCGGCCGATCTTGGTGTCGGTGAATCCCAGCCACGTCCCCAGGCCGAGCGGATAGGTGAGGAAGACCAGCAACAGCACTCCCGCGGGCAGCATGAAGGCGAGCCCGAGGAAGTGCCGGTTGTTGAGGAGCCGCTGGATGGCTAGACCTTGTAGTACCGTTCGGCGCGAGCCTTCGCGCGCTGCATCGCTTCCTTGATCGGCTTGGATCCCGAGACCGCCTCGGCCACCATGTTCACCATGATGAAGTCGGCCATCGTCGCCGCCGACGCGTAGCCCATGGGACCGTCGTAGCCGTTGGGCAGCATCACCGCCATCGAGTTGCTGTAGGGCTTGTTCTTCGGGTCCGAGCTCCACAGCGGGTTCTTCTCGTACGCCTTCAGCGGTTGCGAGACGTAGCCGATCGAGGCCTGCTGCCACGGCTCGTACTGCTCCTTCTCCATCATGAAGGCGAGGTAGGCCTTGGCCGCGTTCGGGTACTTGGAGTACTTGAAGAGCATCATCGGGAAGAAGAGGTTCAGCTCCGTGGTCCTGCCGACCGGGCCCACGGGGAAATTCGCGTGCCCGATGTCCTCGGCCATCGCCTTCAGCTTCGCGTCCGGCGACATCTTCGCGGCGTAGTAGATCGAGATGCCGTTGGCCGTCATGCCGACCTGGCCGTCGAGGAACGCCTTGTTGTTGTTCGGGTCGAGCCAGGAGAGCGTGCCCGGGATGAAGGTCTCGTAGAGCTTCTTGCCGTATTCGAGCGCCGCTTCGGTCTGGGGGCTGTCGATCACGACGTTGCCCTTCTTGTCGACCATCTTCCCGCCGTGCGCCCACACCAGCCAGTGGCACCACACGTTGCCGTCGCCCGTGGCGTTGCCGAGCGCGAATCCGGGCGGCATGCCCTTCGCCTTGTACGCCTGCGCGAGCTTGAGGAACCCGTCGAGGTCCTTCGGGAACTCGCTGAAGCCCGCCTCCTTCATGGCGCCGATGCGGTGCACGACCGCGTTGCCGGCACAGCCCATGGGCACCGCGATCCACCGGTTCTTCTCCACGCAGTACGACTTGCACACGTCGTACCAGCCGCCGTACTTGCCGCCGAGGTAGTTGCAGACGTCGCTCACGTCGACCAGCTTGTCGGGATACTGGTGCGCGTCCTCGAAGGTCCCGATGATGATGTCGGGGCCGCTTCCCACGTTGGCCGCCACCGCCGCCTTGGGCCGCACGTCCTCCCAGCCCTCGCTGTCGACGCGCACGTCGACCTTGTGCAGGTCGGCGAACTTCCGGGTGTTCTCCATCCACTTGTCTTCGTCGCCCTGGACGAAGCGCTTCCAGCGCAACACGCGCAGCTTCGCGCCCTTCTCGGGCGCCCATTTGGCCTGGGCGAAGGCCTCCTGCGACAGCATCGTGCCGCCCACTCCCAGCGTTCCCGCGGCCGCGGCGCCCGCGGTCGTCTTCAGGAACTCGCGTCTAGAGAACTTGGACATCGGTGGCTCCTCCTTGGTGTTGTATGTCGATCACTGCCAGCTTGGGGTTCAGGACCTCAATGAATTGCCCGTCTTCGCATCGAAGAGGTGCGTGCGCTCGTAGTCGGGGACGAGACGGATCACCTCGCCCGAACGGAAATCATGCCGCTCGCGGAAGACCGCGGCAAGCTCCTCGGCGCCGAACTTCGCGAACACCTGGGTATCGGCGCCGGTGGGCTCGATCACCGCGACCGACGCCGCGATGCCCTCGCCTTCGCGGCCGAGCGCGAGGTGCTCGGGACGCGTGCCGAATATGACCGGCAGGCCGTCCTCGCCCTTCACGTCGCGCGGCGCGGGCACGCTCACGCCGGGCTCCAGCTCGACCCGCACGGCGCCGTTGGCGCGCTTCAGCGTCCCGCGCAGGAAGTTCATCGAGGGCGAGCCGATGAAGCCCGCCACGAAGAGGTTCGCGGGACGGTCGTAGAGCTCGAGCGCACGGCCGCGCTGCTCGACCAGGCCGTCGCGCATCACGACGATCTGGTCGGCCATGGTCATGGCCTCGATCTGGTCGTGGGTCACGTAGACGGACGTGGTCTTCAGGCGCTGGTGCAATTCCTTCAGCTCGGTGCGCATGGCCACCCGCAGCTTGGCATCCAGGTTCGAGAGGGGCTCGTCGAAGAGGAACACCTGCGGGTCGCGCACGATCGCACGGCCCATGGCCACGCGCTGGCGCTGGCCGCCCGACAGTTGCCGCGGGTAGCGATCGAGGAGATCCGCGAGGCCGAGGATCGCCGCGGCCTTCGCGACGCGCTCGTCGATCTCCGCCCTCGGGCGCTTGGCGAGCAGCATGCTGAAGGCCATGTTGTCGCGCACCTTCATGTGCGGGTAGAGCGCGTAGTTCTGGAACACCATCGCGATGTCGCGCTCCTTGGGCGGAACGTTGTTCACCACCCTGCCGCCGATGGCGATCTCGCCCGAGGTGATCTCCTCCAGGCCGGCGATCATCCTCAGGAGCGTGGACTTGCCGCAGCCCGACGGCCCCACGAGCACCGTGAACTCGCCGTCGGAGATCTCGACGTCGACCCCCTTGATTACCTGCGTGCCGCCGAACTGCTTGTGCACGTTGCGAATGTGTACGGAGGCCATCGACCTACCTTCCCTCGGAAACCACGTAAGTCGGCGTGCCCGTCCGCGCCCAATCGACCAGGTTCATGGCGGCTTTCGTCCTCAATTCACTCTCCCCCTCGGTCGAATAGAAGGCGGCATGCGGCGTGAGGAGCAGCCGCGGGTGCCGGAGCACCGGATCATCGCCCAGCGGAGGCTCCTTGGGAAGCACGTCGAGGGCGGCGGCCTCGATTTGCCCCGAATCCAGGGCCGCGAGGAGGGAAGGCACGTGGAGGACCGCGCCCCGGGCCGTGTTCACCAGGTATGACCCGCGCTTCATGGCGGCGAGCGCCCCTGCGTCCACGATGTGGCGCGTCTCGTCGTTCAATGGCACGTGCAGCGAGAGCAGGTCGGCTTGCGCGAACAGGGTTTCCCGCGAAACCGACTGCACGCCCGGGGGAAAGTCGCCCGGGGCAATGTACGGATCGCACCCGATCACGCGCCCGAAGAGGGGCTTCGCGCAGGCCGCCATGCGCTTGCCGATGCGTCCCACGCCCAGGATCCCCAGCGTGAGCCTCGAAAGGCGGCGCACCGGCCCCGTCGAGTTGTAGTCCCAGCGACCGGAATGGACGTCGCGGTTGAACCACGGAATGTGGCGCACCAGGCCGATCGCCATCCCCAGGGCGTGCGCCGCGACCTCGTCCACGCCGTAGTCGGGGGAATTGGCGACCCACACGCCGTACGCCTTTGCATCCTCCACGTTGACGGTGTCGAAGCCCGCGCCGAATCGGCTCACGATGCGAAGCTGCGGCAATGCCGCGAATACTTTTGCGTTCATGGGCGCATATTGCACGAGGGCGCCCGTGCAGCCGCCGGCCGCCGCGATCACGTCGTCCTCCGTGCGGCACTGGGACACCGCGAGCTCATGTCCCGCCTCCTCGATGATCCGCTTCTCCAGCGCGACCTCGGGGAAATCGTGATCCGTCACCAGGAATCTCACGCCATCGCGCCTAGTGGTTGTCCCTCGGCACCTTGGCCCCGCTCTTGCCGACCAGGAAATCGAGGTCGCAACCCTCGCTCGCCTGGTTCACGTGATCTACGTAGAGCTTCCAGTAGCCGCGCGTAAGGTGTGCCGCGGGCGCCTTCCATGCCTTGCGGCGCTTCGCCAGCTCCTTGGCCGGGACGTGCAGGTGGAGCTTGCGCTTCGCGACGTCCAGCTCGATCACGTCGCCCTCCTTCACGAGCGCGAGCGGCCCGCCGGCGGCCGCTTCCGGGCAGGCATGCAGCACCACCGTCCCGTACGCGGTGCCGCTCATGCGCGCATCCGAGATGCGCACCATGTCGGTCACGCCCTTCTTCAGGAGCTTCTTCGGCAGCGGCATGTTGCCCACCTCGGCCATGCCGGGGTAGCCCTTCGGCCCGCAGTACTTGAGCACCATCACGCAGTCCTCGTCGATGTCGAGCTTGGGATCATCCACGCGCGCGTGGAAATCCTCGATGCTCTCGAAGACCACGGCGCGCCCCTTGTGCTTCATGAGCCGGGGCGTGGCCGCCGAGGGCTTGATGATGGCGCCGTCGGGGCAGAGGTTGCCGCGCAGCACCGCGATCCCGGTGTCCCGCTTGAAGGGCTTGGCGAACGGCATGATCACGTCGGGATTGTCGTTACGCGAATCCTTGTTGTTCTCCCAGAGCGATTTCCCGTTGGCGGTGAGCGCCTCCCTGTGCAGCAGCCCGCGCGCGCCCAGCTCGCGAATCACGACGGGCAGGCCGCCGGCGTAGCAGAAGTCCTCCATGAGGTACTTGCCGTTGGGCATCAGGTTCACCAACGTGTGCACGCCCCGGCCGAGCTCGTCCCAATCGTCGAGGTCGAGCTTCACGCCGATCCGCCGCGCGATGGCGATGAGGTGGATCACGGCGTTGGTCGAACCTCCGATGGCGGCGTTCACGCGGATCGCGTTCTCGAACGCGTCGCGGGTAAGGATGCTGGAAAGCTTCACGTCCTCCTCCACCAGCTCCACGATGCGCCGGCCCGCCATGCGCGCGATCACGTTGCGCCGCGCGTCCACCGCGGGATACGCGGCGTTACCCGGCAGGCCTACGCCCAGGGCTTCCACCATCGAGGCCATCGTCGAGGCCGTGCCCATGACCATGCAGTGCCCATGGGAGCGGTGCATGCAGCTCTCGGCCTCGTGGAATTCGGCCTCGGTGATCTTGCCCGCGCGAAGCTCCTCGGAAAGGGACCACGTGTTGGTGCCCGAGCCGATCCTCTCGCCCCGATACCAGCCCGAGAGCATCGGGCCCCCGGAGACGCCGATCGTCGGGATGTCGCACGACGAGGCGCCCATGAGAAGGGACGGCGTGGTCTTGTCGCAACCCATGAGGAGCACCACGCCGTCGATCGGGTTGCCGCGAATGGATTCCTCGACGTCCATGGACGCGAGGTTGCGATAGAGCATCGCGGTGGGCCGCAGCATCGTCTCGCCCAAGCTCATCACCGGGAATTCCAGGGGGAAGCCGCCGGCATCGAGCACGCCCGCCTTCACGTGCTCGGCGAGCGTGCGGAAATGCGAGTTGCAGGGCGTGAGCTCGGAGTACGTGTTGCAGATGCCGATGACCGGGCGGCCGTCGAACTGGTCGTGGGGAATGCCGCGGTTTTTCACCCACGAGCGGTAGATGAAGCCCATCTTGCCCTCGCGGCCAAACCACTCCTGGCTGCGGCGGCGCTTTCGGGATGCCATGCTGGGATTCTCCGAGGCAATCGCCGAGGGTAGCGATGCTGCGCCGCGTTGGTCAAGTGGTCAGGCCAATTTAGGCGGTATGCTCTCGCGATGAATACCCTCGACCTGAAGGGCCGGACGGCCGTCGTCACCGGCGGCGCCGCCGGCATCGGTTTCGCCATCTCCCAACGCCTTGTCGCTTCCGGTGCGCGCGTGAGCCTGTGGGACCGCGATGAAAAGGCCCTCGCCGAACGCGCGGGAGCCCTGGGAAATCGCACCCACACCGTGCGGGTGGACGTGGCCGACGAGACCGACGTGTGCCTCGCGCGGGACGAGGCGATCCGCGACCTCGGCAAGGTGGACATCCTCGTGTGCAGTGCCGGCATCACGGGCCCCAATCTCAGCACGTGGGACTACCCGGTCGCCGACTGGAAGCAGGTGCTCGACATCAACCTCACCGGCGTCTTCACGTGCAACAAGGCCGTGGTGCCCCACATGCGCGCCAACGACTACGGGCGCATCGTGAACATCGCCTCCATCGCCGGCAAGGAAGGCAATCCCAATGCGAGCGCGTACAGCGCGTCCAAGGCGGGCGTGATCTCGCTCACCAAGAGCCTGGGGAAGGAGCTCGCGAAGACCGGCATCCGCGTGAATTGCGTGACACCCGCGGCCGTGAAGACCGGGATGTTCGCCCAGATGACGCAGGCGCACATCGACTTCATGCTCTCCAAGATTCCGATGGGACGCTTCGGCGAGGTGGAGGAAATCGCGGCGCTGGTGGGATGGTTGTGCACCGCGGAATGTTCATTCTCCACCGGCGCCGTCTTCGACCTTTCCGGGGGCCGCGCGGTGTATTGAATCGCCCGGAAAACGGAGTAGAGTCGTTGCAACGTCCGCTTCGCCCCGTCATCGCCTTCAGTTGAATCCTGGCCCCCAGCGGGCACCCCAAGCCATAGGAGCCGTCGATGAAGATCTCCGTTTCCCTTACGGTGAACGGCAAGCCCGTCGCCGCCGAAGTCGAAGCGCGCACCCTGCTCGTCCAGTTCCTGCGCGAAAACCTGCAGCTCACCGGAACGCACGTGGGTTGCGACACCGCCCAGTGCGGCGCCTGCACGATCCTCGTCGACGGCAAGGCGGTGAAGAGCTGCAACATGCTCGCGGTGCAGGCCCAGGGCGCGAAGCTCACGACCATCGAGGGCCTCGCCGCCAATGGCGAGCTGCATCCGATGCAGGAAGCGTTCAAGCGCCACCACGGCCTGCAATGCGGCTTCTGCACGCCGGGCATGGTGATGACGGCCATCGGCTTGTCCGCGCAGAACAAGAATCCCACCGAGGCCCAGATCCGCGAGGCGCTCGACGGCAATTTCTGCCGCTGCACCGGCTATCACAACATCGTGAAGGCGGTGAAGTCCGGCATCGAAGAAATGGCGTAGGTGCGTCATCCCCTCTAGGTGCGTCATCCCCTTGAAGAAGGGGACCCAGCCAGATAAGGAAACGTCATGACCGATACCACCGTTCGCGAGAAATCCACGACCGCGAAATCGCCCGCCGCCGCGCCCACCGGCCCCATGGGCGCGCGCCTCCAGCGCAAGGAAGACATGCGCTTCCTCACCGGCGCGGGGCAATACACGGACGACGTGAAGCTCGCGAACCAGAGCTACGCGTATTTCCTGCGCTCGCCGCACGCGCACGCACGCATCAAGTCGATCCGCACCGAGAAAGCCGCCGGCGCTTCGGGCGTGCTCGCGATCTACACCGGCAACGACATTCCCGCCACCGTCGGGGGGCTGCCCTGCGGCTGGCTCATCACCGGCACCGACGGCAAGCCCATGAAGGAGCCGAAGCATCCGATCCTCGCGCAGGGCAAGGTGCGCCACGTCGGCGACCAGCTGGCCCTCGTGGTGGCCGACAGCCTCGACCAGGCGCGCGCGGCCGCCGAGATGATCGAAGTGGACTACGAGCCCCTGCCGGCGGTCGTGGACGTGCGCGACGCCCTGAAGAAAGGGGCGCCCGCCGTGCACGATGAGGCGCCCGACAACGTGTGCTACGTCTGGGCGCTGGGCGACAAGGCCGCGGTCGACGCGGGCTTCGCCAAGGCCGCGCACGTGACGACGCTCGAGTTCGTGAACAACCGCCTCATTCCCAACGCGATCGAGCCCCGTGCCTGCAATGCCGCGTACAACCGCGCCGACGACTCGTACACGCTGTATGTCTCCAACCAGAATCCCCACGTCGAACGGCTGCTGATGACCGCGTTCGTCCTGGGGCTTCCCGAGCACCGGGTGCGCGTGATCGCGCCGGACGTGGGCGGCGGCTTCGGCTCGAAGATCTACCTCTACGCCGAGGAAACGGTGTGCGTCTGGGCCTCGAAGCAGGTGGGACGTCCCATCAAGTGGACCGCGGACCGCAGCGAGGCGTTCGTGTCCGATGCGCACGGGCGCGACCACGTGACCAAAGCCGAGCTCGCGCTCGACAAGGACGGGAAGTTCATCGCGATGCGCGTGAAGACCTCGGCCGCCATGGGCGCGTACCTCTCCACCTTCGCCTCGTGCATTCCGACCATCCTGTACGCGACGCTGCTCGCCGGCCAATACACCACGCCCGCGATCCACTGCGAGGTCACCGCCGTCTTCACGAACACCGCTCCCGTCGATGCCTACCGCGGCGCCGGAAGGCCCGAGGCCACGTATGTCGTCGAGCGCCTGGTCGCCACCGCGGCCACTGAAATGAAGATCGCGCAAGACGAGCTGCGCCGGCGAAACTTCATCCGCACCTTCCCGTACAGCACGCCGGTCGCCCTCACCTACGACATCGGCGATTACGACGCCTGCCTGAACGGCGCGATGGAGCTCGCCGACGTGCCGGGCTTCCCGCAGCGCAAGGCCGAAGCGGCGCGGCGCGGCAAGCTGCGCGGCCTGGGCTACGCCTCGTACATCGAAGCGTGCGGCCTCGCCCCTTCGAATATCGCGGGCGCACTCGGCGCGCGCGCCGGCCTTTTCGAAGCCGGCGAAGTGCGGGTGCATCCGACCGGCAAGGTCACGGTGTTCACCGGCTCGCACAGCCACGGCCAGGGCCACGAGACGACCTTCTCGCAGGTGGTCGCCGCCCGCCTCGGCATCCCCGTCGACGATGTGGACGTCGTCCATGGGGATACCGACCGGATACCGTTCGGCATGGGCACGTACGGATCGCGCTCGCTCTCGGTAGGCGGCGCGGCGATCGTGAAGGCCATGGACAAGATCGTGGCCAAGGGCCGCAAGATCGCCGCGCACCTCATGGAGGTGAGCGACGTGGACGTCGAGTTCCAGGACGGCAAGTTCACCGTCAAGGGCACCGACAAGAGCAAGACCTTCGGCGAGGTCGCCCTGACCGCGTACGTCCCGCACAACTATCCGCTCGACAAGCTGGAGCCCGGCCTGGACGAGACCGCGTTCTACGATCCCACCAACTTCACCTACCCCGCCGGCACGCACATCTGCGAGGTCGAGGTGGATCCGCAGACGGGCGAGACGCGCATCGTGAACTTCACCGCCGTGGACGACTTCGGCAACATCGTGAACCCGATGATCGTCGAGGGGCAGGTGCACGGCGGCGTGGCGCAAGGCATCGGCCAGGCGCTGCTGGAGGGCTGCGTGTACGACCGCGAGTCGGGCCAGCTCCTCACCGGCTCGTACATGGACTATGCGATGCCACGCGCGGCGGACCTGCCGAACTTCAAGGTCGACACGCGCGTGACTGCGTGCACGCACAATCCGCTCGGCGTGAAGGGCTGCGGAGAAGCCGGCGCCATCGGCGCCCCGGCCGCCGTGATGAACGCCATCTGCGACGCCGTGGGCGTGAAGGACGTCGAGATGCCAGCCACCTCGGAGCGCGTCTGGCGCGCGATCCGCTCGAAGGGATAGGAGGAAACCATGAACGCATTCGGCTTCTACGAGCCCACTTCCGTGCGCAAGGCGGTGGCCATCGCCGCGGATCATTCCGAAGGCAAGTACGTGGCGGGCGGCCAGACGCTTCTCGCCGCCATGAAGCTCGGACTGGCGGCGCCCAGCGACCTCATCGACCTCGGCAAGATCGCCGAGCTCGCGACCATCGCCTACGACAAGGCCACCGACTCGGTCGTCGTTGGCGCCATGGCGCGCCATGCGGATGTGGCCAGCGCGGGCGAGGTCGCCTCGCGCATTCCGGCGCTCGCCCACCTCGCGAGCCTCATCGGCGACGGCCAGGTCCGCAACCGCGGCACGCTCGGCGGCTCCATCGCCAACAACGATCCCGCGAGCGACTACCCCGCCGCGGTGCTGGCTCTGGGCGCCACCGTCTTCACCGACCAGAGGAAGATTCCCGCCGACGAATTCTTCAAGGGCCTCTTCGAGACGGCGCTGAAGCCCCAAGAGCTCATCACGGCGGTCTCGTTCGCCATCCCCAGGCGCGCGGCCTACATGAAGTTTCGCAACCCCGCCTCGCGCTTCGCCATGGTGGGCGTCTTCGTGGCGCAAACGTCCGCGGGCGTGCGCGTCGCCGTGACGGGCGCCGGCAGCCGCGGCGTCTTTCGCGTGAAGGCGATGGAGGATGCGCTCGCGAAGAACTGGTCGCCGGACGCGGTGAAGGCGATCGCGGTGCCCGCCTCGGATTTGCAGTCCGACCTCCATGCGAGCGCCGAATACCGCGCCCACCTCATCACGGTGATGGCAGAACGCGCAGTCGCCGCCGCCTAACGAATTTGAATAGCCTCGAAGAGACACAAAAGCGCCTGGCAGGCGCGGGATACATCGCCGACCGCCGTCTCGCGACGGCGGTTTTTCTTTCCCTGGAGCTCGGCCGCCCGCTCTTCCTCGAGGGCGAGGCCGGCGTGGGCAAGACCGAGCTCGCCAAGGCGCTCGCGGCCGGGCTCGACCGGCCCCTCATCCGCCTGCAATGCTACGAGGGCCTCGACATCGCCGCGGCGGTGTACGAGTGGAACGTGCAGAAGCAGATGACCGCCATCCGCATCGCGGAGGCCACGGGCAACGCGGAGCGAACGCGCCTGGAGCGCGACCTCTTCGGTGCCGAGTACCTGATTCGCCGCCCGATCCTGCGCGCCCTCGAGGACCCCAGCTCGCCCGTCCTCTTGATCGACGAGCTCGATCGCGCCGACGAGCCGTTCGAGGCCTACCTGCTCGAGGTGCTTTCCGACTTCCAGGTCACGATTCCCGAGCTGGGCACGATCCGCGCGGCCCACCCACCCGCGGTGGTGATCACCTCGAACCGCACGCGCGAGGTGCACGACGCCGTGAAGCGCCGCTGCCTCTACCACTGGGTCGACTATCCGGACGCGGCGCGCGAGCTCGAGATCCTGCGCATGAAGGCGCCGGGCGCCGCCGAGGCGCTTTCGCGTGCCGTGGTCGCTTTCGTACAGAAGCTGCGCACCATGGACCTCTACAAGGCGCCCGGCGTGGCCGAAACCATCGACTGGACGCGCGCCCTCCTCGTGCTCGACGCCCTCTCGCTCGATCCGCAGGCGGTGAACGCCACGCTCGGCGTGCTGCTCAAGTACCGGGAGGACATCGCGCGGCTGGGCAAGGAGGACCTCGCCGCGCTGATCCAGGACGCCGGATCGCTCGCCGCATGATGCTCGCGGCGAACGTGATGCACTTCGCGCGGGTGCTGCGCGGCGCGGGGCTTCCCATCGGCACCGACAAGGTCCTGGACGCCGTGCGCGTGCTTCCCGAAACCGGGATCGCTTCCCGCGAGGACTGGCACGCGACGCTCTCCACCCTCTTCCTGACCCGCCACGAGCAGCAGGCCGTCTTCGACGAGGCCTTCGCGCGGTTCTGGCGGGATCCCGCCCTCGAGGAGCGCATGCGCGCCGCGCTGCTGCCCAAGGTCGAGGGCCGCGCGCCGAAGTCCGCGAGCGTGGGCCGCGTCGCGGAGGCGATGTCCGCCATGGCAACGCCGGCGCGGCGGCCTGAAGCCCGGCCGGAGACGAGCGTCGACGCCACGCTCACCTTCAGCGCCGAGGAGCGCCTGCGCCACGTTGATTTCGACAAGATGACTCGGGCCGAGTGGGACGCCGCGCGCCGCCTCGTGGAACACCTCCAACTTCCCGTGCCCGAGACGCGCACGCGCCGCTTCGTGCAATCGGCGCGCGGGCACGCGATCGACCTGCCCGCGACGCTGCGTGCCATGGCGCGTAGCGGCGGCGAGATCGTGCGCATCCCCCGCCGGCGCGCACGTACCCGGCCGCCGCCCCTCGTGATCCTCTGCGACGTGTCCGGCTCGATGCATCGCTACACGCGCATGTTCCTGCACTTCGCGCATTCGCTGGGGTCGGAGCGGCGCCGCGTGTCCACGTTCGTTTTCGGCACACACCTCACCAACGTGACGCGCCAGCTGCGCGGCCGCGACGTGGACGAGGCGCTGGCGCGCGTATCGGCGGCCGCCAACGACTGGGCGGGCGGCACGCGCATCGCCACGTCGCTCGCCGCCTTCAACCGCGAATGGGCTCGGCGCCTCCTCGCGCAGAACGCGTGCGTGGTGCTGGTGACCGATGGGCTGGAGCGCGACGAAGCAGGAACCCTCGGCGCGGAAATGGCGCGGCTGCGGCGTGCGGCGCACCGCCTGGTCTGGCTGAATCCCCTGCTGCGCTTCGAGGGCTTCGAGCCACGCGCGACGGGAATCGCGGCGATGCGCCCGCATGTCGACGCCTTCCTTCCCATGCACAATCTCGCCACGCTGTCGGACCTTGCCAGGGAGCTCGCCTGATGGAGATGAACGGACAACGGCGCCTGCCTGTAGGCCGCCAGGCCGCATGGGACGCGCTGAACGATCCCGAAACGATCCGCAAGTCGGTTCCCGGCTGCGAGTCCATGGAGCGCACGCCCGAAGGCTATGCCCTGGTGATGCGCACGAGCCTCGGTCCCGTGAGCGCCAAGTTCAAGGGCAAGCTCTGGCTCGAGGATGTGGTGCCGTACGAGCGCTACACGCTCTGCTTCAGTGGCGACGGCGTGGCCGCGGGGTTCGCGAGCGGTGCCGCGACCGTGAAGCTCACCGACGACGGCGACGGCACGCTCATGGATTACCACGTGAAGGCCCAGATCGGGGGCAAGCTCGCGCAGCTCGGAAGCCGCCTCGTCGATTCGGCCGCGCGCAAGATGTCCGACTCCTTTTTCGCGGAGTTCGAGAAGTCCATCGCCGGGGAATAGGCCGGCTCCTATAATGACGGCTCTCCAGACCCGAGAGACAAGAATGAGAGCCGCTTTCGCCCTTGGCTTCGCCGCGATGCTCGTGCCGCTCGCCGCGCTGGCCGATTCCCCCGATGCCTGCACGGTGGTGACGCTCGCCGAGGTGAACTCGATCGCGAACGGCGCCGCCACGAAGGTGCAAGTGGCGAAGTCGGGCAATCCCAGCGAGTGCCAGTTCGCGAACGACCACCACGCCGCCGTGCTCGTGGTCACGATCCGCCAGGTGCAATACGCCGCCGAGAACGAGCTGCAAGGCGACCGCGAGACGCTCGAGAAGATCTACAAGGCGCACGCGAAGTGGATCGACGGGGTCGGCGAGCACGCCTTCTGGATGGCCGCAACGCACCAGCTCGAGTTCCGCAAGGCCAAGACGCTCGTCACGGTGCGCTTCATGCGCGAGAAGAATCGCAACGAGCTCGACTCGGCACAGCTCGCGCGGCTCATCGAAGCGCGCCTCAAGTAGTGCGGCTCGTCCCCGGGGAGCTCACGCTGGATGCGCTCGAGGCCTTCGCCGCCTCGAGCGAGCCCGCGACCCTCGACGCACCCGCCCGCAGGCGCCTGGATGAAGGCGCGGCCGCTGTCCGCCGGATCGTCGAGCGAGGCGAGCCCGCCTACGGGATCAACACCGGCTTCGGCAAGCTCGCGCACACGCACATCGCGCCCGACCAGCTGGAGCTCCTGCAGAGGAATCTCGTCCTCTCCCACAGCGTCGGCGTAGGGCCGCTGCTGGACGATTCCACCGTGCGCCTCATCCTGCTGCTGAAAGTGGCGAGCCTCGCACGCGGCTATTCCGGCGTGCGCAGCCAGGTGGTCGATGCGCTGTTGGCGCTCCTCGCGGCCGAAATCTATCCGTGCATTCCCTCGAAGGGCTCCGTGGGTGCCTCGGGCGACCTCGCCCCGCTGGCGCACATGAGCGCGGTGCTGCTCGGCCTGGGCAAAGTGCGCCACCAGGGCCGCGCCATGGGAGCGGCCGAAGGCCTTCGCATTGCCGGGCTCGAGCCGCTACGCCTGGGTCCCAAGGAGGGCCTCGCGCTCCTCAACGGCACCCAGGTCTCCACGGCGCTCGCGCTTCAGGGGCTTTTCGCCGCCGAGAACCTCTATGCCGCCGCCGTGGTGTCGGGTGCGATGAGCGTCGACGCGGCGATGGGAAGCGACACGCCTTTCGATCCGCGCATCCACGAGCTGCGCGGGCACGCGGGCCAGTCGTCCGCCGCGGCGCTCTATCGCAAGCTCCTGGCCGGGAGCCAGATCCGCGCTTCGCACCTCACGGGAGACGAAAAGGTGCAGGACCCCTACAGCCTGCGCTGCCAGCCGCAGGTGATGGGCGCTTGCCGCGACGCGATCGACTATGCGGCGCGCATCCTCCTCATCGAAGCCAACGGCGTGACCGACAATCCGCTGGTGTTCCCGGACGGCGACGAATCCCTCTCGGGCGGGAATTTCCATGCCGAGCCCGTGGCCTTCGCCGCCGACCATCTCGCCCTTGCCATCGCCGAGATCGGCGCCCTCTCCGAGCGGCGGGTGGCCCTGCTGATCGATGCCAGCCTCTCGGGCCTGCCGCCCTTCCTCACCGCGGCCTCGGGGGTGAACTCGGGTTTCATGATCGCGCACGTGACGGCCGCGGCGCTCGCCTCCGAGAACAAATCGCTCGCCCACCCCGCGAGTGTCGACTCGCTCCCCACCTCCGCGAACCAGGAAGATCACGTATCGATGGCGACCTTCGCCGCGCGGCGCCTGGGCGACATGGCCGCGAATACCGCGGGAATCGTGGCGATCGAGCTGCTGGCGGCGGCGCAGGGCATCGATTTCCGCCGGCCGCTGCGTTCCTCGGCGCCGCTCGAGGACGCACACGCGACGATCCGCCGCGTGGCGCCGCACCTGGACGGCGATCGCTACCTCGCCCTCGACATCGAAGCGGTCACGCCGCTCGCGCGCGGCGGCGCGTTTCGCGAGCTGCTACGCCGAGTGGCGTAACGGGCTGGAGGCGAGCCGGGCGAAGCCGGCGCGCTCGAGCTTGCCCATGGCGTTGCGAGGCAGGCTTTCCACCTCGTAGTACCGTGAGGGCGCCAATACATCGAGACGGGACTGCGCGTGGCGCGCGAGGGCTGCCCAATCGAGGGCGGCGCGCGGCACGATCGCGGCCGCGGCGCGCGTAAATCCGTCCTCGCCATCGATCGCGAAGACCGCGGCCTCGGCGACAGCGGGATCCTCCTCGAGGCATCGCTCGATGTGCTCGGGAGAAACCTTGCGGCCGCCCACGTTGATCACGAAATCCGTCCGTCCCTCGACGTAAACGATCCCGTCGGCCGTGACGCGCCCCCGGTCGTGCGGATAGAACCAGCCGTCGCGGTATCTCTCGGCGTGCACGCCGCCGTGATACGCCGTGGCCATGCCCTCGACACGCGCCCGCAATTCGCCGGTGGCGCCCGGCGGCAAGGGCGAGCCCTGTTCGTCGAGCGCTTCCACCCTCGCATCGGCATGGAGGCGCCCCGCGCAGCCGGGATGCGCTTCCAGGAGCTCGGGCGTCCCGGAGGCGAGGATCCCGGTCTCGGTGGTCGAATAGCCCAGGTGGATGTTCCGCGTGAGCTTGCGGCGTATCTCGGCAACCAGCGCGAGCGACGCCGACCCTCCAACAAGCCTCAGCTGGGAGACGGCGGGCAGCGCGGGCCGATCGCCGGGAACGAGGCTCAACCACGCCGCGATGTGCGCCGGCGGGATCAGCAGGTGCGTCACGTGAAGGCTCGCCGCCGCCTCGAGAATCTGCGGCGTCTCGTAGCCCGCGGGAAACGCGACGGCGCCCCCATGGCAGAGCGCATGCAGCGATGCCTGCAGCGCGGCGGTGATATGGAGCCGCGGCGGGATCACTCGCGGCTCGGGATGGCCGCCGTAGCTGCCACGGGCGAGCCGCCGGGAAAACATGCCGTGATCGTGGTCGATGCCCTTGCGTTCTCCCACGGTGCCGGATGTGAGCGCGATCCGCATCGGCGTGCCCGGGACCGGAACGAAGGGCCACGTGTCGAAGTCGTCTTCGTCGCCGCGTGCGCTGATCTCCCTCGCGACGACGAGCGGCAATCCCGCCACGCCGCCCCGCTCGTGGCCCGAGACCACGATGCGCGCGCCGAACGCCCGCGCGATGGCCGCGCGTTCGGCTTCGTCCGCCGTCCAGGGAAGCGGCAGCGTGACCGCGCCCAGCCGCGCGAGGGCGAGCATCGCGATGAGGTGGACCGGCGACTGCGGCATGCCCAGCGCCACCACGTGGCCGGGCTTGACGCCGGCGGCATCGAGCCCGCGCATCGTGGCACCGATCAGCGCACGCGTGTCGCGAAAGGTCGCGCCGCCGTCGCGGCCCACGAAGGCCTGGCGGTCGGGATGGCGCGCGATCGCACTACGGATGCGGTCGAGGAAGAGTTCCACGCGTGCTCAGGGCCACTTGAATTCGCGCTTGTGCCGCCCGAAGACGAGGACGAAGAAGAGTCCGGCGGCGATGAGCGGCGTGACCGCGGCAAGCACGGCGCCCCAACCGTGGACAGTGGCGTCGGCGGGCGGCGCCTGGGCTACCGAGAGCAGCATCACCGCCACCGTGACCCAGATCCAGATCACGGTGACCCAGCGGGCGAAGCGCGAGAGCTTCCAGGTTCCCCAGGCCAGCAACCCGAAGAGCGGTGCGAGCAGAAGTCCCATGGGCTCGCGCATCACGGCGCCGGCGAAGGCGATCGCGACGAAGGCGTAGAAAAGGGCCATGAGGGCCGCCGCGACCGCCAGCAGCCGGCTCCTCGCCCGCGGGAGGTAGCGCCAGATCACGCGGCCCTGCGCTCGCGCGAATCGTCTTCCACGATCACCTCGGCTCCGCGCTGGGCGAGGAGCTCGGCGAGGATCGAGCGGTGGCAGCGCGACACGTCCTCGCAGTAGCAGCCCAGGGAGAACGTCGAATCGCGCGAGATCCGCGCGAGCGCCTCCAGCAGGTGCTGCCGGTCGGGCGCATTCATCTCGGCGCGGTAGGCGCGTGCGAAGCGCTTCCACGCGGAAGGCTCGATGGCGCCGCCTTTCATCGCGGCCTTGCGCAGCTTCTCGCTGGGGGCGAGCTCGGGCAGCCACGCGTCGTAGTAGTCGAGCCGCGCGTAGTCGCCTTTCTTCACGCCGCGCGGCGGACGGCGCACGGTGCCCAGGCGTGTCCCCTCCCCTTCGCCGCGTGGGCTTCCCAGTCGCACGATGCGGATCGGCATGGGCCTTATGCTATCTTGAAAATCGACATGCATTCCGACCTGCGGGTAGACCTCGTCGCCGCCAACCGCATCCTCGCGATGGAGGGCGTGCTCGACGGTTACGGCCACGTGAGCGCGCGAAGCGACAAGGACCCGTCGCGCTTCCTCATGTCGCGTTCCGTCGCCCCGCAGCTCGTGAAGGCTGCCGACCTGATGGAGCACGGGCAGGACAGCGAGCCCGTCGGCGACGACCGCCGTCCCTATCTCGAGCGCTTCCTGCATGGCGAGATCTACCGGCAGCGTCCCGACGTGATGGCGATCGTGCACAGCCACTCGGAAGCGGTGATCCCGTTCGGCGTCACGCGCGCGGCGCTGAAGCCCATCTACCACATGGCCTCCTTCCTCTGGAGCGGCGTGCCGGTCTTCGAGATACGCAAGACCGAGATGCAAAACGACCTCCTCATCCGGGATGCGCGGCTGGGGCACGATCTCGCCAAGTGCCTGGGCCCCTGCGCGTGCGTGATGATGCGCGGGCATGGCATGACGGTTGTCGGTGCGAGCGTTCAGGAAGTCGTGTTCCGCTCGATCTACACGCAGGTGAACGCACGTCTCCAGTCGCTCGCCTCGCAGCTCCCGGGGCCGATCGAGTTCCTGAGCGACGAGGAGGGCAAGCGCGCGACCGAAACCAACCGCGGCACGCTGGAAAGGCCGTGGATGCTCTGGAAGGCCAGGGCCCTTTCGGGATCGGACGACAATTCAGGCGGCTGAGGCGATCGTCTTCTCCAGCTTCGCCTGGAGCTCTTGCGACCTCGGCACCCGAATCCCGAACGGCCCCTCGAGCCAATCCATCACCTCATCCGCGCTGGTCGCGAAGTGCCGCTCGCTCGTCCCGTCGGCGCGATGCACCGAGTAGCGATTGCCCCGCAAGGCGTGACGAATGCCTTCGTCGGCCCGCGCCGCCACGACGCCCGCCACGAAATGCGATTGCGGAAAGTTGGCGAGATACCAGTTGCTCACCTCGTAGTCGGCAAGCTTCGCCTCGACGAGGTCGAAGTCGTAGAGCGCCTGCCACTCGCCCGCCACTTTCGCCTCGAGGCGCTGCGCACTCCCCGCTTCGCGCAGCCGGTGATCCTCGTGCGGCGTGCGCTGCTCGCTTTCCAACTCCATCGCGATCGGCCCCGTGAGCACCAGGCCGCCGAACCCGACGTCGGCGAGATAGTCGCGACCGTCGATCGCGACTTGCAGGAGGCAATGGCTGCGCGCGGTGACCACGTCGGGTGCGACGTTCCAACGCACCCGCGCCGCCAGCCGGCGAAACGGAAATCCGATCGCCGCGAGGACGTGCGAGAAGAGGAGGTTCTGCTCGAAGCACCAGCCTCCGCGCCCGCCGTGCACGAGCTTCGCCTGCAGCGATTTCGCATCGAGCGCCGGCGTCTCGCCGACGAATGGCGACAGGTTCTCGAACGCGATCGCGCGCGGATGCAGCTCGTGCAGCCGCTCAAGCGTGGCGAGGTCGGGCGCCACCGCTCCGCGGTACCCGATGCGCGCCAGGTAGGCGTCGAGGTCGATGGGGCTCGCGGGCATGCGGCGCAGTGTAGCCCAGCCCCAGCCTCGCCATGAGGCCTTCCGCATCGAAAGGCGCGTGCACCTTGGCGTCGTTGTCGAAGTAGCAGTAGGCGTCGAGCGGGGCATACGATCGAATGCGCGCCGCCCAACGCTCGAGCGCCTTCGGCGAATAGCCGCTCGCGTAGAGTTCCTTGTCGCCGTGCAGGCGCATATAAACGAAGTCGGCCGTCACCTCCTCCATGAGCGGCCACTTGCCCGCGGTGTCCGCGATGACCAGCGCGATCCCGTGCCTGCGAAGAAGCCGGACGAACGCGGGATCGCGAAAGCTCTCGTGGCGGATCTCGACGGCATGGCGGATCTTGCGATTCGCGTCGAACGCGAGGCGCGCACGGCCCTTCAGGCGATAATCCCGGCGCCGCGCGAGCGAGAGCGCGCTTTGCGTGTCGCGCGGCAGCAGCTCGAAGAAGGCCTCGAGGCGCGCGGCGTCGAACCTGAAATTGGGTGGGAACTGCCACAGGAACGGACCCAGCTTCTCGCGAAGGTTGAAGATTCCCGAGGCGAGGAAGTTCGCGAGCGGCACCTCGATGTCGCGCAGCTTCTTCATGTGCGTGATGAAGCGGCTGCCCTTCACGGCGAAGACGAACCCGTCCGGCGTGTCGCGCCGCCATGCCTCGAAGCACTCCGGACGCTGCAGCGAATAGAAAGTGCCGCTGATCTCCACGGTGGAGAACCGCGACGCCGCATATTCCAGCTCGCGGCGCTGGACGAGGCCCTCCGGATAGAAGACCCCGCGCCAGCCTTCGTAGCGCCAGCCCGAGATGCCGATGCGGATCATGCGCGCCTAGGGATATTCGTCCGAGCCCTGTACCCAGAGGAAGGACTGCATGTCGATCATGTCGCGGGGACCGAGATCGCGCTGGTCGGTGCGAACCGTCCTCGCAAGCTCCAGGACCGAGGCGTAGGTCCGCCATGAAAGCCGCGAATCGTATTCGAGGGGGAATCCATATTTCGCCGCCGCCGCCCGGGTCACTTTCGGCTTGAGGAAGAAGTGGCGCGAGGGTTGCGCGAGGAACCCGAATACCGTCACGAGCGGCCACGTCACGACGCGTGTCTGGCGCCGCGGCAAGGTACCCAGGACGTCGACCCAACGTTCGAAGCGCGCTTCCATGGCATCTGTGCCGTACAGGAAATCGTGGAGCGCCGCGGCGAAGGCGCGTTGCGCGGGCAGCGTCTTCAGCGCATCGCGCAGCGCCATCTTCTCGAAGGAGAAGAGCATCGCGTGGCGCACGCGCGACTCGATGCGCACGGCCGTGGCCGCGATCTCATCGTGGCGTCCGGCGGCAAGGAGCTCGCCAAAACGCGCCTCGCCGAGCGCGGCCTGCCATGCCTTGTGCGCTTCCCACTTATACCCGCGCTCCCATTCGATGTAGGTGGAATCGCGGAATCCGCCGGGGAAGAATCGCAGGAACTTGCGGCGGCAGCGCTCGGCGCCCGTGGTTGGGCGCGTGCGGGGGACGGAATGGGAATCGCTGGCGAGGCGCATTCATGCAAGACCCCGCGCGCCCGGGGTCGTTCCCGAGCCTCAGGCCGGCCGGCGGATCTCGTACACCAGCGCCTTGGCGCCCAGGAGGTCCACCTCTCCCGCGAGCGTCTCGCCGATGGCTTCGGCCACGCGGATGGAGGGAGCATTGGCTTGCCGGATGAGGCTGATCACGCGATCGCGCTTCATCACCTCGAAAGCATGGCGGAGCGCCTCGTGTGCGGCTTCGCGCGCATAGCCCTTCCCCCAGTGAGAGCGCCCCAGCGTCCAGCCCAATTCGAAGCCGGGCCATCCCGCCGGATTGATGAAGCCGGCCCTCCCCACGAGCTCTCCCGTCGCCTTCGATTCCAGCGCCCACATGCCGTAGCCGCGCAACTGCCAGTGGCCCAGCATGCCCGCGATCGTACGCCATGCGTCCTCGCGGGAAAGCGTGACGCCGGTTCCGAGATAGCGCATCACCTCGGGGTCGGCGCACATCGCGGCATACGGCTCCCAATGGTCCTCGCGGAACCTCACGAGGCGAAGGCGTTCGGTCTCGAGCTCGATCGGCATCGGAGGATAATAGCGAATCGCCGAACCATCGCCGTCCAGGACACTGCCAATGACCCATCGCCGCATCGGCGCCGAATCCCGCACCGTCCGCGCACCGCGAGGATCCGACCTCTCCTGCCGCAGCTGGCTCACGGAAGCTGCGTTCCGGATGATCCAGAACAACCTGGACCCGGAGGTGGCCGAGAACCCCGCCGAGCTGGTGGTCTACGGAGGCATCGGGCGCGCCGCGCGAAACTGGGAGAGCTTCGACGCGATCCTCGCCACGTTGAAGCGCCTCGGCGATGACGAATCGCTCCTCGTGCAATCCGGGAAGCCGGTCGCGGTCTTCAAGACGCACCCCGATGCGCCGCGCGTGCTCATCGCCAACTCGAACCTGGTGCCGAAGTGGGCCACGTGGGACCACTTCAACGAGCTCGACCGCAAGGGCCTCATGATGTTCGGCCAGATGACCGCGGGCTCGTGGATCTACATCGGCTCGCAGGGCATCGTGCAGGGGACCTACGAGACGTTCATCGAAGCGTTGCGCCAGCACTATGGGGGGAGCTCCGCCGGGCGCTGGATCCTCACCGCGGGCCTGGGCGGCATGGGCGGCGCGCAGCCGCTCGCGGCGACCATGGCCGGCGCTTCGATGCTCGCGATCGAGTGCCGCCAGTCGCGCATCGACATGCGCCTTCGCACGCGCTACCTCGATCGCCAGGCCGCATCCCTGGATGAAGCGCTCGCGATGCTGAAGGATGCGAAGACTCCCGTGTCGATCGGCCTCCTCGGCAACGCGGCGGACCTCGTCCCCGAGATCGCGAAGCGCGGCGTGCGCCCCGACCTCGTGACCGACCAGACCTCGGCGCACGACCTCGTGAATGGCTACCTGCCCTCGGGCTGGAGCGTGGAGCGTTGGGAGGCGGCACGGAAATCCGATCCGAAAGCCGTGGAAGCCGCGGCGCGCGTGTCCATCGCGCGGCACGTGCGTGCGATGCTCGAGTTCCACGCGCGCGGGATCCCGACCGTGGACTACGGCAACAACATCCGCCAGGTCGCCAAGGACGAGGGCGTCGAGAACGCCTTCGATTTCCCGGGTTTCGTGCCGGCCTACATCCGCCCGCTCTTCTGCGAGGGCAAGGGCCCGTTCCGCTGGGTCGCGCTCTCGGGCGATCCCGAGGACATCTACCGGACCGACGCGAAGGTGAAGGAGCTCTTCCCGAAGGAAGCGCACCTGCACCGCTGGCTCGACATGGCGCGCAGCCGCATCGAATTCCAGGGCCTTCCCGCGCGCATCTGCTGGCTGGGCCTGGGGCAGCGCCACGTGGCCGGCCTCGCCTTCAACGAGATGGTGGCGAAGGGCGAGCTGAAGGCGCCCATCGTGATCGGCCGCGACCATCTCGACACCGGCTCGGTCGCGAGCCCCAATCGCGAGACCGAGGCGATGAAGGACGGGAGCGACGCCGTCTCCGACTGGCCGCTCCTGAACGCGCTCCTCTCGACGGCGGGCGGAGCGACCTGGGTCTCGATCCACCACGGCGGCGGCGTGGGCATGGGCTATTCGCAGCATGCGGGCGTGGTGATCGTTTGCGACGGCACGCCCGAGGCGGCACGGCGGATCGAGCGCGTGCTGTGGAACGATCCGGCGCTGGGCGTGGTGCGCCACGCGGACGCGGGATACGAGAGCGCCATCGAGCAGGTGAAGCGAAACCACCTCGATGTTCCTCTCTGAGCGCAGCGTCTGGCCGTACCGCTACCGGTACGGCTCGGGCCCGCTCGTGGTCTCCATGCCGCACGTGGGCACGTTCGTGCCGCCGTCGATCGCACGCACGCTGAACGATTGCGCCGCGCGCCGCCCCGACACCGACTGGCACCTGCCGCGGCTCTACGATTTCCTCGGCGAGCTGGACGCGACCGTCGTCACCGCGAGCTTCTCGCGCTACGTGGTGGACGTGAACCGGCCCCCCGACGGCGCCAACCTCTACCCGGGGCGCGACACACCGAGGCTCTGCCCCACCGATACCTTCGGCCGCGAGGCTCTTTACCGCGATGGCGATCCCGGCGACGCCGAAGTTCGCCGCCGCGTGGAAACGACATGGCAGCCTTACCATCGACGCCTCGCCCGCGAAATCGAGCGCGTGAAGGCGAAGCACGGCGTGGCGGTGCTGTGGGACGCGCATTCGATCACGGCGGTGCAGCCGCGCCTCTTCGAGGGACGGCTCCCCGATTTCAATGTCGGGACGGCGGACGGCACCTCGTGCGATCCGGCGCTCGCGCGCCGCCTCGCCGTCGCCTTGCAACGACACTCCGGATACACGAGCGTGGTCGACGGGCGGTTCAAGGGCGGCTACATCACGCGACGCTTCGGCGATCCCGCGCATGATGTCCACGCCGTGCAGCTCGAGATGGTGGAAGCGACCTACATGGACGAGGAGCCGCCGTTCGCTTTCCGCCCCGAGCGCGCCGACCGCGTACGCCCGATCCTGCGCGAATTGCTGCAGGCCGCACTCGATTTCGCCGTCAACCAGCCGGCCACCCGCCGCGTTGAGGCGTCGGGCAGATCCTCGTAACCCCAAGACCAAGAAACCCAACCTGAAAGGCTTCCTCGCATGAACAAGACCCTGATCGCCGCGGCCCTGGGCTGCGCCCTTGGAAGCGTTCCCGCCCTGGCGGAATCGTTCTCCGACTCCGCGCCTGTGCTCTCGGTGCGCCCCGTCACCGAGCGCACGCCCGTGAACCGGCAGGAATGCTGGAACGAGCAGCGCCGCGGCTACGAGGATCGCGTCGTCACCCGCCAGGACACCGGCGCGCCCATCGGCGCGGGCACGGTGATCGGCGCCATCGCCGGTGGCGTGATCGGCCACCAGTTCGGCAACAGCAGCGGCGGGCGCGATCGCGGCACGGCCGCCGGCGCCATCGTGGGCGGCCTCGTCGGCAACCAGGTCGATCGCCAGAATGCGCAGAACGGCCCCGATTCCTCCAGCGAGGTGGAGCGCGTTCCCGTGACTCGCGATGTCGAGCGCTGCCGCACCGTGAAGGAAGTGCGCGAGGTCGCGGTGGGATACGACGTGCGCTACCGCTATGGCAACCGCGAGTTCGTGAGCCGCATGCCCTTCGATCCGGGCCGGCGCATCCGCGTCGACGTCGATGTCCAGCCCGTCGTGGACCCGCAACCCGCTCCACCCGTCTATCGCCGATAGGTATTGCTTGAAGGGAAAGCCGGGAGGGTTACCGCTGTTGTAGCGCAATGGCCACAGCTCCCCGGCGCGAATTCCCACAAGACAATAATAAGCCGCGCATGAACAGCGAATGACGTCCGGTGTCCATCTCGGACAATGCCGCCATCGGGCGGCTTCACGGAGGACGCAATGAAGAAGCTCGCCATCGCTGTGGCAACCCTTTTCACGGTCGCGGCGCCGTTTGCGCAGGCGTACTACGACCGCGGAGGCAACTGGCACGAGGATCGTGCCTATGACCAGCCGCCCATCGACCGCGGCGACCTTGCCCGCGTGATCGATTCGCGCCCGGTGTACGCGGACAACGGCCGGCGCGAGGAATGCTGGAGCAACAAGGACAATCGCTACGAGGAAGCGCATGACCGGCCCAACAACAAGCCCGCGGGTACCGCGGCGGGCGCCGTGGTCGGCGGCGTGGTCGGGCACCAGTTCGACAACGGCAGCGCCGGCGCCACGCTGGGCGGCGCGTTGATCGGCGGCCTCATCGGCAACCGGGTCGCGCGCGAGCACGACGAGGGCAAGGACCAGGACATCGACTACTCGCGCTGCCGCGTGCTGGCCGAGGGCGATCGCGTGCTGCAGGGCTATGAAACCCGTTACGAGTATCGCGGGCGCGAATACACGGCCATGCTGCCGAGCCAGCCGGGCCCGCAACTGCGCGTGGACGCGGACGGAAGGGTTTACTAAGGCGCGAGCACTCGCGTCCCTTACTTCCTCACCTTCCCTTCGAAGACGACCATCCTCGGCGCGAGCCCGGCGATCTGCCAGGCCAGGTGCGCGGGATGGTCGACGTCCCACACCGCGAGGTCGGCGCGGCGGCCCAGCTCGATCACGCCTCGATCGTCCAGTCCCAATGCCTGGGCCGCATGGCAGGTGGCGCCCGCGAGCGCCTCTTCCGGCGACAGCCCGAAAAGCGTGCAACCCATATTCATCGCCGTGAGGAGCGAAGTGCACGGCGAGGTTCCCGGGTTGCAATCGGTCGATATCGCGATGGGCACCCGGTGGCGGCGCAAAAGCTCCACCGGCGGGAGATGCCGCTCGCGCAGGAAATACCATGCGGTAGGCAGCAGCACCGCGACCGTGCCCGCACGCGCCATGGCGGCGACCCCCGCCTCGCTCGCGTGCTCGAGATGATCCGCGGAAAGGGCGTCGCAACCGGCCGCGAGCGCCGCCCCGCCGCCATCGCCCAGCTGGTCGGCGTGCAGCTTCACGCGCAGCCCATGGGCTCGCGCGGCGTCGAATACGCGCCGGGTTTGCGTGGACGTGAAGGCGATCGTCTCGCAGAAGGCATCCACGGCGTCGGCGAGACCTTCGGCTACGGCGCGCGGAAGAGTCGTCGTACAGATCTCGTCCACGTAGTCGTCGGCACGGCCGGCGAATTCCGGAGGGACGGCGTGCGCCGCGAGGAGCGTCGTGAAAAGGGACACGGCATGGTCGGCCACCAGGCTTCGCGCGATGCGCAGGCACCTCAGCTCGTGCTCCGTGTCGAGCCCGTAACCCGACTTGATCTCCACGGTCGTCACTCCTTCCCGCATCAGCGCCTCGAGGCGCCGCGATGCGGAAGCGCGGAGCTCCGCGTTGCTCGCCGCGCGCGTGGCCTTCATCGTGGAGACGATGCCCCCGCCCGCCTTGGCGATGTCGGCGTAGCTGCGCCCCGCGAGACGCATCTCGAAGTCGCGCGTGCGATCGCCGCCGTAGACAAGGTGCGTGTGACAATCGATGAGGCCCGGTGTGACCAGTGAGCCCTGGGCGTCGAAGACCTCGTCGCCGGCACCCGCCCTTCCCGCCTCCTCGCCCACGGCACGAATCAAGCCGCTTTCGCAGCGGATCGAAGCGTTCTCCAGCAGGCAATAGCGGCCGCCACGCATCGTTGCGACGCGGGCGTGGGTCACGATGAGCGCCATGGGCCGTATGATAGGGAAAAACGCCCTGGAGCTTTCCGATCGCCTCGCTTTTCGCCTCCGACGCGCTGCTCGCCGCGGGCTGGGCCCGTGACGTCACGCTGGAATGGGACGAGGCGGGCGTCCTCATTCGCGTCGAGGCAGGCTCTTCACCCGGCGACGCGACGCGCGCGAAGGGGCCGGTCCTTCCCGGGATGTCGAACGTCCATTCGCACGCGTTCCAGCGCGCCATGGCGGGCCTCGCGGAGTTCCGCGGGCATCCCACCGACGACTTCTGGACCTGGCGTGAAGAGATGTATCGCCTCGTCACGCGGCTCGAGCCCGCCGACGTCGGAGCGATCGCGCAGCACCTCTACATCGAAATGCTGCGTCACGGCTACACAGCCGTGGGCGAGTTCCACTACCTGCATCGCGATCGCGGCGGCGTGCCCTACGAGAACCGCGTCGAGATGGCCGATCGCATCTTCGAGGCGGCGCAGGCGGCGGGGATCGCACTCACGTTCATGCCCGTGCTCTATGCGCATGGCGGCTTCGGGCATCGCGTGCTTTCCCCCGCGCAGCGGCGCTTCGAGTCCGATCCCGAGCTCATCTGCGCGTTGCTGGAAGAGGTCCGCGGCTTCTATCTCCCCGACCCGTTGCTGCGGCTGGGAGTGGCGCCGCACTCGGTGCGTGCCGTGGATGCGCTGCTCCTCACCGAGATGGTCGCGGGGGCCACGCGCATCGACGCCTCGATGCCCATTCACATGCACGTCTCCGAGCAGCAGCGCGAGGTGGCCGAGTGCGTCGACACCCACGGCACGACGCCATTCGCATGGATCCGCGACCTGGTCCCGGTGGATTCGCGCTGGTGCCTCATCCATGCAACGCACCTCACCCAGCTCGAGATGCGCGACGCCGCGCCCCTGGGCGCCGTGGCGGGCCTTTGCCCCACGACCGAGGCGAATCTCGGCGACGGCATCTTTTCGCTGCCCTCGTGGCTCGAGCTGCACGGGCGCTGGGCCATCGGCGGCGACAGCCACGTCGGAGTCGATCCTTTCGCGGAGCTGCGCGCGCTCGAATACAGCCAACGGCTGGTCTCGCGCATTCGCAACGTCGCGGCAACCGAGGAAGCGCCGGACGTTCCCGCGAACCTCTGGCGTGGCGCCGCCGCGGGCGGTGCGCAGGCGATCGCGCAGCCCATCGGGGTTCTCGAGCCGGGCCGCCGCGCCGATCTCGTGGTGCTCGACGGCGACGACACCGACTTCACCGGCCTTGCGGCGAGCGCGGCCCTCGGCGTGGCGATGTTCTCCGGAAACCGCAACCGCGTGCGCGACGTCTATGTGGGAGGGCGCGAGGCGGTGATCGACGGCCACCACGCAGGCGAGGAAGATGCGGCCGCATCATTCGGCAAGGCGCTGGCAAGGCTGCGATCGGCGCCATAGGCGCGGCCAATCGCGCGCATCGGAACAATCAATTGGACGCTTGCGCCCCGGCCGGATACCCTGAAGTTCAATCGCGTCGAAACGGGCGCGCTCGAAGATCCTTCCACTGGAGGCCTGATGAAATCACTCAAAGGCACGAAGACGCACGACAACCTGAAAGCCGCGTTCGCGGGCGAGTCGCAGGCCAATCGCCGCTATCTCTACTTCGCCAACAAGGCGGACGTGGAGGGCCAGAACGACGTGGCGGCTCTCTTCCGCTCGACCGCCGAGGGCGAGACGGGCCATGCGCACGGCCACCTGGACTATCTCGCGGTCGTGGGCGACCCGGCAACCGACCTGCCCATCGGCAGCTCGCGCCAGAACCTGAAGGCCGCGGTGGCGGGCGAGACCCACGAGTACACCGACATGTACCCGGGCATGGCCAAATCCGCCCGCACGGAAGGCTTCGACGAGGTCGCGGATTGGTTCGAGACGCTGGCGAAAGCCGAGCGCTCGCACGCCAACCGCTTCCAGAAGGCCCTCGACGCGCTGGCCGACTGACCTCCACGCAGCCATCGAAAAAGGGGGCGGCGACGCCCCCTTTTGATTCCCGATGAAAGAAGGAAGCCTCGAGGCGCCGACCCGGCATCCGATCGACTGGAAGAGCCCGGAGTATCGGGACGAACCGAAGATCGTCGCCGAGATGGAGCGCATCTTCGACATTTGCCACGGCTGCCGGCGCTGCGTGAGCCTGTGCAACGCATTCCCCACGCTCTTCGACGCGGTGGACGAGACCGACACGGGGGAAGTGGCCGAGGTCCCGAAGGCGAAGTTCTGGGAGGTGGTCGAGCAGTGCTACCTCTGCGACCTCTGCTACATGGTGAAGTGCCCCTACGTCCCTCCGCATCCGTGGAACGTGGATTTCCCGCACCTCATGCTGCGCGCCAAGTCCTTCGAGTTCGACGCGGGCCGCATGAAGCACCCGGTGCGCGACCGCATGCTCTCCTCCACCGACCGCAACGGAAAGCTGGCGACGATCCCGGTGGTGGTGCAGTTCGTGAACGCCGCGACGAAGTCGAAGCCCCTGCGCGCGCTGGGCGAGAAGGTGGCGCACGTGGATCGGGATGCGTGGCTTCCCTCCTTCGCACCGCACACGTTCCGGCCGAACGCGGCAAAGAGCCGCGCCCATCCGGTTCGCGACGGCGAGAGGACCGCGGGCAAGGTCGCGATCTTTTCCACCTGCTACGTGAACTACAACGAGCCGGGCATCGGGCACGACCTCGTGAAGATCCTGGACCATAACGAGATCCCGTACGTGCTCGTCCAGGGGGAAGCGTGCTGCGGCATGCCCAGGCTGGAACAGGGCGACCTGCATTCCGTCGAGGCGCTGAAAAACCGGAACGTCCCGCTCCTCGTGAAGCTCGCACGCGAAGGCTACGCGATCGTGACACCCGTGCCCTCCTGCACGCTCATGTTCAAGCAGGAGCTGCCGCTCATGTTCCCGCACGAGGAAGACGTGGCCCTGGTGCGCGACGCGATGGCCGATCCCTTCGAGTACCTGATGGCGAGGAAACGCGACGGCCTCCTCAGGACCGAGTTCCCGCGTTCGCTGGGGAAGGTCGCCTATCACGTGCCATGCCACTCGCGCGTCCAGAAGATCGGCCTCAAGACCCAGGAGGCGCTGCAATCGGTGCCGGGCACCGAGGTCACCGTGATCGAGCGCTGCTCGGGCCACGCGGGGACTTACGGCGTGAAGGAGGAGTTCCACGACGTGGCGCTGAAGATAGGCCGCCCGGTCTTTCGGCAGGCCGTGGAAGCCGAGGCCGCGTACGTGAGCTCGGATTGCCAGCTTGCCGGCCACCACATCGAGGAAGGGATCGGCCGCCTCGAAGGCGCCGGCCCGAAGCCCGAGCTTCGCCATCCCATCACGCTGCTGCGCATGGCCTACGGCCTGCCGGACTGAGGCCATGAAGAAGAAGATCGACCGCGATTCGCTCATGAGCCTCGAAGCCTATGCCCGGGGCCGCAAGGATTTCCGCACCCGCGTCATCGCGCACAAGAAGGACCGCACCGTGCACCTGGGCGAGCACGTGACCCTCATCTTCGAGGACGAGCTCACCATGCGCTACCAGGTGCAGGAGATGCTGCGCGCCGAGAAGATCTTCGAGGAGCAGGGCATCCAGGAGGAGATCGACGCCTACAACCCGCTCGTGCCCGACGGGCGCAACTTCAAGGCGACGATGATGATCGAGTACGAGGATGAGACCGAGCGGCGCTCGGCCCTGGCAGTGCTGAAGGGCATCGAGGCGGGAACCTGGGTGCGGGTCGCGGGCCATTCGCCGGTGTACGCGATCGCCGACGAGGACCTCGAGCGCGAGACCGAGGAGAAGACGTCGGCCGTGCACTTCGTGCGCTTCGAGCTCACCGACGCGATGGCGCGCGACCTGAAGTCGGGCTCAGCGCTCGCGATCGGCGTTGACCATCCGCACTACCACGCGGCGATCGACCCCGCGCCCGCGAACCTGCGCTCGTCGCTCGCCCAGGACCTCGACTGAGGCCGGGGCGGCCTACGCCGCCTTCGCCATCTTCAGGCACGGCATGCGGATCGCGGTGATCGCCTGCGCGAGCGCCTCGATGGCGAGCGGCCGGTCGAAGCTGGTGCGCCAGGCGAGCGCTACCTTGCGCGACGGCACGGGCGAGGAGAACGGCACCGCCTTGAACATCTTCGAGGCATAGCGCGGCGTCAATGCCGAAGCCGGCAGCACGCTCACCCCCAGGCCCGAAGCCACCATGTTGCGGATCGTCTCGAGCGAGCTTCCGGCGCGCCCCTCGGGCATCGCGGTATTCGGCTGGCCCGGGCAGGCCTCCAGCACCTGGTCCCGGAAACAGTGCCCGTTGTTGAGGACGAGCAGGTTCTCGTCGGCGAGGTCCGACGGCTTCACGCTCTTCCTCGATTCCCATGGATGGCCCTGGGGAACCACGACGCAGAAGGGCTCCTCATACAGGACCCGGGTCTTTACCCCCGGCACGGAAAACGGCAGCGCGACAAGCACCACGTCGAGCTCGCCCTCGCGCAGCATCGGCGCGAGGTTCCCCGTGAGGTTCTCCTCGATCGCGAGCGGCATGGACGGCGCCTTCTTTCTCAGTATCGGGATGAGATCCGGCAGGATGTACGGGCCGATGGTGGGGATCGCACCCAGGCGGAGCGTCCCCGCGAGCTGGTCCTGCCCGCCGCGGGCGATACCCTGGATCTTTCCCACCTCGTCCAGCACGCGGCGCGCCTGCTCCACGATGGCAAGCCCTCGCGGGCTCGCGATCACCTCGTTCTTGTTGCGCTCGAAGAGCCTCACGCCCAGCTCGTCCTCGAGCTTGGCGAGCGCCAGCGAAAGCGTGGGCTGGGTCACGAAGCACTTCTGCGCGGCGCGGCCGAAATGGCGCTCCTGCGCGAGCGCCACCACGTACTTGAGCTCGGTCAGGGTCACGGCGGGCTCCATAGGGCGGGACAATCGACATTATAACCACAATCAATTGGATTAATCAATCAGCGCGCCCCACACTATCGGTATGCCCAATCAATCGACGACGAAAGAGGTTCCCATGCTTCCCAATTCCGAAGGCAAGCGCGTTCCCCAGGTCACCTTCCGCACCCGCAAGGACGGCCAGTGGAAAGACGTGACCAGCGACCAGGTCTTCAAGGGCCGCACCGTGGTGCTGTTCTCGCTTCCCGGCGCCTACACGCCCACCTGCTCCTCATCGCACCTGCCGCGCTACAACGAGCTGGCGGCGACGTTCCACCAGGTCGGCGTGGACGAGGTCGTGGTGGTGAGCGTGAACGATGCCTTCGTGATGAGCGAATGGCAGAACGACCAGGACGCGCCCAACGTCACCTTCCTGCCCGACGGCAACGGGGAATTCACCGCCGGCATGGGCATGCTCGTCGACAAGAGGGACCTGGGCTTCGGCAAGCGCTCCTGGCGCTACTCGATGCTGGTGCGCGACGGCGTGGTCGTGAAGCAGTTCATCGAGCCCGAGAAGGAAGGCGACCCCTTCGAGGTCTCCGATGCCGACACGATGCTCGCCTACGTGGCCCCGCAGGTGAAGGCGCCCGAGCCGGTCACGATCTTCGCCAAGCCTGGCTGCCCGCACTGCGCGCGCGCCAAGGCGTTGCTGGAGGAGAAGGGCCTGGTGTACGAGGAAGTCACCCTCGGCAAGGGCGTGACCTCCTCGACGCTGCGGGCCGTCTCCGGGAAGGGTACGACGCCCCAGGTGTTCATCGGGGGTAAGCTGATCGGGGGTGCCGACGAGCTGGAAAGGCACTTCGCGACCTCGCGGAAGCTCGCCGCGTAATGGCCGATAGCCGGATACGACTCACTCGCATGGATGATCGTCGCAAGGTCGATGTCGCCGTCATCGGCGCGGGAACCGCGGGGCTCGCCGCGTACCGCGCCGCGAAGGCCGCGGGTGCCTCCGTCCTGTTGATCGAGGGCGGCCCGAAGGGCACCACCTGCGCCCGCGTGGGCTGCATGCCCTCGAAGCTCCTCATCGCCGCGGCCGAGGCCGCGCACGGCGTCGAGCGCGCCGGGCACTTTGGCGTGCATGCAGGGTCCCCGCGCATCGACGGTGGCGAGGTCATGGCCCGGGTGCGCCGTGAGCGCGACCGGTTCGTGGGCTTCGTGCTCGAGGACATCGAGGCGATCCCCGCTTCCGAGCAACTTCGCGGGCGCGCGCGGTTCGTCGATCGCAACACGCTCGACGTGGACGGCACGCAAATCGCGGCCCGCGCCATCGTGATCGCTACCGGCTCGCGCCCGGCGATCCCGCCGATCCTCGAGGGATTGGGCGACCGGCTCGTCGTGAACGACGACGTATTCTCGTGGGAGGCGCTGCCCGCCTCCGTCGCGGTGTTCGGCCCCGGTGTGATCGGCCTCGAGCTCGGGCAGGCGCTCGCGCGCCTGGGCGTGCGGGTGGTCGTCCTGGGCCGCGGTGGGCGTCTCGGCCCCATCACCGATCCCGCCGTGCGGGACGCGGCCCTGAAGGCTTTCTCGAGCGAGTTCTACCTCGATCCCAACGCGCACGTCTCGCGCGTGGCGGCGGTCGAGGGTGGCGTGGAGATCGACTATGTCGGCGTCGAGGGCGGCAAGCGAACCGACCGCTTCGACTACGCGCTCGCCGCGACCGGGCGCGTGCCCAACGTGGATGGCCTCGGCCTCGAGGCGCTGGGCCTCGCGCTCGGCAAGGGCGGCGTCCCCGAATTCGATCCGCGCACCGGGCAGGCCGGCTCGACATCGATCTTCATCGCGGGCGACGCTTCCAACTTCATGCCCCTGCTGCACGAGGCGGCCGACGAGGGCAGGATTGCCGGGGCCAATGCCGCGCGTTATCCATCGGTGGCCCCTTCGGCCCGGCGTGCTCCGCTCGGCATCGTGTTCACCGATCCACAGATCGCCATCGTGGGCGGTGGCTTCGCCGCGCAGCACGCACATGCGATAGCCGCAGGCGAGGTCGCGTTCGAGAACCAGGGGCGCTCGCGCGTGATGCTGCGCAACCGCGGAATCCTGCGCGTGTACGGCGATCCGCAGACCGGGCGCTTCCTCGGCGCGGAAATGGTGGGTCCCGATGCGGAGCATATCGGCCACCTCCTCGCCTGGGCATTGCAGTCCGGCATGACCGTCGAAGGAATGCTGGAGATGCCCTTCTACCATCCGGTGGTCGAGGAGGGCCTCAGGACCGCGCTTCGCGACCTCGCGGCCCACATCCGCGACTGGAAGGCGCAGCCGGCCATCAGGAAGCACGTCGAAATCGCCGGCTAGCCGTCCCGGCGAAACCCGGTTCGATTGGCGACTTACCGGGCCCCGCCGCAGCGCGACGGTTGCCCGTCCAGGTCCTCGCGGTCGACGCGAAACTCCGCGCCTCCCGCATCGCGCAGGATGATCACGTAGAGGCTGTCGAAGTCCTTCCCGTTCCAATCGGGAACGTTCGCCTTCGCCCCGCGCCGCGCGAGCATGTCGCGGGCGATCCTCGGAATGAGGTTGTGCTCCCACGCGACGAAAATCACGCCGCCTCCCGGCTGGAGGAGATCGCTTTCGAGCGGATCGAGGTCGTCCAGGCCGAATCGCGCATCCACGGGCAGCTCGAAACGGATGGCGGTGGGCTCGATCGTGGCGAGCGGCCGGATGTAGTTGTAGGGGACTCCCCGGTCCTTCTTCATGACGCCGGGATTGGGCGCGTAGAGCGTGGTGGGCTTGCCGAATTTCGCGAACAACACGTCCGGCAGCGCGAGCGCGCGGTTCAGCCCCTGGCAGCTCAGTTGGCCCAGGCCGGCCGCGGGCTTTTCGCCGTGGCGCAGGAGGACGACGGTCCGGTCCGCATGCGCCGTGAAGCACGCGAGTGCCGCGAGCAAGCTCGCAAGGCGGCGCATGTCAGCGGTACGCCTCGGGAAACGCCGCCGCGAACTCGCGCAGGTTATCCGTGAACATGCCGTCCACGCCCGCCTCGAAGAGGCGCTTGGCGGTAGCCACCTCGTTCACGGTGTACACCATCACCCGGTAGCCGCGCTCCTTCAGCTTCGGGATCGCGGCCACGTCCAACTTCCTGTGGTCGGTGTGGAAGGAAACCGCATCGAGCTGCTCCAGCCGAACCCATTCCTCGGCGGTGAGCTCCTTGGCGAGCCAGCCGCGCGGCAAGCGCGGCGCGACTTCCCTCGCCGCCATCAGCGCCTCGAAGGAAAACGACGAGAGGAGCGGCGGCACGTCGGCGTCCTTCCAGAAAGCCTCGGCCTCGCGCGCCACCTGCGTGCCCGTCTCCCGCTCGAAGCCCGGCGTGGGCTTGATCTCGACGTTGGCCAGCGTCGCCTTCGATCGCAAGAGGCGCGCCGTATCCTCGAAGCTGGGTAGCCGCTCGCCGCGGAAAGGCTCCGAGTGCCATGCGCCCGCATCCAGCTTCAGGAGGTCGGCCCACGCGAAGTCCGCCGCGCGACCCTTGCCGGTCGAGGTGCGCTCGAGCGTCGCGTCGTGCAGCAGCATCGACACGGCGTCCTTCGAGAGCTTCACGTCGAACTCGTGTCCGCGGTAGCCGAGCGACTGGCCGAGGCGGATCGCGGCAAGCGTGTTTTCGGGCGCGAGGCTTCCGCCGCCGCGGTGCGCGAAGATGCGCGGGTAAGGCCAGGGTGCGTTCATTGGAGGTGGAGCACGTTGACGGCGAAAATCACGAAGAAGGCGAAGGCGATGTAGGCGTAGAAGGCCGCGAACACGTCGTCCAGCATGACGCCGAGGCCGCCGCGCACTTTTTTCTCCAGCGCGCGGATGGGCGGAGGCTTCACGATGTCGAAGAACCGGAAGAGCGTGAAGGCGACCACGAGCAGCAGCGGGTCGTGCGTTGCCATCGCGCCGGGCAGGCACAGCGCGCAGAGCGGAATGAAGGCGACGATCTCGTCGAACACCATGGCGCCGTGGTCCTCGACACCCAGGTCGCGCCCGGTGATGGTGCAGGCCCACACGCCGAGGAAGAAGGCGGGAATCGCCATGAAGGCGACGACGAGCGCCATGAACGCGACGAGGTCCCGCGGCACGGCGGCGAGCAACAGCCACACGATCGGGATCGCGACCAGCGTGCCGAACGTTCCCGGTGCCCGCGGCGCGAGACCGGCGCCGAAACCCAGCGCGATGAAATGCGCCGGGTGCGAAACGAGGAAGCGGACGTCAGGCTTGCGAGAAATGGTCGAAGCCGCGGCCATCGATCTTCACGGGCTTGCCGTCCGCGCCCAGCAGGCTCACGCCCTTGCCGCGGCGGATCTGCCCGATGCGAGTGAGCGGAATGCCCAGCATCTCGGTCAGGTCCTCGATGCTGTCGCGCGCGTTGGGCGGCGCCGTGAAGCAAAGCTCGTAGTCATCGCCCCCCGCCACGATCGCGGTGCGGCCCGCGTCGGTCTGCTCGTGGCGCTCGCCGATGGCGGACACGGGGATCGATTCCAGCTCCACCGTCGCACCGACGTGCGAGAGCCGGCAGATGTGGCCCAGATCGGCGAGAAGCCCATCGGAAATGTCGATCGCGGCGGTCGCCATGCCGCGAAGCGCCTGGCCCAGCTTCACGCGCGGCGTGGGCTCGTAGAGGCGCATCACCGCCTCGCGATAGTCGCCTTCGGTGAGCACGAGCTTGCCGTGCCGGTGCGCGACCGCGAGCGCCGCGTCGCCCAGCGTGCCCGAGACCCAGACGTCGTGGCCCGCCTTCGCGCCGCTGCGGCGCAGCGCCGCGCCCATCGCCACCTCGCCCATGATGGTGACCGTGAGCGTGAGCGGGCCGCGCGTGGTGTCGCCTCCGATCAGCGAGACCTTGAATTCGTCGGCGAGGTCGAAGAATCCCTTGGCGAAGGCGGCCAGCCAGTCGTGGTCCACGCTGGGCAGCGTGAGCGCGAGCGTGGCCCAGTATGGGAGCGCGCCCATGGCCGCCATGTCCGAGAGGTTCACGGCGAGCGCCTTGTGGCCGAGGTTCTCGGGATCGACGTCCGGGAAGAAATGGGTGCCCGAGACCATGGTGTCCGTGGACACGGCGAGGTCCATGCCGTCGGTCACGTCGATGAGCGCGGCGTCGTCCCCCACGCCCAGCACCGCATTGGGCGCGGGGCGCATGAAGTGACGCGCGATCAGCTCGAATTCGGAATCGTTACTTGCCATTGCGCTTGTTTCCTTTTTGCGCGACCTCGTCGGCGCGCACGCTCGCGGCCAGGCGGTCCAGCACTCCGTTGACGTACTTGTGACCGTCGGTGCCCCCGAAGCGTTTCCCGAGCTCGATCGCCTCGTTGATCGTCACGCGATACGGGATCTCCTTCTGGTGCAGCAGCTCCCAGGCCCCGAGGAGGAGGATGCCCCGCTCCACCGGACTCACCTCTTCCCACTTGCGGTCGGCGAGCGGCTCCAGGTGCTCGCGCAGGCCCTGCGCATGTGCGATGACGCCCTTCAGCTCGGCCTCGAGGAAGCCCCGATCGGCCTCCGCGAAGCCCTCCAGCTCGGCGAGGTTCTTCAGTACCTGGGAGGCCGAATTCCCGGTGTAGATCCATTGGTACAGGCCCTGCACCGCAAGCTCGCGCGAGCGGCGCCTCGAGGTCGCTCGCGATCCCGGCTTCAACGCCGGCGTGGCGCCGTGAGCCGGCGCGCGTCGGAATACTTGGTGGCTGAGGCGATCCCCGCCCGGAGGGCGAGCGTGGCGAGCACGGTCGATGCGATTCCTGTTCTCAATGGAATCTCCCCGTCATCCCGCGATGGAACGAAGCGTATTGGCCATCTCCACCGCGACGCGCGCGGCCTCGGCCCCCTTGATCGGCGCGCGTTCCTTCGCCTGTTCTTCGTTCTCGGTGGTGAGGACCCCGTTGGCGATGGGAATGCCGGTCTCCAACTGCACGTCGAGGATGCCGCGCGCGCTCTCGGTGGCAACGACCTCGAAATGGAAGGTCTCGCCGCGGATCACGGCGCCCAGCGCCACGAGCGCGTCGTAGCGCAGCGTGCCGAAGCCGCGGCGCTCCAGTGCGAGCGCCTGGAGCGCAAGCGGGATCTCGAGCGCACCCGGCACGCTCACGGCGTCGATGTGGTCGGCGGCAACGCCCAGCTCCACGAGCTGCCGGTCGCACGCGGTCACGAGCTGCCTCACGATCTCCTCGTTGAAGCGGCTCCACACGATCGCAACGCGCATGCCGGCGCCGTCCAGCGCCGGGTCGACCGTCTTCAAGAAGCGGCCTTCACGGCGACGGCGTCGTCGGGCGAGACGTACTCCACGACCTCCAGCCCGAAGCCCGACATGCTCGGAATGCGCTTGGGACGCGCGAGCACGCGCATGAGGCCCACGCCCAGGTCCTTCAGGATCTGGGCGCCGATGCCGTGCAGGCGCGGATCCCACTTGCGCGTGGGCTGCCCGTGCTTCGAGCCGGGGCCCTCGATGCGCTCGAGGATCTCGGCGGCATTCTCCGCGCGGCGCAGCAGCACGATCACGCCTTCCTTGTGGTGCGCCACGATGCGCATCGCGTCCTGCACCGAGAAGGCGTGGCGCGAGGCGTCGAAGTCGAAGACGTCCAGGGACACGAAGGGCTCGTGGACGCGCACGAGCGTCGGGCGATCGGGACGAGGCTCGCCGCGCACCAGCGCGTAGTGCACTTCATCCACGGTCTTGTCGTGGTACACGCAGAGCTTGAACGGCCCGTAGGGCGTTGCGATCGCGCGCTCGGCCACGCGCTCCACGAGCTTCTCGGTCTCGCTGCGGTAATGGATGAGGTCGGCGATGGTGCCGATGCGAAGGTCGTGGCGCCGGGCGAATTCGACGAGGTCGGGCAGGCGCGCCATGGAGCCGTCGGGATTCATGATCTCGCAGATCACCGCGGCCGGCGTGAGCCCGGCGGCTTCCGCGAGGTCGCAGCCCGCCTCGGTGTGGCCCGCGCGCACCAGCACGCCGCCGTTCTGCGCCATCACCGGGAAGATATGTCCGGGCTGGACGATGTCCGCGGGCTTTGCATGCCGCGCTGTCGCCGCGCGCACGGTGCGGGCGCGGTCGGCCGCCGAGATGCCCGTGGACACCCCGCTCGAGGCCTCGATGGACACGGTGAAAGCGGTTCCCATGGGGGAGCGGTTGTCGCTCACCATGAGCGGGATCGCCAGCTGGCGGCAGCGCTCCTCGGTGAGCGTGAGGCAGATCAAGCCGCGCGCATGCGTGGCCATGAAGTTGATCGCCTCCGGCGTCACGAAGTCCGCGGCGAGCAGCAGGTCGCCTTCGTTCTCGCGGTCCTCGGCGTCGGCGAGGACCACCATGCGCCCCCGGCGGATTTCGTCGATGAGGTCCTGGGCGGGGCTAAGCGGGGTGTTGTTTGTCATGAAGGCCTCCGGGAAGCCCTCTATTTTGCCATCAAGCGCTCGACATATCTCGCGAGCAGGTCCACTTCGACGTTCACGGGGGCTCCCAATGCGAGTTTTCCCAGCGTGGTCACGGCCAGGGTGTGCGGGATGAGGTTCACCTCGAACTTCGCCCCGCGCACGTCGTTCGTCGTGAGGCTCACCCCATCGACCGTGACCGAGGCCTTGCGCGCCACGTAGCGGGAAAGCTCCGCGGGCACCTCGACCTCGAGGCGAAAGCTGCCGCCCAGGTCCTCGAAAGCAGTCACCCGGCCTACGCCGTCCACGTGGCCCGCGACGATGTGGCCGCCGAGGCGATCCGATGCCCGCAGCGCCTTCTCGAGATTCACCGCGCGCCCGGCGGCGAGCCCGTGCGTGACCGATAGCGTGTGCGCCGACGCATCGGCCTGGAAGCCGCGCGCGTCACGTTGGACCACGGTGAGGCAGACCCCCTGAACGCAGATGGAGTCGCCGATCGCGACATCGTCCATGCCGAGGTCCGGCGCCTCGATGGTGAGGCGTTGGCCATCGCCGCTGGGAACGGTCTTCGCGACGCGGCCCAGGGCCGTGACGATGCCGGAGAACATCAGGCGCCGAACCGCGCGGTGACGCGGAAGTCGCCGCCGAGCGTGCGCACGTCCACGATACGCAGGCGCTTCGCCTCGGCGAGGCGGGCAGGCTCGGGCATCACGAAGAGCGCCTGCGCCTTGTCGCCCAGGACCATGCCCGCGTAATAGATCACGAGCTCGTCCACCACGCCCGCCGCGATGAGCGAGCCCATGAGCTTGCCACCGGTCTCGGCGGTCACCTCGTTGAAGCCGCGCTCACCCAGTACCTTCGCCACGGCCGCGAGGTCGCTCTTGCCCTCGCCCGGGACGCGCACGACCTCCGCCCCAAGCGCTTCGAGCGCGGAGCGCCTGGGCGCGTCGTCGCTCACGGTGAGGATGAGGGGCGGCGCGCCCGAAAGGATCTTCGCGGTGCGCGGCATCTCGAGGCGATTGTCGATCACCACGCGGCGCGGCTGGCGGGTGCAGGGCACGTGGCGAACCGTGAGCTCGGGATCGTCCGCGAGCACGGTGCCGATGCCGGTCAGCATCGCGCAGGAACGTGCGCGCAGCCGATGCACGTCGCGGCGCGCCTCTTCGCCGGTGATCCAGCGGCTCTCGCCGCCGGACAGCGCGATGCGCCCATCCAACGAGGACGCGGCCTTCACGCGCAGCCACGGGCGGGCGCGCTGCATGCGCGAGAGAAAGCCGCGGTGCGCCTCGCGGGCCTCGTCGGCCATGAGCCCCACGTCCACGGCGATGCCGGCCTCGCGCAGCCGTGCGAAGCCTTTGCCGGCCACCTCGGGATTCGGGTCTTCGAGCGCCGCCACCACGCGCGCGACTTTCGCCTCCACGAGCGCCTCCGCGCAGGGCCCGGTGCGCCCGTGATGCGCGCAGGGCTCCAGCGTCAGGTACGCGGTCGCGCCCTCGGGCGATTCGGTCACCGCTTGCAGCGCGCGCACCTCGGCGTGCGCCTCACCGGCGCGCTCGTGCCAGCCCTCCCCGATCACGCGGCCGCCCTTCGCGAGCACGCAGCCGACGTTGGGATTGGGCGTGCAGGTGTCCCGGCCCCGCTCCGTGAGCGAGAGCGCCCGCTGCATGAACGCCAGGTCCGAACCGCTCCAGCTCATCTCTAGCGCCTCGGCCTCGCGCCTACTTCGTATCGCGGACTTCGCGGATGGCGTCGCGGAAGTCGTCCGGGTCCGAGAAGCTCTTGTACACCGAGGCGAAGCGGATGTAGGCGACCTTGTCCAGCTTGCGAAGCTCCTCCATCACCATCTCGCCCAGGCGCCGGGAATCGATCTCGCGTTCGCCGAGCGCCAGCACCTTCTGCTCGATGCGCTGGATGGCGGCGTCCACGAGCTCGGTATTCACCGGGCGCTTGTGGAGCGCGCGCTGGAAGCCGGTGCGCAGCTTCGGGCTGGAGAAATCCTCGCGCACACCGTCGGTTTTCACGATCTGCGGCATGCGCAGCTCCGCGGTCTCGTAGGTCGTGAAGCGCTTGTTGCAGACCTGGCAGCGGCGCCGGCGGCGGATCGAATCGCCCTCCTCGCTCACGCGGGAGTCGATCACCTGCGTGTCCTCGGCGCTGCAGAACGGGCACTTCACGCGGCGGCCCTGCCCGCGTTGCGGGCGCCTTCGGCAAGCCCGTAGGAGGCCCACATCGCGGGACCGTACACCGGGAACTTCGCGCAGAGCTCCTTCACGGCCCCCGCCACCCTGGCGATCGCCCCGGCATCGCCCGAAGCGTCGAGCACGTCGGCGATGTAGTTCGCGACCTGCACGCTCTCCGCTTTTCCGAAGCCGCGCGTCGTCATGGCGGGAGAGCCGATGCGGATTCCGCTCGTGACGAAGGGCTTCTCCGGATCGTTGGGGATGGCGTTCTTGTTCACGGTGATGTGCGCCGAACCGAGCGCGGCCTCGGCGTCCTTGCCCGTGGCCTTCTTGGCGCGCAGGTCGACGAGGAACATGTGGCTTTCGGTTCGGCCCGAGACCACGCGAACGCCGCGCTCCACGAGCGTCGCGGCGAGCGCCGACGCGTTGTCGAGCACCTGTTGCTGGTATTGCTTGAACGATGGCTGGAGCGCCTCCTGGAAAGCCATCGCCTTGGCGGCGATCACGTGCATGAGCGGGCCGCCCTGGAGCGACGGGAACACGACCGAGTTCAGGGCCTTCTCGTGCTGCGCCCCGGCGAGCACGATGCCCCCGCGCGGCCCGCGAAGCGTCTTGTGCGTGGTGCTGGTCACGAAATCGGCGATGCCGATGGGCGAGGGATAGAGGCCCACCGCCACCAGGCCCGCGTAGTGCGCCATGTCCACGAAGAAATATGCGCCCACCTCGTCGGCGATCGCGCGGAATTTCTTCCAGTCGATGCGAAGTGCGTACGCCGAGGCGCCCGCGACGATCATGCGCGGCTTGTGCTCGCGGGCAAGGTCGCGCACCTGGTCGTAGTCGATCTCTTCCTTCGCGTTCAAGCCGTAGGCCACGGCCTTGAAGAGCTTCCCGGAGAGGTTCACCGACGCGCCATGCGTGAGGTGGCCGCCGTGGGCGAGCGACATGCCGAGGATGGTGTCGCCGGGCTTCAGCACCGAGAGGTAGACCGCCTGGTTCGCCTGCGATCCCGAATGCGGCTGCACGTTCGCGTACTCGGCACCGAAGAGCTTCTTCACCCGCTCGAGGGCGAGCGCTTCGGCGACGTCGACGAACTCGCAGCCGCCGTAGTAGCGCTTGCCGGGATAACCCTCGGCGTACTTGTTGGTGAGCACGCTCCCCTGCGCGGCGAGCACCGCGGGACTCGCATAGTTCTCGCTCGCGATGAGCTCGATGCCCTCTTCCTGGCGGCGGAATTCCGAGGTGATGGCGTTCCAGAGCGCGGGATCGGCGCTCGCGATGGTTTGCGCGTCGGGGAACATGTCACGAAGTCCTTGAATGAGCTTGAATTTTATCACTGAATCGATCGACCACCCGGCCCGCGGCCGTGACCGCGAGGTACGCAAGCTCGAAGGACTCCAGCCATTCCAGCCCGCGCGCCTCTCCCATCACCATGGCGACCGTGGTGGCGCTGCCCGCGACGAGGCAACTCGCGGCGTGCACCGTGACCGACTGGAAGCCGCGCGCGCTCCTGCCCGTGCGCGGATCGAGCACGTGGCAATGGCGCACGCCGTCCACCTCGATGAAGCGCTCGTAGTCGCCGCTCGTGGCGATGGCGCCGGACTCGATGGCGAGCGTGGCGACGATGCGCGAGCGGTCCCGAGGGTGGCGCACGCCGACGCGCCACGGCGTACCGTCCGGTTGCGACCCCACCACCATGATGTCGCCGGCGAGGTCCACGAGCGCGCTCGCGATACCCGCCTCGCGCAAAACGAGCGCCGCGCGATCGACCGCGTACTCCTTGCCGAAGCCGCCGAAGTCGAGCTCCATGCCGCGATCGCGCAGCCTCACGCCCTCCGGGCCCACCTCGACGCGCTCCCAACCCACGCACGCGGCGAGCGCCGCGAGCTCCGCATCTCCCGGGACGCGTGCGCCCTTGAAATCCCATGCGCGGCGCAGGACGCCGGAGGTGGCGTCGAACGCGCCATCGCTTTGCCGCCAGCAGGTATCGGCATAGGCGAGGAGCGCGCGCGTTTCCTGGTCGACGGGCACGCTCACGCGCCCCGCGTTCGCATTGATGCGCGAGACCACGCTGTCGGCCCGATAGCGCGAGTATTTCGCCTCGATGCGCTGCACCTCGGCGATCGCGAGCGCGGCGGCCCGCTCCGCGAGAGCGCTATCCTCCGAGTGGACCTGGATCTCGTTTTCCGCGGCCATGGCGCGGAAGGTGAATCGCCGCGGGCTCACGGCCTAGAAGGGGTAGCTGACCCCCACGATGCCGTACACCGCGCGCAGCGTCTCGAAGGCTTCCGACCCCGAGCCGCCGAAGCGAAGCTCGCGCGCGTTGTGGACATATCCCAGCGTACCCTCGAACCTGATGCCGCGTTCGAACCGGTAAGCCACGCGAAGCGAGGGCGAGAGCCCGCCCCAGGCGCCCAGCCGCTGGTCGCTGGAAAGGATCGCGGGCGGCGTGCTCGAGGGGCTCACGGGCGAGTAGAAATCCGCCGCGCTTTGCGTGTAGTAGCGCAACGCCGGGCGCACGGACCAGCGCTCGCCGAGCGATTGCTCCCAGGCCGCCTCCAGCGTGTGGGCGCGGATGCCCCAGTCGTCGCGGTAGTAGCGATAGTCGACTTGCAATGAACCGTGCGCGGCGGGAAAGTGCCGGCGATAGCGCGTGAGCCATGCGAGCGTGTCGCGGTGGTCGGGGCGCGTGTCGGGAAGCAGCAACGGAATGCCGCTATCGAAGAACGTGAAGGTGAGCTTGTAGGGATCGTTGTACCAGCCGCGCCCCTCGGCGCGGGTGACGGTGCTTTGCACGATGTCCAGCGGGGAGAGGACCTGCGTGATCCCGACCAGGTATTCGCGCGTGTCGCGGCGCTCGTGCAACGTCGGGTCGTCGCGCGAGCCCACGCGGTCGTCCGACTTGCCGTAGCCCGCGGCGAGGGTCGTGTTGCGCTGGTCGAGGCTCCATTCGGCGCCCAGGCCGAAGGCGCGCGAGTTGTAATCGTTCTCGTCGGAGACGGTGCGAGACACCGAGACCGCGAAATCGCCGAAGCGCCGCGTGACCTTGGCGTCGGCCGTATTGCGCCGGTCGGTGATCGATGCGGCGCTGACCGCATTCACGGGCCGGCCACTCACGTTGGTCACGAGCTGGGGGCTCGCGCCGCTGATGATGTCCAGGGCTGCGCTCGCCTCGACCTCCCAGACCTCGTGGATCGTGCCGCGAGCCCAGAGCACCGGCTCGGTGACCTTCATGAGGCCCTGCTCCTTGTAGCCCAGGACCGTGAAGCCCATCTCGTTGGCTTCGGCGGCGACGGCGCGGGCCGGGATCGCCGCGATCGGCAGGGCGAGCGCCGCCGTCATGAGCGCCTGCAACGGCGATGCGCGCTCCTTCTCAGTTGCAGCCACAACCGCCTCCGCCCACGGAAGCGCCGCCGCTCGCGCCCTCCTTCGCCGAGTAGGTCTTCTCCAACGCCCGGGCCGTGCCGGGCGACGGATCGAAAGCCATGTCGTCACGCGCGAGATAACCGCGCTGGTAAGGGGCGACCGCCGTGCAGCCGCAGAGCGTTGCGGCGACGAGCGCCGCCAGCCAGCGCTTCATGAAGGCTCCTTCATCAACGCATCGATCTCGCCGCGCAGCTGCGCGGCCGTCTCGCCGGTAAAGCCGCGGTGCACCTTGCGAACGACGCCCTTGCGGTCCACGAGGTAGCCGCTCGGCATCGCCTTCACGTCGAAGCCGCGCGCCGCGGCATCTCCGAGGTCGCTCACCAGCGGAAAGCTCACGCCGACCTTGCCGAGGAAGCGCTTCGCATCGTCGGCGGACACGTCCTTGTTTACGCCGACCACGATGAAGCCCTGGTCCCGGTGCTCGCGATAGAGCGTTTCCAGGGCCGGCATCGAGAGTCGGCAGGGCACGCACCACGACGCCCAGAAATCCACGTACACGACCTTGCCCCGCAGGCTCGCGAGCGGGAGCCTCGCCGCCGGCTGGTCCAGGCGTGGCATGTCGAGCGCGGGCGCCGCCGCCCCGGCCTCGACCGCGCCCGCCGCTTGCGAGATCAAAAGGAGGGCGAGCGCCGCAGCGAACCGGCGCATCAGAACGCCTGCTTCTCGATGGCCTTGGTCACCTGCGATCCGTTCGCCGTGTATGCGAGGGTGCCGTGCGAGGCGTCGGTGAAGGTGAAAGTGGCCGTGCCTTCAGCGAACACGCTTCCTGCCTTGAAGGCCGCGTTGGCGGGGGAACCGGTCACGCGATAGAGCGACCCGGTGAAGACCGTGGACGAAGTCCAGGTGCCGCCCGGCATCACGAGCCACAGCGGCCGGTTGGGCGTGTCGTACGTGAAGATGACCGCGAAGACGTTCCCCGAAGCATGCTGGACGACATTCACGCCCCAGCCCGATTCGGCCGAATTGAACCAGAGGTCCGTGTAGTCGAATGCCGGCTGCGGCGGCGGCGGCGTGCCGCCTCCGGCACCGGACATCCCGCCGCCCCCACCCTGGAGGCTCGCGATGTACGCCGAGATGTCCATCGCGTCGGCGGCGCTCACCTGCGAAGCGAAGGGCTTCATCTGCGGGATGATCGAGAGCGCGGTGGTGATGAGGCCCGGATTGTTCGCGGTGAACTCGGGCCCGCCCACCGGCGGGAAGCCGTGGCATGCGCGGCAGATGGAGTTGTAGAGCTGCTCGCCGTGCGCGATGCTCTGCGCGAAGGCGGGAGCCGTCGCCGCGAGCGCGATGGCGGCGAGAAGATGGGCTACGTGGCGATGCATGAATTGGCTTACGCGGCGATGCACGAAACGGATTCGGCGTGGTGGGCCTCGAGCCGTCAACAGCCCGGGCATCCGGCGTATTCCCTATAATGCAGCGCTACTTCGGGGGAGGAGCCACGTGTCCTTCGTACGGGCGCTCGATCGCTGCGTCGCCGCGGCGCTCGCGGGCGCCGCGGTGCTGGTGCTTCCGCTGGCGGTCCTCCTCTTCGTGCAATGGCCGTTGCGCGACCTCGTGCAGGCAGGCTCCCGGGAGGCGAACGATTTCGGGCAGGTCCTCTTCGCGCTCTACGTCGCCGCGGCCGTCACCGCGGCGACGCGGGAGCACGCGCACCTCGCGACCGACCTTTTCGCGCACCGCTACTCCCCGGGGTTCCGCGCCCTGCTGATGCGCGGCGCCTCGCTTTTCGTCGCGGCCCCCGCGGCCGCCTACACGGTCTACGCATCGGCCGGTTCCACTTGGCAGTCGCTCCTTCAGCTCGAGCGCTTTCCCGAGACCTTCAACCCTGGATATTTCCTCGTTCGCTTCGCCGCGTTCGCGCTCGCCGCCCTGGTGCTGGTCCAGGCGCTGCGCGATGTCCTCGCGCGGCGTGACGGCGCGTCGCCCTGATGGAAACGGCTGGGCTCTGGATGCTCGTTGCGGTCGCCGTCCTCATGGTGGGCACCGGATTGCCCGCTTGGATCGTGCTGGCCGGCGTATCGCTCGCCTTCGCCGCCGGGGGCGTCGCCGCGGGAAGCCTGGACGCTTCGCTCTTCGCCGCGATTCCCGCGCGGCTCGTCGGCCTCCTGGAAAACGACCTCTTGCAGGCCCTTCCGCTCTACGTGCTGATGGGCATGCTCATCAACCGCACCCCGCTCGCCGACACGCTTTTCCGCGCCGCGCGCGCCGCGCTCGAACCGACGCGCCGGGCGGTCCCGCTCGCGGGCATCGCGCTCGCCGCGCTCCTCGCCCCGATGAGCGGGAGCGTCGGCGCGAGTGTCGCGATGCTTTCGCGCACGCTGCAACCGCGCCTCGCCGCCGCGGGAATGCCGGCGGAGCGCAACCTCGCGCTGGTCTGCGTCGCGAGCACGCTGGGCGTCGTCGTCCCGCCCTCGCTGGTGCTGATCCTCCTCGGCGACGCGATGATGCGCGCCCACACCGAAGCCTCGCACGGACCGACTTTCGCGGGCCGCATCCTCAACACCCAGGATGTCTTCCACGCGGCGCTGGTGCCGGCCGCGATCTTCCTCGTCCTCTGCGTGGCGATCGCGGCGTGGCAGGCCCCGGTAGAGCCGCGCGACGTGAAGCGCCGCGCGCTCACGCGGGGCGAGGCGATCACCGCGACCGTCGCCATGGCGCTCGTGATCGCGCTGCTTGCCGGCGTGGCGCTCGGTTACCTCTACGCCGTCGAGGCGGCCGCCACGGGCGGGCTGCTTCTCGCGATCCACGCGCTCGCCACGCGCGCGCTGCGCGGCGGCGTGCTGCGCGCCGTGCTGCAGGACACGCTCGTCATCAGCGGGGCGCTATTCGCGCTCCTCGTGGCGGCGACTGTCTTCACGTTGGTGCAGCGCGCGTTCGGGACCGACCGCTGGCTTGCCGCCGAGTTCGCGGCCGCAGCCAGTCCGGCTGCCGCGCTCGCCATGGGGCTCGGTGCGCTCGCCTTGTGCGCGCTCGTGCTCGACGCCTTCGAGATGATCTTCGTCGTGGTGCCGCTGGTCGCCCCCGCGCTCCTCGCGCGCGTGCCCGATGCGCCGTGGGTGGCGGTGCTCGTGCTGCTCGTCCTCCAGGCGAGCTTCGTGATCCCGCCCTTCGGCTACGCCGTGATGATGGCGCGCTCGCGGTCGCCCGAGCCGGTGGGCACCCGCGCCCTCGCCCGGGCGCTTTGGCCCTTCGTGGCGGCGCAGCTCGCCGTGCTCGGATTGGTGCTGGCCTTTCCGGCGATCCTCTGGCGCGACTCCACCGAGGCCGCGGCGGCCACGACCTCCGTGGGCGACGCTGACGCCCTCCAGCGGATGCTGGACCAGCCGCCGCAATGAGAAAGGCCCGCCGGGGCGGGCCCTGGTGACCGGCCCCGGGCCATTGCCGCAGCCGCGGCGCCCGGGGTGACGAAAGCTACTTGATCTTCGAGATCGTGTGCATGAAGTCGTCGTAGCCCTTCTCGGCCACCTGGAACCACAGCAGCTCGTCGCCGCGGAACTTGACCATGCTGTCGTAGATCTTCCTGAACTCGGGGCTCTTCTGCGAGAGCTCGTCGTAGACCTGCAACGAGGCCTTGTACGAAGCGACCATGATCTCGTTGGAGAAGCGGTGCAGCTGCGTGCCGGTCGCCACGAGCCGCTTCAGCGCGGGCGGGTTCACCGCGTCGTACTTGGCGAGCATCCACACGTTGGCTTCGGCGCACGCGGCTTCGACCACGCTCTGGTACTCCTTGGGCAGCTTGTTCCACTCGCCGATGTTCATGTAGACCACGAGCTGCGGCCCGCCTTCCCACCAGCCCGGGTAGTAGTAGTGCTTGGCGATCTTGTTGAAGCCGAGCTTCTCGTCGTCGTAGGGCCCGACCCACTCGGCCGCGTCGATGGTGCCCTTCTCCAGCGCGGGGTAGATGTCGCCGCCGGGGATGAGCTGCGGGACCACGCCCAGCTTCTCGATCACCTTGCCCGCCATGCCCCCGATGCGCATCTTGATGCCCTTCAGGTCGGCGACGGTCTTTACTTCCTTCCTGAACCAGCCGCCCATCTGCGCGCCGGTGTTGCCCGCGGGGATGCGGTACATGTTGTACTGCTTGTAGAACTCGTTGAAGAGCTCGTTGCCGCCGCCGAACATCTGCCACGCGTTGGTCTGGCGGGCGTTGAGGCTGAAGGGGATCGCGGTGTCGAGGGCGAAAGCGGGATCCTTGCCCCAGAAGTAGTAGGGCGCGGTGTGCGCGGCCTGGACGGTGTTGTTCTGCACCGCGTCCACGACGCCGAACGCCGGGACGACCTCGCCGGCGGCGAACACCTGGATCTGGAACTTGCCGCCCGTGCAGGAGGCCACGCGCTTGGACAGGACCTCGGCCGCGCCGAAGATCGTGTCGAGCGACTTGGGAAAGCTCGATGCGAGGCGCCACTTGACCTCGGGCATGCCCTGCGCGAAGGCGGGCGCCGCACCGGCCGCGAGGATGCCCGCCATCCCGGCGCCGGCGGTACCGATGAATTTCCTGCGTTCCATCCCTAGCTCCTCCTCTGGTTGGGTTTCACGAGCCTTGCGACGCGGTGAGCCTACCTCATTCCCCCGCGAGCGTCATGCGATCCACCAGGATGGAGCCGCAGTGCTTCGAGCCGCGCACCACCACGTCGCGACCCACTTCGCGGATGCCCCGGAACATGTCGAGCAGGTTCCCCGCGATCGTGATCTCCTCGACCGGAAAGCGGATCTCGCCGCCCTCGACCCAGAACCCCGCGATGCCGCGCGAGTAGTCGCCAGTCACCATGTTGACGCCCTGCCCCATCATCTCGGTCACCACGAGGCCGCGGCCCATGAGCTTCACCAGGGCGTCGAAGTCGTGCGCTCCGGGGCGAACGAGGAGGTTGTGGTTGCCGCCCGCGTTCCCGGTGGACTCGAGGCCGAGCTTGCGGGCCGAGTGCGACGAGAGGAACCAGCCGGTGAGGATGCCCGCCTCGACCACGTTGCGCGAGCGCGTGGTGACGCCTTCGGCGTCGTAGTAGCTGCTGGCGAGCTCGCCGGGCAGGTGCGGATCCTCGTGGATCTCGACCACCGGTGCGAAGACCTGCGTGCCGAGGCGGTCGAGGAGGAACGACGACTTTCGATAGAGGCTCGAGCCGCTCGACGCCGCGACGAAGTGCCCGATGAGGCTCGAGGCGACGTTCGCGTCGAAGAGCACCGGCACTTCCATGGTGGCGAGCCTGCGGCCGCCCAGGCGCCGCACCGAGCGCTCGCCCGCGAGGCGGCCCACGTGCTCGGGGGCCTCGAGCCGCGCGGGATCGCGATGCGTGGTGTACCAGTAGTCGCGCTGCATGCCCGAGGCGTCCTCCGCCACGACGCCGCAGCCGATGCTCGACTTGGAGGTGGGGAAGCCCGAGAGGAAGCCGCGCGTGTTGGCCAGGATGAAATCGGCGTCGTATGCCGAGATCGTCGCGCCTTCGGAGTTGGTGATGCGCTTGTCCACCGCAAGCGCCGCGGCCTCGGTGCGGCGCGCAAGCTCGATCGCCTCCTCCACCTGCAGGCCCCAGGGATGGAAGAGTTGAAGGTCCGGAGGATCGCCGCGGAAGAGCCGGTCGGGATCGGGAAGGCCGGCCGCCTCGTCCTCGGCCGTGTGGCGCGCGATGGCGCAGGCCGCATCCACGGTGCGCTGGATCGCCTCGGGCGCCAGGTCGGAAGTGCTCGCGTTGCCGCGGCGGTTTCCGAAGTACACGGTGATGGCGAGGCCCTTGTCGCGGTTGTACTCGACGGTCTCGACCTCGCCGCGCCGGACGGTCACCGATTGGCCGACGGCGGCCGAGACTTCGACCTCGGCATCGCTCGCGCCGCGGGCCCTCGCGGCATCGAGGGACGCGATCGCCGCGCGCGACATCGCATCGCGTGCGAGCGGAAGAGCGGGGATGGAGTGGTCTGGCATACTCTGCGGCGTGGAAGAAGACGATTTTATCAGCAAGACGCGGCGCAAGAAGCAGATGACCGCACTGCAGGTGGCGGGTGCGTCGCTCGTCAAGCTCTCGGCCGAACAGCTCGCACGCTTCGACATGCCCGAGACGCTTCGCGATGCGGTGCTGGAATGCAAGCGCTTCACGCGCCACGAGGCGATCCGGCGCCAGATGCAGTACATCGGAAAGATCATGCGCAGCGTGGATTCGGGCCCCATCCTGGAGCAGCTCGCGCGCATGGAATCGCCCACGCGCCGCGACACGGCGCTTTTCCACGCCGCCGAGAAGTGGCGCCAGGAGCTGCTCGAGGACGACGACGCGGTCGCGCGCTTCGTGCACGAGTTTCCCGAGGCTGATCCCGACCGGCTGCGCGGCTTGATCGAGGGCGCGCGCGAGGAAAAGCGCGGCACCCGGCCTGCGCGAAGCTCGCGCGAGCTCTTCCACGTGCTGAACGCGATCGTGCAGGACCATGCCCGGAGACCATCGTGAGCGAGCCTTGCGACCTGGTGCGCATCGGGCTCGTCTCCACCAGCGATCGCGCGAGCCAGGGCATCTATCGCGACGAGGGCATTCCCGCCCTCGAGCGCTGGCTGGGCGATGCGCTCATGAATCCCGTCGAGTTCGAGCGCCGGCTCGTCGCCGACGACCAGCCCGCCATCGAGGCGGCGCTGAAGGAGCTGGTGGACATGCGCCAGTGCGACCTCGTGATCACGACGGGCGGCACCGGCCCGGCGGCGCGCGACGTGACGCCGGAGGCGACTCTCGCCGTGGGCGAGCGCGAAATGCCGGGATTCGGCGAGCAGATGCGCCGCATCGGCCTCGAGTTCGTGCCGACGGCCATCCTCTCGAGGCAGGCCGCCGTCACCCGCGGCCGCGCATTGATCCTCAACCTGCCCGGCCAGCCCAAGTCGATCCAGGAAACGCTCGAGGGACTGAAGGACGCCGGCGGCAAGACGCTGGTCGCGGGCATCTTCGCCGCCGTGCCCTATTGCATCGACCTCCTGGGCGGCCCTTACATCGAGACGCGCGAGGAAGTCGTGAAGGCCTTCCGGCCGAAGTCGGCGATCCGCGCGAAGAAGGCGACATGAGCGACCTCGAGCGCGTCGAAGTCTCCACCGGCGCGAAGCCGGTGGGCACCGTCATCTGGTTGCACGGCCTGGGCGCGGACGGCTGGGATTTCGTGCCGCTCGTGCGCGAGCTCTCGCTCCCCGCCGAGCTGCCGCTACGCTTCGTCTTTCCCCATGCGCCCGAGCGTCCCGTCACGATCAACAACGGCTACATGATGCGTGCCTGGTACGACATCGCGCAGCAGGACCTGGCGCGCGTGCCCGACGAGCCCGGCATTCGCGAGTCGCAGCAGGAAGTCGAGGCGCTCATCGCCGGGGAAAAGGAGCGCGGCATCGATTCCTCCCGCATCGTGCTCGCGGGATTTTCCCAGGGCGGGGCCATCGCGCTGCAGGCGGGGCTTCGCCATGGCGAGCGCCTTGCCGGGATCATGGCGCTCTCGACCTACCTTCCCCTCGAGGCCTCGCTCGAAGCCGAGCATTCCCCCGTGAACCGGCGCTTGCCGATCCTCATGGTGCACGGGACCGAGGACCCGGTGATTCCGATCACGCTCGCCGAAACGTCGCAGCGCACGCTCGCGCACCGCGGCTACGACGTGCAATGGAAGTCGTACCCGATGGCCCACAGCGTATGCGCCGAGGAAGTCACGGATATCGCGGAATTCCTGGTGCAGGTGCTGGGCGACGCCGGGGACGCGGCGCCGCGCAGCTCGAGCATCCTCCTCGCTCGCTAGGGACGCTCTTTCCCGCGTCTCATGCCGCGCCTCTATTGCGGCGCGGGGCTAGCGAGGGGCTTGCCCTTCTCCACGATCCCTCGAGCACGTAGCCCACTTCGACGCCAGGATGCGTGTGGCGGCAGGTCTCGCCGTGTCGTTCATGGATCCTCCATGGCAGTGGGGTTTGCGACGAGAAGCGGCCCGAGCGCGTGGCGCAGCGCCGCGGGGAGCTCGGGAACGGGACGCTGGCTCTCGCGCTCGACATACACGTGCACGAAATGGCCCTGGGCGGCGGCGGGCGCCTGCGTATCGCCGAAGAGCGCCACCTCGTAGCGCACGCTCGAACGCCCGATGCGGGCGACTCGCAGCGCGCCGGTCACCGGTTGCGGAAAACCGAGCGGCGCGAAGTATAGGCAACCCGTCTCGACCACGAGCCCGATCACGGGGCCCTTTGCCACGTCCAGCACGCCGCGCTCGATGAGGAAGGTGTTCACGACGGTATCGAAGAGCGAGTAGTGGACCGCATTGTTCATGTGGCCGTAGGCGTCGTTGTCCAGCCAGCGCGTCGTGAGCGCGCGCGTGTGACGGTAGTCGCCGATGCGATGCGGCGTGGGTCGCGCCATCAGCCGTTGGCGTGCGGCACCATGAACTTCACGGTGCGGGCGTAGGCGCCGGGCACGGGCGACATCCCGCCCACGAGGAACGCCTCGACCTCGTCGCGGCGCTTGATCGTGTCCTGGTAGCCCAGCTCGATCAGCTCGTTCACGTAGCCGCGCTCGAAGAGGAGGTAGCTCGCGAGGTTGGCGCCGCCGCGTCGCATCGCGCCCACCGAGCGCAGGAGGAAGCGGATGGTCCAGGGCAGGCTCCTCACGTGCTTTACCGCGATGGCGTCGAGCGGCTCGGAAGGCGTGAGCACCAGCACGTCCACGTGGTGCAGTGCGAGCCCCATCTTCTTCAGCGTCGCCGGGTCCACGCAGCTGATGGTCTTGTTGATGCGCTCCAGGCGCTCGAGGTCCACGGCGAGGCTATCCAGGAAGATCGAGTTGAGCACGTGGCCCGCGATCTGCGCGAGCGTCGGATAGAGATCGCTTCGGGTGCGCTCGGGCGCGTCGGTCCGGATGCGCGCCGTGCCCACGACGATCACGCGATCGGCTCCCAGGTGCAGCGCGGGGCTCACCGGCGCGATCTGGCGCATCGAGCCGTCGCCGAAGAACTCGCGATTCAGCTTGTACGGCGGGAAAACGAACGGGAGCGCGCTGGACGCCATGAGGTGCTCGACCGCGAGGCGCGTCTTGATGCCGATCCGCTGTGAGCGCTGCCAGGCCTCGCACCGGTCCGCGCCCTCGAAGAAGCTGCAACTCTGCCCCGACGTGTAGCCCGAGCAGGTGATGGATACCGCGTCCAGCGCTCCGCACCTGATGTTGTTCTCGATCCGCGAGAAATCCAGGCGCCGGCGCAGCAGGCTTTCCAGCGGCCGGTTGTCCAGGAGCGAGATGCGGCGGTTCTTGAGGAACGCGCCGAAGAGGAACCCGGCGGTCCAGCGGATGTTGTTGGCGATCGCGCCCACGAAGTCCGCGCGGTAGACGTGGTGCGGCTCGAAGTTGCGCCAGACCGCGAGGAGGTTATCGACCGCGTGGCCGAAATCGTCGGCGTGGACGGCGAGCGCTCCCGCGTTCACGGCGCCCGCCGAGGTTCCGCAGATGATCGGGAAGGGATTCACGCGGGGATCGGGCAGCATCTCCTTCAGCGCCTTCAGCACCCCGACCTGATAGGCGGCCCGGGCCCCACCGCCCGCGAGCACGAGACCCGACTTGCCGCCAGCCGCCGACTCCATCCCCTTCCTCCGGGGCGCCCGGGCGTTACCTGCGTCCCGAGAGCGCCCTGCCCTTTTCCTTACGTACGGGTGTACCCGCTGCGCGGGCGTTTTGCAACATTTCCGAGGCGTGCCGCCGCGTGGCCTCGGTGATCTCGAGGCCGCCCAGCATGCGCGCGACTTCCGCCACGCGCTCCTCGGCATCGAGGGACTCCACGCTCGCATGGGCCCCGCCGGGACCGCTCTTCTTGGCCACCCGCAGCTGCTCGCGCGCGTGCACCGCCACCTGGGCCAGGTGTGTCACCGAGAGCACCTGGTGCTCGCGCCCCAGCGACTGGAGGAGCTTGCCCACGACCTCGGCGACCGCGCCACCGATGCCGGCATCCACCTCGTCGAAGATGAGGGTCGGGACCGAAGCCTCCGACGACATGAGCACCTGCACGGCGAGCGAGAGGCGCGAGAGCTCGCCGCCCGAAGCCACGCGCGCAAGGGGACCCAGCGGCTGGCCCTCGTGGGCCGCCACGCGCAGCTCCACGGACTCGAGGCCGCTCGCGGCAGGATGCGCAAGCGGCTCCAGGGCCACCTCGAAACGCCCGCCCGGCATGGCGAGCCTCTGCATCGAAGCCGTCACTTCCCTGGCGAGCTTCTGCGCGGCCGCACGCCGGGCGCGGGTGAGCTCGTTGGCTCCCTCGCGGTAGGAAGCCTCGGCCCTCGCCTCCAGCTCGCGTAGCTGCTCGGGGCTTTCGTCGCCGCCCAGCTCCGCGAGGCGCCGGCGCCGCTCCTCGAGCGCTTCCGGGAGGCCCGCCGGTTCGATGCGATACTTGCGCGCGGCCTCGAACACGGCGCGGATGCGCGAGTCGACTTCCCCGAGCCGCGACGGATCGTCTTCCAGGCCCTGCAGGTAGCGTCGCAGCTCGTGCGCCGCTTCCGAAGCGTGCACCGCGGCCGTCTCCACCGCACGGCGCGCTTCGTCGAGCGCGGGGTCGAGCGAGGCGGCCTGCGCGAGGCGCCCTACCGCATGCGAGAGGGAGGCGCCCGCGGACTGCGGCGATTCGTCGAGGAGCTCGACGCACTCGGAGACGCCGGCGATAAGCTCCTGCGCGTGCGCGAGGCGCCGCTGCTCGGCCTGGTCCTCCTCCCAGCGCCGCGGCTCGAACGCGAGCGTTTCGAGCTCATGGATCTCGTGGGCGAGAAGCTCCCGCTCACGGGCCGACGAGGCTTGCGACTGTTCGCGCGCGGTGCGCTGCTCGACGAGACGCCGCCAGGAACCGAATTTCAGCGCCACCTCGCGTGCAAGCGGCGCCGCGTTGCCATGGGAATCGAGCAGCGCGCGCTGCCGGTCCGGACGCAACAGGAGCTGGTGGTCGTGTTGTCCATGAACGTCGACCAGCATTTCGCCCAGCTCGCGCAGTTGCGCCGCGGTGGCCGGTCGGCCGTTCACGAAGCCGCGCGAGCGGCCGCCCGCGTCGATCACGCGGCGTACGAGGCAGGCGCCTTCTTCGTCATCCAGGCCCGCCTGGCCGAGCCAATCGTCCACCGGCGGCCCCACCTCGAAATCGGCGCTCACCTCGGCCCGCTGGGCGCCGGAGCGCACCGCGCCCGCGTCCCCACGCCCGCCCAGTGCGAGCAGGAGCGCGTCGATGAGGATCGATTTCCCGGCGCCCGTCTCGCCGGTGAGCGCCGTGAAGCCGCCCGAAAGCTCGAGGTCGAGCCGCTCGACGATCACGTAGTCGCGGATGGAGAGGGCGCGCAGCATCGACCTAGGACGTGCGCTCGGTCCAGCGCAGCTTCTGGCGCAGCATCGAGAAGTAGCGATAGCCCTTCGGATGCAGCAAGGTCGCCGCGCGCGGCGCCGCGGAGACGGTCACGACGTCCCCGGGATCCAGCTCCCAGTGCGCCTGCACGTCGAAGTTCGCGCGTGCGCCCTCGCCGCGCAGGAGAGTGATCTCCACCTTCGACGTGCCGCGAATCGCGACCGGCCGGTTGGAGAGCGTGTGCGGCGAGATGGGGACCAGGGCGAGCGCCTGGAGCGCCGGGTGCAGGATCGGCCCGCCCGCGGAAAGCGCATACGCGGTGGAGCCCGTGGGAGTCGCCACGATCACGCCGTCGGCGCGCAGCGAATAGATGAATTCACCGTCCACCGTGACCGCGAACTCGATCATGCTGCCCATGGCGCCCCGGCTCACGACCACGTCGTTGAAGGCGAGCGTGGAGAAGACGGTCTTCTTCCCGCGCCGCACCGACCCCGAGAGCATGGTGCGCTGCTCGGAGATGAACTCGCCGTCGAGCACCGAGGCGACCGCCCCTTCCAGGCCGTCGGCGGGGATGTCGGTGAGGAAGCCCAGGCGCCCGAGATTTACGCCCACCAGCGGTACGCCGCGCTCGGCCATGAGGCGCGCGCACGCAATCAGGGTGCCGTCGCCGCCGACCACCACGGTGAGGTCCGCCTTGGCGGGAAGCTCTTCCAGCTCCAGGACCGCGTCGGGCGCCGTGCGCGAGACGCCGGCCGTGGCGGGATCCATGACGATGCGGATGCGCCGTTGCCGCAGCAGCCCGGAGAGCTGGTCGAGCACATCGGGCAGATTCGCCGCGTCGCTCTTTCCGACGACGGCGACCGTCTTGAAGGCCGCGGGCATGGCCATGATTAAATCATGAATCGTTTTCGGTAGAATCCAGCCATGCTGAGCGAACGAGCGCAAAGCCTTCTGAAGATCCTGGTGGAGCGCTACATCGCCGAAGGCCTGCCGGTGGGCTCCCGGGCGCTCTCGCGCTTTTCGCTCCTCGAGCTCTCGCCCGCCACCATCCGCAACGTGATGGCGGACCTCGAGGAGATGGGCTTCGTCACCAGCCCGCACACCTCCGCGGGGCGCGTGCCGACCCCCAAGGGATACCGCTTCTTCGTCGATTCGCTCCTCACCGTGCGGCCCCTCGAGGAGATGGAACGCCAGCAGATCGAGCAGCAGCTCGCCCCCGCCGAGCCGCACCTCGTGGTCACCGCGGCGTCGCAGCTTCTTTCCGACCTCACCCACTTCGCGGGCATCGTGGTGGCGCCGCGCCGGCGCGGGGCGATGCTGCGCCACGTCGAATTCTTCGGGCTCTCGGAGAGGCGCGTGCTCCTCATCATCGTGGCGAGCGATGGCGACGTGCAGAACCGCGTGCTCGTCACCGAGCGCAGCTACACGCCGGGCCAGCTCACCGAGGCGGGCAACTTCATCAACCAGCACTACGCCGGCCTGGAATTCGACCAGATCCGCAGCCGCGTGCGCTCCGAGCTGATGGACCTGCACAAGGACATTTCCGGGCTCATGCAGGCGGCGATCGCCACGAGCGCCGACTCGATGCGCGGCCAGGAGGCCGACGGCGTCGTGATCTCCGGCGGGCGCAACCTCCTCGAGGTGGACGAGCTCTCCGGCGACATGCCGCGGCTGCGCCGCCTCTTCGACCTCTTCGAGAGGAAGACGCAGCTGCTCGACATCCTGGATACCAGCGAGCGCGCCGAGGGCGTGAAGATCTTCATTGGCGGCGAGTCGCAGATGCTGGCGCTGGACGAATGCTCCATCGTGACGGCTCCCTACGAAGTCGATGGCCGCGTCGTGGGTACCGTGGGCGTGATCGGGCCCACGCGCATGGCCTACGAGCGCGTGATCCCGATCGTGGACGTCACCGCGAAGCTGGTCTCCTCGGCGCTCTCGCAGCACTGAGCCATGCCGATCGAACCCGTGGCGGCCGATCCCGCCGCGGCCGAGACGAGCGGCGTCCTCATCGTGAACCTGGGCACCCCGGATGCACCTACGCCGGGAGCGGTGCGCCGATACCTGCGCCAGTTCCTCTCGGACCCTCGCGTGGTGCGCATCCCACGGCTCGTGTGGCTGCCCCTGCTCTATCTCCTGGTGCTGCCCTTCCGGCCCGCCAGGACCGCTCGCAAGTACGCGGCCATCTGGCGTCCCGACGGCGCGCCGCTTCGCGTGTACCACCTGCGACAGGCGCAGCTCCTGCGCGGGTACCTGGGCCAGGCCCTCAAGCGCCCCGTCGCGGTGGCCGCCGGAATGCGCTATGGCGAGCCCTCCATCGCGGCCGCGCTGAAGGAACTCGAATCGCGCGGCTGTGTCCGCCTCCTCGTGATGCCGCTCTACCCCCAATACGCCGAGAGCACCACCGAAAGCGTCCGCGACGCGGTGGCCCGCGCCCTCGCCCGGCGCAAATCGTGGAAGCCGCGGGTGAAGGTGCTGGAGGAATTTCATGCCGACTCGGCCTACGTGAAGGCCATCGCGAAGAACGTGAACGAGTACTGGATGAAGCATGGCCGGCCCGATCGCCTGGTCATGAGCTTCCATGGCTTGCCCCAGGCGGCACCCGACGCGCCCGGCTACGAGCGCCAATGCCGCGAGAGCGCGCGCCTCATCGCGACCGAGCTGGGCTGGAACGACGCCCGTACGGTGACGACTTTCCAGTCGCGCTTCGGGCGGGCGGCCTGGCTCCAGCCCTATACGGCTGCGACGCTGAAGGAGCTCGGAGGCGCGGGCTCGGGGCGCGTGGACGTGATCTGCCCCGGGTTCGCCGCCGATTGCCTTGAATCCCTCGAGGAGATCGCCCTCGAAGGACGGGACACGTTCCGCAAGGCGGGAGGCAAGGAGTTCCACTACATCCCCACAACGAACGACACACCGGCCTGGATGAGCGCCCTCGCCCGCCTCGCCCTGGAGAACCTCTGATGCTTCGGCTGCTTGCCCATTGGATCATCAACGCGCTGGCCCTCCTCGCGGTTGCCTACCTCTACCCGGGCGTGCAGGTGGCGAGCTTCCCCGCGGCGCTCGTGGCCGCCCTGGTGCTCGGATTCGTGAACATCCTCGTGCGGCCGCTGGTCGTGATCCTCACGCTCCCGGTGACGATCCTCACGCTGGGCCTTTTCCTCTTCGTGATCAACGCCCTCCTCTTCTGGCTGGTGGCCGAGGTGGTCCACGGCTTCACGGTCGCGGGGTTCGGCGCCGCATTGCTGGGCTCGATCCTGTACAGCGTCATCACCCTCATCGCGGGGTGGCTCCTTTTCCCACGCCGCAAATAGCGCCGGCCGGCGCCTTGAAATGCCTCGTGCCGCCCCCATTTCTTTTTAGAAGCGATTGTTTTTAATAAGGAATTTGACGTGACTGATGCCGATTTCTCCAACCCGTTCGGAAGCAACAAGGAGCCCGCGCACCGCCCGGAGCCCGAAGCGGCCGTGGACCCGCGCCTTGCCGAGCTGGAGGCGCGCCTCGCCCAGGCGGTTGTCGACGCCGAAAAGGCCCGCGACGAGTTCCTGCGCGCGAAGGCCGAGACCGACAACGTCCGGCGCCGCGGCCAGGAAGACGTGGCGAAGGCGCACCGCTTCGGCATCGAAGGCTTCGCCGGGGCGCTCCTCTCGGTGAAGGACAGCCTCGACGCCGCGATGACCGCCGAGAACACCTCGGTCGAGACCTTCAAGGAAGGCGTCGAGATCACCGCCCGCCAGCTGGAGTCGGTGTTCGAGAAGTTCGGCATCAAGGACATCAGCCCGCAGGGCGAGAAATTCGACCCGCACCGCCACCAGGCGATCAGCCAGGTAGCGAGCGACCAGGAGCCCAATACCGTGGTCGCCGTGCTGCAGAAGGGTTATCTCCTGAACGACCGGGTGCTTCGCCCGGCACTGGTCACCGTGGCGCAGGGGCGGCCGGAAGCATCGCCTGCCGGTGCACCCAAGCCTTGAAAGCACGCTGAAACGACCCGATTTCCAAACCGGACCAAAAAACATCCCCGCGAAGGGTAACGAACATGGCAAAAATCATCGGCATCGACCTGGGCACCACCAACTCCTGCGTGGCCATCATGGAGGGCGGCAAGCCCAAGGTCATCGAGAACAGCGAGGGCGCGCGCACGACGCCCTCGATCGTCGCCTATACCGACAACGACGAGATCCTGGTGGGCGCCTCGGCCAAGCGCCAGGCGGTCACCAACGCGAAGAACACCGTCTTCGCCGTGAAGCGCCTCATCGGCCGCAAGTTCGAGGAGAAGGAAGTCCAGAAGGACATCCACCTCATGCCCTACAAGATCACCAAGGCCGACAATGGCGACGCCTGGGTGGAGGAGCGGGGCAAGAAGATCGCGCCCCAGCAGGTCTCCGCCGAGGTGCTGCGCAAGATGAAGAAGACCGCCGAGGACTATCTCGGCGAGCCGGTCACCGAAGCCGTCATCACGGTGCCCGCCTACTTCAACGACTCGCAGCGCCAGGCCACCAAGGACGCGGGGCGAATCGCCGGCCTCGAGGTGAAGCGCATCATCAACGAGCCCACCGCGGCGGCGTTGGCGTTCGGCCTCGACAAGAAGGAAGGCGACCGCAAGATCGCGGTGTACGACCTGGGCGGCGGCACGTTCGACATCTCGATCATCGAGATCGCCGACGTCGAGGGCGAGCACCAGTTCGAGGTGCTCTCGACCAACGGGGATACCTTCCTCGGCGGCGAGGACTTCGACCAGCGCCTCATCGACTACATCGTCTCCGAGTTCAAGAAGGACCAGGGCGTGGACCTTTCCAAGGACGTCCTCGCCCTCCAGCGGCTCAAGGAATCGGCGGAGAAGGCGAAGATCGAGCTTTCCAGCTCGCAGTCGACCGACATCAACCTGCCGTACGTCACGGCGGACGCGTCGGGCCCCAAGCACCTCTCGATGAAGCTCACGCGCGCGAAGTTCGAGTCGCTGGTGGACGAGCTGATCGAGAAGACCATGGAGCCCTGCCGCATCGCGATCAAGGACGCCGGCGTGAAGGTCTCCGAGATCGGCGACGTGATCCTGGTGGGCGGCATGACGCGCATGCCGAAAGTCCAGGAGAAGGTGAAGGAGTTCTTCGGCAAGGAGCCGCGCAAGGACGTGAACCCGGATGAGGCGGTCGCCGTCGGCGCCGCGATCCAGGGCGGCGTCCTGCAAGGCGACGTGAAGGACGTGCTGCTGCTGGACGTGACGCCGCTCTCGCTCGGCATCGAGACGCTGGGCGGGGTCATGACCAAGCTCATCCAGAAGAACACGACGATCCCCACCAAGGCGCAGCAGGTCTTCTCCACGGCCGACGACAACCAGAACGCCGTCACCATCCACGTGCTCCAGGGCGAGCGCGACGTGGCCTCGGGCAACAAGAGCCTGGGCCAGTTCAACCTCGAGGGCATCCCGCCGTCCCCGCGCGGCATGCCGCAGATCGAGGTCGCGTTCGACATCGACGCCAACGGCATCCTGCACGTGCACGCCCGGGACAAGGCGACCGGCAAGGAGAACAAGATCACCATCAAGGCGAGCACGGGCCTGAACGAGGACGAGATCCAGCGCATGGTGAAGGACGCCGAGACGCACGCCGACGAAGACAAGAAGCAGCTCGAGCTCGTGAACGCCCGCAACCAGGCCGAAGCGCTCGCGCACTCGGTGAAGAAGTCGCTCGGCGAGTACGGCGACAAGATCGAGGCTTCCGAGAAGGAGAAGATCGAGGCCGCCATCAAGGACCTCGAGGCCATCGTGAAGACCGGCGACAAGGAAACGATCGAAGGCAAGGTGCAGGCGCTCGCCGCGGCCTCGCAAAAGCTGGGCGAGAAGATCTACGCCGACGCCCAGGCGAAGAACGCGCAAGGCGCCGAAGCCCAGGCGCAGCCGCAGGGCGCCTCCTCCTCCGGTGGCGCCGAGCAGCCGAAGGAAGAGGAAGGCAACGTCGTCGACGCGGAGTACACCGAAGTCAAGGACAAGAAGTCGGCTTAGACAGGAAGCCCGCCGTCATTCCCGCGAAGGCGGGAACCCAGCCCAGGCGTGTGAGCGTTCCGGTTGGGTTCCCGCCTCCGCGGGAATGACACATTGAAAGGCGGGAACGACCCATTGAAAGACCGAATGGCAAACAAGAAACGCGACTACTACGAAGTCCTCGGGCTCAACCGCGACGCCTCCGACGAGGAGATCAAGAAGGCGTACCGCAAGCTCGCCATGAAGTTCCACCCGGACCGCAATCCCGACAGCAAGGAAGCCGAGGAGAAGTTCAAGGAGGCCAAGGAGGCCTACGAGATCCTCTGCGACCAGGACAAGCGCCGCGCCTACGACGCCTATGGCCACGCGGGCGTGAACCCGCAGATGGGCGGCGCGGAGGCCGCGGGCTTCGGCGGGTTCGCGGAAGCCTTCGGCGACATCTTCTCGGACATCTTCGGCAACCAGGGCCGCGGCCGCGCCTCGGTCTTTCGCGGCGCGGACCTGCGCTACAACCTCGAGGTCTCGCTGGAGCAGGCCGCGCGAGGCACCGAGACCAAGATCCGCATCCCCACCATGGACACGTGCGAGACCTGCAAGGGCTCGGGCGCCAAGCCGGGGACGCATCCCAAGACGTGCGAGACCTGCCACGGCTCGGGCACGGTGCGCCTCTCGCAGGGCTTCTTCTCGATCCAGCAGACGTGCCCCACCTGCCACGGCACCGGCAAGATGGTGTCCGACCCCTGCGCCACCTGCCGCGGCGCCGGGCGCATCAAGCGCCACAAGACGCTCGCCGTGAAGATCCCCGCGGGCGTGGACGAGGGCGATCGCATCCGCCTCACCGGCGAGGGCGAAGCGGGCGTGAACGGCGGCCCGCCGGGCGACCTCTACGTCGTGATCCACCTGAAGGCCCACTCGGTCTTCCAGCGCGACGGCGACGACCTGCACTGCGAGATGCCGGTGAGCTTCACCCAGGCGGCCCTGGGCGGCGAGATCGAGATCCCGACCCTCGAGGGCTCCGCCAAGATCAAGGTGCCGCCCGAGACCCAGACCGGGCAGGTGTTTCGCCTCCGCGCCAAGGGCATCAAGGGCGTGCGCTCGACCTACCCGGGCGACCTCCTGTGCGAGATCGTCGTCGAGACTCCGGTGCGCCTCACCGACCGGCAGAAGGAGATCCTGCGCGAGCTGGAGGAGATCAACCACCAGGACGCCAACCGCCACAACCCCCGCGCCAAGAGCTTCATGGACAAGGTCCGGGAGTTCTTCGCCGGATAGGCCCGCGGGCGCAACAGTCGCAAATTCGCGAAATTCCCCTTTTCCGGCGCTATCATTGCCGGACAGACCATAAGAGGGGGAGCGATGCTTCGGAACATTCTGGCGGTAGCGGCGCTCGCCGCGTCGGCCTCGGCCTGGGGCGAAGTCGGCGTGAGCGATGCCCAGGTGACGCTGGGCCAATCGGTCGCGCTCACGGGGCCCGCGCAGCAGCTCGGCAAGGACATGCAGCTCGGTGCCCAGCTCGTCTTCAACAAGGTGAACGCGCAGGGCGGCGTGAACGGCCGGCGCATCGTCCTGAAGACCCTCGACGATGGCTACGACCCCAAGCGGGCCGCCGAGAACACCCGCAAGCTCATCAACGAGGACCACGCCTTCGCCCTCTTCGGCTACGTGGGAACCCCGACCAGCCAGGCGTCGCTGCCCATCTTCACCGAGGCGCACGTTCCTTTCGTGGGCGCCTTTACCGGCGCGGAGCTGCTGCGCGACCCGGTGAACCCCCTCATCTTCAACGTGCGCGCGAGCTACTTCGACGAGACCGAAGCGATCGTGCAGCACCTCACGGCGATGAGCATAGACCGCATCGCGGTCTTCTACCAGAACGACGCGTACGGCCAGGCAGGGCTCGCGGGCGTTGAGCGCGCGATCAAGAAGCGCAACCTCGAGCTCGTCGCCAAGGGCACCGTCGAGCGCAACACCGTGGACGTGAAGAAAGCCGTGGACCTGATCGGGAAGGCCCAGCCCCAGGCGGTCGTGATGATCAGCGCGTACACCTCGTGCGCCGCGTTCATCCGGCAGATGAAGAAGGCGGGCTCCAATCCGACGTTCTGGAACGTCTCCTTCGTGGGCAGCAAGGCGCTCGCCAAGGAGCTGGACAAGGAAGGCCGCGGCGTGCAGATCTCGCAGGTCGTCCCCTTCCCGTGGGACAACTCGGTCGCCATCGTCCGCGAATACCAGCACGCGATCGCGGGTGCGAAGGAAGAGCCCGGCTTCGGCACGCTCGAGGGCTATATCGCCGCGAAGGTGATGGTGGAAGGGCTACGCCGCGCCGGCCGCCGGCTGGACCGGGAGTCCTTCATCCACGCCATGGAAACGCTGCAGGACTACGACGTCGGCGGCTTCAAGGTGAGCTACGGGCCGAGGAACCACAGCGGCTCGCAGTATGTGGACCTCACGATCATCTCGAAGAACCAGAAATTCGTCCGCTAGCCGCCTGAGCTATTTCTTCCGCCAGGCGGTCGTCCCGCCGGGCTTGTCCTCGATGGCGATGCCCATCGCCTCGACCTGCTTGCGGATCTCGTCGGCGCGCGCGTAGTTCTTCGCCTTCTTCGCTTCGCGCCGTTCGGCGAGGAGGGCGTCCACATCCACGGTCATGCCGCCCTGCAGGAAAGCGGCCGGGTCGGTCTGCAGCAGGCCGATTGTCGCACCGAGCGCCTTCAGGAGCGCCGAGAGCTTCGGCGACTTCCCTCGGTTCACCTCGCCGCGCAGCTCGTGCAGTACCGCAAACGCGATCGGCGTGTCGAAATCGTCGTTCATCGCATCGCGAAACCGCGCGGCGTACGGGTTACTCCAGTCGGTTCCCGCCTGCGCGGGCATGACGGGGGCTGGCGGCACTTCCCGCAGCGCCGTGTAGAGGCCCCGCAGCGCGTTGCCCGCGTCCTGTAGCAGCTCGGCGGTGTATTCCACCTCGCTGCGGTAGTGCGCACGCAGGAAGAAATAGCGAAGCTGCTCCGGGCCCTGGACGCGATCGAGCTGGTCCAGCACCTCGCGCGTGGTGAAGAAGTTGCCCACCGACTTGGACATCTTCGCCGAATCGAAATTGAGGAACGCGCCGTGCATCCAGTACGCGGCGAAGGGCTTGCCGGTGGCGCCCTCGCTTTGCGCGATCTCGTTCTCGTGGTGGGGGAACTGGAGGTCCCAGCCACCGCCGTGGATGTCGATGGAGGGGCCAAGCTCGCGGCATGCCATGGCGGAGCACTCGATGTGCCAGCCTGGGCGACCCTCGCCGAAGGGCGAGCTCCAGTGCGCCTCGCCGGGCTTGGCGGCCTTCCAGAGCACGAAGTCGAGCGGATCCTTCTTCGCGGCCTCGACCGCCACGCGCTCGCCGGCGCGCAGGTCGTCGAGGTTGCGGCGCGAGAGCTTGCCGTACGTGGGGAAGCTCCTCACGGCGTAGAACACGTCGCCGTTGGATCCGCGATAGGCGTGGCCGCCCTTCTCCAGCACGCCGATCATGTCGAGCATCGGCTCCACGTAGCGCGTGGCGCGCGGCTCCACGTCGGGCTTCACCAGCCCCAGGCGCGCCGTGTCCTCGGTGAACGCGTCGACCATGCGCTGCGTGAGCGCTTCGAGCGGCTCGCCGTTGGCGCGCGCCCGCTCCATGATCTTGTCGTCGATGTCCGTGATGTTGCGCGCGTATCTCACCTCGAGGCCCGCGGCGCGCAGCCAACGCACCACCATGTCGAACGTCGTGAACGTTCGCGCGTTGCCGACATGGAAGAAGTCGTACACCGTGGGGCCACAAACGTACATCGTGACCCTGCCAGGAACGCGCGGAACGAACGGCTCCTTGGTTCTGGTGAGGGTGTTGTGGATCCGGAGCGCGAGCGGCAAAGGATTGTGAAGGGCCGCGGAGGCGGGTAGAATATGGTTTCTTATTAAATTCAATCAATTATAGCACCATGTTGGACCGCATTCGAATCAAGTCCCGATTGGCCGCCGCAATCGTGGGCGTATTCGTCGCGGCGATCGCATGGGCCGCGCCCGCCGACGACCTCAAGGACGCGCAAAAGCTATATCAACAGGGCAAGCTCCAGCCCGCGCTGGACAAGGTCGACGTCTTTCTCAAGACCAATCCGCGCGATCCGCAGGGCCGCTTCCTGAAGGGCCTCGTGCTCACCGAGCAGAAGCGCACCAACGACGCGATCCAGGTCTTCACGGGGCTTACCGAGGATTTCCCGGAGCTTCCCGAGCCGTACAACAACCTCGCCGTGCTCTACGCCTCGCAAGGCAACTACGACAAGGCGAAGAGCGCGCTCGAGCTCGCGATCCACACGCATCCCAGCTACGCCACCGCGCACGAGAACCTGGGCGACATCTACGCGCAGCTCGCGAGCCGCGCCTACGATCGCGCGCTGCAGCTGGACAAGGGCAACACCACCGCGCAGGTGAAGCTCTCGATGATCAAGGATCTCTTCAGCTCGCAGAAGCTCGCGGCGGCCGCTGCCGCCCAGACCGGCGCCACGACGACGCCCGCTGCCACACCCGGGTCGACCCAACCTGCCGCGAAGGCGGAGCCGCCGAAGGTCGCGGTCGCCGAGCCGCCGAAGCCCGCGCCGGCGCCCGCAAAGGTCGAAACGCCCAAGGTCGCGGCGGTCGCGCCCGCCCCGCCCAAGGCAGCGCCCAAGGCGGCGCCCGCCGACAACGGCGCCCGCTCCCAGGTCGTCTCCGCGGTCGAGGGCTGGGCACGCGCCTGGAGCGACAAGGACGTGAAGGGCTATCTCGGCTACTACGCCCCCGATTTCGAAGTGCCTGGCGGCATCTCGCGCGAAGCCTGGGAAAAGGAACGCACCGAGCGCATCGAGCGTCCCAAGTCGATCCAGGTGGACGTGAAGGTCACGGACGTGAAGATGAACGACAACGAGGCGACGGTCACCTTCCGCCAGTCGTACAAGTCCGAGACGTTGAAGAGCCACAACACCAAGACCCTCAAGCTCGAACGCTCCGGCGACAAGTGGCTGATCCGCCAGGAGCGGGCGGGCGGGTGACGCTGGGGCCGCGCTTTCGCGGGGCCGTGCGCCATGTGCGTCACGCGGGGCTGATCGCCTTCGCGGGCGCCGCGCTGGCACTGGCCGACGGAATCGCGCCGCCGCTGCGCGTCGCCTCCTACAGCAACGAGGTCGAGGGTTCCCTGGTGCGCGCCTTCGCGGCCTTGCGCGAGCACGGCCTGAAGAGCGCACTCTCGGAGGTGGACGAGATGCTCGCCCGCAACCCCAACTACAAGCTGGGCTACCTCATCAAGGGCGACCTCCTCATGGCGAGCGCGGGCCAGCCCGTGGCCTTCGCCTCGAACGGCGCGCCGCCCGCCGACGCGTTGCCGCTGCAGGACGAAGCGCGCGTGCGCGTGAAGCGCTACGTCGATGCGCCGCCCACCTTCGAGCTGCCCGCCACGCTGCTGCAACTGTCCCCCACGCAACAGCACGCGCTCGTGATCGACACCTCCACCAACCGCCTCTTCGTCTTCGCCAACGACCTGGGCCGGCCGCGCTACGTGACCGACTTCTACATCAGCCTGGGCAGGAACGGCGTCGAGAAGCAGCGCGAGGGCGACATGAAGACGCCCATCGGCGTGTACACATTGCTCGCGAGGAAGGAGAAGCTGAGGGACAAGCTGCCGGAGATCTACGGCCCGGGCGCCTATCCGCTCACCTATCCCAACGAGTGGGACAAGGTGAACGGCCGCGGCGGCCATGGCATCTGGCTGCACGGCACGCCCTCCGAGACCTACGCGCGCCCGCCGTGGGCCACCGACGGCTGCGTGGTGCTCACCAATGAGGACCTCGCCAAGCTCGCGAAGTACGTGGACGTGGCGCGCACGCCGGTGGTGATCGGCCCCTCGGTGGAGTGGCGCAAGGCCAACCAGTGGGAATCCGAGCGCGAGGCGTTCCTCTCCGACTTCAACGGCTGGCGCAAGGACTGGGAGAGCCTGGATGCCGAGCGCTACCTGTCGCACTATTCGCGCGACTTCCGTTCCGCCCGCCGCGACTACGCGGGCTGGAGCGAGAAGAAACGCCAGGTGACCTCCGGCAAGACCTGGATCAAGGTCGGCGTGAACGACATGAGCCTCTTCGAGTACCCGGGCGAGGAGAACCTCGTCATGGTGAGCTTCGAGCAGGACTACCGCTCCAACAACCTTTCCAAACGCACCTTCAAGCGCCAGTTCTGGGCGCGCGAGGATGGCCACTGGCGCATCGTCCACGAGGCGGTCGTCGGTTCCTGAAGTTTTTTCAACCCCCGAGCTTTTCCAATCCAACGGGACACCCAAATGCAACGACTGCGCATCGCGCTCTTCGCGCCCCTCGCCTTCGCCCTCGCCTTCGCCCTCGCCGTGCCGGTCGCGCACGCGCAGGCGCCGGCTCCCTCCTCCGCCTGCACCCCGAAAGGAAACGCGCCGATGAAAGTGAAGCTCACCACCTCGATGGGCCCGATCGTGATCCAGCTCGACAAGGAGAAGGCTCCGATCTCGACCGACAACTTCGTGAAGTACGTGGAGAGCGGGCACTACAACGGGACGATCTTCCATCGCGTGATCAACGGCTTCATGGTCCAGGGCGGCGGCTTCACCAAGGACATGCAGCAAAAGCCCACCAGCGCGCCGATCAAGAACGAGTCCACCAACGGCCTGAAGAACGACAACTACACGGTCGCCATGGCGCGCACCAACGTCCGCGACTCGGCCACCTCGCAGTTCTTCATCAACGTGAAGGACAACGCGTTCCTGAACTACTCGGGCGACAGCAACCCCGGCTACGCGGTCTTCGGCAAGGTGGTCGAGGGCACCGACACCGTCGACAAGATCAAGGCCGTGCAGACCGGCAACCAGCGCGGCATGGGCGACGTGCCGAATACCCCCGTGATGATCGAAAAGGCCGAGTGCGTCGCCTGAAGCGCACGCTCTTCATCTCGGACCTGCACCTGGATGCCGCGCGGCCCGACGCGACCGCGCGGTTCCACCGATTTCTCGATGGGGCGCTGCCGGGCGCCGACGCGCTCTACATCCTGGGCGACCTCTTCGAGTACTGGGTGGGCGATGATGGCCTGGGCCTCGAGTTCCCCGGGGCGATCGCCTCGAACCTGAAGCACGCCTCGCGCCTGGTACCCCTCTTTTTCATGCACGGCAACCGCGACTTCCTCGCGGCGGGCGAGTTCGCGCGCGCGACCGGGGCTACGCTCCTCGACGATCCCACGCGGATCGACGTCTACGGGAGGCCCGCGGTGCTGCTTCACGGCGATACGCTCTGCACCGGCGATGCGGCGTACCAGCGATTCCGCGCGCAGGTTCACGACCCGGCCTGGCAACGCGCCACGCTGGCGCTCCCCCTTGGCGAGCGCGTGGCCATGGCGCAGGCGCTACGCGGCGAAAGCGAAGGCGCCAAGCAGGGGAAGCGCATGGAGATCATGGACGTTGCGCCGGCCGCCGTGGAGCGCGCCTTCGAGGATTGCGATTGCGACCTCATGATCCACGGCCATACGCATCGCGCGGCGCGTCACCTGCACCGGGTGGCCGGCCGCGATCGCGAGCGCTGGGTGCTGCCCGACTGGTACGGGCGCGGCGGCTACCTGGAAGCGTCGCCCGAGGGAATCCGCGCCGTCGAAGCGGTGTGAGCCGCGTCGATCCCGGCCCGGGCGAGGGCCGTGCGGATCCTGGGAATGTCGTTTCGCGCGACATCTTCGGCGATCCCGATCACGCGGTGCCGATAGCTGTCGCTTTCGCCCGCGTAGTAGCCGATGTTGGGATGGATCACGACGTCCGCGAGGGGGGACTCCGCGGCCACCTGGCGCGCGCGCCTCGCGTCCTTGTCGACCCAGGCCTGCGGGACGCCGGGCGGGGTGTCCTGTGCGAAGGCCGATACGTCCACCGCGATCACCACCCTGGCCCCGAGCTTGCGCGCGATCCGGATCGGCACCGGGCTCGTCTCGTCGCCATCCACGAAGGTGTCGTTGCCGATCCTCACGGGATCGAACTGGCCGGGTGAGGCCGAGGAGGCGCGCACGGCGAGCCCCGCATCGCCGTGGTTGAACATCACGAGCTGGCGGTCCGAAAGCCGGGTGGCGATCGCCACCATCGGCGTCCCCAGTTGCTCGAGCGCCTTGCCGTGGATCTTCGCGTCGACATAGCGCTGGATGCCAACGCCCGACGAGGGCTTGCCGGTCAGCATGCTGAACTCGAAGAAGTCCAGCATCTTGATCTGGTAGGCCATCTTCTCCAGCTCCGCGCCCGAGATTCCCGAGCAGTAGAGCGCGCCCACCATGGCGCCCACGCTCGACCCCACGATGAGGTCGGGCTTGATTCCCGCATCGTCGAGCGCCTTGAGGACCCCGATGTGGGCGAAGCCGCGTGGGCCACCCGAGCCCAGCACGAGGGCCACGCGCGGCGCGGGCCCGGAGGGCGCCACGTAGCGCGGCATGCGCTCCGGGGCGACCGCCGTGTCGTAGCAACCGGCGAGCGCGAGCACGAGCGCGAGCTGTGCGGTTCGGATGAGGGCGCGCATCAGTCCGCGCAGTAGGTGTCGACCTGTGCCTGCCATTTGTCGATCTCCGCCTGGCGGTCCTTGTCCTCGATATAGACCTTCTCGCCCTTGTCGTTGGTGTTGAAGAGCGGGCGCTGGATCGAGAGTACCTGCACCTGGCGGCGTGCCTGGATGCAGCGGCCCTTCTTGAGCGCGTTGCTCCTGGCTTCCTCGGCGCTCACCTTCTGCGCCTCCTGCGCTTTCTGCACACGCTCGCCGCGCGTCTGCTCCTCCTTCTGCTGGAAGCTCTGGGGCGGGGCGACGGGCGCGGAGGGAGGCGTCGCGCGGATGTCGATCTTCTGCGCGTTGCCCGAGGGTGGCGGCGAATCCGTGTAGTGGGTCACGCCCTTCTCGTCCACCCATTTGTACATCTGCTGCGCGGCGGCCGCGAACGGCAGGACAACGAGGCAAGCAAGCACGAAGGTTTTCATGGCTCGTCCAGTCTCAGGGTGAGGCACTTGGCCGAACCGCCCGCCTTCATGAACTCGGAGAGCGGCGTTTGCACGACCTCGAAGCCGTGGCGCGAGAGCGCCTTGGTGAAGGCGCTCGTCGCGCGATTCACGACGACCACGGAGTCGATGTTCACGGCATTGCATGCGAAGGCGAGCGCGTCCTCCTCGCCCACCGCGATGCGCCGCTCGGCCGGCACGCGCCGCTCGATGGCCGCGCGCGACGCCTCGTCGAAAGCCGGCGGGTAGTACATCGCGAACCCGCCCTCGAGCGGGCAGAAGCAGGTATCCAGGTGGTAGAAGCGCTGGTCGACCAGCTTCAGCATCTCGACCTCGAGCTTCATGCGTTCGGCGAGCGTCTCGCTCGCCGCTTGAATCGAGCGGTGGCCGTGCGCCATCCAGAGGAGCGAGGACTTCGCGTTGGATCCCGCCCTGGCCGGCGGGGACGCCGGACCGCGATCGAAGAGCGCATCGCCCGCGCCCTCGAAAGGCACGTCGCGCGGCATGAGCGACACGTCATAGCCGCGATCCATGAACCAGTCGGCGAAGTAAGGCTCCTCGCCCTGGCGCTCGGGATAGCGGAAGCGCGAGACGATGAACTTGCGGGCCTTCACGAGGCCCGCGTTGGCGGTGAACACCATGTCCGGCGAGCCCGGCTGGGGCAGCACGAGGCGCACGGTCGCATGGTCGGTGATGGCGTCGTAGAGCGAGCGCCATTGCTGCTTGGCGAGCGCGTTGTCGATGCGGCGCAGGTTCCCGTGCATCCACGGATTGATGATGTACGCCACGTTGAAATACTCGGGCGGGCACATCAGGAAGACGTGGGAGCTGGCCGGCACCGCTACTTCAATCCGCTCTCGAGATCGGCGCGGATGTCGCCGGCGTCCTCGAGGCCGACCCCCAGGCGAATCAGCCCATCGTCGATTCCCGCCGCGGCGCGCTCGGCGGGCGACAAGCGAAAGTGCGTGGTGCTCGCGGGATGGCAGATGGTGCTCTTCACGTCGCCGAAGTTCGCGGTGATCGAGATCATCTTCGTGGCGTCGATGACCTTCCAGGCGGCCTCGCGCCCTCCCTTCACGACGAACGAAAGCACGGGGCCGCCCACGCCGGACTGCTGGCGCATCGCGAGCGCGTGCCGGGAATGGGATTCCAGCGCCGGATAGTGCACGCGCTCGACGCCCGGATGGGCTTCCAGCCAACGCGCCACCGCCAGCGCATTCTCGGAGTGCGCCTTCACGCGAAGGCGCAGCGTCTCCATGCCTTTCAGGCAGACCCAGGCGTTGAAGGGCGAGATCGCGGGCCCCGCGGTGCGCACGAAGCCATAGAGCGGGCCGTTCACGAGGTCGGCCCGGCCGGCGAGCGCCCCGGCGAGCACGCGCCCCTGCCCATCGATGTATTTCGTCGCCGAATGCACGACCAGGTCCGCCCCGAAGGAGATGGGTCTCTGGATCGCCGGCGAGGCCATGGCGTTGTCGATCGCGAGCCACGCGCCCGCCTTCTTCGCGATAGCGGCGAGCGCGGCGATGTCCGCCACTTCGCACACCGGGTTCGAAGGCGTCTCCGCGAAAAGGAGCCGCGTATTGGGCCGGATCGCCGCTCGCCAGGAATCCACGTCCTGGAGGTCGACCCAGCTGGTCTCGATCCCGAACTTCGCGAGGATCTGGTCGAAGAGCGGGACCACGGTCCCGAAGACGCCCCGATGCGATACGAGGTGGTCGCCCGACTTGAGCAGGCCCAACGCCATCGTCGCCACCGCCGCCATGCCGGTGGCGGTGGCGACGCACGCCTCCGCGCCTTCGAGCGCGGCGAGGCGCGACTGGAACATCGTGACCGTCGGGTTGGTGAAGCGCGAGTAGATGTTGCCCGGCTCCTGGCTCGCGAACTTGCGCGCGGCCTCGGCGGCGTCCTTGTAGACGAAGCTCGTGGTGAGGGCGAGCGCTTCGGAGTGCTCGCCGAAATCGCTGCGCAAGCCGCCGGCGCGGACACCGAGGGTGTCGGGCTTCAGTTCCGCGGGCATGGGCCTCAGTCGACCCGCGAGAGGCCGAGGTCGAGCTGGTAGCTCGATAATCGGGTGTCGGTGGACTCGCCGTCCTTGCGGCCGGTCTCGATGCCGTCGAGATAGGCCTGGGTCACGTCGCCGGTCACGTACACGCCGTCGAAGCAGGAGCAGTCGAAGCGCTTGATCGAAGGGTTCAGGCGCTGCACGTCGTCGATGAGGGCTTCGAGATCCTGGTAGATCACGGCATCCGCCCCGATCAGCTCGGCGATTTCGTCCGTGGTGCGGCCGGTGGCGATCAGCTCGCCCTTCGTGGGCATGTCGATGCCGTACACGTTCGGATAGCGCACGGGAGGCGCCGCCGAAGCGAAGAACACCTTCGCCGCGCCGCTCTCGCGCGCCATCTGCACGATCTCGCGGCTGGTGGTGCCTCGCACGATGGAATCGTCGACCAGCATCACGTTCTTGCCGCGGAACTCGTTCGCCATGGCGTTCAGCTTCTGGCGCACGCTCTTCTTGCGCTGCTCCTGGCCCGGCATGATGAAGGTGCGGCCGATGTAGCGGTTCTTGATGAAGCCCTCGCGGTAGGGCTTGCCGAGCTTGGTCGCCACTTCGAGCGCCGAGGGGCGGCTCGAATCCGGGATCGGGATCACGACGTCCACCTGGTCGGCGAGGCCCTCCCGCACGATCTTGTCCGCGAGGCTGATCCCCATGTTGCGCCGGCTCTCGTGCACCGAGACGCCGTCGATCACGCTGTCGGGGCGCGCGAGGTACACGAACTCGAAGATGCAGGGATTCAGCTCCGCGTTCTGCGCGCACTGGCGGCTGTGGAAGTTGCCGCTCTCGTCCACGAGGATCGCCTCGCCCGGCGCCACGTCGCGCATCGGCTTGAATCCCAGCGTGTCGAGCGTCACGCTTTCCGAAGCGACCAGGAACTCCACGCCCTTCTGCGTATCGGAGCGGCCCACGATGAGCGGCCGGATGCCGTGAGGGTCGCGGAAGGCGAGCATGCCGTGGCCCGCGACCATGGCGACCACCGCGTAGGCGCCCTTCACACGCCGATGCACGCCCGCGACCGCCTGGAAAATGGTCTCCGGCGAGAGTCGCTCGCGTCCGGCGGATGCGGCGAGGATCTCGTGGGCGAGCACGTTCAGAAGGATCTCCGAATCGGAGTTCGTGTTGACGTGGCGGCGGTCGGCGATGAAGAGCTCGTGGCGCAGCTCCTCCGAGTTGATGAGGTTGCCGTTGTGCGCGAGGACGATGCCGTAGGGCGAATTCACGTAGAAGGGCTGCGCCTCGGCTTCCGACGCGGCCGAGCCGGCCGTCGGATAGCGGCAGTGCGCGATGCCCATGTGGCCCACGAGGTTCCTCATGTCGCGCGTGCGGAAGACATCGCGCACGAGGCCCTTGCCCTTGTGCATGTGGAAGCTGTGGCCCTCGGCCGTGACGATGCCCGCAGCGTCCTGGCCGCGATGCTGCAGCACGGTCATCCCGTCGTAGAGGAGCTGGTTCACGGGACTGCGCGCCACGACCCCGACGATTCCGCACATCGCTTCAGGCCCCTTGGGCTGCCGGCATGGGCAACCCGGTGAGATGCGAGCCGAAGCCCGGAAATTCAATCGTCCTCATGGCAGCGGCACCACCTGGCCGTCCATGGCGTTCAGCTTGATCCTGGCGAGCGCGGAATCGGCGGCCTCGCGGCTGGGGAAGGGCCCCGCGCGGAGCCGCGTGAGACCGCCGCCGGAAGTGTCGCGGCGCTCGGTGTAGTGCGGGATGCCGGCGGCGGCCAGGCGCTCGCGGGCTTCCTTCAGCTTCTCGTCGTCCTTGAAGGCGCCGACCTGGACGGCGAAGCCTTCCAGCCGCGGGGCGGCAGGGGCCGTTGCCGGTTTGGGCTGGGCCCCCGTCTCCACGGGGGTGACGGGCTTCCCCACGGGGGTGACGGGCTTTTCCGTGGGGATGACGGCCGCGGGGGTGACGGGCTTCTCCGCGGGGGTGACGGGCTTCTCCACGGGCGGGAGGGGCTTGTGGGGAATGAGCGGCGCCGAAGCGGGCGGCAGCGGCGCGGCCTTGTCGCGATTGGGGATGTCGAGCGCGGGGCCGCCATGCGGCGGGCGGGTCTCGGAGTCGAGGAGCATTGGCACGAAGACGACCAGCAGCACGGCGATCGCGATCGCGCCGATGAGGCGCTGGCGGCCTTTTCGCCGGATCACGCTCGCTTCAGAAGACGCAGTCGATGCCATGGCGGTCAGTGGGCGGACCGCAGTGCCTCCGCCACGGTATAGAACGATCCGAAGACCACAATTCTATCATCCGGGCCGGCATCCCGACGCGCCGCTTCGAGCGCGGCGGGCACCGTCGCGAAGGTGCGCGCACGATCGCCGAGCCCCTGCTTCGCGAGCTCTCCGGCGATCTGCGCGGCGCTCGCCGCGCGCTCCGCCTGGGCTGCGGAAACGTACCAGCCATCGATGCGATCGCGCATGGCGGCGATGACGCCCTCGGCGTCCTTGTCGGCGAGGATCGCGAAGACCCCGAAGGTGCGCGGGGCGTAAGGCATGTCGCCCAGGCCCGTCGCGAGCGATCGCGCCGCCTGCGGGTTGTGGGCAACGTCGAGCACGATCGTCGGCCGCCCGGGGATCACCTGCAGCCTTCCGGGGAGCGTCACGAGCGCGAGCCCCTTCTTCACCTCGCCCAACGAGACCGGGAGGCGCTCGGCCAGCATGTCGAGCGCGGCGAGCGCGACCGACGCATTCTTCAGCTGCCAGCGCCCGCGCAGCGCGGGCATCGGCAGCGCGCGCCGGGCCCCGTGGGGCCCCGTGAAATCCCATTGCCGTTCGTGAGCCTCGTAGCCGAAATCGCGGCCCAGGAGGAGGAGCTTCGCGCCGATCGCCTGCGCGTGCTCCAGCAGGCGCTGGGGAGGATCCGCATCGCCATAGATCGCGGGACGGCCGGCGCGGTAGATGCCCGCCTTCTCGAAGCCGATGGATTCACGGTCGTTGCCGAGGAAGGCCATGTGGTCCATGTCCACGGTCACGACGGCCGAGACATCCGCGTCGATCACGTTGACCGCATCGAGGCGGCCCCCAAGCCCGACTTCCAGGATGACGGCGTCGAGCTTGGCCTCGGCGAAGAGCGCGAATGCGGCGAGGGTGCCGAATTCGAAGTAGGTGAGCGAAACGTCTCCGCGGGCGGCTTCCACCCGTTCGAACGACTGCACCAGCAGTGCGTCCGAAGCATGCTCACCCTGGACGCGCACGCGCTCGTTGTAGCGCTCGATGTGCGGAGACGTGTAGAGGCCGACGCGGTAGCCGGATTCGAGCAGGATCCGCTCGAGGATGGCGCAGGTGGAGCCCTTCCCGTTTGTGCCTCCGATGGTGATGGTGGCAGGCCAGCCCGTTGCCGGCTCCGGCTGGGCCCCCGCCTTCGCGGGGGTGACCGAGGGAGCTGCGGGGATGACCGAGGGAGCTGCGGGGGTGACCATGCGCCGCCACACTTCATGCACGCGATCCAGGCCGAGCGCGATCGCCGCAGGGTGCTGCGCCGAGATGTAGGCGAGCCAGTCGTCGAGGGTGCGGCGAGTCAAGCTTGGGGAAGCGGCTCGCGTTTCAGGAGCGTGATGAGGCGCGCCACGCGCTCGCGCAGCTGCCGGCGGTCCACGATCATGTCCACGGCGCCTTTCTCGAGCAGGAACTCGGAGCGCTGGAAGCCCTCGGGAAGCGTCTCGCGCACCGTCTGCTCGATCACGCGAGGGCCCGCGAAGCCGATGAGCGCGCCCGGCTCCGCGATGACGAGGTCGCCGATGAACGCGAAGGAAGCCGAGACGCCGCCCATGGTCGGATCGGTGAGGATCGAGATGAAGGGCTGCCTCGCCGCGGAGAGCTGGTGCAGCGCCGCGGTGGTCTTGGCCATCTGCATGAGCGAGAGGAGCCCCTCCTGCATGCGCGCACCTCCCGTCGCCGTGAAGCACACGAAGGGCAGCTCCTCGTCGCAGCAGGCCTGTACGGCGCGCACGAACCGCTCGCCCACGACCGATCCCATGGAGCCGCCGAGGAAGCCGAACTCGAAGGCCGCCGCGACCATGGGTACCTGCCGCACCGAGCCCTGCATCACGACGAGGGCGTCGGTCTCGCCGGTTTCCTTCTCGGCCTCGTCGAGGCGCTCGCTGTACTTGCGGCTGTCCTTGAACTTGAGCGGGTCGAGCGGCAGCACTTCGGAGCCGAGCTCGGCGCGCTCCTCGGGATCGAGGAAGAGGTCGAGCCGCTGCCGGGCGGAGAGACGATTGTGGAACCCGCACTTGGGGCACACGTGCAGGTTGTTCTCGAGGTCGGTGAAGTAGAGCACCGCCTCGCACGACGGGCACTTGCTCCACAGGCCCTCGGGCACCGCTTTCTTCTGCTGGGTGCCCTCGTGCTTGATCTTGGGCGGCATGAGCTTCCTGAACCAGCTCATCCGGATCCCCGATCATTGCTCGCTACCGCAAGCCTCGAGGATGACGGTTGCAAGGCGTCCCGAAACTCGCGCAATACCTTCTCGGCCGTCGCGGCGGCGTGGTCGGGCGCATCGGCGATCGCCTGCACGATGCGGCTTCCGATCACGACGGCGTCGGCGACCTTCGCCACGCGCGCGGCGGTCGCTCCATCGCGGATGCCGAAGCCCACGCCGACCGGCACCTTCGTGCGGGCACGGATGCGCTTCAGCATCGCCTCCACGCCCGCGGTATCGATGTGTGCCGCACCCGTCACGCCCTTCAGCGACACGTAGTAGATGTAGCCCTTGGCCACCTTCGCCACGAGGTCGATGCGCGCATCGCTCGAGGTGGGCGACAAGAGAAAAATCGGGTCGATGCCGCTGCCCGTCAGCGCCGCCAGCCAATCGGCACTCTCCTCCGGCGGGTAGTCCACGATAAGTACGCCGTCCACACCCGCCGCCTTGGCGGTGGCGACGAATTGCGCGTGCCCCATGCGCTCGATCGGGTTCGCGTAGCCCATGAGCACGACCGGCGTCTTGTTGTCCGTCTTGCGGAAGCGCTCCACGGCTTCCAGCACGTGCTTCAATCCGGTGCCGTTCGCGAGCGCGCGCTCCGAGGAGCGCTGGACCACCGGGCCGTCGGCCATGGGATCGGAGAACGGCATGCCGAGCTCGATCAGGTCGGCGCCGGCCTTCACGAGCGCGTGCATGATCGGGACCGTTTGCGCGGCATCCGGATCGCCCGCCGTCACGAACGGGATCAGCGCGGCCCGGTGCGATGCGGCGAGATGGTCGAAGACCGCGGTGATTCGGCTCAAAGCTCGATTCCCGAAGCCTTGGACACGGTGTGCATGTCCTTGTCGCCGCGGCCGGAAAGGTTCACGAGGAGGATCTTGTCGCGTGCCATCGACGGCGCGATCTTCATCGCGTGCGCGACGGCGTGGCTGGACTCGAGCGCGGGAATGATCCCCTCGAGGCGGCAAAGCTGGTGGAAGGCGGCGAGCGCCTCGTCGTCGGTGACGGTCACGTACTGGGCGCGGCCGGTGTCCTTCAGCCACGCGTGCTCGGGGCCCACGCCCGGATAATCGAGGCCCGCGGAGATCGAGTGCGTCTCCTGGATCTGGCCATCGGCGTTCTGGAGGAGATAGGTGCGGTTGCCGTGCAGCACGCCGGGCGAGCCGCCGGTGAGCGACGCCGCGTGCTTGCCCGTGTGGATGCCCAGGCCGCCCGCCTCCACGCCGATCAACGCGACGCTTTCGTTCGGCACATAGGGGTAGAAGATGCCCATGGCGTTGGAGCCTCCGCCAACGCATGCGATCACCGCATCCGGCTGGCGCCCCGCCATCGCGGGCATCTGCGTGAGGCACTCCTTGCCGACCACGGAATTGAAATCGCGGACCATCATCGGGTAAGGGTGCGGGCCCGCGACGGTGCCGATGATGTAGAAGGTGTCCTCGACATGCGTGACCCAGTCGCGCATCGCTTCGTTCAGCGCGTCCTTCAGCGTCCTGGAGCCGCTCTCCACGGGAACCACCGTCGCCCCGAGGAGCTTCATGCGATAGACGTTCTGCGCCTGGCGGGCCACGTCCTCGGTGCCCATGTACACGATGCACTCCATGCCGAAGCGCGCGGCGACGGTCGCCGTGGCCACGCCGTGCTGGCCCGCGCCCGTCTCGGCGATCACGCGCGGCTTGCGCATGCGCCTGGCGACCAGCGCCTGGCCCACGGTGTTGTTCACCTTGTGGGCGCCGGTGTGGTTCAGGTCCTCGCGCTTGAGATAGATCTGCGCGCCGCCCGCCTGCTCGGACAGGCGCTTCGCGTGGAAGATGGGGCTGGGACGGCCCACGTAGTGCTCGAGCTCGTAGGCGAGCTCCTTCGCGAACGCCGCATCCTCGCGGCATTGGGAATAGGCGATCGTGAGCTCGTCCAGGGCCGCGCGCAGCGTCTCGGCCACGAACACGCCGCCGTACGGGCCGAAATGGCCGCGCGCGTCGGGCAGCTCGTAGTGCGCCCAGTCAGGCGTCTTGCCCTGCATCTTCAAGTTGCACGCTCCGAATGAACTCGACGATCAACGCGGGATCCTTGACCCCGCGGCTACTCTCGACGCCGCTCGACACGTCCACGGCCCAGGGCCGCACTTCGCGCAGCGCGCGGCCCACATTGCGCGCGGTGAGCCCGCCGGAAAGGATGAGGGGAAGCGGCGGCTCGCGCGGGACTCGGGCCCAGTCGAAGGTGGCGCCCGTTCCGCCTTTCTCGCCCGCCACGTGCGCATCGAGCAGCAACGCGCGGGCACTCGAGAAGCGGTGTGCGTATTCTACCAAATCGACCCCCGCCTCCATGCGAACCGCGCGCACGAAAGGCTTGCCGAAACCGGTGCAGAATTCGGGCGTCTCGTCGCCCTGGAATTGCAAGAGGTCGAGCGGAACGCGCGCGAGGATCGAGCGGATCGTGCTCTCCTTCTCGTTCACGAAGAGTCCCACGGCCTGTACAAAGGGCGGCAGCGCGGCAGCCACGTTCGCGGCCTCTTCGGCGTTCACATAGCGCGGGCTGGGCGCGTAGAACACGAGGCCGATCGCATCGGCCCCCGCCTCGGCGGCGAGCCTTGCATGCGATGGATCCTTCAGCCCGCAGATCTTGATGCGCGTGCGCATTGTCATTCCCGTGCAGGCGGGAATCCAGGTCGATTCATGACTTGTCGAGGAGCGCCTGGGCGCGAAACGCGGGAAGCCCGAACGCCGGATCATACTCGACGCCTGCGAGGTAGAGCCCGTCGGGCGCGAAGGTGGGAGCGGCGTTGCGGCGGTCCTTCGAGGCGAGGAGCTCGGCGATCCACTCGGGTGGGTGCTTTCCCGCGCCCACGTACACGAGCGAGCCCACGACGTTGCGGATCATGTGGTGCAGGAAGGCGTTCGCGCGGAAGGTGAAGACGACGAGCGTGCCGCGGCGTTCCAAGACGGCTTCATGAAGGTCGCGCACCGGGCTCTTCGCCTGGCACTGCGCGTCGCGGAACGCGCTGAAATCGTGTTCGCCCACGATGGCGTTCATGGCCTTGCGCATCGCCTCCACGTCGAGGGGCTTGTGGTACCAGCCCACGCGTTGGCGAAGGATCGCGGGCGCGACGCCCTGGTCGAGGAGGAGATAGCGGTACGTGCGCGAGCGTGCGCTGAAGCGCGCATGGAACTCGGCGGACACCTCGTGCGCCCAGGCCACGCGCGCCGCCCCGGCGAGGTTCGAGTTCGTGCCGCGCACCCAGGCGTTGGAATCGCGCGCCGCGTTCGTGTCGAAGTGCACGACCTGCGCGGCCGCGTGGACTCCCGTATCGGTGCGTCCCGCCGCGGTTACCTCGATGGACTCATCGGCGAGCTTCGCGAGCGCGGCTTGCAGGTGATCCTGCACGCCGCAGCCGCCGGGCTGGGTCTGCCAGCCGCAGAAGGCGGAGCCGTCGTATTCGAGGCCGAGGGCGATTCGCATGGAAACGAAGGAAGCGTGTCACCCCCGTGGAGACGGCGGCCCAGCCAGGAACGCACGTTACCGCTTTGGCTGGGTTCCCGCCGCAACTTGCCCCCGAATGACTTTGTCGGGGACGGGAATGACGCTCAGAGCGAAGCGATGAGCCTCTGCGCCTCTTCCCTCTGTGCGGCGGAGCCTTCCTTGGCGACTTCCTGGAGGATCTCGCGGGCACCGTCCTTGTCGCCGATCTCCAGGTAGGCCTTGGCGAGCTCGAGCTTGGTGCCCACCGCCTCGCTGCTGCCGCCGCCGGTACCCGGGCCGGGCTCGAGGTTCAGGTCCGCAAGGTCGAGGCCACCGCCGGAAGATGCGGAAGAAGCCGGTTTCGCTTCGCCGGACTTGGCGGGGAAATCGAGGCCGGATAGATCGAAGTCGAAGGATGCTTTCTCTTCCTTCGGCGCCTCGGCGGCCACGTCGGCCGGCGCGTGGGCGCCGCCCGAGGGCGCGAGGTCGAAGTCGAGGCCGGAGGCGGCTTCCGTGTGCAGGTCGCTCGCCGCCGATCCCGTGCCGCCCTTCTGCGAATCCAGGTCCAGGTCGAAGCTGGGCGAGGCCGAGGACTCCGCGGACTTGCTCGAATCGATGTCGAAATCGACGTCGGGCTTGGCGACCGGCGCGGGAGACGACACGAACGCCGCGGCGCCGGCACCGGCGGCAGCGGCATAGAGCGCGTTCTGCGGATCGATCTGGTGGCCCATCGCCGCGGCCTTCTGCCAGAGCGGGCTCGAATCGCCCACCTGCGTATGCAGCTCCTTGGCGACCGTCTCGAACGCGGTGGCGCTCTTCCTCGCGTGGTAGATCTCGAGGAGCTTCACGGCGATCTCGTGGCGGTTCTTGTCGCGCGCCATCGCCTCCTTGAGGATCTCCTCGGCCTGCGCATCGCGGCCGTAGGCGATGTAGACCTCGGCCTCGGCGACCGGATCGACCTCATCCGTGTCGATGGTGCCCGGTCCGGTCTTGTCGAAATCCGTCAGGAACGACGAGTTGCCGGTATCGACGAGCCCGCCACCGACGGGCCTCGCGCCCGTGTCCGGCTTCAGGTCCGACGGAAACGCGCTCGTCATCGACGAATTGAGGGGCATGTCGTCGCGATTGCGGCGGCGGCGGATGAGGAGGAAGGCGATCAGCGGGATGCCGATGACGACGAGGCCGCCGGCGGCGAGGTACATGGGATCGATGTCCTCGTACCACTCCTTGGGCGGCGGCGCGGCCTTCCGGGTCGCGGGCGGCGTGGGCTTGGGCGCTTCGGCGGACTTGGGCGGCTTCGCGGCTTCGGTCGGCGCGGGTGTGGGAGCCGGCGTTGGCGTCGCGGCGGGCTGGGTGGGCTCGACCGTCGCAACCTTCGGGGGCGTGACCGGAGCCGGGGGAGTGACGGGAGGAGCGGGAGTGACGGTAGCGGGCGGCGGAATGGGAGCCGCGGCGACCTTGGGCGCTTCGCCTGCCTTCGTCGCGGTGCCGCCCTTGGTGAGGTCGAGCAGGCGCTGCATGTCGCGGATCTGTTTCTCGAGATCGCCGACGCGCGACTGGGCTTCCCGAAGGGCCTTGTCCTTCGAGGTGACTTCTTCCTGGAGGGCGTTGATGCGGTCCTGGGAACCCGCCCCGCCCTTGCCCGCGGCGCCACCCTTGGCGCTGTCCGACTTCGAAAGCTTGAGGACGTCCTGGTTCGGCGTCTCGGGTGCCGGCGGCGGCGTGACCGAAGCGCTCGCGATGCGGCCGGAGGTGGCATTGCTGGACTCGGGACGCGTGGGCAGCGAAGCCACGCCGCCGGAGAGCGATTCGCGGTAGGTGTTCCAGTCCTGCACCTGCGCGTGGATCTCGTGGTTGGCGTCCTTCGCCTCGACCTCGGCAACCTGCTCCGCCGTGGGCACCTTGAGGATCTGCCCCGTCTTCAGGCGATTCATGTTGTTGCCGGCGAAGGCGCTCTTGTTCTCGCGATAGAGCGCGACCAGCATCTGCTCCATGCTGACCGTCGAGGGCTTCACCTGCTCGGCGATCTTGTGGAGCGTCTCGCCCTTCTGCACCGGGCCGTAAGTATCGGCGCCCGCGGTGGTCTCGGGAGCGGCGCCCGTCGTCGGCAGCTCGGCTTTCGCGGAGGGAGTGCCGGTGGGTTCGCTCGAAGGTGCGGGTGTTGAAGGCGTCGCCGCCGGCTCAGCGGCCGGCGGCGTGGGGTTTTGCGTTGCGGCCGGCGCAGGAGGCGCCGCGGCCACCGTGGGTGGGGACACTTTCCCCTGGGCGTAGCCCGGCGGATCGAGCAGGATCGGGTATTCGCGCTGCACGCGGCCGGCGGGCCACGTGACCTCGATCAGCGCATCGACGAACGGCTCGTTCACCGGCGCGATGCTGCTCACCTTCAGGTACGGCTGGCCGTTGGGACGCTTGTCCACCGTGAAGCGCAGCAGGCGCAGCGACGGAGAGTATTCGATGCGCGCGTCGCGAAACGCTTCTGGCGCCGCGACGCGGGCCGAAAGCGAATCCAATTCCCCAGGCTGGAGCGACACGAGGTCGATCTCCGCGTTGAGGATCTGGCCCAGCGCCGAATTGACCGTGAGCTTGCCGAGGCCCGCGCCTTGCGCCGCGAACGCGGCACACGCGAGAAGCGCTGCGACTGCCCCCCTATTCAGAATAGTCACCATTCTTGGCCCATCCCTGCGCGGTTTAACCGCCGAGAAAGTTGTTAATCATCAGGGGCTTATTGTTCCAATCTCACCCGGATTTTCACATTATCTCTCAAGTACGGCATTTTTCAAGCACTTTTTCCAATCGGAACCGTGGCTTACGCCGTTGCACTTGCGGCGACTCGCGCTTTCAAGAGGATTCCGAGCATGCGGCGCAGCGGCTCCGCGGCACCCCAGAGGAGCTGGTCGCCGACGGTAAACGCCGAAAGATAGTCTCCGCCCATCTTCAGCTTGCGCAGCCGTCCGATGGGAACGTCGAGCGTTCCGGTGACCGCGACGGGCGTGAGGCGCTTCAGTGTTTCGTCGCGCCGGTTGGGCACGACCTTCACCCACGGGTTGCCCTTCGCGAGCAGCGACTCGACCTCGTCCAGCGGCACATCGCGGCGCAACTTGATGGTGAGGCCCTGGCTGTGGCAGCGCATCGCGCCGATCCGCACGCAGAGACCGTCGATGGGGATCTCCTTGTTCGCGGCACGGCCGAGGATCTTGTTGGTCTCGACGTGGCCCTTCCATTCTTCGCGGCTCTGGCCGTTGCCCAGGTCGACATCGATCCACGGCAGCAGGCTTCCCGCGAGCGGGACGCCGAAGTGCTCGGTGGGGAAATTCTCATCACGCAGGATCCCGGCGACCTCGCGGTCGATCTGGAGGATCGCGCTCGCCGGATCGGCGAGGTAGCTCTTCGCGGCGAGATGCACCTCGCCCATCTGTTGAAGGAGCTCGCGCATGTTCTGGGCGCCCGCGCCGCTGGCTGCCTGGTAGGTCATGGCCGTGACCCACTCGACGACGTCGGCCTTGAGGAGCCCGTCGATCGCCATCAACATGAGGCTCACGGTGCAGTTGCCGCCGATGTAGTTCTTCACGCCCGAGGCGACCGCCTTGTCGATCACCGGGCGATTCACCGGGTCCAGGATGATGACCGCGTCCTTCTCCATGCGAAGGGCGCTCGCGGCGTCGATCCAATAGCCATCCCAGCCCGCCGCGCGCAGCTTCGGGAAGACCGACTTGGTGTAGTCGCCGCCCTGGCAGGAGACGAGGACGTCGTGCTTCGCGAGCTCGCGAATGTCGTTCGCGTCCTTCAGCGCCGCCACGGGCTTGCCGATCGCCGGCCCCGCGCCGCCCACGTTCGACGTCGTGAAGAACACGGGGTCGATCGCGTCGAAATCGCCCTCCTCGCGCATGCGCTCCATCAGCACGGAGCCCACCATGCCGCGCCAGCCGATGAATCCTATGGTTCTCATGTCAATCCTTTCACCACCGCGGTCCCCATTTCCCCCGTGGTCACCGCTTTCTCGCGCCGGGACGCGATGTCCCCTGTGCGAATTCCCGAAGCGAGCGCCGCGCGAACCGCCTTCTCGATGCGGGCGGCGATCTCGGCGTTGCCGAACGTGTAGCGAAACATCATCGCCATCGAAAGGATCATCGCGAGCGGATTGGCCTTCCCCTGCCCCGCGATGTCCGGCGCGCTTCCGTGGATCGGCTCGTAGAGTCCCTTGCCGTTCGCGTCGAGCGATGCGGACGGCAGCATCCCGATGGAGCCCGTGAGCATCGAGGCTTCGTCGGAAAGGATGTCGCCGAACATGTTGCCGGTCACGATCACGTCGAATTGGCGGGGATTGCGCACGAGCTGCATGGCGCAGTTATCGACGAGCATATGCGAAAGCGCCACGTCCGGGTACTCGGGAGCGATCTCCTCGGCAAGATCGCGCCAGAGCTGCGTGGTCTCGAGCACGTTCATCTTGTCCACGCTGCAAAGCTTCCTGCCGCGCGCCCTCGCCGTCTTGAAGCCGCTGTGAAGGATGCGGCGAATCTGCGCCTCGGTGTAATGCATCGTGTTGAAGCCCACGCGGTTGGGCTTCTCGCCCGTGACGCCCCGCGGCTGGCCGAAGTAGATGTCGCCCGTGAGCTCGCGCACGATCATGATGTCGAGGCCGCTCACGACCTCGGGCTTCAGCGTCGATGCGTCGGCGAGCTCGGGGAAGACCGTAGCCGGCCGCAGGTTCGAGAAGAAGTCGCATTCCTTCCTCAGGCCCAGGATCGCCTTCTCCGGGCGCTTGTCGCGAGGCAGCGTGTCGTACCTGGGGCCGCCCACCGCGCCGAAGAGCACGGCATCGGATTGCTTGACGAGGTCCAGCGTCTTCGCGGGAAGCGGGTCGCCATGCGCGTCGAAGGCCGCGCCGCCGACGAGCGCTTCCTCGGTTTCGATTTTGGCGCCTTCCTTGCGAAAAACGTCGAGGACGCGAACGGCCTCCTTCAGGATCTCGGGGCCGATGCCATCACCGGCGAGGAGCGCGATCTTCATTTCGCTACTGGAAGATCCAGGGCTCGGAGCGCTTCCTCATCTCCTCGTACGCCTTGATCTCGTCCTTGTGCTCGAGCGTGAGGCCGATCTCGTCCAGCCCGTTCACGAGGTTTCGCTTGCGCGTGGGCTCGACCTCGAAGTTGAAGGGCTTGCCGTTGCCCGCGCTCACCGTCTGCGCCGGAAGGTCGATGGTGAGCTTGAACCCCGGATGCGCGGCGACTTCCTGGAAGAGGTGATCGACCTGGAAGTCGAGCAGCACGATCGGCAGCAGACCGTTCTTGAAGCAGTTGTTGAAGAAGATGTCCGCATACGACGGCGCGATGATCGCCTTGAAGCCGTATTGCTGAAGCGCCCACGGGGCGTGCTCGCGCGACGAGCCGCAGCCGAAGTTCTTCCGCGCGAGAAGGATCGAGGCGCCCTGGTACATCGGCTGGTTCAGGACGAAGTCCGGGTTGGGCCTGCGCTTCGAGAGGTCCATGCCCGGCTCGCCCACGTCGAGGTAGCGCCATGCGTCGAAGAGGTGCGGGCCGAAGCCCGTGCGCTTGATCGACTTCAGGAACTGCTTCGGGATGATCGCGTCGGTGTCGACGTTCTCGCGGTCGAGGGGAGCGACGAGCCCCGTGTGGACGGTGAACTTTTCCATCCGCCGATTATAGCGGCGACGTGGAGGTGGCCATCGCCGGCAGGCACAGCGTGAAGGTCGCTCCCAGGCCCGGCCCCGGGCTCGCGGCCGAGATCTTCCCTCCGTGCAGCTCGGCGATGTAGCGTGTGATCGACATTCCCAGGCCCAGGCCGCCTTCGGATTGCACGACGCGGCCCTCTTCCTGGCGAAAGCTGTCGAACACATAAGGCAGGAAGTCCGCCGCGATTCCCTTCCCGGTGTCGGTCACGACCACCTCGACCCAGCTTTCGCTGCTGCGCAGCGTGACCTTGACGCTTCCTTCCGCGGGCGTGAACTTCACCGCATTGCTGAGGAGGTTCCAGAAGACCTGCTGGAGGCGTTCGGCATCGGCCTTCACTTCCATCGCGCCCGGCTCGATGTCGCGCACGATGAGGACGCCACGCGCCCGCGCGGTCGGCGCAATGCCGTCGAGCACGCCCTCGAGGATCGGGCGCAGGTCCATGCGGTTCAGCTCGATGCGAAGCTTCCCCGAGGCGAGGCGCGCATGGTCGAGCATGTCGTCCACGAGCTTCAGCTGGAGCTTGGCGTTGCGCTCGATCGCCTCGATGCCGCGCTTGAATTGCGCCGGATCGGCGCCGTCCCGCGAAAGGATGTGGGCCCATCCCATGATCGCCGAGAGCGGCGAGCGCAGCTCGTGCGATACGAAGGAGATGAAGGTGTCTTTCGCGACCGAGGCCGTCTCGGCGGCCTTGCGCGCCTTGAGGATCTCGTTCTCGTACTCGTTGCGCGTGTGGATCGGCACGACGGCCCATTCGCTGCGCGGGCCGCCTTCACCATCGCTCCTCGCCGCATTCAGCAGCACGGGCACCTCGCCGCCGTTGGCCGAAACCATCGACACATAGACTTCGCTCACCCGGGCCTGGAGCTTCAGCACCGGGAAGAAATGCGTCTGGTAGAAGATCCGGCTCGCCGTGGTGAGGAGCCCGTCGACGTGGCGGCCGACCAGGCGCTCCACGGAAGTGTCCAGCATCCTGGCGAGCGTGCCGTTCGCCAGCTCGACATGGCCATCGTCGCGGACCACGAGAAAGCCAAAGGGGGCACGGTCGAGCAGCGGATCCATCGCCCTCAATGCCGCGCGGTGTCGAGGTACTCGTCGATGAGCTCGATGGTTTCGGCGGGATGGCTCATGTGCGGGCAATGGCCCGTCGCCGCCATCTGGCGGAAGGCGCTCCCCTCGAGCGCGGCGGCGAGGTAGCGGCCCACGGCCTCGGGCGCCACGGCGTCCTCGCTGCACTGGAGGATCAGCGAGGGAACCTTGATCTTCTCGAGGTCGGCGCGGTTGTCGGAAAGGAAGGTCGTACGGGCGAATTGACGCGTCATGCGCGGATCGGTGGCGCAGAAGCTCGACTGGAGCTCCGCGGCGAGCGCCGGATCCTGCGGATTCTTCATGACGACGGGCGCGAGGAACTGCGCCCAGCCGATGTAATTCTTCTCCATGAGGTCGAGCAGCCCCTCGATATCCTTGCGCTCGAAGCCGCCCACGTAGCCCGCGTCGTTCACGTAGCAGGGCGACGGGCCGATCATCACGAGCCGCTCGAAGCGTTCCGGCGCCTCGATCGCGGCCAGCGCTCCGATCATGGAGCTCACCGAGTGGCCGACAAAGATCACTTCGCGAAAATCGAAGGCCTCCATGACGTCCAGCACGTCGCGCGCGTAGCCGGCGAGCGTCGAATAGCGTTCGAAATCGTAGGCGGACCAGTCGGATTTGCCGCTGCCGACATAGTCCATGAGGACTACACGATAGCGATCCTCGAAGGCCGGCGCCACGTAGCGCCACATGGCCTGGTCGCAGCCGAAACCGTGCGCGAAAAGCATCACCTGGTCGCCTCGCCCGGAGATCTTTACGTTGTTGCGTTTGCCGATCGCTTCGCGGTCCGGCTTTTCGATCGCGTCCATGCCTGGGAAAGTATATCCATTGATCAGATGGGTTGCCGCGTGCAACACGTTGCCGCATACTCGGCGGGTCGCGTGCCCTGGGAGGGGGACCCGTGAATCCAGCCACCATTCGCCTGCTCGTCCGCGGCTTTCGCGCCGCGTTCGCCGTCCTGTTCTTGTCCGCACTGGCGGTCGCCGCGCACGCGCAGGTGGTCACGCTCGCGGTAAGCCAGGGGCAAGCCCAATCGGGAGCGTTGGTCGGCACCGACACCATCCTGATGCAGATCACCGTCAACAACACCGGGACGGGCACCTCCACGAATACCGGGATTTCCTTCACCGTGCCCGGCTTCATGTCCGGCGTCACCTGGTCCACATTCTGCGATTCCACGGGCACCTGCCCCGCAGCTTCGGGCAGCGGGAACGTCAACTTCAGCGGGCTGCACCTTTCACCGAGCTCCAAGGTGATCCTGCAGATCACCGGCACGATCGCCGCGGGGGCGGGGCTTGGAACCGGGAAGGCCACGACGGTCACCGTGACCGACCCCACGTTCGGCTCCGACGTCCTGAACTTCGGGCCGTTCCTGGTCGAGCTTCCCGTCGACATGGGCGTTACCGTGACCGACGGCGTGACCACGGCCGTTGCGGGCAGCACGACGACCTATACCGTCACGGCGACGAACCACGGCTCCCAGGGCTCGAACGTGCTGGTGAGCTTCCCCATCGCCGGGAACTGGACTTGCGCGGGCACGAGCGGCGGCACCTGCACCGCATCGGGCGCGGGTAACATCGCCGACCTCGCCAACCTCCCGGTGGGAGCCCACGTCACCTATACGGACGTCGTGCCGATACCGTCGGGCCAGACGGGCACCTGGAGCAACACGGCGACCCTCTTCGTCCCGACCTTCGTCGTGGATTCGAACGCCGCGAACGACACCGCGAACGACAGCGACACGCTGGTGCAGCAGGCGGACCTCTCGATCAACCTGACCGACGGCGTGACCTTCGCGGTGCCGGGACAAGGCGTGTCCTACACGATCACCGCGATCAACTCGGGGCCGAGCAACGTCATCGGCGCCCACGTCGTCGATACCTTCCCCGCTTCCCTCACGGCCACGTGGACGTGCGCCTCCGCGAACGGAGCAACGTGCACGGCCGGCGGCAGCGGCAACATCAACGACACCATCAACATGCCGTCCGGCTCGATCGTCGTATACACCGTCACCGCGACGATCAGCCCCGCCGCCACGGGGACCCTCACCGACGTGGCGACCATCACCGCGCCCGGCGGCGTGACGGAGATCAACAGCGCGAACAATTCGTCGAGCGATTCCGACACCCTGGCGCCCCAGGCGGACGTGTCGATCACCGTGACCGATGGCGTGACCACGGCCACGCCGGGCGGCACCGTGACCTACACGATCACCGCAAGCAACTCGGGCCCGAGCAACGCGCCCGGCGCCCAGGTGGTCGACGGGTTCCCCGCGGCGTTCGATTCGGCCACGTGGACCTGCATCGGCGCGGGCGGCGGAACCTGCACCGCTTCAGGTGGCGGCAACATCAGCGACTTCGTGAACCTGCCCGCGGGAGGCAGCGTGACCTATACGGTCGTTGGATCGCTCAACGCGAGCGCGACCGGCACGATCGCCAATACCGTGACGGTCTTCCTGCCGGGCGGCGTCTCGGATCCCTCGCCGGGGAACAATTCGGCGACCGATACGGACACGCTGGCACCCCGCGCGGACCTGTCCATCACCGTGACCGACGGCGTCACCAATGCCGTGGCGGGCGGCAGCGTCATCTACACGATCACGGCGGCCAGCGCCGGGCCGAGCACGGTCATCGGTGCGACCGTCGCGGACACCTTCCCGGCATCGCTCACGGTCACGTGGACGTGCTCGGCGGCGGGCGGGGCCAGCTGCGCTCCTTCGGGCTCGGGCAACATCAACGACACCGTGAACCTCCTCGCGGGTGGCAGCGTCACCTATATCGTCAGCGCAACGATCAGCCCGACTGCTTCAGGAACCCTCGTGGACACGGCGACGATCAGCGCACCGGCCGGCCTCACCGATCCCACGCTCGTAAATAATTCCGCGACCGATACGGACACGCTGGTCGCCGTGGCGGACCTTTCGATCCAGGTATCGGACGGCGTGACCACCGCGGTGCCGGGAACCACCGTCACCTACACGATCGCCGCGGTCAACTCGGGGCCGAGCACGGTCGCGGGTGCCACCGTCGCGGATGTCTTCCCCGCCTCGATCACCGCGACGTGGACATGCGCCTCCGCGAACGGGGCAACCTGCGGCGCCGTGAGCGGCGCGGGCAACATCGTCGACCACCCCAACCTGCCGCCGAACGGGCTCGCGCTCTACACCGTCACCGCGAACATCAACCCCACGGCCACGGGTAACCTCGTGAACACGGCGACGATCACCGCGCCGGTCGGCGTCACGGACTCCGCGCTCGGCAACAATTCGGCGACCGACACCGACACGCTCACGCCCCAGGCGGATCTCCAGGTCAACATGACCGACGGCGTGACCACCGCCGTGCCGGGCACCACCGTCACCTACACCATCGCGGTGGCCAACGTGGGGCCGAGCGCCTCGCCCAACTCCACCTTCACGGACGTCTTCCCCGCCTCGATCACGGCGACATGGACATGCGTGTCCGCGAATGGAGCGACCTGCACGGCATCGGGGAGCGGCAACATCAGCGAGCATCCCAACCTGCCGCCGACCGGCATCGCGATCTACACCGTCACCGCGGCGATCGCCTCGACCGCGACGGGAACGCTCACGAACACCGCGACGGTCGCGGTGCCGACCGGCGTCACCGACCCCAATCCCGCCGACAACACCGCGAGCGATTCGGACACCCTCCTCGCGCAACCCGACCTCTCCATCACGCTGACCGATGGCGTGACGTCCGCGATCTCCGGCCAGAACGTGACCTACACGATCGTCGTGAGCAACGCCGGGCCCTCCATCGCGACCGGGGCGAAGGTGATCGACGTGTTCCCGGCCGTCATCGCGAATGCCACGTGGACGTGCGTGGGCGCAGGCGGCGCAACCTGCGGTTCGCCAGCGGGTATCGGCGACATCAACGAGACCGTGAACGTCCCCGTGAATGGCACCGTGACGTACACGGTCATCGCGACGCTCGCCCCCAACTCGGCCGGGACGCTGACCAACACCGCAACGGTCGGCTCGGCGGCGACCGACACGGATCCGAACCTCGCGAACAACTCCGCGACCGATACCGATGCGATCCTGCTCCAGACGTTCGCGGGGCCGTCGGCCAGCCACAACGGCACCATCATCGCCAACGTGACCGGCGGCGGCGGCACGTGCACGTTCGATAACCCGCAGTTCCTCGGACCCCCGCCCGGAGCGCCGCCGCTTCCGCCCACCTTCCCGGAGGCGGGTATCACTTTCCCGTACGGGCTCTTCGATTTCACCCTCACGGGGTGCGCGATCGGCTCCACGGTGACCATCAAGCTCACCTATCCGACCAACGTGGCGGGCATGCACTACTGGAAGTACGGGCCGACGGCCGCCAAACCCGTGCCGCACTGGTATGTGTTCCCCGCTCAGATGATCGGCAACACCGCGTCGCTCACGATTACCGATGGGGGCCTGGGTGATGACGACCTCGCACCCAATGGCGTCATCCGCGACCAGGGCGGCCCGGCCCTCGGTGGAAACTTCGCGGTGCCGACACTTTCGGAGTGGATGCTGCTGGTGATGGCGCTGATGCTGCTGGGGGTCGGGGTCGTTCACTCCCGCCGAAGAGCCTAGCGCCGCAAGCCCTTGAACGGCCGCCATTGCGTGCAGTCCACGCGTGGCGGCCGTTTTGCGTTCAGCGGCTCGCGCTGCCCAAGCCGCCGGCGCTCATGCCCGAGCTGGTGCCGGACATGTCGGTGCCGGTGGACGTGCCGTTCGACGTGCCGGTGGACGTGCCGGCGCTCGGGCTACCGTCGGTGTAAGTGTCGCCGGGGTTGACCGAAGTGTCGCCGGAGAGCGAGCTGCCGGTGCCCGGGCCCTGTGCGCCGAATCCCAGGTTGTCGGACATCGCGGAGTCCGTGCTCGAGTCGATCGAGCTGCCCGTATTCGCCGGGGTGCTGTCGGTCGAATTTTGCAGGTCGTCGAAGGTGCTCGAATTGGAGGGGTCGTTGGCCGAGATGCCGTTCACGCCCGACGAGCCCGACGAGTTGGGGCTGGAGGCACCGTTGGTGCCGGTGCCCGAGGTCTGGGCGAAGGCCGGGGCCATGACCATGGCGGAGGCGGATGTGAGAACGATGGCCGTGAGAAGGGTACGTGTGCGATTCATTCGATCTCCTTGCTGGTTGCGTTGCATCGTGCGACGTGCACGACTGTGCGATCAGCCGTTCGATGAATCGGTTTCCCGCCGCCCCCCATGGGAACCAGCGGGCCAAGCCCAAGCCACGCGATCGTCGGGGGGTCCTACGGTTGCGGTGGAACTACGCCGTAGTCAGGAAACGCGGCGGATGTCGACGAAATGCCCGGCGATCGCCGCCGCGGCCGCCATCTCCGGGCTCACCAGGTGCGTGCGTCCGCCCGCGCCCTGGCGACCCTCGAAATTGCGGTTCGACGTGGAAGCGCAGCGCTCGCCGGGCGAGAGCTTGTCGTCGTTCATGCCCAGGCACATCGAGCAGCCGGCGTCGCGCCATTCGAAGCCCGAGTCCTTGAAGACGCGATCGAGGCCTTCCTTCTCGGCCTGCGCTTTCACCAGGCCCGACCCCGGGACCACCAGCGCCAGCTTCACGTTTCGCGCGACGCGCTTGCCGCGCACGACCTTGGCTGCCGCGCGCAAATCCTCGATGCGTGAATTCGTGCACGAGCCGATGAAGATCTTGTCCACGTTGATCTGCTCGATCGGCGTATTCGGCTCGAGGCCCATGTAGGTGAGCGCGCGTTCCATGGCCTCTCGCTTCACGGGGTCGCGTTCCCGGTCCGGATCGGGCACGCGGTCCTCGATGGAGACGACCATCTCCGGGGACGTGCCCCACGTGACCTGCGGCTTCAGCTTCGTCGCATCGAGCTCGACCACCTTGTCGAAGCTCGCGCCCGGATCGGAGACGAGCGTCTTCCAGTAAGCCGCGGCCTTGTCGAACTGGTCGGCGCGAGGTGCGTAGGGCTTGCCGCGCAGGTATTCGACGGTCTTCTCGTCCACGGCGATCATGCCGGCGCGCGCGCCCGCCTCGATCGCCATGTTGCACACCGTCATGCGGCCTTCCATGGAAAGCGAACGCACCGTCGAGCCGCCGAACTCGATGGCGTATCCGGTGCCGCCCGCGGTACCGATCTTGCCGATGATCGCGAGCACGAGGTCCTTGGCCGTGACGCCCGCCGGAAGCGCGCCCTCGCACTTCACCAGCATCGCTTTCGCCTTCTTCTGCACCAGGCATTGCGTCGCGAGCACATGCTCGACCTCGCTCGTGCCGATCCCGAACGCGAGCGCCGCGAAGGCGCCGTGCGTACTCGTGTGCGAGTCGCCGCACACCACCGTCATTCCCGGGAGTGTGGCGCCCTGCTCCGGCCCGATCACGTGCACGATGCCCTGGCGCCGGTCGTTCATGCCGAAATAGGTCTTCACGTGGAATTTGTCGACGTTCCTGTCGAGCGTATCCACCTGGAGCCTGGAGATCGGATCGGCGATGCCCTGCTCGCGATGCGTGGTGGGGACGTTGTGGTCGGCCGTGGCCACCACCGAATCGATGCGCCAGGGCTGGCGGTGCGCGACTTCCAGGCCCTCGAACGCCTGCGGGCTCGTCACCTCGTGGACCAGGTGGCGGTCGATGTAGAGCAACCCCGTGCCGTCCGCTTCCTCGCGAACCAGGTGGGAATTCCAGAGCTTTTCGTAGAGTGTCCGCGGCATCCCGAAATTCTACGTCATGTAAGCTGCTGCCATGGCGACACACGAAACGAAATCCATGGCCGTCTTCTGCGACTTCGAGAACGTGGCTCTCGGGGTACGCGAGGCGAAATACGACCGCTTCGACATCGGCAAGGTGCTCGAGCGCCTGCTGCTGAAGGGCAGCATCGTCGTGAAGAAGGCCTACTGCGACTGGGAGCGCTACAAGGAATTCAAGGCGCCCATGCACTCGGCCTCGTTCGAGCTGATCGAGATCCCGCACGTGCGCCAGTCCGGCAAGAATTCCGCCGACATCCGCATGGTCGTGGACGCCCTCGACCTCTGCTATACGAAGGCGCACGTCGACGCCTTCGTGATCGTGAGCGGCGATTCCGACTTCTCGCCGCTGGTCTCGAAGCTGCGCGAGAACAACAAGACCGTGATCGGCGTGGGCGTGAAGAAATCGACCTCCGACCTGCTGGTGTCGGCCTGCGACGAGTTCATCTACTACGACGACCTGGTTCGCGAGAAAAAGAAGCCGACCGCGGCGCCGCGGCCACGCGCCAACGGCCGGGCCGCCAAGGTAGCCTCGGCGCCCGCGGAAAGCGGCAACGACCGCGGATCCAGCTCCGAAAAGCTCGAGGAAGCCCTCGACCTCATCCTCGCAACCGTCGAAGCCCTGATCGAGGAGCGCGGCGAGGAAGAGCCGGTGTGGGGCTCGATGGTGAAGCAGACCCTCAAGCGGCGCCGTCCCGGGTTCAACGAGCGCTACTACGGCTTCGGCTCGTTCAACGAGCTGCTGGAAGCGGCGCGCGAGCGGGGGTACCTCGAGCTCGAGCGCGACGAGAAATCGGGCGGCTACGCCGTACGGCCCTCGCCGCCGTAGCTATTTGCCGTGCAGCTGCGCCCGCGTGCGCGGCCCCATCATCGAGCGCAGCTCCTCGAAGAAGATCTCCAGCTCGCTGTCGCGCGTGAACGACATCGCGATCACGTTGCGCGTCTCGCGTTCGCCATCGACCATCCCGCGCTCGAGGGCGGCGAGGATGGCTTGCACTTCCGTGCTGTCGTGGGCCCCTGCGCCCATGGTGCGCGAGCCCAGGCACTGGCCGATGCGCTTCAGGACGTCGCCCATGAACACGTGCGGGATGAGGCAACCGTACGCCTGGAGGTGGACGCGCCGGGCCTCGGAGAGCGTCGCGGAAACGCGGCACAGCGCCTCGGCGAGCTCCACGTTCGTCATCGGCCGCCCGCGCTCCGAGCGCCCGCTTGCCGCCGTGCCGGACGGGGTGGGAATCATGGGAGCCACTATGCGCTCAAACATACCGGGGGGCGCGCCCCAATGCTATTGTGGCAATTGTCCGATACCGACCGAAGGAGACGAAACGATGCCGAAGCCGAACTATGCGTTCGCCAAGCGCCAGAGAGAGCTCGCCAAGAAGCAGAAGAAGGAAGCCAAGCAGAAGGAGCGTGACGCCGCCAAGGCGCCGCCCGCCGACGTGCCGCCCAGCGAGGGGCCCCAGTCCGGCGTATAATGCCCGTGCAGGATCATCAAGCAGTGAAGTTTCAGTACTCCATTCTTACGCCGCACGGCGTTCCAGTGGCAGTCAATTCCCTTCCTTGATCTTCGTGACCCGTTTCCGGAGTCGGGTTAGCTCCGGTCCAATCGAAATAAGGAAGTGAAAATGGCTAAAGGCACTGTGAAGTGGTTCAACGACCAAAAGGGCTTCGGATTCATCACGCCGGATGACGGCGGCAAGGATCTCTTCGCGCACCATACCGAGATCCAGATGGATGGCTTCAAATCCCTGAAGGAAGGCCAGGCCGTGGAGTTCGAAGTGACGCAAGGCCCGAAGGGCCCGGCGGCTTCGCGCATCCGCTCGGTCTAAGGTCGTTGGAGTCGTCCCGGCCGCTGCGATAGCAGCGCCCAGCCGGGATCGAGGACGAAGGCCCGGGAAACCGGGCCTTTTTCATTCAGTGGACGTCGAACGCGTCCACCACCACGTACGAGCCATCCTGGTTCGCGACCTCGATCTTCAGCGCGTGCGGGCCGTTGGCGAGCCCGTCCTGCCTGAAGATCGTCATCTGGTAGCCCTCGATCGGGTACTGCTGGAAGAGCTTCACCTGCTTCACGAAGGTGCCGTCGACGTAGATGTTCGCGACCCCGGCGGCGCTCCCCTTCTCGCAGCCGATCCAGCTCACCGAGGTGCCGGTGAAGTTGAAGGTGGCGGTGGCGCCCGTTTGGTTGGAGGTGGCCGTGACGCCTTCGGTCCAGACCCGGGCCTCGTTGTCGAAGGTGAACATGCCGACGTAGTTGATCGCCGGATCGTCCTGCTCATAGCGCCGGCCCGGTGTCGTCACGTCGACCGCATCCATCACGACCCTGGCCGCGGCCGAGGCGTTGTTCCTGCGGCCCGTCGCCGTGATCGTCAACGTGTGGTTCGCATCGGTGAGCCCCGTCGCCGAGAACACGGTCGGCTGGAAGATGGCTGTCGCGGAATACAGGTCCACCTCGGTCATCGCGCCGCCGTCGATCTGCACGTCGGCGATGCCCGCATCCGGGCCGCGATAGCCGACCCAGCCCACCGCCGTGCCGCGGAACGGCACCGAGACGGTCTGGCCCGCGGTCTGCGTTTCCTGCGCGGTCACGGGCCGCTCGGGGAGGTTCGAGACGCCGTTCCCGCTCCACGGGAAATTCTCGCTCGACTTGGTCCAGCCCGCGCTATAGGTGAAGTCGGGGTTCGTGTCCTGCCAATGCGAGATGGTCGTGCCGGGCTGGATGTCGAACGCATCCAGGACGATGTTGTTTCCATCCGCCTGGGGGTCCTGGCGGCCCGTCACCGTGAGCGTCAATGTGTGTTGCCCGGCGCTCAAGTCGCTGAGCGTGACGATTTCCGTATGGATCTCGTCGGCGGGGCGGGCGAACGTGCTGACGTCCCTTCCCGGCCCTCCGTCGATGCTCAACGTCGCGATTCCCATCTTCCGGCCGCGGCTCCCGATCCAGCGGATGGAAGTGCCCACGAATGTGATGGAGGCTGTGGCGCCCACCGCGTTGGTCTGCTTGGCGGAGCCGCCGCTCCAGCCCGAGCCGGAGTCGCTCGGAGCCCAGGCGCCGGTCAGCTTGATGGCGGGATCGGACTCCTCGACCCGCATCCCGGCCGTGGGAAGCGGCGGAGCGGTGGGAGTGGCGGGTGTCCCGGGCGAAGAGGTGACCGCGGAAGCGTCGCCGCCTCCACCGCCACCGCAAGAAACCAACAGGAACGCGAGCGACAAAATGAGGGCGCGTGACATGTAGGCTTTATGGCCTACGCACGTGTCGTCGCAACGCGCGGCGGGTGCTCCGGATGGACTAGGTTGGCTTTTTGTCATCCCGGCCGCTGCAATTGCAGCAATGAGCCGGGATCCAGCCCAGTCGCGCTATACTGCGCGCGCAGGATTATCAAGCAGTGAAGTTTCAGTACTCGCCCGCCCGCGCCATGTTGGCGCCCTCAGTGGCAGTCAATTCCCTTCCTTGATATCTTCGTGACCCGTTTCCGGAGTCGGGTTCGCTCCGGTCCAACCGATTGAAGGAAGTGAAAAATGAGCAAAGGCACTGTGAAGTGGTTCAATGACGCGAAGGGCTTCGGATTCATCACGCCGGACGACGGCGGCAAAGACCTCTTCGCCCACCACTCCGAAATCCAGATGGGCGGCTTCAAGTCCCTGAAGGAAGGCCAGAAGGTCGAGTTCGACGTGACGCAGGGCCCCAAGGGGCCGGCGGCCTCGAAAATCCGCGCGGTGTAAGGCGGGGGCAGGACGACAAAAGGCCCGGGCGACCGGGCCTTTTTCATTGGTGGTTGCATCGGCTCACGCCCAAGCCGTCACGCCCATGTGGCCGCTGCCCCAGCGCACTCGTGGCGCGGAATCGGAAGCGGGCGACTCGCCAGGTTGTTCCGTCGCCTCGTCACTCGAGGCGCTCCCGGATTCGCCGTTATCCGGCACCATCAGGTAGGTCGCTCCCGAATCCGGGTCCTGGAGGATCATCGGGCCGCTGAGTTCGGGAGTCTGTGGATCCGAGGCGTCCGAGTCGGCCGCGTCGGAATTAGACGTGTCCGAATTGGACACATTCGAATCCGGGGAATTTGGATTCGCGACAATCGAATCGGGAAGGTTCGGCGAGAGTTGCGCGTAACTCGGCGCAAGGGCCAAGGTGGAAATGGCGGCCAGTGCCCCCGCCGTAAGCAGCAGTTTGAAGCTCATGGGGTTCTCCTTCGCGTATTCCGTATTGACGCCGGGGACGTGAACGGGTTTCCCGCACATGGCTCATACACGTATGGCTTCGATTACGCTCGCCCTCCTCACCGCCGTGCTGCTCTTCGCGGCCGCCTACGCGCAGTTACGCATACCTCGCTTCGAGGCGACTCGATCGGGGCTGCTGCTGACACGAGGCATCCTCCTCCTCGTCGGAATCGCTTTCGGGCTCGTGTCGGCCTCGTACTACGCTGCCTCGGGCCTTCCCTCCGCGCTCGTCTTCCTCTCCGGATTCGGGCTGGTCCACGTTCCGGCGGCGTTCATCCTCTTCCTCAAGCGGCGGCGGGGCGAATCGCCGTCGTAGGGCCGGCACCGGCGCTTCGAGGGGATGGGCCGGCGGCTGCTTTGCCCATGCCAGCCTCGGAGTATTCCTCGAGCCAGCAAAGGGTATTCACGAGCTCGATCTGCCCCGCCGAAGTGCAGGCGACGTGGAGCAGCGCCGGGCTCGCGAGCACGATCGCGAGCGACTTCGCCCGCGATACCGCGACGTTCAGGCGATTCTTGTCGTAGAGGAACTCGATGTTGCGCGGCAGGAATTCTCCGCTCGAAGTCGTCATCGAGACGATCACGGCCTGGGCTTGCTGCCCCTGGAACTTGTCGATGGTGCCCACGCGCGCATCGCGCGGCAGGACCTGACGCAGCAGGTTCACCTGGGCGTTGTAAGGCGCGACCACGAGAATCTCGCCCAGGCTCATCGGATGCGTGGCCCCGCCTTGGTCGACGTAGCTTTGCAGGAGGAGGCTCTCGACAAGATCCCTGACCACCTCCGCCTCCGCCTCGCACTTCTGCGAGCAGCCCTCGTGCACGACGGGCAAGAAACGAATGCCGGAGGGAAGCAGCGCGGGATGCGCGCCCGTGGCGAGGACGATCCGTTGCCGGGCATTGTTCTCTTCGGGCTCGAGCTTGGAGTCGTACACCGCTTCCGAAATGAAGCGACAGACGTCGGGGTGCATTCGCCACGACATCGGCAGGAAGATGCCGCGGCCCTCGCCGACCGTCGCCTCGCCATCGAGGAGGTAATCGAGCGTGGAATCGCCCGAGCGGTCGGGATGCACGCCCTTGATCGGTTGGCCGAGCTGCATCTGGTCGCCGAGCAGCACGATGTTCCGCGCGGCCGTCCCCGCTGCGACGAGGTTGGCGAGCGATACCTGCCCCGCTTCGTCCACGAAGAGATAGTCGATCGTTTGCTCGAGCTGCGGAGCGGCGAAGAGCCACGCAGTGCCGGCGACGAGCTGGTGCGCGCCGGCGAAGACATCCGCGTTGTCGTCGACGTCCTCGATCATGTCGCCGTTGAATTCCTGGCTCTCGCCGTTGGTCGACTTCTTGACGCCGTTGAAACGTACGCCCTGCTTCTTTGCGCACTCCACGACGGCTTCGAGAAGATTGTTGATCGCCTTGTGGCCGTTGGACGTGACGCCGATACGCTTGCCCTCGGCGAGCAGCCGCACGATCAGCTCAGAGCCGGCGGTGGTCTTCCCCGCGCCGGGCGGCCCCTGGATGAAGAGATAGCTGTGATCGAGGGCGGTCACAGCAGAGAATGCGCGCTCCACGACGCCGCTCCCGCCCTTGGGAAATTCGGCGAGCGGCGGCTCCTTGAGAAGGAATTTGCGCACCGCGGGGAACCGGTCATCGTCGACGACCACCGATTCCGCGAAGCGCCAGACGGCGGAGCGCAACGCATCGGTATTGATGGGACCGGAAGGGCCGACTGAAAACCGCGACGGAGGTGGGCCCTTCTTCGCAGAGATCTTGATCTCGATGCGGTTGGCCGCTTCGTCGAACGCAATAATTTCACCCAACGGCGCCGCGGTATCCGTGCGTAGAACGTCGGAGCCCAGCCGAAGCTTCGTATCCTGCTCGGGAAAGGAGTAGCGATAGGCAAGCGATTTCGCGACGGGGACTGGCGTGCCCTCGGCGCGCAACCCGCCGAGGCATTCGAAATCCTCGACCAGCTCTTCCTCGGTCATGTCCGCTCGCGCGAAGACAGCCCACCATTCGGGCTTGGCGCAGCGTCGGTGGAAATCGAGAAGGTCGTGCACGAGCTGGCGAAGGTGATGGTCGGCGGTACGCTGCGCCGCCTCGGCCGGAACACCCACGAGCAGTTGCGAGCCAAGCCGCTCCAGGGCGGCCTCCATCTCCTGCGCCTTCGCGGAACGGGCCTCCGCCTTCCGCCCGCCCTCCTCCGCCATTGCATCGCGCGTGAACCACGGCAGACCCGAAGGACGCAGGCCGACCAGCCAATCGCGCAGGAGCTGCGTCGAGCGGCAGTCGTCGTCGTTGTATCGCTCGATCGCTTCGAGCGCGGAGCCATCGCCCGTCGCCTTCCAATGGTCGTACTTCACGATGCTCGCGCCGGCATCCAGCACCTCGCCCTCGCGGGGCGGCATGTAGAAGCACTCGATGTCCTTGATCGAAAGCCCCGGCTCCGAGGTTCGAATGGCCTCGCGGACGACGGCGTAGAGATCGACCAGCTTGTGTTCGCGCAGGAGGTTATCGACCTCAACCTCCCGAGTGCCGTGAAGCGACATGAGGCGCTTCAGGGCGTTGGGCTCGTACGGCGCGTAGTGGTAGACATGCATCCCCGGGAATGCGCGGCCACGTTCCCCAAGGAAATCCATGAGCGACTCGAAGGCCTGCTTCTCGGCGGCGCGGTCGTGGGCCCAGAACGCCTTGAAGATGTACTCACCGCGCTCGAGATAGCGAACACCGAAGAGATATTCGAGGCCGTCGTCTTCGAGCGGATCGCCTTCCATGTCGAAGAAGACGTCGCCCTCGTCACGCTCCGGCAACCGGAAGAAACCGCGGCGCCCGTCAGGATCCAGCGGCAGTTGCTCGACGATGGGCTCGCCACTACCGCGCTTGCGCACCTGTAGCGCGGCTTGCGCACGAAGGCGCGCGAGCGTCTCGGGCTGCATCTTCGCGACCGAAACGTCGGCAGCGAGCGTAGCCAGCGCCTCGGTCGTGCGCACGCCCTGGGCGAGAAGCTTTTCCACCTGGTCGCGGCGAATGCCGGCAACCTGGTTCGGATAGTCGTCGTCGTTCCATCGCTTCTGGCACAAGTCGCGCCACGCGCAGAACCCACAGTGCTCGCAGCGCTGCGGATAGGTGGCATTCGGGTGATTTTCCAGGAAGGCCAGGAAGCGCCCCCGCGCCTTGCGGAAATAGCGCGAGTAATTGGCGAAACGAAAGCTCTCCTCGGTGCCGTCGCCGAGGACCACGTGCATCATCCTCGGCTCGGCCTGCTGCACCTCGGCGAGGAGCTCGGAATAGAAGCAGAGCTGGACCACGAACTTCGCCTTGACGCTGCGGGCGAGCTTCGTATCCATCACCTCGTATTGCCAGGGACCAAAGCGCGACCGGCCCTCGACTCGCCGCAGGAAATCCGCTCGGCCCTGGAGCGGCCCGGAAATGAAAGCTGCCTGGAAGACCACGTCGCGGCCGGCGGCCATGGCCTCGATCGTGGCGCTCACCGCCTTGGCGGCGGGTAGGTCCTGCGGGATCTCCGTGACCGAAAGGCCCCTGGCTTTGAGGGCTGCGAGGAAGGCCGCCTCGTGCTCGAAGCCCTTGCGTTGGATCAGCTCGTTCGATTCGTCATCCGGGGCGCGCTCGAGCGGGCTCGCGAGATGGGCGAGGCCGAGCGTCGCGGTGTGCTCGCACTCGAGGAAATTGACGAGATCGGTGGCCGAGAAGAGCTTCCGGCCTTCGAGGATTTGCATGGCGTCACCACATTACACCGCGGAAAGCTCACTACGTGAGCCCACGCAAAAGTCGCTTTTGGCTCGTGGACTTCGGCAGGCTCACCCCTTGAGCTACCCGCGCGCCATGCTTCTCGCGAGTTCCGGAAAAGACGCCCAGGAGGATACCGAGATGAACGATTGGCCCAAGCAGAAACCCGCACCCTGCCCCATCGCCGCTCCCGAAACGCTGGAGAGCCTGATGACGCGCGATCTCGCGGCGTGGCGGGAAGCTCGCGCCCTCATCGAGAGGGCGAAACGGAGTTAGGCGCGGTGCAAGCTCGCATCGAGCAGGCTCACGTCGCCGGGCCAGAACCGATGCCGCGCATCGGAAGTCGCGCCGACTCGACATGGGTGTCGACCGGGTCGAGCGGCAGGTAGCACATCAATCCGGAGAATTCGCGTCTCCACTGCTCGAAGCGCGCGGGAAAGTCGGCGCCCTCGCCGCCTA
>DATBAI010000045.1:0-31547 GCA_036271595.1 Usitatibacter sp.
GGGCCGACGCCGGCCGGCGTGCCGTTCATGATCACGTCGCCCGGCTCGAGCGCGCCGTAGTTCGAGAGATACGAGATCGCCTCTTCCACGCGCCAGATCTGCTGGTTGAGATCGCCCGTCTGCTTGGTCTGGCCATTGACCTTCACCCAGATGGCGCCCTGGCTCGGGTGGCCGATCTTCGCCGCCGGCTGGATCGCCGACACCGGCATCGACTGGTCGAACGCCTTCCCCATCTCCCACGGGCGCTGCATCTTCTTCGCTTCGGTCTGCAGGTCGCGGCGGGTCATGTCGAGGCCGACCGCGTAGCCGAACACGTGGCTCAGCGCCTTGTCGACCGGGATGTTCGTGCCGCCGGTGCCGATGCACACCACGAGCTCGATCTCGTGCTGCAGGTCCTTGGTCTTCGGCGGATAGACGAGCGTCGCGTTGTTGGCGACGACCGCGTCGGTCGGCTTCTGGAAGAAGAACGGCGGCTCGCGCGTGGGATCGGAGCCGCGCTCGATCGCGTGCGCCGCGTAGTTGCGGCCGACGCAATAAATGCGGCGCACCGCGAAATGGCGGTCGCTTCCGCTCACGGGAATGGTCACGACGTCGTGCGCGAAGAGCACATTGTCCCGGTCGGCGGCGGCACGCATGGGCGCCGCGCAAGCGGCGATGGTGGCGGCCCCGAGTGCGGCCCCGGCGTTCAGGAATTCACGGCGTTTCTGCACTGGCTTTCTCCATTGGAACCGGCATCCCCCGGCGAAGCTATCGTACTAGAGCTTGAACCCCGGGGACACGCGGAACACGGAGGAAACCGAAACCAGTTATTTCAGGCGAGACGATTGGACATAAGGGGACGGACGCCCTTTTTGACTCAGGCGGCGATCGAGCGGCCGAGGGAGAGGGCGACCACGCGGTTGCGGCCGCGCTGCTTGGCGAGCGACAGCGCCTCCTCGGCGCGGGCGATGAGGTGCTCCATGCTTTCGGGGCCCTCGTCCAGGCGGGCGGAAACGCCCACGCTCACGGTCGCCGCGATGGAGGTGCCGGAGACGAGGAATGGCGAAGCCTCCACGGCCTTGCGGATCCGGCCGGCGACGACCACGGCGCCCGGTCCCGGCACTTCGGGAAGCAGGACCAGGAATTCCTCCCCGCCGTAGCGCACCAGCATGTCTTCCTTGCGCAGCGCGCTGCGGATGAGGTCCGCGACCCGCTGCAGCATCTCGTCGCCCACGCGGTTGCCGTGCGCCTCGTTCACGGGACGGAAGTGGTCGATGTCCACCATGATGATCGACAGCGCCTGCCCCGCGCGGCGGGCCCGCGCCATCTCGCGCTCGGCGATCTCGTGGAACGTGCGGCGGTTGTATGCGCCGGTGAGCGGGTCGAGCGTGGCCATGCGGACCGCATCGCCCTCGGCGCGCTCCTTGTGGAGCAACATGAAGCCGAGAGTGCTCGCCAGCGCGGCGGCTACCGCCGCGACGAAGAGGGCCGACTGGAACCCGGTCGGGTTCACGAGGGGCTGCAACGGGTCCGACACCAGCATGGCCGCCACGCCGCGAATATAGAAGACGACCGCGCCCGTGGCGAACGTGGCCACCAGGACCGTGCGGGCGCGAGCCCGCCCCGCAACCACCGGATTCACCTGCACCGCGATCGCCGCGAGCAGCACGAGCAGCGTGCCGAATACGATGCCCCCGAAAAGCATGGCACTCGCGGGGTCGTTGCCCAGGAGCGCGAACGGGAGCGCCACGCCCGCCAGCACCGCGGTGTGCACCCAGGCCGGGAGCTTGCGCCCGTCGTAGGCGAGCAGCGAGGCGCCTTGCAACGTGATCGAGAGCGCGAGGAATGCCGAGCCGATGGCGAGCGCGTGGGCCGGCGGCTGGATTCCGGCCGCGAGCGTACCCACGGCTATCGCGCGGCAGGCGAGCGCGGCGATCCACGACGCCACGCCGTGGCGCAACCTCCTACCCGCGCTGTAGGCGATGATCACCGCCGCGGCCGCATCCGCGACGGCGACGAGGAGGAGCAGGGTGCGCAGGTCGATCATCAGGCCCGATAGACCCCTAGCGCTTGAGGATGTTCACCGCGACCATCTCGGCGAACTTGGGGCCGTCGACGAAGCCCTTGCCGTACTTTCCATCGAACTCCGCGGAGACGCCGGCCCTGGCGATCTCGTCGGGCTTCCTGCCCTCGGCGACCAGCTTCTTCACGCGCGCCGAGATCGTGGCGAGCATGTCGCGGTACGCCTGCAGGTCCGCACGGGTTCCAAGCGGCCCATGGCCCGGGATGATCTTCGTGGAGTCCGCGGCGATGGCGAGCGCCATGTCGCAACCGGCCACCATGCCGTCGATGCTGCCCCCGCTCGAGGTGTCGATGAACGGGTACATGCCGTTGAAGAAGACGTCGCCCATGTGGATCACGTCGCTCTTCACGAAGTGGACGATGGCGTCGCCGTCGGTGTGGGCGCGGGGCACGTGCATCACGCGCATCTCGTCGCCGTTCAGGTGGAAGGTGAGCCCCGCGGCGAACGTGATCACGGGCAGCGCCGCGTGGGGCGAAGCCGGCACCTGCATCTTCATGAACTCGATGAACTGCTCGGTGCTCATGCGACGGCGCACGTTCTCGTGGGCCACGATCACCGCCCCGGAGCCGCCGAGGTTCTCGTTGCCGCCGGTGTGGTCGAAGTGCCAGTGGGTGTTCAGGACGAACTTCACCGGCTTGTCGGTCAACGCGGCGATGGCGGCGCGGATCTTCGGGGTGAGCGGCGCGAACTGGTCGTCGATGAGGAAGGTCGCGTCGTCGCCCACCGAGAGGCCGAGGTTGCCTCCCGCGCCCGTCATCATGTAGGTGTGGGAGCCCAGCGGGATCGTCTTGATCTCGACTTTCGAATAGTCGGGCTGCTGCGCGAGCGCGGCGCAGCACGAGAGGGCGGCGAGCGCCCCGAGGAGCTTCGTCATGTCTTCCCCTTCTCCTTGGCGATCCATTCGTCGATACGCGCGTCGAGCACCGTGAGCGGCAACGCGCCGTCGTCGAGGACCGCGTTGTGGAAACGCCGCACGTCGAACTTGCCGCCCAGCTCGGCCTTGGCCTTCGCCCGCAGCCGCTTGATGTCGAGCTCGCCGATCTTGTAGCCCAGGGCCTGTCCCGGCAGGACGATGTAGCGATCGACTTCGGCGCTCACGTAGTCCGGGTGGAAGCCGGTGTTCGAGGCGAGGTAGTCGATCGCCTGCTTGCGAGTCCAGCCCATGGCGTGGATTCCCGTGTCCACCACGAGGCGGCAGGCGCGCATCATCTCGTTCGCGAGCGCCCCGAAGTGCTGGTAGGGATCCTTGTAGAACCCCATCTCGTAGCCCAGGCTCTCCGCATAGAGCGCCCAGCCCTCGCCATACGCGACGTACCAGCCGAAGCGGCGGAACTTGGGAAGCCCCTCGATCTCGAGTGCCCGCGAATTCTGGAGGTGGTGGCCCGGAACCGCTTCGTGGAGGAGCGTGGACTCCATGTCCCCGGAGGGGTGCGTGGACAGGTTGAGGACGTTCGCCTCGAAGAAGCCGGCGCGCGAGCCGTCGAGCGGCCCCGGTGAGTAGTGGTCCGAGTTGTCGCCCTCGTAGGCTTCCATCGCGCGCACGCCGTAGGGCAGGCGCGGCAGCACGGCGAAAAGCCTGGGCAGCTCGGCATCGGCGCGCTTCGCGATGTCCCGGTAGGCCTCGAGCCTCGCCTCGGGCGTCTTGAAGTAGAACCGCGGGTCGGTGCGCTGGAACTTGACGAAGTCGTCGAAGCGATCCTTGTAGCCCACCGAGGCGATCACCTGGTCCATCTCGGTACGGATGCGTGCGACCTCCTCGAGGCCGGTCTTGTGGATCTGCTCGGCGGTGAGCGCAAGTGTCGTGCTCTCGCGGATGCGCAGCTCGTAGTAGGCGGCGCCGGCCGGCAGCGACGAGGCGCCGAGATCCTTCGCGCAGGCCGGGATGTATTCGTCCACGAGGAAGCGCCGCATGCGGGCGAAGGCCGGGTGCACCTCGGTGGCAAGCAAGTGCCGCCCTTCCGAGGCGAGGCGCTCGCGATCCGGCAGGCCCATGTCCGCGGGAAACGCGGTGAAGGGCTTCCAGAGGGGCGTCACGGTCACGTCGCTGCCCGCGAACAAGTCGAACATCTCGGGCACCTTGTCCATCGCCGCGCGAGGCGGCACCCAGCCCGTGCGCATGCCGACGCGCATGCGGGCGATGATCTTGTCGAGCTCGGCGGAAAAGCCGTGCAGGCGCTTCAGGTAATTCTCGTAGTCGGCGAGCGTCTCGAAGCGCGTCCCGTTCACGATGTAGCCGATGCCGAGCTGCGGCCCCGTCATGCTGGAGACGGCGAGCCAGGAATCCTCCGAGCCGAACGGCAGGTCGCCATACATCGCGTTCTCGCGGGCCTCGAGCCCGGCCTTGTCGAGGGCGATGCCGAGCGAGATGCGATCCTGGGTGGAGAGCTTCGCGGGGTCGAACTTGGAAAGCTCGGCGATCTTCCGCTTCACGTGTGCCTTGCGGCGCGCGGTCGCCTGCGGTGAATTGTCGGTGAGCATCGCATCGAACTCGTGGATGCCGAGCACGGTGGCCTGCTCCGGATGCTGCGCGAACTCGTATTGCGCCTCGCGCTCGAAGAGGTCGGCGAGCTCCTTGTTGGGCGCGGGCTCCCGGGCGAAGGCGGAAAGGAGCGTCATTCCCGCGAAGGCCGCAATCCAGCCGAAACGCGTGCTCGGCGCGGTCATTCGACCTTCCCGATGCGATGCACCACGTCGGCGAGGCGATGTGCGTCCGTGTCCCAGAACTCCCGGAATTGGGGCTGGTCGAGGTACTGGACCGGCGTCTCCACCTTCGCGAGCGCCGCCTGGAAGGTGGGATCGGCCGCGGCCTGGCGCGCGGCGGCGCGCAGTCTCGCGATCACGTCGGGCGGCGTCCCGGCGGGAACGAAAAGGCCCGTCCACTGCGAAAACTGGGCGTCGTAGCCGAGCTCTTTCAGCGTCGGCACGTCGGGGAGCGAGGCGAGGCGCTTGTCGCCCCAGGTCGCGAGCACGCGCACCTTGCCCGCCTTGTAGTGCGACATGATCGTGGAAGGCCCCGTCGAGATCGCGTCGACCTGCCCACCGAGGAGCGCGACGATCGCCGGGCCTGCGCCCGTGAACGGCACGTGCAGCATCTTCACGTCCGCCGAGTGCGCGAGCATTTCCATGGGCACGTGCATGGTCCCGTAGTTGCCCGACGATCCGTACGGAATGCCGCCCGGCTTCTGCTTCGCGGCGGCGATCAGGTCGGCCACCGAGTGATAGGGGCTGCCGGCCCGCACCGCGAGCACTGTCGGGTCGGCCGTGAGGCGCGCGATCGGCACGAGCTGTTTCAGCTGGTACATCGGGTCGCGGCCCAGCACCTTGTCGGCCTCGGGAATGATCGAGATCGAGGAGAGCGCGAGGAGCACGGTATAACCGTCGGGCTTGGCGTGTGTCACATACTGCATGCCCACGCCGCCGCCCGCGCCCGCACGGTTCTCGACGACCACCGGCACCTTGAGGATGCGGCCCATCGCTTCGGCGAGCGGACGACCCGTGATGTCGGCCACGCCGCCCGGCGGGAAGGGCACCACCATCGCGATGGTGCGGTTCGGATAGTCCGATTGCGCGGCCGCGGCGAACGGCAGGAGCAGGGAGGCGAGCGCGACGAGGAGGCGGGAGCGAACGGTCACCATCACTTTCCTTTCGATTCGGTGCATGCGAGGCCACGAGGGCCGCTCAGGTCCTTGCCCTCGCGCGTGTAGACGCGCGCGATGTAGGGATTGGAGCTTCGACGCGGGTTCGGCTGGATGCGGATTGTACCGGCGCCGGTCACTTTCACGAACGCCTCGCGCCGGTCGGCGAAACCGCAGGTGTACGACGGCTGGCCCGCGACTGAAATGCCCAGCCCGACAAGCCCGTTCTCGCGACCGGTGGGATTGCAATCGAGCTGGTGGAAATCGCAGCACGCCTTGCCGCCCGGCGGGATCGTCGTGCGCATGCGGCGGTCGTTGCGGATCGGATCCGGCTGCTCTTCCTGGTCGATCGCGACCTCCCGATCCTTCAGCTGGTTGTACACGCAGTACGCGTGCGCCGGCGGCGCGAGTGCGAGGAGGAAGAGCGACGCAAGGGCAAACCGCCGCAATCGCCGGCGGCCGCGCAAAGGCGATGCGATTTCTTGAGCCGCCGGTGCGACGAGGCAGATCACGGAGGTCAGGCGGAGCTTTTTTCGCGGTACATCGCCTCGTCGGCGGAGGCGAGGAGCGCGCCGGCGTCCCGGGCGTGGTCGGGATAGAGGCTCACGCCGATGGAGGCGCCGCAGCGAACGCCCAGGCCCTTCCACTCGAAGTCGTTGCCGAACGCGGCACGAATTCGCTCGCCGATGATGCCGGGCGTGTCGAGCCGCACATCGGTTTCGAGCAGCACCACGAACTCGTCGCCGCCCAGGCGCGCGACCGTGTCGATCTCGCGCACGCAGGCGCGAATGCGGGCGGCGACCTGGCGCAGCACCTCGTCGCCCGCCGCGTGGCCGAGCGTGTCGTTCACCTTCTTGAAGCGGTCGAGGTCGATGAAGAGGAGGGCCAGCCGGTCGCCGCTCCGGTTCACGCGCATGATGGCGTGCTCGAGGCGCGCCGCCAGCGAATTGCGGTTGGGCAGGCCCGTGAGCGCGTCGTGCACGGCGGCCCTCTGGAGCTGCTCCTCGGCGTCGACGCGCGCGGTCACGTCCTCGGCCATCGAGAGGATCGAGGCGAACCGGCCATGCTCGTCGAACACCGCCGAGTTGTACCACTGGCACCAGACGGTGCGGCCGTCCTTGGTGTTGTTCCGGGCGAGCATCCGGTTGCGCGGCGCGGCGCCGGAGACGAGCTCGTGGGTAAGTGCCTGCACGGTAGCGAGCGAATCCCCATGCACGAAACTGAAATGGCTGGGGCGCTTGCCGAGCACCTCCTCGGCGCGCCACCCGAAGATGGCCTCGGCCTGCGGCGACCAGCGCATCACCTCGATCGAGCCGGACCACTCGATCACTGCAAGCGGCGTGTTCTCGATGTGGCTCGCGAGGTGCTGCAGCGCACGGTGCAGCGCGTCATGGGTGCGCTTCAGCTCGTTCACCTCGAGCGCGCACGAGAAATAGCCGAGCACGCGGCCCGACGCGTCGCGGTGCGGGCGCAGGTTCACCGAGAGCCAGCGCATGTCGCCCCCGCGGCGCGCCGCGAGCCGTTCGTAGTGGATGTCCTCGCCGGCGAGCGCCCGCTCGGTCCAGCGCTCGAACTGCCGGTAGGTCTCGGGGCCGTAGACCTCGGCAAGCGTCATGCCGGTGAGCGCCTCGGGCGTCGATTCGAGCCAATCGGCCAGCGCGCGGGAGGCGAAGCGAAGCCGGCCCGAGGCGTCCACGTAGGAGATGAGGCCGCCCACCGTGTCGGAGAACGCGGCGAGGAACTCCTCGGGTCCGGCGAAACCCTCGGGAGGGGCGCCGCGCTCGCTCACGGCGCCGCCTGAAGCTCCAGCTCCTCGCCGATCGGAGGAGCCGGGAAGTGGAAGCGCACCGGGCCATCGGGCTCGGCGTGCAGGAACTGGTGCACGAAGGGATCGCTCGACTCGACCATCTCCTGGGTCGGGCCGTGGGCGGCGATCACGCCGTCGTTCAGCAGGTAGAGGTAGTCGGCGAGCTTGATCGCCTCCTGGACGTCATAGGTGACGACGACCGAGGTCGCCCCCAGCGCATCGTTCAGGGTGCGGATCAGGTTGCAGATGACGTTCAGCGTGATCGGGTCCAGGCCGGCGAAGGGCTCGTCGTAGATGATGAGCTCGGGATCGAGGGCGATGGCGCGCGCGAGCGCCACCCGGCGCGACATGCCTCCGGAGAGCTCCGCGATGCGAAGTCCGGCCGCCCCGCGCAGGCCCACCGCTTGCAGCTTCATCAGGACCAGGTCGTGGATCACCGATTCCGGAAGCCGGGTGTGCTCGCGGATCGGGAACGCGATGTTCTCGAAAACGGACAGGTCGGTGAAGAGCCCGCCCAGCTGGAACATCATGCCCATCCGGCGGCGAAGCAGCAGCAGGCCGGAAACATCCAGGGCGGGGACGTTCTCGCCCAGGACGCGCACCTCGCCGCCCGCCGGGCGAGACAGCCCGCCGATCAGCTGCAACAAAGTGGTCTTGCCCGAGCCGCTCGTGCCCAGGATCGCGACCACGCTGCCCGCGGGGATGTCCAGGTCGACCCCCTTCAGGACCGGCCGCGCCCCGTAGGCGTAGCGCAGCCCGCGGATCTCGACGACGGGTTTCGAGGCGTCCATGGGAAAGCAATTATCGCATCCTGCGCTACACTCGCGCTTCCAAAGGCCATCGCAGGGAGAATCAACAAAATGAACCTGGTCGAACGTGCCAAGAACATCCTCCTCACCCCCAAGACCGAATGGGTGGTCATCGAGGCGGAACCGACGCTACCCAAGGACCTCGTCCTCAACTACGTACTGCCCCTGGCGGCGTTCGCCGCCGTAATGCACTTCCTCAGCCTCTCGGTCATCGGCACGCGCACGCCGTTCGGCGGGGTATTCCACATCGGCTATGGCTGGGCGCTCATGATGGCCGTGTACCAGCTCATCATGGCCGTGGTTTCGGTCTTCGTGATCGGGTTCATCATCGACGCGCTCGCGCCCAGCTTCGGCGGCACCAAGAACATGAACCAGGCTACCAAGGTGGCGGCCTACGCGTTCACGGCGTCCTGGGTCGGATCGATCTTCACGCTGATCCCGTGGCTGGGCGCGGTGCTGATGCTCCTTTGCGCCCTGTATGGCCTGTACCTGCTCTACCTGGGGCTGCCGCAGCTCATGAAGAACCCGGCCGACAAGTCGATCGGCTACACCGCGGTGGCGGTGATCGCGACGATCGTGGTGATGGTGGTCATCGGCGTCATTGGCAGCATGTTCATGGGCGCGGGGCTGGGCGGCATGGCCGCGGCGAACCTGGGGGCCGCGCGGGTGGGCTCCACGGTGACCTACGACGCCAATAGCCCGATGGGCAAGCTCGACGCGTACGGCAAGCGCATGGAGGATGCCAGCCGCAAGATCGACGCGGCGCAGAAGACCGGCGACGCCAACGCGCAGATGGCGGCGGCCATGGCCGCCGCGGGCGCGGCTCTCGGCGGCAAGCCGGGCGTGGAGCCGGTCCAGATCGACGCGCTGAAGCCTTTCGTGCCCGACACGTTCGCGGGCCTGCCGCGCAAGGACATGCGCACCGAGCGCGGCGGCGTGGCGGGGCTCATGACCGCCAAGGCGGAAGGCGTCTACAACGACGGGGCCGGCAAGAACGCCGACCTCGAAGTGGTGGACACGGGCGGGGCCTCCGGGCTCATGGGCCTCGCCTCGTGGATGAACGTGCAGTCCGAGCGGGAAGACCAGTACCGCAAGGAGAGCACGCACAAGGAAGGCGGGCGCCTGGTGCACGAGGAAGTGAGCAAGCAGGGCGGCAGCAACAAGCTGGTCATGGTCCTGAACGAGCGCTTCATCGTCACGGCGCACGGCAACGTGCCCATCGACGCGTTGAAGTCGAGCGTGGCTTCCCTGGACCTGGGGAAGCTCGAGTCGCTCAAGTAGCCAGCCGCTCCACACGCGCCGCCGGGGCGAACGCCTCGCAGCGGTTGCGGCCCGCGCGCTTCGCCGCATAGAGCGCCGCATCGGCATCGCGCACCATCGCCTCGAAGAGAGACTCCGGCGCTTCCCGTGAAAGGCCGCCCGGGGGCTCGCGCGAAACGCAGCCGAAGCTCATGCTGACCGGGATTGGTGTCGCGTCCCAGTCGACGCCAAGGGATTCCACCGAAGCGCGCAAACGCTCGGCCACCGTGAGCACGGCCGCGAGGTCCGCGCCGGGCAGCAGCAATGCGAACTCCTCGCCGCCGATGCGTGCCACCAAGTCGTTGGGGCGCGCTTCCGACGAGAGCACGCGCGCCACGGCCGCCAGCACCGCATCGCCCGCCGGATGCCCGCGGGTGTCGTTGATGGACTTGAAGCGGTCGATGTCGCCCATGATGAGGCCGAGCGGGCCGCCGTAGCGCTGCGCGCGCACCACCTCGGCGTTGGCGAGCGCGAAGAAATGACGCCGGTTGGCGAGCGCCGTGAGGGAGTCGGTGGTGGCGAGGCGGCGCATCTCGGCCTCGCGCGCGGCGAGCGTCTCCATCTCGTGGCGCATGCGCGAGACCAGCACCTGGTTCGCCGCGCGGGCGTGCTGCTCGGCCAGCTGCTCGGCGCGCGCCGAGCGTTCCGCGGTGAGCGCGGCCGCGAGATTGCCCGCGCGCTCGTGGATGCGCGCTATCTCGACCAGGACCTGGCTCTTCTCATGGTGTCCTCCCAGCGACGAGGACAGCTCCAACGCCTGCTGGAGGTAGGCGAGGGCACCGGCGGGAGAGTCGGCGAGGCGAATCTCGGCGAGCGTTCGCAGGGCCTCGGCTTCCCAGAGGCGCGCCCCGCATTCGCGCGCCAGCGCCAGTGCCTGGTTCGCCATGGGAAGGGCCTCGGCGTTGCGCCCGAGCCGCGAGAGCGCCCGCGCCCGGATCGCGACGTTCGCCGAGATCTCCGGCGGAAGGTGAAGATGGCGCACCACCGCTTCCGATTGCGTGAGCCGCTCGAGTGCTCGCGCCGGTTGGCCGCCGTGCAGGTGCGCATCGCCCAGGTAGAAGAGGGCCATGGCGTGGAAGCGCGATTGCGGCTGCGCGGAGAAGAGCGACACCGCCTCTTCCAGCACTTCCACCGCGCGGGCCGGCTGCTCCATGTAGGTGAAGAGGCGGCCCAGGTGCGCGAGGGCCGCGGCAGCCCAGCGCGGCCAGCCGAGCGCCCGGGCGCGCTCGAGCGCGAGCTCGGCGCCCTTCGCCGATTCGTTCCAGTCGCCCAGGTTGGAGAGGGCGGCGCCGATGGTGAGGAGCGAGCGAAAGCCCATCTCCGCCACGCCCGCGCGGTGCGCGGCTTCGGCGGCGGGCGTGAGCAGCTCGATGGATCGGGCGAAGCGCCCGGCGATGAACTCGAGGATTCCTGCCACGTAGTCGAGGTGCGCGGCCAGCGCCGCGTCGGGCCACGCCTCACGCAGGGCCGCGATCTCCTCGTGCGCGTGCTCCTGGTACTCGCGCGCATTGGAAGCGAGCGCGGCCGCGCGCGCGAACGCGGCGCGCTTGCGGTCCCCCGCGGCTGCGTAGGCTTCGGCCGCGCTGCGAAGGCACGCGACCTCCTCGCCCGGCGCACCGTCGTTGTTGGCGAGGGCCGCCTGCAGCAGCGCCACGTCGCCTTGCAGCACCGGGTCCGTCCGCACGGCTTCCATGGCGTTCAGGCGCTCGAGCTGCGCATGCGCTTCGGCGAGACGGAAGCTGTGAACCAGGCACTCGGCGCGCGTGAGGGCGAGGCGGGGACGAAGCGATTCGTCCTCCGGGCGCAGCGATGCCTCGACGCGGCCGGCCATCGAGAGGCTGCGCGCGGTATCCCGCTGTCGAAGGTGCCAGGCCAGCTCGGCAAGCGCGGCCGGCGCGCCGCGGGCGGCATGGGCTTCGAGCGCGGCGAGCGCTTCTTCGGGCGCGTGGAGATCCATGGGCCGATTCTACGGGCCGCCGCCCTCATCGGCATGCGGCCTGGCGTACGGATACCATTGTGGCGACTGGCGCTGATGGAAGGTACCGATGAACAAGAGCCCCACGCCGAAGGGTGGATCTCCTTCCCGGACGATCGACGCGAGGATCGGGGAGCTGGGCGACTGGCGGGGCGAGACGCTCGCGCGGTTGCGCAAGCTCATCCAGCAGGCCGACCCGAAGGTCGTCGAGGAATGGAAGTGGAACGTCCCGGTGTGGTCCCACGACGGAATCATCTGCACGGGCGAGACGTACAAGGCGGCGGTGAAGCTCACCTTCGCGAAGGGCGCCTCGCTGCCGGACCCGTCGCGGATCTTCAATTCGAGCCTCGAGGGCAATACGCGCCGCGCCATCGACTTCCACGAGGGCGACAAGATCGACGTAGCGGCATTCAAGGCGCTGATACGCGCCGCGGCGGAGCTGAACGTCCTTCGGGCGGCATCGCGGAAATGATTTGGCGCCTCTGTCCGGGTGGGCTCGCCGTGGCGCTTTGCACGCCGGTGCTCGCCGCGGGACCGGAGACTGCCTGTCCGCCGCGCCGCTCGCTATTTTCCTTCCCAATGCGGCGGACGCTTGTTGAGGAACGCGTCCATTCCCTCGCGGAAGTCGGCGCTCATGTAGCACATGAGGATCAGGTCCTCGGCTTCCTCGCGGGAGAGGCGCCGCTGCAATCGCCGCAGGCCTTCCTTGGTCGCGCGGAGGGTGAGCGGCGCCATGCCCGCCACTTGCGCCGCGAGCGCTTCGACCCGCTTCTCGAGCGCGGCCGGGTCCTCGACCACTTCCTGCACGAGGCCCAGCGCCGCGGCCTCGTCGGCGCCGATCAGCTTCGCGGTGAAGATCATCTCCTTCACGCGGGCCGCGCCAACGAGCCCGGCCAGGCGCGACAGGTTCGCGCTCGAAAGGCAATTGCCGAGCGTTCGCGCGATGGGGAACCCGATCTTCGCGTTCCTCGCCGCGATCCGAAGGTCGCAGCACGCTGCGATGCCGGCACCGCCGCCGGTGCAGGCACCCGAGATGGCGGCGATCGTCGGCACGCGGCACTGCTCGAGGGCGGTGAGGATGCGGTCCAGCCGCGCCTCGTAGTCGATCGCGTCCTGCGGGGTCTTGAAGGCGCGGAACTGGTTGATGTCGGTGCCGGAGGCGAACGCCTTGTCCCCGGCGCCGCGCAGCACGATCGCGCGAAGCGTCGCATCGTCGTTGGCGGCCTCGCAGATGCGCGCCAGCTCCTCGTACATCGCGAAGGTGAGGGCGTTGCGTGCCTCGGGGCGATTGAAGGTGATCCAGGCGACGTCGCCGCGCCGCTCGTGCAGGAGATCAGGCATGCACCGGCTCCGCGGGCTCGGCGATCGTCCCGTCCGCGAGCATCGCGTCGATCTGCGCATCGCTGTAGCCCGCCTCGCCCAGAACCAGCCGGGTGTGCTCTCCGAGGAGCGGCGCCGGGTGCGCGACCGCCGCCGGTGTCCTGGAGAAATGGATCGGGCAGCCGAGCGCCCGATAGCGCCCGTTCACGGGGTGCTCCACTTCGACCACCATTCCGCGAGCGAGCACCTGCTCGCTCGAGAGCGCTTCGCCGATGTCGTTCACGGGCCCCGCCGGAACGCCGGCCGTGTCGAGGATGTCGAGCCATTCGGCACGCGTCTTCGTTGCGAGAACGACGTTCATCGCTTCGACGAGGGCCTGCAGGTTCGCCATGCGATCGTCGTTGGTGCGAAAGCGCGGGTCGTCCTTCCACTCGGAATGCCCGAGCGCGGCCGCGATTCGCTCCCAGTTGTTCTGGTTGGCGCCGCCGATGTTGATCCAGCCGTCCTTCGCGTGGAACGCCTGGTAAGGCGCCGTCAGCACGTGCGCGGAGCCGGTGGGCTGCGGCGAGACGCCGGTGGCGAAAAAGATCGCGGCGTGCCAATAAGTCTGTTGCAAGGCCGCTTCCATGAGCGAGGTGTCGACCACCTGGCCTTCGCCGGTGCGAAGCTTGTGGACGTAGGCGGCCATGATTCCCATCGCGGCGAGCAGGCCCGCGTTGATGTCGGCCACCGAGTTGCCCGGCTTGACCGGAGGCCGGCCGCGCTCGCCCGTGATCGACATGAGCCCCGAGAAGCCTTGCGCGATGAGGTCGAAGCCGCCCTTGTCGGCGAACGGGCCGTCGCGCCCATAGCCCGAGACTGCGCAATAGATGAGTCCCGGGTTGATTTTCGAGAGCACGTCGTAGCCCACGCCCAGCTTTTCCAGCGTGCCGCGGCGGTAGTTCTCGGTCACGACATCGGCGTCCTTCACGAGCCGCTTGAGGACCTCGCGGCCGTTCTCGTGCTTGAGGTTGAGGGCGATGCCGCGCTTGTTGCGGTTCATCATGAGGAAGGGCGCCGAGGCGCCGTTCACGCGAGGCTCACGGTAACCGCGTGTGTCGTCGCCGCCGGGAAGCTTCTCGACCTTGATCACGTCGGCGCCAAGGTCGGCGAGCATCATGCCGGCCGTGGGCCCCGCCATGATCTGGGCGAGCTCGAGCACGCGCATGCCCGCCAGGGGTCCGGCCACCGTCGTTTTCCTCCCCGATTGTCGTCACCCGCATTATGCGCGGAAGTGCGTAAACTGCGGGCCGGGAGGACGCGAATGCTGATCCACGGAAGCTGCCACTGCGGCAACATCGCCTTCACGCTCACGTGGGAGCCCGAACCCGAGCGCATCTCCGCTCGAGCCTGCGGTTGCACGTTCTGCCGGAAGCACGGCGGCGTGTGGACGTCCAATCCTTCCGGGGCGCTGCGAGTGGCGTTGCGCGACCCCGACGGCGTCTCCCGGTACTCGTTCGCAACCGGCTCCGGGCGCTTCCACGTGTGCGGCAGGTGCGGCGCCGTGCCGGTGGTGACGGGCGACATCGAGGGCCGCACCTACGCGGTCGTGAACGTGAATACCTTCGACAACGTGAATGCGCCGGTCCTCGATCGCGCGGCCACTTCGTTCGATGGCGAGACCCTGGAGACCCGGCTCGCGCGCTGGAAGCGCAACTGGATTCCCGACGTGAAGTTCGAAGGCATCGACCAATGACAACCGTGGAGGACATGTCCATGCAGACAGAGATTTTCTACCTCGTGCTCACCGCCGCGCTCACCGCGCTGCTGTGGATTCCCTACGTGCTGGATCGCTTCATGGTCCGCGGCATCGCCGCGACCGTGGGCTATCCGGAGAACCCGAAGCCGCCGTCGCCGTGGGCAGGGCGGCTGATGGCCGCCCATGCCAACGCCGTGGAGAACCTGGTGGTCTTCGCGGCGCTCGTGCTCGCTTCGAACGCGGTGGATCTCAGCAATTCCGCGACCGCTTTCGCCGCGATGCTCTATTTCTGGTCGCGTGTCGTGCATGCCCTCGCCTATACCTTCAAGGTGCCGTGGGTCCGCACGCTCGCCTTCCTGGGCGGATTCGCCGCCCAGGTGATTCTCGCGGTGCAGCTCCTCGCGCGGTGAGCCGCAACGCGCGCATCGCCATCGAGAGCATCGACCAGCGCGAGTCGCTTGAGATGGTGGCCGAGCTCGACGCCCACCTCGAGCCGCTCTATCCGCCGGAGAGCCGCCACGGTCTCACTACCGGGGCATGGGCTATGCCCGGCGCGATCCGTTCGGCGCGTACCGTCCCGATCCTCTAAGCGTCTTCATGGAGAAGATCCTGATCCGGCCATGAAAGGCAGCGGCCACTGCGGCGCGGTCACCTACGAGCCCTAGCCCGCGATGACGTCCACGATCCAGCCGACGCCGTACGCGACCATGAGGGCGAGGACGAAGACCACGAGCGCGCGCGTCATCGTCTTCGGGATGCCCATGTCCTCGAGGTAGCGCCGGATGAAGAATCCGGCGATGAAGAACGCGAAGCTGGAGAGGAAGAAGCTGGCCATGGCGCTGCTGCTGGTCGCTTATTGTGGCACGGCATCGGCGGCCGAGGCTATCCAGGTGAATCCGTTCGATGATCCGTTCCTCGAAGTGACCCGCGGCATGCCCTCGTGCCCGCAGCCCAAGCCGCCGGCGATGACCGCCGCCGAGGCGCGAGGCGAGGCGCACGTGCGTGTCGAGCGCGGCACGCGCTGCTACATGGACGGGCACTGCCGCTTGCCCAACGCCTATCGCTACGATGCCGAGATCATCCCGCGCGTGAAGAAAGCAATCCTCGCCGATGGCCGCTTCGGGGACACGGCGGTTTGGGCGCTCGGCCAGCGGCGCTGGGTGTTCCTGCAGGGTTGCGTGCGCTCCCGGGCGCAGTCGCAGGCGCTGGAGAAGCTGGTGAGGGGCCTCGACGACGTGGAGCGCGTCGTGAACCAGCTCTCGGTCAGTCGCTGAGGTCCAGGTCCGAGAGGATGGAGCCCGAGGGCTCGCGGGTGCGCTCGACATCCACCCGCTGCTTGGCGCTCGCGGTCTTGCGGAAGAAGTCGTCGGCGCTCGCGAGTGGAACCAGGCGAAATGCCGGCGGGCGCAGGTCGCCCAGCGTGGCGCGCTGGCCCAAGACCTTGCGTGATTCCGACTTGCCCAGGTATTGGAGCGCCGCGCCGGCGATGATCAGCGCCGCGGCAAGCCCCATGGCCGCGCGCATGTGGCGCGGCCCGATGGCGTGCAGGTGCGCCCAGCAGGCGCCGGCAAGCACCGCCCATGCGCCCAGCCCCGCGTACTCGGCCATGTCGCGCCATGCGAGCGAGAAGGACAGCGATTCGGCGACCTGCTCCCAGAGGATGAGCGCGATGCACGCGGTGACCGCGATGCGCAGTTGCAGCGCGAACCGCGCCTGGCCGAAGAAGATGCGCGAGAGCATCGACCAGAAGCCGGTCCACAGCGCGAGCACGGTGACGAAGCCCAGGAGCGGCAGCAGGATCAGGTTCGCGCTCGGCTTCGCCGTCGCGCTCAGCCACTCGAGCACCGTGAGCCCGCCGACCAGCACGGCACCGAGGCCCGCGGCCCAGCGGGCGTGCGCACGCGGTGGAGTCATGAGCCGCTCGGGCGTCACGGCGTGGCGCGCATCGTGCACGCGCAGGATGGTGCGGCCGATGCGGATGCCGGGCTCGGAGGCGAGCGGCAGGCGCTCGGTGCGATCGCGGCCGTGCTCGCGGTAAAGGCCGTTCAGCGTCCCCAGGTCCTCGGCGACGAGCTCGCCATCGTCGGCGCGGAAGACGCGCAGGTGATGGGGCGCCACGTGCGGGTCGTCCACCACGACATCGTTGTCGAAGGCACGGCCGATGCGCGCTTCCTCCGAGTCGATGCGCTCGCGCGTTGCCACCTCGCCGTGGCGCGCCAGCACCTCGATCCACATCACTGCGCCCACTGGATCGACTCGAGGAAGCGGCGGCCGAGCGCCACGGCGTTGGAGTAGGAAACGCCCTGCATCGAGAGCTGCGCGAGGAGGGCCTCGCGGCTGCGATCCTGGGTGAGCGCGATCAGCGTTACGTTGTACAAGCCTTCGAATTCCCGGTAGGCGCGCATGCACCACGTGGTGCGCAACGGCGGCCGCGCGCCTTCGCCCGCCATCACGAAGTCGTCGCGGCATTCCTGCTCGGTGAGGCGCTTGGAGGCCAGGCCGTCGAACGACCGCGAGCGTTGCGAGAGCTCCTGGGAGAACTGGAAGGCGTTCAGGTCGATCGCCTTCGAGTACACGTAGGCGAGGTCCACGCGCCCGGTGAGAATCTTGTCGGACACGTAGATTCCGGTGCCGCTCGAGCACTGCGTCCTGTTGATCGCGGTGCGCGGCTTCGGCAGCTCGTCGGCATTGGTCTGGCCCCAGCACGTCATCCACGGCGCGGAGCTCTCCATCCCCCTGTATGGCCCGAAGGAGCCGCTGCGAAAGCCCTGTCCCTTCAGCGTGTCGTAGAACGCGGCCTGCCAGCCGTCCAGCTGGCGGCCCACTTCCTCGCGCGCCTTGTCGAGAACGAGCGGCGGGCCCTTGAGCGCGCGCTCGATCAAGCCGGCCGCGAAACGCGCGGGAACGAGGAAGCCCACGTTCTCGCCGTCCAGTCGCTTGGCGACGTTCACGCCGACGATCCGCCCGTCGCTTCCCGCCACGGGCCCACCGCTCATTCCCGGGTTGATCGCCCCGGAGAAGTGGATGTGCTCGTCGTAGCTCTTTTCCACGAGGCCGTTGTACGTTCCCTCGATGATCGTGAAGCCGAGGTCCAGCGGGTTGCCCATGGCGTAGATGCGCTCGCCCTTCGGCAGGTTGCCGGAAATCGCCCGGGGATCGAACTCGAAGAACGGCAGCGTGGAGCGCTCCACCTTCACCACGGCGAGGTCGTGCGAGACGTCGATCGCGAGGAGCGTCAACGATCCCGTCGAGCCGTCGGGCGCGAGGTACTCGAGGCGGTAGGTCTTCGGATCGAGGGCGAACTGCGAGACCACGTGGTAGTTGGTGATCGCGAGCCCGTCGGCCGTCACGAGGAAGCCCGATCCCAGGCTGTTCTGCCGGTTGGCCGCCTGCAGGATGGTGCGCACCTGGAGCATGCGCGGCTTCGAGAATTCGTAAACGCGCTCGGCGGCCGACGAAAGCGGCGCCTGCACCTGCGGGGGCTTCGCGGGCTGGCCTGGGGCGGGGGCGGGCGCGGCCTTGCCGGCGGGCTGGGCCGCCGCGAGCGTCGCGATCGCGAGGAGGAAGGCGGCGAGGAGCCGCGAAGGTTTCGTCATGCTGGGCGGTACCGGACGCCGAATCTTACCAGCGCCGCCCCATGCACCGGATCAGGAGAGCTGGCCGGCGAGGCTCGCGAGGAAGCGGCGCGCGGCGTCGCCGTTCTCCGCGCGTACGTCGACCGCCCCCGCGTAGACCGTGACGAGATCGAGCCCGCGAGGCAGCGGCCCCACGACGCGCACGCCGGGCGTGGCGCGGATCTCGGTCGCCTGGGTGCAGCCGATCGGCTGGCCCTGGGCCTCGGCCATCGCGCGCATCGTCGCCGCGCCATTGGGGAAGTTGCGGAGGCGCGCCCTCACGCGGTCGAGGATGCCCAGCCGCTCGAGCACGTGCCGGAAGTGGATGCCGGCCGTGGCCTTCGCGGGATCGGGGAAATAGATCGCATCGGCCGCCAGCAGCGCGACGGCCAGCGCATCGGCATCCGAGATGTCGGGCGAGGGCTCGCGCTCGCACACCGCGATCGAGGTGGGCACCGCACCCAGGTCCACGAGCGTCGCGCTGTCCACACGGCCCTGGGCCGCGAGCTCGTCCATCTGCTTTCGCGCGAGGATCACGATGTCGCACGCACCGGCCGCGAGGTACTTCTCGAGCATCGCGCCGACGGCGCCGAAACTCGCCTCGATTTCGACGCCCTGCGCCCCCGCCAGCCGCGCGACCATCGCCTGCGCGGCGCCCGCGCTCAGGAGCTTGAACTTCACCGGTCGGGCTTCGCCCCGGAAATCTTCACGACGCGCGCCCACTTCTCGATGTCCGCGCGCAGGAATCGTCCGAACTCGTCGGGCGCCATCGTCATGGGCACCGCGCCCTGCTCGGCCCACGCCGCCTTCAGCTTCGGGTCGGCCACGGCCTTCGTGATCTCGGCATTCAGGCGATCGACGATCGCCTTCGGCGTTCCGGCCGGCGCCATGATGCCGAGCCAGATCACCGCTTCGTAGCCCGGCACGCCCGCTTCGTTCAGGGTCGGGATTTCGGGCAGCACCGCCGAGCGCACCTGGCCGGAAGTCGCCAGCGCCCGAAGCTTCCCGGCGCGCACGTTGGGCGCCATGGTCGTGATCGCATCGAACATCATCTGCACCTGGCCGCCGAGGATGTCGGTGCGCGCGCCCGAGCTGCCTTTGTACGGGATGTGCACGATGTCCACGCCCGCCATCGCCTTGAAGAGCTCGCCGGCCATGTGATACGGCGTTCCCGGCCCCGACGACGCATAGTTGAGCTTTCCCGGATTGGCCTTCGCCAGCGCGATGAACTCCCGCAGCGTGTTCGCCTTCACCGACGGATGCACGACGAGCACCAGGTCGGAATAGTTCACCGGCGCCACGGGCACGAGGTCGCGCATGAGCTGGTAGCGCTTGTCCGGGATGAGCGACTCGTTCACCGTGTGCGTGTTCGACATCATGAGGAGCGTGTAGCCGTCGGGCGCGCTCTGGACGACCGCCTCGGTCCCGAGGATGGCGCCGCCGCCGGGCCTGTCCTCGACCACGAACGCCTGCCCGAGCGCGCCGTGCAGCTTCTCGGCGACCGCGCGTGCATAGATGTCCGCGGGACCGCCCGCCGCGAACGGCACGATGATCCGCACGGGCTTGTCGGGATACGGCTGCGCGAGCGCGGCGCCCGCGATGAAGGCCGCGCAGAGGGCGGCGAAGGTGCGGACGGCTCTCATGGACTGTGGTTCACTCCTCCCAGCGGAAACATGCCACGGCGATCGCGCCGAATGCAACACTGAATGTCAGCATGGCTGCGACCGCGGGAAGCGCCGCGGCGAACCCCAGGCCGCGCCACGTCATCGCCTCCAGCCCGTCGACGGCCCAGCGGGTCGGGACGAAGAGCGTCGCGGACTGGACCCACTGCGGGAAGACGAATGACGGAACCCACGCGCCCCCCAGCATCACGAGCAGCAGCGTGGCGAGGATCGCGAGGCCGCGCGTGGCCTCCGGCGTTCGCCCGAGGGAGGCGATGAGGAGCCCGAAGCTCGAGGTGAGGATCGCGAAGGCGGCGACGATTAGCAGGAACCCGGGCCAGCTTCCTTCGACGCGGACGTGGAATATCGCGATGCCCGCCGCATAGATGCCCATCATGAGGAGGAACGCGATGGCGGCCCCCGACGCGATTCGGCTTCCCAGCAGCAGTCGTCGCGACACCGGCGCCGCGCGAAGCCGCTTCCACAAGCCCATGCGGCGCATGAGCAGCACGCCCACACCGAGGTCGATGCCGCTGAAGAGGATGAACTGCACGCCCATGCCGGCGAAGGAGTGCGCGTAGCCGTTGTACGGCGCCTCGCCCGAGGTCACCTCCTCTTGCCTCGTCGTGAAGGGCATCTCGAAACCGTTGCCGCCCTCGCCGAACGCGACCTTCGAGACTTCGCGCACCACGTGCTGGGCGAGGAGTCCCTTCACGAGCGCGAGCGCGATCGCCTGCGAGGGATCGACGTGGATTTCGATCACGGGCTTGTCGCCTGGGCCGGACATCGCACGCGGCGCGCGCTCGCCGAAGCCCTTCGGAAAGACGACGGCGCCGCGGATCTTGCCGGCGCGGACCTGCTCGAGCGCTCCGGGCAACGCGAGGTCGCGCAGGTCGAAGCTCTGGTCGGCCCTCATGGAGGCCACGATGCGCCGGGTGAGGGCACTCTGGTCCAGGTCCACCACGGCGAGCGGCACGCGTGCGGGGCGGCTACCCGGGCTGCCGCCCATCATCGCGCCGAAGAACGCGGCGATGAGGATCGGCGCCGCGACCGTGATGAGGAGCGCGCGGCGGTTGGAGAAGTACAGGCGCAGGTCGGTGCGCACGAGGGCGAGGAAGGCGCTCATGCGGGGTCCCTCAGGTCGCGTCCGGTGAGCTTCAGGAACACGGACTCGAGCGACGGCCCCTTCGGCACCGCGGGCGCGGTACCGAGCTTGAGGAGGTTCTCGCGCGTGTCGGCGGCGATCACGCGGCCGTGGTCCACGATCACGATGTGGTCGCATAGACGCTCGGCCTCCTCCATGTAGTGGGTGGTGTAGAGGAGGGCCTTGCCGCGGTCGCGCAGCGTCTCGAGGTTTTCGAAGATGGCGTTGCGGCTCTGGGGATCGACGCCGACGGTGGGCTCGTCCAGGAGGAGCACTTCCGGGTCGTGCACCAGCGCGCAGGCGATGTTGAGGCGCCTCTTCATCCCGCCGCTGAACTTCGCGGGCTTGTCGCGGGCACGATCGGCGAGCCCCACCAGCTCGAGCGCCGCGGCCACGCGCTTCGAGAGCAGCGGCTCCTCGACGCCGTAGAGCGCGCCCATGAGCCGCAGGTTCGCTTCCGCCCCCATTTCCTCGTAGAGCGCGATCTCCTGCGGGACCAGGCCTACGCGGCGCTTGGCGTCCAGCGCGGTTTCCGAGAGAGGCTGGCCGGCAACGCGCACGCTTCCGCGGTCGGGCGTCGCGAGCCCGCAGAGCATCGAGACCATGGTCGTCTTGCCCGCGCCATTGGGGCCGAGGAGTCCCACGATCTGTCCGCCGCGCACCGTGAGCGAGATGCCGGAGACGGCGTCGAGCGAGCCGTACGACTTGGCGAGATCCGTGGCTTCGAGCATGGTCGGTCCTTCAAATGGCAGGCGCGCAGCATCTCATCGCCGCCAGGCAAACGTCGCCGGATTGCGACGAATGGACGCCCGACGGCGCGAATCGCCGTTGGGCAGCGACGGGCGCGTGGGAACCGGCCGACATGGAGCAAGCCCGCGCGGACACCATTTTCAACGCGCCACCGACTGCCGCGCAGCAGCGCCCGGCGCATGCTGGCGAATCAATCGAGAACGGAGAAAGACATGAACCGGATCATCCTTTGCGTCGGCGCTTGCGCCGCGGCCCTTTCGATCGGCGCCTGCTCCGACATGAACCATCGCGATCGCGACACCGTGGCCGGTGCGGCCGTGGGCGGCGTGGCGGGCTCGGCCCTCTCCGGCGGCAGTGCCGCGGGCACCGTGGGCGGCGCAGTGGTGGGCGGCGTGGTCGGCAACCAGGTTGGCCGCGACGGCTATCACTGAGCCCGGCGTTCGTGCGCGGCGCGCAGCGCCGCGAACGTGAGTCCCACGGGCACGATCAGGATCGCGGCGCCCGCGAGGACGATGGTGGTGCCGGCATGCTCGACCAGTGCTCCGGCGATCGCCACGCCAAGCGATTGCCCGATGAAGAAGAGCGATGCGAAAAGCGCCATGCCGGCGCCACGGCGCTGCGGCGCCATCTGCGTGGCGTTGGTCTGGAGGGTGTTGTGCAGCCCGTAGAAGCCGAAGCCCGCCACGAGGCAACCGATCGCCGCGAGCAGCACGTGCGGGGCGAGCGCGATCGCGAGGAAACCGGTAGCGAGGAGGAGCGTTCCCAGCCGCGAGAGCTGCACCTCGCCGAAGCGGCGCACGATCGGCCGCGCGGCGATCGCAAAGCCGACGCCCCCCAGCGCGTAGGGCACGAGGGCGAGCCCGGCCTGGGTGAGATCCAGGCCGCGCTGGAAGTGCAGGTGCGTCGGGATGAAGGCGAGCGCGCCGAATATCAGCATGCCCTCGACGAACACGGTGGATACGACCACGCGCGGCCAGCTTCCGCCGAGGATTTCCGCGGCATCACGTACGAAATGAGACGCCTTCTGCGCGCGCGGCACCGGATCGTGCCGAGCCGCCAGGCCGATGAAGACCGCGCACAGCGCGAGCCATGCCGCGAGCAGACCGAAGGGCCAGCGCCACGACGCGTGGCCCGCGGCCAATCCGCCGATCGCCGTGCCCGACGCGAGCCCGATGATCTGTCCCAGGATGTACCGCGCAAGCACGGGCTGGCGATCCTCGTAGGGCACCACGTCGCCGATCCACGCCATGGAGAGGGGAATGATGCTGCCGCAGAAGGCGCCGGCCACGATGCGAGCGGTAAGCAGGCCCTCGAAGCCCGGTGCGAACCAGCAGGCGACCGAGGCGATCGACGCGATCGCCGTGGAGCACGCGATCACTCGCAGCTTCCCGAAGCGGTCGCCCAGCGGACCGAAGAGCATCTGCATCAATCCGTACGCGACGGCGAACCCGGTCACGACGTACGAGGCGCGGGCGATGCCCACCTGGAAATCCGTGGCGAGGCGCGGCAACAGCGCGTCGGTCACACGCATCGAAGCCGCGCTCGCGAACGCGGCGAGGGAGAGAAGGAAGATGGAGTAACTCAACGCAACCAAAAGGAGACCTGGACCATGAAACTGAAACGCATGCTGCTGCCACTGGCCGTCGCGCTCGGGCTGTCCGCCGCCCTGCCGGCGCTCGCCGACCGGTACCTCGCGAGGGACGTCACCATCGCGCCTCCGGCGCCCATGAACGAGGAAGCGCCGCCCGCCCGCGACGGCTACGTGTGGGCCCCGGGCTACTACGACTACGCGCAGAACAAGCACCACTGGAACAAGGGCCACTGGCTGCGCGAGCGCAAAGGATACACGTACGTCGCGCCGCGCTGGGTCGACCAGAACGGGCACTGGAACCTGTTCGCGGAGAACTGGGTGAAGGACGAGGACGCGAAGACGAAGCGCTCGGAAGACGCGGCGCACGTCACCGGCTAAGGGCGCGCTTGCCTCACGCGCACTTGCGGGGCCGCACCGCCTCCAGATTGGCGGGCGGCTCCGTGGGTGAGTAAGCCGGGTTCAGCCAGACGAGCAAGGCGGCGTGCCCGCCCGATTCCACGTCCTCGGGCATGTAGTTGCGAGCCACGCCGCAGTACTGGAAGCCGTCGGAGAGCGGCACTTGCAGGCACGCATCCCGGGAGGCGCCCCAGATCACGCGCTGCACATAGAGCTCGGGAGACATCTCCTCGCGCGCTCGCTGGTATCCCGGCATGCGTGCGGCCGCGACGATGCGCCGCAGGTTCAGCTTGCGGGCCAAGCGGCGCAGCGTGCGATGCAGGCCGCGGGCTACCTCCGGGCCGCGGCCGTCGGCGCTCGCCAGCTCGGCGCAGAGAAGGGTGCTTGCCTGCGGATCATGGGTCGTGAAGGATCCGTCCGCGGTCACCATGCGCCACGACGGGCCCTCCAAGTGATCCTCCCACGGGACGACGAGCGTGCTTGCAACGCCGACGACACCCTCCGGGCTGGTGGCCACGAGCTGGCCCTCGGCGAAGGCTTGCCGCTGGCTCTCCAGCTGCTTCAGCGTGGCGCCCGGGAGCGCCGGAGCGGCCTCGCGTTGCAGGGCCCGGATCGCGGCGTAATCCTCCAGGCGCGCCTGGCGCACGCGCACCTGCCCGCGGCCGGGAAGCGGCACGGCGCGCCAAGAGGCCGCGCCGCGCGATCCGCGCGGGAAGACTTCGATGATCGATCCCACCTGGCTCAGTCGCCCTTGCGATAGCCGGTGTCCCCGCAATGCGGGCACGGGGGAAGCACGGTCGAGCGCGTCGTGATGATCGTCCATCCGCAGCCGGTGCAGCTCATCGTGCCCGCCGTGGTGATGTCGCTCGAGCGGAACGTGAGCGCCGGGTTCTCGCGATGCAGCAGGTCGCGGCGAAGGTTGTCGCGGATCCGCCCACCCGCCTCCGCCGTGAGCTCGCCCGCCGATAGGAGGCCCTGCATCGCGCCTTCCAGGGCGGCGTCGAACGCCGCCACGCTGCGCTCGCCGGCCTTCGCGAAGAGCTCCTCGAAGCCTGCCGACATGCGGTCGAACAGATCTTCCTGGCGATGGCGCTCGGGACCCGAGAGGCGTCCGCCGCTTTCTGGTTCCACGTCCTTCAGGCGATTGCGCGGACCGGTGCGCTTGCGCCCGAGGTGCGTACGGATCGCGCCGCGCGTGCGCTGGCGCTGGGAGTGCCCGTCGTTATTGCCGGCGGGCGGGACGGAGTGATCCCTCATGGCAACGGCTCCTCCAATTGCGTGGTCGGGGTTCGCCGCTGTAGGACGCTTCCGGTGTAGGACACGAACGATCGCGCGGCACCTTGTTGCGACCGCGCTCTTACGAATTCAGTTCCGGAGACTTACTATCCCGTGTAGGAGCACGACTGTCCCTGCGAATCGCGGCGAACCGTGACGCGTGCGAGGTTGGGAAACCGCGGCGAAAGCGCGCGCCACACGAAAACGCAGAGATTCTCGAGGCTGGGACGGGAAAGTCCTTCGATCTCGTTCAGCATGCGATGGTCGAGAGACCCGCGAACGCCCGTGCATGCGCGCTCCACTTCGCCGAGGTCGGCAACGAATCCCGTCGCCGGATCGGGATCGCCACGAAGCGCGATCTCGACCTGGAAGGAATGGCCATGCACGCCGCGATAGGGGTGCCCGTCGGGAAAGTTTTCGAAGTGATGGGCGGCGTCGAACCCGAACCGGTAAGAAACTTCCATGGCTAGCGGATGCCGACGATCTTGTGCGATTGCAGCGACAGCCGCCAGCGCGGATGGGCGAGGCAATAGTCGATGGCGCCGCGCGTGTTCGCTTCGCGCGCGGGGCCGTCCATGGGCTGGAGGAAGAAATGCCCGAAAGCGAGCGCTTCGAAGCGCTCGGGCGCAGCTTCCGGCTGCGGGAAGACGAGCTTCAGCTCGTCGCCGGCGCGAACCGCGAGCGGGGCGCGCGCCTTCGGGCTCACGCACACCCAGTCCAGGCCCTCGGGCGGCGCGATGGTGCCGTTGGTCTCGACCGCCACGCGGAAGCCTTCCGCGTGCAACGCGTCGATGGCGGCACGGTCCAGTTGCAACAGCGGCTCACCGCCCGTGCAGACGACGAAGCGATGGGTGCGAGCCTTCGCGGGCCAGCGCGCGGCGACCGCGCGCGCGAGCGCCGCGGCGTCCTCGAATTTGCCTCCGTCCTCGCCGTCGGTGCCGGTGAAATCGGTGTCGCAGAAATTGCACACCGCGCCGGCCCGATCCTCCTCCCGGCCCGACCAGAGGTTGCAGCCCGCGAAGCGGCAGAAGACGGCGGGCATCCCGGCGTTCGCACCCTCGCCCTGCAGCGTGTAGAAGATTTCCTTCACCGAGTACATCAGTCGACCTGCATCTTCGCCTTCTTCGCGATCTTGCCCAGGCGTTCGCGCTCCGCGGTGAGGAATGCCGTGTACCCGGCCTTCGTGAGCGGTGCGGGCTCGATGCCTTGCGGCACCAGCTGGCCGGCGAACTCCTTGCTCTTCACGACCGCGAGGAGCTCGGCCGCCATCCGGTCGAGGATCGCCTGGGGCGTGCCCTTCGGGGCGTAGAGCCCCGCCCAGTGGCCGATGCTCACACCGGGATAGCCCTGCTCCTTCGCCGTGGGAATGGTGTTGTACGCCGTGATGCGCGTCTCGTAGGTGTCGGCGATGGCCTTCAGCTTTCCGGCCTTGATCTGCGGGATGACCACGATGCTCGCTTCGGACGTGGCCTGCACGTTCCCGGCGATCACCGCGGTCACGCTCTCGCTGCCGCTCTTGAAGGGAACGATCGTGAGGTTGTCCACGCCCGCGTCTTTCAGCATCTCCGCCACGAAATGCGGCGTGCTCGCGACGCCGGCGGTCGACCAGTTCACGCCCTTGCCGCCTTGTGCCTTGGCCCAAGCCACGAATTCCCTGAGGTTGTTCGCGGGGACGGCGGGATTCACGACGATCACCGACGGGGCGACCGCGATCATGCCGACGGGCACGAGGTCGCTGTCCTGGTAGGGCATGCTCTTCAGGATCATGCTGTTGGTGATGGTGCCGGCCGAGGCGATGAGGAACGTATAGCCATCGGGCTTGCTCCTCGCCGCGTACTCCGAACCGACGACGGTGCCCGCGCCGGGCTTGTTCTCGATGAGGATCGTCTGCTTCAGCCGCTTGGACACGCCGTCGGCGGCCGCCCGCGCGATGAGGTCGTTGGCCCCGCCGGCCGAGAACGGCACGACCCATTTGATCGGGTGGTCGGGCCAATCGGCGCGTGCGAGCGGCGCGAGCGCGAGGAGGGCGGCGGCGGAAACCGTGGCGATGCGGTAGGCGAGGGTCATGGTCGGCGCGATCGTTGTGGCGAAACCACCAATTATCGCGCAAGAGGGGTTGACGCCCCTATTGCTGCATGGCAGCATCCATCCATCAACGAGTCGCACGAGGTTTCACCCGGAAATATGAAGACCAACCTTCACATTCAAACGAACGCCAGCCGGTCGGGCTTTGGCACCTGCCATCCGCAGGTTTCCAAGCGCGTACTGGCCATGCGCTCCGTCTCCGGGAGAGCCAAGGAATAGGCAGCGATCTTCGATCCTGAATTCCAGCGAAGCCCGGAGACGAAAACCTCCGGGCTTCGTGCTTTTGCAACCGCGAAAACATGGGATGACGGCGATGAACGCTGCGAAATGGAAGTGCAAGTGGAAGGCCAAGTGCAGGCGCCTGCGCCACGCCCACGAGGCGCGGCAGGCGATGCGCGAATGGCTGATGGTTTGAGGAATCGGCCCCGTCGCGGGGCCGTCCGGCAACTTCGCGGGCTGTGCGCGGCCCGCCTAACGAGGCTTTCGGGTTGCCGCCTGCCAACGCCTGTCGAGGGATGCCTCGGGACGTCGGGTGGGTTCGACGACGGAGCGGTCGGCCTTCGGGCCGGCCGCGGTCGGAAAGCCGGGGCTATGTTTTCCTGTACAGCGCGGCGAGCTGCTCCGCGCCGCGGGCGAGGATCATCGCATCCAGCCCGACCGCGGTGAATGTCGTCCCCCACTCGATGTAGCGGCGCGCGGAGGGCTCGTCGGTGGCGAGGATGCCGGCGGGCTTGCCGCAGGCGCGGATGCGCTTGATGGCGTCCTGGATCGCGGCCTGCACGTGCGCATTCTGCTGGTCGCCCAGGTGCCCCAGGGCCGCGGCGAGGTCGGCAGGGCCGATGAAGACGCCGTCCACGCCGTCGGTGCGCGCGATCGCCTCGAGGTTCGCGAGGCCCTCGCGCGTCTCGACCTGCACCAGCAGGCAAAGCGCCTCCTCGGCGCGCTTGGCGTAGTCCTTCACGCGCCCGAAGCGCGAGGCGCGGGTGACGCCGGCCACGCCGCGCACGCCGCGGGTGGGATAACGCATCGCGGCGACCGCGCGTGCCGCCTCGTCCCCATCGTTGATGTATGGGACGAGCAGGGTTTGCGTTCCGATGTCGAGGTAGCGCTTGATCAGCACCGTATCGTTCCAGGCCGGCCGCACCACCGGCATGACGGGGTAGGCCGCCACGGCCTGGAGCTGGGCGAGGATGATCGGCGGGTCGTTCGGCGAATGCTCGCCATCCAGCACCAGCCAGTCGAAGCCGGCGCCGGCGACGACCTCGGCCGTGTACGGGTTGGCGAGGGAGGCCCAGAGGCCGATCTGCTGGCGGCCGGCGGCCAGCGCGCGCTTGAAGTCGTTCGGGGGCAGGTCCATGGGCGGTGAGTTTACCGGGGCCGCCGAGAGCCGGGATTGTAAGCGCCCGCTTTCAGCCCGGTCATCACCGCGTCACGTAGGAATATTCTGATAGCGCAACGGCCGCCGGGTGAAGGACACTGGACCTGGCAATCGAGCAGAAGGAGCATCCCCATGACCGAGGAATACGATTTCGAGATGGTGAAACGCGCGTACGCGGAGATGGCCCGCCGCGCCCGCGAGAAAGACGAAGTGCGGCGCCTGCCGCGCAATGCATCGCCCGCGGCTTCCCACGCACCCAAGGACAACGAGGCCCTCGAGCGGCCCGCCTACCTGGCCTGAGAAGTTCCTTTCTCCTGAAACGCACCCCGCCCCGGCGGGGTGTTTTCTTTTGAAACCCTTGGGCGTTGATGGAAGTCTGTCATTGTGGAGACCGACGCCCATGATCCCGAGACGCTGGACCTGCCCGCTCGCCCTCGCCGCCCTGTGCGCCGCGAGCGGCCTCGCCCTTGCCGATCCGCCCCAGGCCGACGCTGCCGCGGCGTTGCGCGCCAAGCATGAAGCCATCCGCGATCGGCTCGAGCGCAACGCCTTCGGCCGTCCGGTGGAGATCGAATCCCGGGAGAAGGACAACCACCTGGGCGGGGACGTGTACGCGGTGGTCCAATACCCGTTCGCCTCGGTCGACGGTGCGCTGGACAAGGCCGGCAGCTGGTGCGAGGTGCTGATCCTTCCCTTCAATACGAAGTACTGTTCCGCGTCCCGCGGCGCCACGCAGCTGAAGCTGCGCATCGGCCGCAAGGCCGAGCAGCCCGCGACGGACGCCTATCCGCTGGAATTCAGCTACCGCGTGGCGGCCGAAACCGGGGACTACCTTCGCGTGGAGCTGGCGGCCCCCAGCGGGCCGCTGGGCACGCGCGACTACAGGATCACGCTCGAGGCCACGCCGCTGGACGCGCAGCGCTCCTTCATCCACCTGGGCTACTCGTACGGCTTCGGCACCATGTCGCGAATCGCGATGCAGACCTATCTCTCGACCATCGGCTCGCACAAGGTCGGGTTCACCGTGGTCGGCAGGGATGCGGATGGAACCGCGGAGTACGTGCACGGCCTGCTGGGCGCGACCGAGCGCAACACCATGCGCTACTTCCTCGCGATCGATGCCTACCTCGCCACACTCTCGGTGCCGCCCCCGCAACGCCTCGCGCGCCGGTTGGAGGCCTGGTTCTCCGCCTGCGAGCGCTATCCCCTCCAGCTCCACGAGATGGACCGGGGCGAATACCTGTCGCTGAAGGAGCGCGAAGCGAAGGACGTGAACGCGGAGCTTTAGGCTAGCCGCGGCCGACGAACGGCATCTTGGTCGCCATGATCGTCATGAACTGCACGTTCGAGTCGAGCGGCAGCCGGGAGATGAAGACGATCGCGTCGGCCACATCCTGGACGTTCATGCGCGGCTCGATGGCGTAGGTGCCGTTGGCCTGCATGACGCCCTGGCCCTGCACCATGCGGTCGGTCATCTCGGTGGCCGCATTGCCGATGTCGATCTGGGATACCGCGATGTCGTGCTTGCGAAGGTCGAGGGACAAGGTCCTGGTGATGCCGGTGACCGCGTGCTTCGTCGCCGTGTAGGCGATGGACATCGGGCGCGGCGCGTGCGCGGATATGGAGCCGTTGTTGATGATCCGCCCGCCCTTCGGGTCCTGCGCCTTCATCATCCTGACCGCCTCCTGGCAGCAGAGGAATGTCCCGGTGAGGTTCGCCGCGACGACCGCGCTCCATTTGTCGTAGGGAAGGTCCTCCATTGGCTGGGCGGGCGCGCCCATGCCGGCGTTGTTGAACAGCAGGTCCAGCCGCCCGCCAAAGGCGCCCTTCACCTTGGCGAAGAGTGCCGCGACGCAAGCGGGGTCTCCCACGTCGGTGGGCACCGCGATCGCGCGCGCCCCGGCGCCGGATTCCGCGACCGCCTTCTCCAGCGGCTCGGGCCTGCGCCCCGCGAAGGCGACCGAGTAGCCCTCCTTCAGCAGCGCGAGCGCCGCCGCCTTTCCGATCCCCGTTCCCGCTCCCGTCACCACCGCTACCTTCGCCATGCCATTTTTCCCCTGTGGTCCGTGCCGTTCATTCCATCATTCGATCGTCGCGAGCACGTCGCGCAGCGTCTGAACGATCTCGTCCAGCTGCTTCTCCTCGACGATGAGCGCCGGCGCGACCGCCATGATGTCGCCGGTCGACCGGATGAGGACGTTCTTCTCGTAGCAGCGCAGGTAGGCCTCGAAGCCGCGCGCCCCCGGCGCGCCCGAACGCGGCGAGAGCTCCACGCCGCCCACGAGGCCCTGGTTGCGGATGTCGATCACGTGGCGCGCACCCTTGAGCGAGTGCAGCGCCTCCCCGAACTTCACCGACATCGTCGCGGCTCGCGCGAAGAGATCCTCGTCCTTGTAGAGCTGGAGCGTCGCCACGCCCGCGGCGCACGCGAGCGGGTGCGCGGAGTACGTGTAGCCGTGGAAGATCTCGATCGCGGCCGGCGGCCCGGCCATGAACGCCTGGTAGATGTCGGACGAGACGATCACGCCGCCCATGGGCACGGTGCCCGAGGTGACGCCCTTGGCGAAAGTGATCATGTCGGGCTCGACCCCATAGACATCGGCGGCGAAGCTCGCGCCCACGCGCCCGAACGCCGTGATGACCTCGTCGAAGATGAGCAGGATGCCGTGCTTCTTCGTGATCTCGCGCAGCCGCTGCAGGTAGCCCTTGGGTGGAAGGATCACGCCCGTGGAACCGGCGATGGGCTCCACGATCACCGCGGCGATGGTCGAGGCGTCGTGCAACGCGACGATACGCTCGAGCTCGTCGGCAAGGTGCGCGCCCCACTCCGGCTGGCCTTTGGAATATGCGTTCTTCTCGACGCTCAGCGTGTGCGGCAGGTGGTCCACGCCCGTGAGCATCGTGCCGAACATCTTGCGATTGGCCACGATCCCGCCGACCGAGATGCCGCCGAACCCCACGCCGTGGTAGCCGCGCTCGCGCCCGATGAAGCGCGTGCGCGCGCCCTC
>DATBAI010000046.1:0-76082 GCA_036271595.1 Usitatibacter sp.
AAATCGATATTCCTGGCTATGTCGCCCAGATACTTCCAACCCCCGGCCCTCAAGTACCGCACATAGCATGCGGCCCACTCTCGGCCGATGTCGCACTGAATGGCGTAGTCGTCGCTCTGGTCGCTTTTCTGCGGCACCCAAAATTTCATCCCTCCCTTACGCCGGACGACGAATGGCAAGTGCAATGTTGGATCCCCGCCACCCTCGAGGGCTCTTGCCGCGACCTCAACCGTCGCGGTCATTGTTGCCTCCCGCCGGCAACTTGCGGGAGAACGCTGCGCATGAACCGCTGGAACTCGGGCGTGGTGGTGTCAGTAGTAGTGTCCGGTGGTGATAGCTGAATAACCTCGGGTTCAGACGATCTTGTGATCGCCCCCGACGCCAACACGTTGCCGAGATCGTCGAACAACTTCTCGATCGCTTCCATGGTCGCAGTATCAAAGCGATAGATTGTCCGACGTCCGTGCTGCTGGTCGCCGTTCAGATGAGCGGTCATGAGCAGGCAGGCCTGGGCGATCAGGGCGAGTTCATCGCGCGCGGCCATGTACGGATAGATCGGACCCTCGTATGGGCGCACGGGTCTCGCCCATGTCGACCTGAGCCCGGCGTTCTCCGGGTTGTCCCTTCCAGCTGACCCTCTACAATTCGACGCAGCCATTGCACAACCTCCGTTTAGGTTGGGGTGGTGGTTAGGCGGGCTCGGCGCTTCAACGCCGAGCTTCGCCGCTTACTGCTGGTACAACACTTCTTTCCTCAAGCCGCTAGGTTCGAGTCCCTCTCCCGGCACCAAGCACCGGGGCCCCTCACGCTTTCTTCGACATCGGCAGGATTTCGGCGCCCCGCTGAGCATGGGCAAGTTGCGCATCCCACCAATTCATCAGCTTGATTCGTTGCTGCAGCCGCTCGCCGCGGTCATAGGCGCGCACCACGTCGTTGTCGTGGATGTGATCGAGGGCGAGCTCGACGACGTCGCGATCGAAGCCCCCCTCGTCACGGGCCAGGGTAGAGAATGCCGCCCGCCATCCGTGCGGCGTGTGCTCATCCCTTAGGCCCAGCGTTGTCCGGTAGGCCTTTTCTAGGGACTCCCGTGTGATGTGGGCGCCGCCGGCCGGCGAGGGGAAGACGTAGCCCTTGCCCTTCGTGAGGGAACGCCATTCCCGAAGGTCCGCGGAGATCGTCGGACCCAGCAGCACCTTGTGATCGTGTTCCCGATCCTTCGCTTTCATCTTCGTGCGCGGGATGAGCCAAAGTGGATGGTCGGCATCGAGGTCGAATTCCCGCCACTCGGCGTCGACGACGTTGCCGATTCGAAGACCGGTGAAAGCGCAGAGTCGATGAGCCATGCGCACGGCCGGTGAGAGGCGCGCCGTTTCGGCCGCGCGAAGCACGGCGCCGAGTTCGGTCCACTTCAGGAGTGCGGGGCGCCGGCGTTGCTTCTGACGCTTCGGCAGGATCTCGCGAGCGGCGTCCGCAGGGTTTTCCTGATAGCTGCACAACCCCTTCGCGCGGGCAAAGCGGAAGACGCCGTTGATGTGCTGGAGGATCTTGCTCGAGGTGTCGAGCGCGCCGCGGTTCGCGATCGTCTCCACGATGCCGCTGATGGTGACGGACTCAATCTGGCGGATGGGCAGGCCGCCGATGACGGGGAACACGTCTCGCTCGAAGGCCCGCAGCGACTTGTCGTAGTGCACGGCGCTCCACGCCTTGCGGCGCTGCTTGAGCCAGTCCTTCGCCACGGCCTCGAAGGTGTGCGCGCTCGCCTTGATGTTCGAAGCCCGCTCGACCTGGCGCTCCTGCGTGGGATCGATTCCCTTCCGAAGGTAGTTCCGAATGCGATCGCGCTCGGCGCGCGCCGCGGCCAGCGTGATCGAGGGTGCCGTCGCGCCGTAGGGCCCGATCGAGTACGTCTTCTCCGTGCCGCCGTACCGGTACTTCACGCGCCAGACCGGTAGACCCGCCTGGGTCACCGTGAGATACATGCCACCGCCGTCCCCGAGCTTCGCGTGGCGGGTCACTTTCCCGGCCCTGTGGCGCGCGAGAAACGAGTCGATGGCCCTCTGAGTCAGCTTGTGGCTTCCCGCGGTCCTGGCGCCCTCCTGCGGGGCCTGAGCGATACCCCCAGCTACCTTTTCCGGTACCCCATCCATGGCGGCCTCCAGTAGTTCGACTTTCATCAATGCCACCAACGATACCCCCGTCTAACCTGAATTGCAATGGATAGCTTTGACGTCCATTTCTAGAGGGAGAACAAAGAAAAACGCCATCCGGTTGGATGGCGTTGGATGGCCCCGTTGGGGGTATTTGGTGGAGGCGGGGGGAATCGAACCCCCGTCCGTAAGTCGTCCACATGCAGTTCTACATGCGTAGCCAGGCCATTTGGTTTAACCACCGTCCCGCAGACCGGCGAGCTGGACGATGCTGAGCCACCTTTAGTTTAGCGATCGGCGAAGTGGCCCCGCCGAAAGCGATCCCATGAATATGACTCTGCGTGTGGCTTGAAAATTACTGCACCACCCAACCCCATGAGAAGAACTGGAGCAGAGTCCGGCCGGTATTAGGCGGCCAGAGCGTAGTTGTCGTCGTTCGCAACTAGATTGGTTTGCGGTTGGATTTACGAGGTGCTCCACCCCTCGGCATGCCCTGCAGTGCTTCAGATCCCACGTCGAAACCGGGTCGCCCCCTTGAAATCGTTGACCGTACCGATGATTATACGTTCATGAACCCCCTCAAGACGGTCGGCATCATCCTCATCGTGGCCGGCGTGATCGGCCTGGCGACGGGAGGCTTCAGCTACACCAAGGAGACCCACAAGGCCGACCTCGGCCCGATCAACATCGCGGTCGAGGACAAGCAGCAGGTCAACATCCCGCTGTGGGCGGGCCTCGGCGCCATCGTGGTCGGCGTCGTGCTGCTGGTGCTGCCCAGGAAATAATCAGGCGCGCAGCAGGTCGAGCGGCGCGTAGCGCTTCGAAAAGAGGCTCGAGGCGTCGACGTTCCACCAGCGTTCGGCCACCGTGGTCCAGAGCCGGCGCGTGTCGATGGTCGGCATGGGGCCGCCGATCTTCGGGAAAATCTTCACCACCGCCGGTGCCTCGCCGACGAGGCCGCCTTTCACGCGCCCGCCCATCACGAAGTGCGTGGTCGCAAGCCCGTGGTGCGTGCCCTTGTCCTCGTTCTCCACGGGCGCGCGGCCGAACTCGTCGTAGGTCGCCACCAGCGTCTCGTCCCAGCGGCCGATCTCCTTCAGCCCCGAGCGCAACGCGGCGAGACCGTCGGCAAGGCGCTTCAGCGCATCGCCGTGGTACTGGAGCTGGTTCCAGTGGCAGTCCACCGAATGGTGCTTGTCCTCGTCGAGGCCGTTCAGCGAGACATGGATCACGGGCAGCGACGGCGCGGCCGCGGCGAGATCGACGGCCGCACGCATCGCGGCACCGAACGGATCCGCGGGGAACACGGTCTTCACGGGCGCGGCGGGAATCACCGAGGGCATGCGCGCCAATCGCGCGCGCCCTCGCGCATTGGCATCGCTCACGCACTCGCCCAGCGTCCTGGAACGCACGAGCTCGCTCGGGTAGTACACCTGCACCACGCCCAGGCCGTCGCCGCGAAATGGCCCCATGGGATCGGACTGCCGCTGGTCGAGGAGGTCGAAGGCCACCGCGTCCTCGCAATCGGGACGGCTCTTCGCGGCGAGCGCGCGAGTGACCCAGCCCTGCGTCGAATACTCCTGGCCCTCGCAGCCGGTGAATGCCGTGTCCGAGTCGCGGAAGTGCTGCTGCGTGCCCTCGCGGTAGCCGATGCCCTGCACGATCGCGATTTCCTTGCCCTCCCACGCGGGCATGAGCGCCGCGAGCGAGGGATGGAAGCCGTGCGTGTCGGTGACCTTGAGCACCGCGTCGCTCGCGATCGCGATGTTGGGCCGCACTTCGCGGTAGAGCGCGTTCGTGTAAGGCACCCACGTGTTGTAAGCGTCGTTGCCGCCGTAGAGGTACACGAGCACCAGCAGGCGGTTCGGCTTCGCTTCGGCGCCGATGCCGGGAATGGCGGCGGCGAGCGGTGCCGCCGCGATGGCCCGCAGCAAGCGGCGGCGGGGAAGGCTGATCGATTTCATCCGGCAACTCGCTTCGAGGGTTCGTGGATCGCGGCGACGATCCATGCGTGCAATGCCGCGCAGTTGTCGAGGACCGCATCGGCGCCCCACTGCGACGGCGGCGGGCCATCGCCGAGATAGCCGTAGCCCGCGACCACCACGGGCATGCCGGCCGCGCGGGCCGCACGCACGTCGCGCTCGTCGTCGCCCACGTAGAGCGTACGCGCGGGCGCCGCACCCATCGTGGCGGCGGCGTGCAGCAACGGATCCGGGAAGGGCTTGGGGCGGGCGCAGGTGTCCCCGCCCACGATCACGGCGGCGCGCTGCGCGAGGCCCAGGCCGGCGATGACCGGGCGCGCGAGACGCTCGAACTTGTTGGTCACGACGCCCCAGCCGATCGAGCGCGCCTCGAGATCCTCCAGGAGCTCCGCCATGCCGGGAAAGAGTGTCGTGTCGACGCAAAGGTTCCCCGCGTAGATGTCGAGGAACTCCTCGCGCATCGCCGCGTAGCCGGGATCGTCCGTGCCGATGCCGAAGGCCGCGACGATCATGCCGCGCGCGCCTTGCGAGACGTGCGGCCGCACCTTTTCGATGGGAACCGCCTCCAGGCCGCGCCGGGCCAGCATCGTGTTCACGGTGAGCGCCATGTCGGGGGCGGTATCGGCGAGCGTGCCGTCCAGGTCGAAGAGGACGGCCTCAAGCACGCACGGCGCCCAGCAGGTAGTTCACGTCCACGTCGCGCCCCAACGCATACGATTTCGAGAAGGGATTGTAGGTCATGCCCGTGAGGTCCGTGACCTCCAGGCCGGCGTCGCGACAGGCTCGCGAAAGCTCCGAGGGCCGGATGAAGCGCGCGTACTCGTGCGTGCCCCTCGGCAGCAGGTTCAGCACGTACTCGGCGCCCACGATCGCGAAAAGGAACGACTTCGGGTTGCGGTTGATGGTCGAGAAGAAAACATGGCCGCCGGGCTTCACGAGCCTTGCGCACGCTCGCACCGTGGACGGCGGATCGGGCACGTGCTCGAGCATCTCCATGCAGGTGACCACGTCGAAGGCCGCGGGCATCTCGTCGGCAAGCGTTTCGGCGGAAACGACGCGGTACTCGACGTCGCTGGAAGTCTCGGAAGCGTGGAGCATCGCCACCTTGATGGGCCTTTCGGCGAGGTCGATGCCCGTGACCTTCGCGCCGCGCGTTGCCATCGCTTCCGCGAGGATGCCGCCGCCGCAGCCCACGTCGACGGCGCGCTTGCCCGCGAGGCCGCCCGCAAGGCGCTCGATGTGCGCGAGGCGTAATGGGTTGATCTCGTGCAGCGGCCGGAACTCGCTCTCGGGATCCCACCAGCGGTGGGCGAGGGCGCTGAACTTCGCGATCTCGGCCGGATCGACGTTGGGATGCGGCGTGCTCACTCGAGGCGACCCTGCCACCAGCGCGCCTTGTCGGCGATGTCGCGAATGTCGAGGTCCACGAGATTGCGCTCCGCCACGCGCGGGCGACCGTCGACCCAGACGTGCGTCACGTGCTCCCGGCCCGCCGCGTAGGCGAGATGCGAGACCACGTCGAATAGCGGAAGCGTCTCGAGGCTCGAGAGGTCGATCGCGGTGAGGTCGGCGGACTTGCCGGGCGCGATGGAGCCGATGCGCGAATCCAGCCCGAGCGCGCGGGCGGGCTCGAGCGTGGCCATCTCGAGCGCCTCCACCGCCGGAACCACGGAGGCGTTCGCACTGGCGCCCTTGGCGAGGAGAGCCGCGGTTCGCATCTCGGTCATCACGTCGAGGCGATTGTTGCTCGCCGCGCCATCGGTGCCCACGCCGACACGGATGCCGCGGGCGCGCATCGCGGCCACGGGCGCGATACCGCTCGCGAGCTTCAGGTTCGACGAGGGGCAGTGCGCGACCGAGACTCCCTCGCGCGCCATCACGTCCAGCTCGTGCTCCGCGAGATGCACCGCGTGCACGGCGATGAGCCGCGGCCCGACCACCCCCAGGCGGCGCAGGCGCTCGAACGGGCGCACGCCGTGCTGCTCCGTGCCCTGGGAAACTTCGGCGGCGGTCTCGTGCACGTGGCAGTGGATCGGGAGGTCGAGCTCCTCGGCCAGCACGGCGATGCGCTTCATCGTCTCGTCGCCCACGGTATAGGGCGCGTGCGGCGCGAGGCAGAAGGAGAGCAGCGGCTCGCCGCGGTAGGCGTCGCGCGTCGCGAGTCCCTTCTGGAGATAGGCGTGCGCATCGGGCGCGTAGGCGCTGGGGAACTCGAGCGCGATGATGCCGAGCGCGGTGCGCATGCCGGCGCGAAGCGCCGCGCGCGCGGTCGCCTCGGGAAAGAAATACATGTCGTTCACGCAGGTCACGCCCGCGCGCAGCATCTCGGCCATCGCGAGGACGCTTCCGTCGTGCACGAACGCGTCGCTCACGTGCTTGCCTTCCGCGGGCCAGATGTGGTCCTGGAGCCAGGACATGAGCGGCATGTCGTCGGCGAAGCCGCGCATGAGGGACATGGCGGCGTGGCAATGCAGGTTCACGAAGCCGGGAACGAGGGCATGCCCCGGGAGCCGGACCACGTGCGCCGCCTCGTAGCGCGCGAGTGCTTCGGACGAAGGCAGCACGGCCGCGATACGGCCCTGCGATATCGCCACCGCGTGGTCCACCAGCACGCCGCGCGGTTCCACCGGCACCACGTGGCCGGCGAGGATCAGGGTATCGATGGCTTGCATTTCTTCGAGGCGCTGGAACAAAAAACCCCGCCGCAGCGGGGTTTTCTGCCGAGGTAGTGGAAGCTTACTGCTTCACGCCCTTGAACTCGATGTCCACGCGGCGGTTCTTCTGGCGGCCTTCCGCGGTCTTGTTGGTCGCCACCGGCTGGGTCTTGCCCTTGCCGATCGTGGTGACCTTCGAGGCCGGGATGCCCTTGCTCACGAGGTATTCCCTCACGGCGGCTGCGCGACGCTCCGAGAGCTTCTGGTTGTACGCGGCGGTGCCGATGGAATCGGTGTGGCCGGTCGCGATCACCATCTCGAGGTCCACGCCGCGGATCTTGTCCATCGCGGCGTCGATGCTCTTCTTGCCGTCGGGGCGAACCACCGACTTGTCGAAGTCGAAGAGCGCGTCGGCCTGGATCACGACCGACTGGCGCACCGACGAAGGTGCGGGCCTCGCCGCGGGTGCGGGGGCGGAAGGCGCGGCGGGCATGGCCGGCGCGGAAGGCGACGCGGGGGTGGCGGGCCTGGGAGCGGGCGGCGTCATCGTGCCGGCGCATTCCGGGAGCACCTGCCCGGAGGTCACGACGCAGGCTCCCGAGGCGTCCTTCACGGCGGCGCCGGACGAATCCTGCAGGTTCGGGGTCACGTTGGCGAAGACGGGGCTGGCGGCGAGTGCGAGTGCGCCGAGCGCCAGCATGCCAATCGAGGAAATCTTCATGTTCGGAACTCCCAAGAGGATGAGGTGATTGTTCGAAAAGCTCTGCTTTTTTCTCGGCGGCAAGCCCGAAACTGCTCGGCGCCACTATACACAATGCCCCCTGCGGTCCACAACCAAAAGTGGGGGTTCCCGCAACAGTCTTGCCCTTGACGGTTGCTTTTTCGCCACAAGCCGTAGACCGCTCCCCGGGTTGGAAAGTGCCCTCCCGCCGTGCTAGAATTTACATTGCGGGCGAGAAATAAAACGCCTTAAAAACAACAAGTTACGCGATACCGTTCGGTTATCGCGCCACAGGAAGCCATGGAACAGTTCGCCAAGGAAACCCACCCGATCAGCCTCGAGCAGGAGATGAGGCGCTCTTACCTCGATTACGCGATGAGCGTCATCGTCGGCCGCGCGCTTCCCGACGTGCGCGATGGGCTCAAGCCCGTGCACCGGCGCGTGCTTTTCGCGATGCACGAGCTCTCCAACGACTGGAACAAGGCGTACAAGAAATCGGCGCGCATCGTGGGCGACGTGATCGGCAAATACCATCCGCACGGCGACACCGCGGTGTACGACACGATCGTGCGCATGGCGCAGGACTTCAGCCTGCGCTATCCGCTCGTGGACGGCCAGGGCAACTTCGGCAGCGTCGACGGCGACAACGCGGCGGCCATGCGCTACACCGAGATCCGCATGTCGAAGATCGCGCACGAGCTGCTCGCCGATCTCGACAAGGAAACGGTCGACTTCGGCCCCAACTACGACGGCTCGGAGCACGAGCCGCTGGTCCTTCCCGCCAAGTTCCCCAACCTCCTCGTGAACGGCTCGGCGGGGATCGCGGTCGGCATGGCGACCAACATCCCCCCGCACAACCTGGGCGAGGTGGTGGATGCGTGCCTGCAACTGCTGAAGGATCCCGAGACGACCATCGCGGACCTCGTGAAGATCGTCCCCGCGCCGGATTTCCCCACCGCGGGAATCATCTACGGCCTGGGCGAGGTGCAGGAGGGCTATCTCACCGGCCGCGGCCGCGTGGTGATGCGAGCGCGCACGCACGTCGAGGACATGGACAAGGCGGCGCGCCAGGCGATCGTCGTGGACGAGCTCCCCTACCAGGTGGGCGGTGACGACCTGCTCACGAAGATCGCGGACCTGGTGCGCGACAAGCGCATCGAGGGCATCGCCGACCTCAGGAACGAAAGCGACAAGAAGGGCACGCGCATCGTGGTCGAGCTGAAGCGCGGAGAGGTCGCGGAAATCGTGCTGAACAACCTCTACAAGCTCACCCCGATGGAGAGCAACTTCGGCATGAACATGGTCGCGCTCGTCGACGGCCAGCCGAAGCTGCTCAACCTGAAGCAGTTCCTCGACTTCTTCCTGCGCCATCGCCGCGAAGTGGTCACCCGCCGCACGGTATTCGACCTGCGCAAGGCCCGCGACCGCGGCCACGTGCTGGAGGGCCTCGCCGTGGCGCTCTCCAACGTGGACGAGGTGATCGCCATCATCAAGGGCGCCCCGACCCCCGCGGTGGCCAAGACGGATCTCATGGGCCGCACGTGGCGCTCGCCGCTGGTCGAGCAGATGCTCGCGCGCGCCGCCGCCGACCAGTTCCGCCCCGAATCCCTGCCCAAGGAGTTCGGGCTCGCGAAATCCGGCGACAGCGCAAGCGGCTATCGCCTCTCCGACGTCCAGGCGCAGCGCATCCTCGAGATGCAACTGCAACGCCTCACGGGCCTCGAGCAGGACAAGATCCTCTCCGAGTACCGCGAGGTGATCGCGACGGTGGAGGACCTCCTCGACATCCTCGCGCGTCCCGAGCGCGTGACCGCCATCATCGGCGACGAGCTCGCGGCGGTGAAGCGCGAGTTCGGCGACCCGAGGAAGAGCGAGATCGTCGTGAACGGCGAGGAGCTTCGCCTCGAGGACCTCATCGCCAAGGAGGACGTGGTCGTCACGCTCTCCCAGCAGGGCTACATCAAGGCGCAGCCGCTGGACGAATACCGCTCGCAGAAGCGCGGCGGGCGCGGCAAGCAGGCGGCGACCACCAAGGAAGACGACTTCATCGAGAAGCTCTTCATCGCCAACACCCACGACTACGTGCTCTGCTTCTCGAACAAGGGCAAGCTCTACTGGATAAAGGTGTACGAGGTGCCGCAGGGGAGCCGCACCAGCCGCGGCAAGCCCGTGGTGAACCTCCTCAAGATGGAGGAGGACGAGCGCATCAACGCGATCCTCCCGGTGCGCGAGTTCAGCGAGGAGCAGTACGTGTTCTTCGCGACCCAGCAGGGCGTGGTGAAGAAGACCGCGCTCTCGGAGTATTCGCGCCCGCGTCCCTCGGGAATCATCGCGGTGGACCTCGACGAAGGCGATTGCCTGGTGGGCGTCGCCCTCACCGACGGCAAGCACGACGTGATGCTCTTCTCCGACGAGGGCAAGGCCGTTCGCTTCGACGAGAACGACGTGAGGCCCATGGGCCGCGGGGCGCGAGGCGTGAGGGGCATGAACATCGCCAAGGGCGGCCAGGTGATCGCGCTCCTGGTGGCCGAGAACGAGGAGCAGAGCGTGCTCACCGCCACCGAGAACGGCTATGGCAAGCGAACGCCGATCGCCGAGTACACGCGCCATGGGCGCGGCACGCAGGGCATGATCGCCATCCAGACCTCGGAGAGGAACGGCAAGGTAGTCGCCGCCACGCTCGCCGCGGCCGACGACGAGATCATGCTGATCACGTCGGGCGGGGTGCTGATCCGCACGCGCGTGAACGAGATTCGCGAGATGGGCCGGTCCACGCAAGGCGTGACGCTCATCAACCTGGACGAGGGCGAGAAGCTCTCGGGCCTGCAAACGATCATGGACCGCTACGACGACAATGGCGAAAACGGTAACGGCGCGAACGGCAACGGGCAAGCGGGCGAAGGCGAGGCCCGTCACGAAGGCGAAGGCGACGGGCAAGACAGCGCCGCCGGCCCGAACGGCGAAGGCGCCCCCGAAGCGTAACGCCGCTCCGGCAGCGCCGGCGCATCGCATCAAGCCGGCGGCGCGCATCTTCAACTTCGGCGCGGGCCCTGCCGCGATGCCGGTCGACGTGCTCGAGAAGGCGAAGTGGGAGCTCGTCACCTGGCACGACGCGGGCATGTCGGTGATGGAGATGAGCCATCGCGGCGCCGAGTTCATGCGCATCGCCGCCGAGGCCGAGGCCGACCTGCGCAAGCTCCTCGCGATCCCCGCGACCCACAAGGTGCTCTTCCTCCAGGGCGGCGCGACCATGCATTTCTCGGCCGTGCCGATGAACCTGCTGCGCGGCGGCAAGAAGGCCGACTACGTGAATACCGGCGAATGGTCGAAGAAGGCGATCGCCGAGGCGCGCAAGTTCTGCGAGGTGAACGTCGTGGCCTCCAGCCAGGATCGCGACTTCACCTACGTGCCCAAGCAGTCGTCGTGGAAGCTCTCGCCGGACGCGGCCTACGTCCACGCTTGCACCAACGAGACCATCGGCGGCGTGGAGTTCCACTGGACGCCGGACACGGGCCGCGTCCCGCTCGTCGCGGACATGTCCTCGCACATCCTCTCGCGTCCCTTCGATGTGTCGAGGTACGGGCTCATCTACGCGGGCGCGCAGAAGAACATCGGCCCGGCGGGCCTGGTCGTGGTGATCGTTCGCGAGGACCTCCTGGGGCAGGCGCTTGCCGACACGCCCAATGTCCTCAACTACAAGCTCATGGCCGACGCGGATTCGATGCTGAATACGCCTCCCACCTTCGCCGTGTACCTCGCGGGCCTCACGTTCAAGTGGCTGTTGGAGCGCGGGGGCCTCGCCGCGATCGACAAGGTGAACGCGCGCAAGGCGAAGATGCTCTACGACTACATCGACGCGCACGACTTCTACTCCAATCCGGTGGCGAAGGAAGACCGCTCGCGCATGAACGTGCCGTTTCGCCTGCGCGACGACGCGCTCGACGCGAGGTTCCTCGCCGAGGCCGAGGCCCGCGGGCTCTCGCAGCTGAAGGGCCACCGCTCGGTGGGCGGCATGCGCGCTTCCATCTATAACGCGATGCCCGTCGAGGGCGTCGAGGCGCTCATCGAGTTCCTCGAAGAATTTCGCAAGAAGAACGCCTGACGGTGGGCGCGCTCAAGTACCGCGTCGCGACCTACAACGCGATCTCGGCGAAAGGCCTCGATCGCTTTCCGGGTGCGCAGTACATCGTGGGGAAGGCGCTTCCCTCGCCCGACGCGATCCTGCTGCGCTCGCACCAGCTTGTCCTCTCCGAGGTGGGCAACACCGTGAAGGCGGTCGCGCGCGCGGGCTCGGGCGTGAACAACGTCCCGGTGGACGAGCTCTCGAAGCGCGGCGTGCCGGTCTTCAACGCGCCGGGCGCCAATGCCAATGCGGTGAAGGAGCTCGTCTTCGCCGCCATGCTCGCGGCGGCGAGGAACCTCGTTCCGGCCGCCGCGTACGTGAACGGCCTCGCGAAGGGCGACGGCTTCGAATCGAAGGTGGAGGACGGCAAGAAGCAGTTCGCGGGCATCGAGCTTCCAGGGCGCACATTGGGCGTCGTGGGCCTGGGCGCCATCGGTGGGCTCGTGGCGGACACGGCCATCAAGATGGGCATGAAGGTGCTGGGCTACGACCCCGACATCACCGTGGACAACGCGTGGCGCCTGCCGGCCGCGGTGAAACGCGCGGCCTCCATCGACGAAGTGGTGAAGCATTCGGACTTCCTCACGCTGCACTTGCCGCTGAACGACAGGACGCGCCACCTGATCGACGCCAAGCGCCTCGCTCATGCGCCGGGACGCCTCGTGCTCCTCAACTTCGCGCGCGACGCCGTGGTGGACGAGGCCGCGGTGGCGAAGGCGCTCGCCGAGAAGCACCTGCGCAGGTACGTGACGGACTTCCCGAGCGAGCTGCTCGCGGGCCATCCCGGCGTGCTCGCGCTCCCCCACCTCGGGGCCTCGACCGAGGAGGCCGAAGAGAACTGCGCGACGATGGTGGTCGAGCAGTTGCGCGCGTTCCTCGAGGAAGGCGAGATCGCCAACTCGGTCAATTTTCCCTCGGTGCAGATGCCACGCGAATCGCCTCATCGCATCGCCATCGCCAACTCGAACATGCCCAACATGCTCGGGCAGATTTCGACTACGATGGCGCAGGCCGGCCTCAACATCCACAACATGGTGAACAAGTCCAAGGGCGAGATGGCGTACACGCTCGTCGACCTCGACAGCGCCGCCGCCCCGGACGTGATCCGCCGCATCGCGCACATTCCCGGCGTGCTCTCGATCCGCGACGTTCCGCGCCTCGCCGATTCATGAGCGATTCGGCCGAAGAGCTCGGGCGGCTGCGCACCGCCATCGACCGCGTGGACGACGCGATCCTCGAGAACCTGAACGAGCGGGCGCGCCTCGCGCGCGCCATCGGCACCCTGAAGGTCGGCCAGGCCTATCGCCCGGAGCGCGAGGCGCAGGTCCTTACGCGCTTGAAGGAGGCGAACCCGGGGCCGCTCTCGGGCGAGACGGTGGCGTTCCTCTTCCGCGAGGTGATGTCGGCGTGCCTCGCGCTCGAGCGCCCCATCACCGTCGCCTACCTCGGCCCCAAGGGCACGTTCAGCGAGCGCGCCGCCGTGAAGCACTTCGGCATCGCGGCGGTGACGCAGGCCTCGGATTCCATCGACGAGGTGTTCCGCGCCGTGGAGTCCGGAGCGGCGGACTTCGGCGTGGTCCCGGTCGAGAATTCCACCGAGGGCGCGGTGGGCCGCTCGCTCGACCTCATGCCGCAGACGCCGATGAAGGTATGCGGCGAGGTGGTCGTGCGCATCCACCACCATCTCATGTCGATGTCGCAGCCGCGCGACTTCGGCGAGATCCGCCGCGTGTTCTCCCACGGCCAGTCGCTCGCGCAATGCCACGAGTGGCTGAATGCGAACCTGCCGCGCGCCGAGCGCGTCGCCGTGTCGAGCAACGCGGAGGCCGCGCGCCGCGCGGCGGCCGAGCCCGGCTCGGCGGCGGTCGCGGGCGAAATGGCCGCGGAGCACTACGGCCTCGCGATCCTCGCCTCGAACATCGAGGACGAGCCGAACAACACGACGCGATTCCTGATCCTCGGCGAGTACGAGCCGAAGCCGTGCGGGCGCGACAAGACCTCGATGATCCTTTCGGCGAAGAACCGCGCCGGCGCCGTCTACGAGATGCTCACGCCCTTCGCCACGCGCGGCGTGTCGATGACCAAGTTCGAGTCGCGCCCCTCGAAGGTCGCGATCTGGGAATACCTCTTCTTCGTGGACATCGAGGGCCACCGCACCGACGCGAACGTCGCCGCGGCGGTGGCCGAGGTCGAGAAGATCGCCGGCTTCCTCAAGGTGCTCGGCTCCTACCCCGCCGCGGTCCTCTGACATGAAGATAGAAGACCTCGCACCCGCCAACGTGCGGGCGATCATGCCCTACGTGCCCGGCAAGCCCATCTCGGAGACGGCGCGCGAGCTGGGAATCCCCGAAGCCGACATCCTCAAGATGGCGTCCAACGAGAGCCCGATCGGCCCGTCGCCCAGGGCCGTGGCCGCCATCCGCGAGGCGCTGGGCCAACTGCACTACTATCCGGACGGCAACGGTTTTGAGCTGAAGGAAGCGCTCGCGGGGAAACTCGGCGTCGCGCCGCAAAACCTGGTGCTCGGCAACGGCTCCAACGACGTGCTGGAGCTCGCCGCCCGCGCATTCCTCACGCCCGCGGATTCGGCGATCCATTCGCAACACGCCTTCATGGTGTATCCGCTCGCGATCCAGGCGATCGGCGCGGAAGCCATAGTGGTTCCCGCGAAGGAGTACGGCAACGATTTGGCGGCGATGGCCGCCGCGGTGCGCGCGGACACGAAGATCGTGTTCGTCGCCAACCCCAACAATCCCACGGGAACCTTCAGCCCCTGGGAAGAGGTTCGCGCCTTCCTCGCGCGCGTCCCTTCCCGAATTCTCGTGGTGCTGGACGAGGCCTACGGCGAGTACCTTCCGGACGACCTCAAGTCGCCCACGCCGCGATGGATCGCGAAGCATTCGAACCTCGTGGTGACGCGCACTCTGTCCAAGGCGTACGGCCTCGCGGGGCTGCGCGTGGGCTACGCGGTAGCGGACCCGGCCGTGGCCGAGGTGATGAACCGCGTGCGCCAGCCCTTCAACGTGAACCACCTCGCGCTCGTCGCCGCGCGCGCCGCGCTGGACGACGAGGAGTTCATCGCCCGATCGCGCGCCGTGAATGCCGCGGGCCTGGAACAGCTCGCGAGCGGCTTCCGGCGCCTTGGCCTCGACTACATCGCCTCACGCGGCAACTTCATTACCGTGCGCGTGGGAGACGCCGCGCGCGTCTACCGTGAGCTGCTCGCCGCCGGCGTGATCGTGCGGCCGATCGCGGGCTACGGGCTGCCCGAGCACTTGCGCGTGACCGTCGGCCTGCCGGAGCACAACTCGCGCTTCCTCGCCGAGCTCGAGCGATCCCTCGCGAAGGGCCGGGGATCGTGCGCCGCCTGAAATCCGTCGCGATCGTGGGCGTGGGCCTCGTCGGGGGCTCGTTCGCGCTGGCGCTGCGCCGCGCGGGCCTCGCGGCCGCCATCGCCGGATTCGACCGCGATTCCGCGGCGTTGCAGCGCGCCATCGAGATGGGCGTGATCGATCGCGCCGCCGAGTCCGCGTCCGACGCGGCGCGCGGCGCCGACCTCGTGATGGTCGCGGTCCCGGTGCGCGCCATCGGCCCGGTGCTGCACGATGTGGCGCTCGCCCTCGATGCCGACGCGGTCGTGACCGACGCCGGCAGCACCAAGGCGGAAGTGGTTCGCCTCGCGCGCGCGGAGCTTCGCGAGCGCTTTCCCCGCTTCGTGCCGGGGCATCCCATCGCCGGGCGCGAAACCAGCGGCGTGGATTCCGCGACCGCCGATCTTTTCCGCGGCGCGCGCGTCGTGCTGACGCCGGTCGCGGAGACCGCGAGCGGCGCGCTGGCGATGGTGCGCGGGCTCTGGGAGGGCATCGGCGCGCGCGTTGCGACGACGGGCGCCGAGGACCACGACCGCGTGTTCGCCGCCGTGAGCCACCTGCCGCACATCCTTTCCTTCGCGCTCGTCTCGGAGATCGCCTCGCGCCCGGAAGCGGCCGAGCTCCTCGACTTCGCGGGAGGCGGCTTTCGCGATTTCACGCGAATCGCCGCGAGCTCGCCGGAAATGTGGCGCGACATCTCGCTGCAGAACCGCGCGGCGCTCCTCGACGAGCTCGACCGTTTTGGCGCGCGGCTCGCCGTCTTTCGCGAGCTGATCGACAAGGCGGAGGGCGCGGGCCTGGAGCGGCTCATGAGGGAGGCACGCGCCGCGCGCCAGTCGATCGCCGCATCGCGGCGTGGCGGCACCGAATAGCATGGAGTCGCTCGACCTGGCTCGCGTAAGGCGCGCCGCGGGAAGCCTTCGGCTTCCCGGCTCCAAGAGCATCTCCAATCGCACCTTGTTGCTCGCCGCGCTCGCTCGCGGCACGACCGGGCTCGATGCCCTCCTCGACTCCGACGACACGCGCGTGATGCGCGAGGCGCTCGCCGTGCTGGGCGTGCCGGTGGAGATCCTGGAGAGCGTCGAGCATGTTCGCGTGGGCGGCATCGGGCCCGCCGCGGGTTTCCCCGCCAGGCGCGCCGAGCTCTTCCTCGGCAACGCCGGCACGGCATTCCGGCCGCTCACCGCCGCGCTCGCGCTCTGCGACGGCCACTACGTTCTTTCGGGCGTGCCGCGCATGCACGAGCGCCCCATCGGCGACCTCGTCGATGCGCTCGCACAGGCCGGCGCCGACATCGCCTACCGCGGCAACCGGGGCTACCCGCCGCTCGCGATCGGCCCGCGCGCCGGGCGTGGCGGCGCCACGCTACGCGTGCGGGGAGACGTGTCGAGCCAGTTTCTTTCCGCGCTCCTCATCGCGACGGGATGGCGCGGCGAGGGCACGCGCATCGAGGTCGACGGCGAGCTCATCAGCAAGCCCTACGTGGAGCTCACGCTCGGCCTCATGCGCCAGTTCGGCGTGGAGGTCGCACGCGAGGGCTGGAGCGCTTTCACGATCGGGAAGGGCGGCTATGCCTCGCCGGGCCGGGTCGAGGTGGAGGGCGACGCCTCGTCGGCTTCCTACTTTCTCGCCGCCGGCGCGCTCGGTGGCGGCCCGGTGCGCGTGGAGGGCGTGGGGAGCGCCAGCCTGCAGGGCGACGTCCAGTTCGCGCGCGTGCTCGAGCGGATGGGCGCGCGCATCGCCATGGGGCCCGCGTGGATCGAGGCGAGCGCCGGCGCGAAGCTTTCGGGCATCGACCTCGACGCGAATCTCATCCCCGACGCCGCCATGACGGCCGCGGTGCTCGCCCTCTTCGCCGAAGGCCGTACCGTGATTCGCAACATCGCGAGCTGGCGCGTGAAGGAGACCGACCGGATCTGCGCGATGGCGACCGAGCTTCGCAAATTCGGTGCCGGCGTCGAAGAGGGTCCCGACTTCATCTCGATCGCGCCTCCTCTCGCGCCTCGAGGCTCGCACCTCGGGCCCGTCCGCGTCGATACCTATGACGACCACCGCATGGCGATGTGTTTTTCCCTCGCCGCGTTCGGTCCCGTGCCGGTGCGGATCATGGATCCGGGCTGCGTCTCGAAAACCTTTCCCTCGTATTTCGATGAGTTCCGGCGCCTTGCGAGTTGATGCGGTCCCCGTGATCGCGATCGACGGCCCCTCGGCTTCGGGGAAGGGCACGGTCGCCTCCGAGGTCGCGCGGGCCCTGGGTTTCCACTACCTGGACAGCGGCGCCCTGTACCGCCTTGCGACGCTGGCGGCGCTGCGGGGGAAAGTGGACTTGGACGACGAAGCCGCGCTGGTCTTGGCGACGGCGGCGATGGGGGTGGAATTCCGCCCGGGCTCGACCTGGCTGGATGGCGAGGACGTGACCGAGGCGCTGCGCACGGAGGATGTGAGCGCGGCCGCTTCGCGCGTCGCGGCGCGCCCCGGCGTAAGACGTGCGCTGCTCGAGCGCCAGCGGGGCTTCCGGCGTCCTCCGGGGCTGGTCGCCGACGGGCGCGACATGGGCTCCGTGGTGTTTCCCGACGCCCCTCTCAAGGTGTTCCTCACGGCCGATGTCGCCACCCGGGCCGAGCGGCGCCATAAGCAGTTGATGGAAAAGGGAATGTATGCAAAAATAGAGGACGTTGTGGAGGAACTGGCGCGTCGCGACCAAAGGGACATGTCCCGCCCCGTGGCGCCGCTAAGGCATTATCCCGATGCGGTTTTTCTCGATACCACCGGCGTCTCGGTCGACGCCGCGGTCCAGGCGATCCTGGGCCGGTGGCGCGAGGCCGTGCGCGGATCTCCATAGCGGGGCTGAAAAGCCCAAGGGTGTCAGGGAGTTATGGCAACATGGCCCCCCTGGCGACGATCAACTTACTCTGAAAGTCAGGTTTTCATGTTGTCCCAAACCTCAACCCCAACTCCCGTGAACGAAGGCAGCTTCGCTGCGCTCTTCGAAGAGAGCCTTGCGCGCCAGGAAATGCGCATTGGCGAAGTGATCACCGCCGAGGTCGTCTCGGTCGACCCGAACGTCGTGATCGTGAACGCGGGACTCAAGTCCGAAAGCACCATCGCAACCGACGAATTCAAGAACGACCGCGGCGAAGTGGAGGTGAAGCCCGGCGATTTCGTTTCCGTGGCCATCGAAGCGCTGGAAGACGGCTTCGGCGCCACCAAGCTCTCGCGCGACAAGGCCAAGAAGCTCGCCGCGTGGACGAGCCTCGACGAGGCGCTCGCCAACGGCAGCATCATCAAGGGCGTGGTCTCCGGCAAGGTGAAGGGCGGCCTCACCGTCATGGTGAACGGCATCCGCGCGTTCCTGCCGGGCTCGCTCGTGGACCTGCGCCCGGTGAAGGACACCTCGCACTTCGAGAACAAGGAGCTCGAGTTCAAGGTGATCAAGCTCGACCGCAAGCGGAACAACGTGGTCGTGTCGCGCCGCGCCGTGATGGAAGAGACCGCCGGCGTCGAGCGCCAGCAGCTGCTGGAGACGCTCAAGGAAGGCGCCGTCGTGAAGGGCGTCGTGAAGAACATCACCGACTACGGCGCGTTCGTGGACCTGGGCGGCATCGACGGGCTCCTGCACATCACCGACCTCGCCTGGCGCCGCGTGAAGCACCCGACCGAGGTGCTCTCCGTGGGCGACGAGGTCACCGCGAAGATCCTCAAGTTCGACGCCGAGAAGAACCGCGTCTCGCTGGGCCTGAAGCAACTGGGCGAGGACCCCTGGATCGGCATCTCGCGGCGCTACCCGCAGGGAACGCGCCTCTTCGGCAAGGTGACCAACATCACCGACTACGGCGCGTTCGTCGAGATCGAGAGCGGCATCGAGGGCCTGGTGCACGTCTCCGAGATGGACTGGACCAACAAGAACGTGCATCCCGCGAAGGTGGTTTCGCTCGGCGACGAGGTCGAGGTGATGATCCTCGAGATCGACGAGGATCGCCGCCGCATCTCGCTCGGCATGAAGCAGTGCATGCCGAACCCGTGGGAAGAGTTCGCCATGAACCACAAGAAGGGCGACAAGGTCCGCGGCACGATCAAGTCGATCACCGACTTCGGCGTGTTCATCGGCCTGCCCGGCAACATCGACGGCCTGGTGCACCTCTCGGACCTCTCCTGGCAGGCGCCGGGCGAGGAAGCGGTGAAGAACCTCAAGAAGGGCGACGAGGTCGAGACCGTGGTGCTGTCCATCGACGTCGAGCGCGAGCGCATCTCGCTCGGCATCAAGCAGCTGGAAGGCGATCCGTTCGGCAACTATGTGACCACCCACGACAAGGGGAACGTGGTGAAGGGCACCGTGAAGTCGATCGAGTCCAAGGGCGCCGTGATCGAGCTCGAGAAGGACGTGGAAGGGTACCTGCGCGCCTCCGAGATCGCCCGCGACCGCGTCGAGGACGTCTCCAAGCACCTCCAGGAGGGCCAGCAGATCGAGGCCGTGATCGTGAACATCGACCGCAAGAGCCGATCGATCAACCTGTCCATCAAGCAGAAGGACGCGGCCGAAGAGTCCGCCGCCCTGCAGAAGCACGCCGCGGAATCGAACGCGAGCTCCGGCACCACGAACCTGGGGGCGCTGCTGAAGGCGAAGCTCTCGGGCTCGAAGGACAAGGAATAGGTCCAAAGTGACTCCAGGGGGAGAACGCGCCATGACTAAGTCACAGCTCATCGAGCTGCTGAGCGCGAGGCATAGCCAGCTGGCGCCGAAGGATGCCGAGCTCGCGGTGAAGACGATGCTGGACGCCATGGCGCACACCCTGGCGTCCGGGAACCGCATCGAGATCCGCGGCTTCGGCAGCTTCGGGTTGAACTACCGGCCGCCGCGAACGGGGCGCAACCCCAAGACCGGCGAGAAGGTCCAGGTGCCGCGCAAGTACGTCCCGCACTTCAAGGCGGGCAAGGAATTGCGCGAGCGCGTGGACTATCACGAAGGCTGACGGCGGCGATGACGCAAACCGACGGCGGACCGCGTGTCCGCCGTTTTTTTGAGCGGTAGAATAGCGGCACCTTTTCGGACCCAATCCATGCAAACCGTCGTCTGGATCGTGCGCCTCGCCATCGTGCTGGTGCTGGTGTGGTTCGCGGTGAAGAACGGCCAGGACGTGACGCTCACGGGGCTGCCCGGCCAGCAGTTGCAGGCCCCGCTCGTCTTCGTGCTGCTCGTGGTGTTCGTCGCGGGCATGGTGATCGGGCTCCTCGCGTGGGTGCCGACCGTGGTGCGCCAGCGCCGCGAGATCGGCCGCCTGAAGCGCACGCAACCCACGGCGCCCGCGCCGCCGCCCGCGGGGCCCGCCGATGGAGTTTGAATTCTGGTGGCTCCTCGCCCTGCCGCTCTTCTTCGGCATGGGCTGGATCGCGGCGCGCGTGGACATCAAGTCGCTGCTGTCGGAGTCGCGCGCGCTGCCCTCGTCGTATTTCCGCGGATTGAACTTCCTGCTGAACGAGCAGCCCGACAAGGCCATCGAATCGTTCCTTCAGGTCGCCAAGGAGAACCCCCAGACCGTGGAGCTGCAATTCGCGCTGGGTAGCCTCTTCCGGCGCCGCGGCGAGGTCGATCGCGCCATCCGCATGCACCAGGACCTCGTGAAGCGCGAGGACCTTCCCGCCGACGAGCGGCGCCAGGCGGCCTTCGAGCTTTCGCAGGACTACTTCAAGGCGGGCCTCCTCGACCATGCCGAGGAGGTGCTCGAGCGCCTGGGCGAGACCGATCCTTCGGAGGAAGTGCACCGCCATCTCCTCGACATCTACATCCAGGAGAAGGACTGGAAGAAGGCAATCGACGCGGCCAAGAAGCTCGAGGTGAGCGCGCGGCGCAACTACACCAAGGAAATCGCCAACTACCATTGCGAGCTCGCGATCACCGCGCACGTGCACGATCGCGGGGAAGAAGCGCAGTCCCACCTCGCGCGCGCCCTCGAGACCAACCGCAAGTGCGTGCGCGCGAACCTGCTGCGCGGCGAATGGCTCGCGCGCGATGGCCGGCACGAGCAGGCGCTCGACGCCTGGAAGGCGATCGAGGCGCAGGACCCGGCGTACATCGGCCTCGCCGCGGAAGGGATGGTCGAGAGCTACAAGGCGCTCGGACGTCCGCAGGAGGGCCTCGCGCTGCTGCGCGGATTGCAGCATCGCTTCCCGGGGCTGGATCTGCTGAACGTGGTCTACCAGACGACCGCCGAGATCGAGGGCGACGAGGCCGCCTACCGGCTCGTGCGCGACGAGGTGCGCCGCAATCCCACCCTCGTGGGCCTCGATCGCCTGATCGACGCGGAGCTGGTGCGCGCGCCCGCCGAACGCCGCCAGGACCTCCAGCTCATGAAGAACCTGGTCCATTCCCACGCGCAAGCCCTCGCCGTCTACCTTTGCAGCAACTGCGGCTTCAAGGCGCGCCAGTTCTTCTGGCAATGCCCCGCGTGCGGCGGATGGGAAACTTTTCCACCGCGCCGCACCGCCGAGCTCGAGAGCCCCGGGCGCCACCTCGCGAGGATGCAAATTGGACAATAAGCGAATCATCGTTTCGCTCGACGTTCCCGATGCCGAAAGCGCGCTCACGCTCGCCTCGCGCCTCGATCCCAAGCTCTGCCGCGTGAAGGTGGGCAAGGAGCTCTTCGTCTCGGCGGGCCCCGACGTGGTGGCGCGCCTGCAGGAGCGCGGCCTCGAGGTCTTCCTCGACCTCAAGTTCCACGACATCCCCAACACCGTGGCCGGCGCTTGTCGCGCCGCCGCGCGCCTGGGCGTGTGGATGATGAACGTGCACGCGAGCGGCGGCGAGACGATGCTGCGCGCCGCGCGCGAGGCGGTGGCCTCGGTCGCGCGCCCGCCGCTGCTGGTCGCGGTCACGATCCTCACCAGCATCTCCGAGGACGATCTCGCCCGCGTGGGCTACATGGGGTCCATGCTGGAAAACGTCGAGCGCCTCGCGCGCCTCGCGCGCGTCTGCGGGCTGGACGGGGTCGTCTGCTCCGCGCAGGAAGCCCCGATGCTGCGCAAGGCCACCGGCGAAGACTTCGTCCTGGTCACCCCCGGCATCCGGCTCGCCGGCGACAGCGCGCACGACCAGTCGCGCGTCGTGACACCCGAGGAGGCCGTTCGCCTCGGGGCCGACTATCTCGTGGTGGGCCGCTCGATCACCGGAGCGCGGGATCCTGCCGCGGTACTCGAAGCGATCCGCGCTTCCATCGACGAGGGGGCGCACGCATGAGGGTGAGCATCATCGGAACCGGCTACGTGGGCCTCGTCACCGGAGCCTGCCTCGCCGAGGTCGGCAACCAGGTCCTCTGCCTCGACGTCGACAAACGCAAGATCGAGATGCTGCGCGGCGGCGAGATCCCGATCTTCGAGCCCGGGCTGAAGGAGATGGTGCGCAACAACGTGGCCCAGGGGCGGCTCTCCTTCACCACCGATCCGGTCGAGGGCGCGCGCTATTCGAAGGTGCAGATGATCGCCGTGGGCACGCCGCCCGGCGAGGACGGCTCGGCGGACCTCCAGTACGTGCTCGCCGCGGCGCGCGCGATCGCGAACCACATGGACGGTCCCCGCGTGATCGTCGACAAGTCCACCGTGCCCGTGGGCACGGCCGACAAGGTGCGTGCCGAAGTCGCGAAGACTCTTGCCGCCCGCAACGCGAAGATCGCCTTCTCGATGGTCTCCAACCCGGAGTTCCTGAAGGAGGGCGCCGCGGTCGAGGACTTCATGCGGCCCGACCGCATCGTGATCGGGGCCGACGAGCCCGAGGCCGTCGCCGCGATGCGCGAGCTCTACGGGCCCTTCCAGCGCAACCACGATCGCCTGCAGGTGATGGACATCCGCTCGGCGGAGCTCACCAAGTACGCCGCCAACGCGATGCTCGCGACGCGCATCTCCTTCATGAACGAGCTGGCGCTCCTCGCCGAGCGCCTCGGCGCCGACATCGAGCACGTGCGGATCGGCATCGGCTCGGACCCGCGCATCGGCTACCACTTCCTCTATCCGGGTGCGGGGTACGGCGGCTCGTGCTTTCCCAAGGACGTGACCGCCCTGCTGCGTACAGGCGAGGAGTGCGGCGTGGAGCTGAAGGTCGTGCGCGCCGTCGAGGACGCCAACCAGCGCCAGAAGGGCGTGGTGGCCGAAAAGGTGGCACGGCGCTTCGGCGAGGACCTGTCGGGGCGCACCTTCGCGCTCTGGGGCCTCGCCTTCAAGCCCAACACCGACGACATGCGCGAGGCGCCCAGCCGCGTGATCATCGCCGAGCTGCTGCGCCGCGGCGCCCGCGTGAGGGCCTTCGATCCGGTCGCGATGAAGGAAGCGCGCCACATCTACGAGAAGGAAAAGTCGGTCTCCTTCGCCGACGACGCCATGGGCGCGCTGGAAGGCGCCGACGCGCTCGTCATCATGACGGAGTGGAAGGCCTTCCGCAGCCCGGATTTCGACGCCGTGAAGCGCTCGCTCAAGCACCCCGTGGTGTTCGACGGGCGCAACCTCTACGAGCCCGAGGTGCTGCGCTCCCATGGCCTCGAATACTTTCCCATCGGGCGGCTCACGCCGAAATGACGCGGCTTCCCGACTTCACTCGCGCGCGGGTCCTGGTGGTCGGCGACGTGATGCTCGACCGCTACTGGTTCGGGGACGTGAGCCGCATCTCGCCCGAGGCGCCGGTGCCGGTCGTGCACGTGAAACGCACCGAGGAGCGTCCGGGCGGAGCGGCCAACGTGGCGCGCAACGTGAGCGCGCTCGGCGGCTCGGCGACGCTGCTCGCGGTCGTCGGCAACGACGAGGCGGCCGATTCGCTCGCGAGGCTCCTGGAGAAGGAGCGGGTCAACGCTTCGCTGCATCGCGACGGCGAGCTTTCGACCACCGTGAAGCTGCGCGTGATCGGGCAGCAACAGCAGCTGCTGCGGATCGACTTCGAGCGCGCGCCCAGCCACGAGGCGCTCTCGGCCAAGCTCGGCGAGTACGAGCGCCTGGTGGACGCGGCCGATGCGGTCGTGCTTTCCGACTACGGCAAGGGCGGCCTCGAGCACGTCCAGAAGATGATCGCCGCGGCGCGCGCGCACGGCAAGCCCGTGCTGGTGGACCCGAAGGGCGACGACTACTCGCGTTATCGCGGTGCGACGGTGCTCACGCCCAACCGCAGCGAGTTCCGCGAGGTCGCGGGCCGCTGGAGCGACCAAGCCGACCTCGCGCGCCGAGCCCAGGAGCTGCGCGCCGGCCTCGACCTCGATGCGCTGATCGTCACACGCAGCGAGGAGGGCATGTCGCTCTTCACCGCCCGAGAGAGCCACCACGAGGCAACCAGCGCGCGCGAGGTGTACGACGTGAGCGGCGCGGGCGATACCGTGATCGGCGTCCTCGCCCTCATGGTGGCGTCGGGCGCCGATTTGCACGACGCGATGCGGGTCGCGAACCACGCCGCGGGCATCGTGGTCGGGAAGCTGGGGACGGCCGTCGTGCACCGCGAAGAGCTCGAGGCGAGCCTCGCGCAGAAGGGCGCGCCATGACGATCATCGTGACGGGGGCCGCGGGCTTCATCGGCTCGAACCTCGTGAAGGCGCTGAACGAGCGCGGCGAGCGCGATATCGTCGCCGTCGACAACCTGGCGCGCGCCGACAAGGTGGCGAACCTCTCCGACCTCGACATCGCCGACTTCATCGACAAGCGCGAATTCCTCGCGCGCATCGCCTCGGGCGCCACGCCCGACGCGACCGCCGTGCTCCACCAGGGCGCCTGCTCCGACACGATGGAGACCGACGGGCGCTACATGATGGAGAACAACTACGACTACTCCCTCGCGCTCATGCGCTGGTGCAACGCGCGGCGCGCACGCTTCATATACGCCTCGTCGGCTTCGGTGTACGGGGCCGGGCGGGTGTTCAGGGAGGCGCGCGAGCACGAGGCGCCGCTCAACGTGTACGGGTATTCCAAGTTCCTCTTCGACCAGGCGGTGCGGCGCCACCTCGCGCAGAAGCCCGCCGCGCAGGTGGCGGGCTTCCGCTACTTCAATGTCTACGGGCCGCGAGAAGCCCACAAGGGCCGAATGGCCTCCGTCGCCTTCCATTTCTACAACCAGTACGTGGCCCAGGGGCGCGTGCGCCTCTTCGAGGCGAGCCACGGCTATGGCCCGGGCGAGCAGGTTCGCGACTTCATCTGCGTGGAAGACGTGGTGCGCGTGAATCTCTTCTTCCTGGACCACCCGGACGCCTCGGGTATCTTCAACGTGGGCACCGGCCGCGCGGAGAGCTTCAACGCGGTCGCGCGCGCCACCGTCAATGCGATCCGCCGCACGCACGGCGAAAAGCCGCTCACCCTGGAGGAGCTTCGCGCCGCGGGCGCCATCGAGTACATCGCCTTCCCGCCGGCGCTGGTCGGCAAGTACCAGAGCTACACCGAGGCCGACGTATCGGCGCTGCGCGCGGCGGGCTACCACGAGCCATTCCTCGATGTCGAGGAAGGCGTGGGCCGTTACGTCGCCTCGCGCCTCGCGCGGGAAGCCCCATGACGCGCGCGATGCTCGCGGCCGGCCTTTTCCTCTGCGCATCGCTCGCCGGCGCACAGGCGCTGCCCCTGGGCAAGCCCCTTCCCGGCATGGAGCGGGCCGAGCCCCCGGAGGTGAAGCTGCGCAATCCCGATTTCGAGACACCCACGCGCCCCGGCGCGTTATGCCCCACCGGCTGGGAATGCATCATGCATGCCGCGAGCGATTCGTTCCGCTTCTTCCTCGACGAGTCGCACCCGGCCGCCGGTGCGCGCAGCGGCTGCTTCGAGTCGGTCGGCCGCCAACCGTGGGGCAAGATGGTGCAGGGCCACCCGGCCGGTACGTCGGTGCGAGGCAAGCGGGTGCGCCTGTCCGCGCTCCTGCGCCTGAAGGACGTCACGGGCGTCGGCGCCGGGCCGATCCTCATGGCCCACGGCGGCTCGGGCAACGAGCTTGCAAACCGGTTCGCGCCCATCGCCGGCGGCACGGGCTGGCAATCCGTGTCGGCGGAGCTCGACGTGCCGAAGGACACCTATATCCTGGAGTTGGGCTTCTCGCTGCAGGGCAAGGGGCAAGTCTGCGTGGACGAGGTGCGCTTCGAGGTCCTGCCGAGCATATGAGCGCGACCCTCGAGCGCTTCATCGGCAACACCCCGCTGGTGCGCCTGCAGCGCATCCCGGGGACGAGCGCCAACGCCGTGTTCGTGAAGCTCGAGGGCAACAATCCCGCGGGGTCGGTGAAAGACCGGCCCGCGCTCTCGATGGTGATGGGAGCCGAGCGGCGCGCCGAGATTCGCCCGGGCGCCACGTTGATCGAGGCCACCAGCGGCAACACCGGCATCGCGCTCGCGATGGTCGCCGCGATGCGCGGCTACCGCATGGTGCTGGTGATGCCCGAGCACCTGTCCGTCGAGCGGCGCCAGACCATGGCGGCGTATGGCGCGCAATTCGTCCTCACCCCCGAAAAGGGCGGCATGGAGCTCGCGCGCGACACGGCCGGGCGCATGCGCGACGCGGGCGAGGGCGTGATCCTGGACCAGTTCGCGAATCCGGACAATCCGCTCGCGCACTACACGGGCACCGCCCCGGAGATCTGGCGCGATACCCAGGGGAAGATCACGCACTTCGTGGCGACGATGGGGACGACGGGCACGCTGATGGGCTGCTCGCGGTACCTGAAGGAGATGAATCCCTCCGTCACCATCGTCGGCGTCCAACCGCGGGATGGCGCTTCGGTGCCCGGCATCCGCAAGTGGCCGGAGGCGTACCTGCCGACGATCTTCGATCGTTCGCGCGTCGATCGCATCATCGAGGTCTCGCAGGACGAGAGCGAGGAGATGGCGCGGCGCCTCGCGCGGGAAGAGGGGATCTTCGCGGGCATCTCCGCGGGTGGCGGCCTTGCCGCGGCGATGGAGCTCTGCGGGGAGGCCCGCGACGCCGTGATCGTGTCGATCGTTCCCGACCGCGGCGACCGCTATCTCTCCACCGGTGTATTCCCCGGCTGATGACTCCGATCCTCGTCTTCGACATCGAGACGGTCCCGGATATCGCGGGGCTTCGCAAGCTCTGGGACCTGGGGCCGGCCGTGAGCGACTCGGCCGTGGTCGAGCTCGCTTCGCAGCGCCGCCGCCAGGCCACCGGCAACGACTTCCTCCCCGCGCACGTCCAGCGCGTGGTCGCGATCTCGTGCGCGTTGCGCAGCGACGATGGGGTGCGCGTCTGGACGCTCGGCTCCGCCGCCGATTCCGAGGCCGAGATCGTGAAGCGCTTCTTCGACGGGATCGAGAAGTACACGCCCCAGCTCGTCTCGTGGAATGGCAGCGGCTTCGACCTGCCGGTGCTCCACTACCGGGCGCTCGTGCACGGCATCCCCGGCTGCTGCTACTGGGACGCCGGCGATAACGACCGCGAGTTCAAGTTCAACAACTACCTCTCGCGCTTCCACGCGCGCCACACCGACCTCATGGACGTGCTCGCCGGCTACCAGAACCGCGCGTGGGCGCCCTTGGACGAGATCGCGCAGCTCTGCGGCCTTCCCGGCAAGCTCGGCATGGACGGCTCGCAGGTTTACCCGGCGTGGCAGCGCGGCGAGATCGAGGCGATCCGCAACTACTGCGAGACCGACGTCGCCAATACGTATCTGCTCTACCAGCGCTTCCAGATGATCCGCGGGGCGCTCGACCCCGACGCCTATGCACGCGAAGTGGAGCTATTCCGCTCGTTCCTGGCAACCCAGGTCGCGGCGCACTGGAAGCGGTTCGACGAGGCGTGGAAAAGGCCTTGAGAGCGCGGATGGGCGCACCGCACATAGGTGAAGCGGGCTGCCTACCTGCGAAACGGCGTGCGCTCGTTCAGCTCGTCGACGTAGGCGGCGATGCGCTCTCCTTCTTCGGTGAGGAACTCGTCGATGGCGCGGTTGAACGCGGGATGGGCGAGCCAATGGAAAGAGCGGGTCGCCTCGGGGAGGAACCCGCGGGCGTGCTTGTGTGCGCCCTGCGCACCGCCCTCGAAGACGGCGATGTCGCGCTCGATGCAGAACTCCACCGCCTGGTAGTAGCAAGCCTCGAAGTGCAGGCCGGGCACGTATTCGACGCTGCCCCAGTAGCGCCCGTAAAGGACTTCGCTCCCGAAGAGATTCAGCGCGGCGGCGATCGGGCGTCCCTCCCGGATCGCGATCACGAGAAGCACCTGCCCGGGCATGCTTTGCGCGATCGATGCGAAGAAATCGCGGGTGAGGTAGGGCGTGGAGCGGTGCTCCCGATAGGTGCGCCGGTAGCATGCGGTGAAGAAATCCCAGTCGGCCTTCGTCGCCTCATGCCCGGTCTTGCGTACCAGGTGCACGCCGGCGTCGGCCACCTTGCGCCGCTCCTGGCGAATCTTCTTGCGCTTGTCGTGGGAGAGCGCGGCGAGGAAGGCCTCGAACGAGGCGTAGCCGGCGTTGCGCCAATGGAACTGCACCGCGGAGCGCTCGAGCATCCCCAGCGAACGCAGCATCTCGGCGTCGCGCGCGTCCGGGAAGAGGACGTGCAGGGACGAGGCGCCCGATTCCTGCGCGGACTCGAGGAGCGCACGAGCCAAGCGCTCACGCGTGGCGGGCTCGGCGGCGAGGAGCCGCGTCCCGGTCGCCGGCGTGAACGGCACCGCGGCCAGCAGCTTCGGGTAGTACGAGAGCCCGTGGCGCTCGTAGGCGTCGGCCCATCCCCAGTCGAACACGTACTCGCCGAAGGAATGCGACTTGAGGTAGAGCGGCACGGCGCCCGCGAGGCGCGCGCCCTCCCAGAGCGTCACGTATTGCGGCTTCCAGCCGGTGCGCGGCGTGGCACATCCGCTCGCGTGCAGCGCGTGCAGGAACTCGTAGGAGAGCGTGGGGTTGCCGGCCGCGAGCGCGTTCCACTGCGCGGGGTCGACGCCGGACAGCGACTCGAGGATGCGCAGGGTCTCCGCCATGCTCCCACTATAATCCGGCCATGAAGATCGCCGCCGCGCAGATCAACACCACCGTCGGCGACTTCGAGGCCAATGCCGCGAAGATCCGCGGCGCGGTGGACACGGCGCGGGCCGGCGGCGCGAAGCTCGTCGTCACCCCGGAGATGTCGCTTTCCGGCTATCCCGCCGAGGACCTGTGGCTGCGCGACGATTTCTGCGACAAGTGCGTCTCCGAGCTCATGAAGCTCGCGCCCTATTGCCTCGACGTAGCCGCGGTGGTGGGATTTCCGCACCGCGAGGGGCGCACCCGCTACAACGCCGCCGCGCTGCTTCGCAACGGGCGCGTGGAGCAGTTCTACTTCAAGCAGAAGCTCCCCAACTACCAGGTCTTCGACGAGAAGCGCTATTTCGAGCCGGGCAACCGTCCCTGCGTCTTCGATCTCGAAGGCCGCAAGGTCGGGCTCGCGATCTGCGAGGACCTCTGGTTCCCCGAGCCGGCCGCGCAGGCCAAGGCCGCCGGCGCCACGGCGCTTGTCTCCATCAATGCCTCGCCCTTCCACCGTGCGCAACTCGCCGAGCGCTACCAGCGCATGGGCGCACGGGTAAAGGAAACCAGCCTCCCGATCCTCTACGTGCACGGCGTGGGCGGCCAGGACGAGGTCGTCTTCGACGGCGCGTCCTTCGCGATCGACGGGGAGGGCATGCTCACCTACCAGGGCGAGACCTTCCGCGAGTCCGTGGACCTGGTCGATCTCGAGGCCGGTGCCTTCAAGGGGTCCAAGGCCCCGCCGCTCACGGAAGAGGAGACGATCTACCGCGCGCTCACGACGGGGATCGCCGACTATGTCGGCAAGAACCGCTTTCCGGGCGTGCTGATGGGCCTCTCGGGGGGCATCGACTCCGCGCTCGTCCTCGCGGTGTGCGTGGATGCGCTGGGCGCGGAACGGGTGCACGCGGTGATGATGCCCTCCCGCTACACGGCGCGGATGAGCGTGGACGACGCGCGCGAGATGGCCTCGATCCACGGCGTGAAGCTGAGCGAGATCGACATCGAGCCGGTGTACGAAGCCTTCCGCGCGCAGCTCGCGCCCTCGTTCGAAGGCCTCGCAGAGGACGTGACGGAGGAGAACCTGCAGTCGCGAATCCGCGGCATGCTCCTCATGGCGCTGTCGAACAAGTCGGGGCGCATCGTGGTCGCCACCGGCAACAAGAGCGAGCTCGCGACCGGATATTGCACGCTCTACGGCGACATGGCGGGCGGCTTCGCGGTGGTGAAGGACATCGTGAAGACGCTCGTCTATCGCCTCGCCTATTGGCGCAACAGCAAGGGCCTCGTGATCCCGCAGCGCGTGATCGACCGCGCGCCTTCCGCCGAGCTCGCGGCCGGCCAGACCGACCAGGACACGCTCCCGCCCTACGAGCTGCTCGACGTCGTGGTCGAGCGCTACATGGAGCGCGACATGACCGCCGAGCAGATCGCGAGCGGCGGCTACGACCTGGAGGCGGTACGCCGCGTGGTGCGCCTCATCCAGGCGAACGAGTACAAGCGCCGCCAGGGCCCGCCCGGCGTGCGCATCACCCCGCGCGCCTTCGGCAAGGACTGGCGCTTTCCTTTAACATCGGCGTATCGCGGAAAAGGCTAGCATGAAGAAAATCGAAGCGATCGTGAAGCCGTTCAAGCTGGACGAAGTGCGCGAGGCGCTCTCGGAGATCGGCGTCACGGGGCTCACCGTGACCGAGGTGAAGGGCTTCGGCCGGCAGAAGGGCCACACCGAGCTCTACCGCGGCGCCGAATACGTGGTCGATTTCCTGCCGAAGGTGAAGGTCGAGGTCGTGATCGCGGATGCGCTCCTCGAAAAAGCCATGGATGCGATCGTGAAGGCCGCCCACACCGGCAAGATCGGCGACGGAAAGATCTTCGTGGTGGACGTGAGCCAGGTGGTGCGCATCCGCACCGGCGAGACCGGCGAAGAGGCGGTCTAGGCTCCCTAGGCCCGAAAAAGCCTTTCCTGTATCCTAGCGGCACGTCAGGGATGGGGAACAAGAAATGCTTCTAGCCGCCTTCTACGTGTTCGCGATCGCCGCGATCATCCTTCACTACACCGGGCATTTGAAGCGCTGGAATTGCGAGTGGATCCTCATCGTGCTCGCGATCGCGGTCTTCCCCGCCGTGCTCTTTCTCTAGCTCTCGTCCTACGCGCGCCCGCGCGCTTGTCCGATAACCCGGGCGGCGCAGGCGCTCTATCTTGGCCATAGGGCTGTCGCATCCGGCAGCCGCGGAGAACGGCCATGAGACCCAACCACAGCCTCGCTTTCGTAGCCGCCACTGTCGCGGCGCTCGCCTTGGGCGCATGCAGCAAGGTCGGCACGAAGAGCGATGCCTCGCGCGTTTCGATGGCCGCAAGCCCGTCGACGCAGTTGATCGGAACCACGCCCGCGCCAGCGGCGGCGACCGAACCCGCCGGCGTGACGCCGGTGGCGCCCAACACGACCGACCTTACCAAGGCCCAGCAGCAGACGGGGCCCCGGGAAGGCGACGACCATTCCTACTCGACCCTCTCGCCCAACTCGACGCAGAAGGGCGACCAGAAGCCCGATCCGGCCAACTCGCGAGGCACGCAATGAACGACCAGGACGACAAGCGGGACCAGAAATCGCCCCCGCCGCAGCGCCAGCAGCAACAGCAAGGCGGTGACGCCCAGCAGTATGGCGAGGGCAACTACAAGGCGACTCGCGACTACAACGAGGGCGTGAAGGACCACATGCAGAACCACGACGTCGAGAAGGAAGCGCGCGATGCCGCGCCCAAATCCGACGCCGAAGCCAAGGAGATGGAGCGCGCCGAAGAAGAGGGCCGCGCGCGCGCCAAGGGCGACTCCAAGGACATGCCCGAGGATCCAGCCGAGCGCTGAGGCTCGGTAGCTCGAACTAGCGCGCTTTCCCGAGCCGCGCGAGCGGGTCCTGCCGGTAGAAGTCCCTCAACCTCGCATGGATCGCCGGGTAGGCTGGCGCGAGGCGCTCGGGCGTCTCGAAGAAGGCCTCCGAGCCCACCGCGAAGAACTCCGCCGCGCTTTCGGCCGCATACGGGTCGATGGGCAGCTTGTCGAGCGCCGCCTGGATGCGACGTTCCGAGGAAAGCCTCTCGGCCGCATCGACCTTCGCACGGAAATCCTCGTAGGCCGCCGAGAAATCGCGCTTCCATTCGCGCGCGTCCATGCCCGCATGCAGCGGGGGAAATCCGTTGGGGTCGCCATTACGCATGTCGAGCTTGTGGGCGAACTCATGGATCACGACGTTGTAGCCTGCCACTCGCAACTCCTCATCGCCGGCGAGCGCCACGTCCTCGTACGAGAGGATCACGGGGCCGCCCAGCCATGCCTCGCCCGCCATGGGATCGTGCGTCGTGTGCACCACGCCCGCGTCGTCCACGTACTCGCGTTCCGGTGCGAACTGCGCGGGATAGACGATCACCTCGGTCCATCCGTCGTACCAGTCGATTCCCAGCTCCAGCACGAGGATGCACGCCTGCGCGGCGATCTCCACCTGCATGAGATCGTCCACCTCGAGGCCATGGGTTCCGGAGAAGCGTTTCGAGCCGATGAAGCCCACGGCGAGGCCGCGCAGCCGCTCGCGCTCGGGCTCCCCGAGGCCGCGCATGAAGAGCCAGCGTGACGTGGCCTCGGCCCAGAGCGCATCGCCGATCGTGATGCCGGCGGTTCGCCTGCGGCGAGGCCAGAAGGGCATCAGGGATTGGCTGCGAGGCGCTTCACCGAGCCCGAGCCGATCACGCTCTTCTTCACGGTGGGGTCGCCGTAGTAGCGCACGTCGCCCGCGCCCACGATGCTCACGCTCATGAGCTCGCGCGCCCAGACGATCGCGTCGCCCGAGCCGGCTATGGAGACGTGCGCTTCGCGAGACTCGAGCTTGGCGGCCTTGAGGTCGCCCGAGCCGGCGATCGACGTTTCCGCCCGATCGACCTTGCCGGCGACGAACAGGTTCCCGCTGCCGGAAATGGAGGCGGACAGGTGGTCGGCCGCGAGGGCGCCGAGGCGTATGTCGCCCGACCCGGAGATGCTCACCCGCAGCTCCTTCGCCTGCACCGATTGCGCCGTGATGTCGCCGGCACCCGCGATCGCGAGGCCCTCGATCGTCTTCATCCGGACGTGCGCCCGGATCTTCGCCATGTTCCAGACGCGGTCGCGGGACGTATAGCGGATCTTGAGCGTGCCGTTCTCGACCACGGTCTCGATGCGTGCGATGTACTCGGGATCGCCTTCCAGGACCAGCCCCTCGGAGCCTCCCTGCACGACATCGACGTTCACCGGGGCATGGAGCGCGAGCTCGGTGAAGCCCGAAACGTTGCGCGTCTCCTGGTGGTCGGCGGCGAGCGAGCCGGTCGCGGCGAGCGCGACGGCGAATCCGGCGCAAAGCAAGGGAAAGGATTTCATGGCGAGCCTCCTTACGGGGATGATGCCCCTTCGACGCGCGCCGGGGCCGCCGCGGATTCACCGATGCCCAGGTCCGCGCGGATGCGCATCGCGGTATCCAGCGCGGCTTCGAGCTCCGGATCGCACACCGTCACGTGGCCCATCTTGCGCCCGGGGCGCGCCTCGCGCTTTCCGTACAGGTGCAGGTGCGCCCCGGGATGGGCGAGCACCGCGTCCCAACGCGGCTCGCCGGCGTGCCAGATGTCGCCCAGCAGGTTCACCATGACGGCGGGCGTGTGCTGCGAGGCGTCGCCCAACGGCAGGCCGCAAAGCACGCGCACCTGCTGCTCGAACTGCGACGTGCGGCACGCATCGATCGTGTAGTGCCCGCTATTGTGGGGGCGCGGAGCGATCTCGTTCAGCAGCAGCTTGCCGTCCACGACGAACATCTCGACCGCGAGCACGCCCACGTAGTCGAGCGACTGGGCGACGATCGCGGCGAGCCGCGTGGCTTCGCGCGCGAGGCCGGCGGAAATACGGGCCGGCGCGATCGTGACGTCGAGGATCCCACGCGAATGGCGATTCTCGGCGACCGGGAAGCTCGCCACGCGGCCGTCGTCGCCACGTGCGAGCACGACAGAGACCTCGAGCTCGAGCTGGAGGAGCTTCTCCAGCACGCAGGGCACGCCGTTCCATTCCCGAAGGACGCGCACGATGTCGGCCTTCGAGTCGACGCGCGCCTGCCCCTTGCCGTCGTAGCCCAGCCGCGCGGTCTTCAGGAGCGCGGGCAGCTTCACGCTCGCCACCGCGGCGTCGATGCCGGCCTCCGACTCGACGGTCGCGAACGGGCCCACGGGAAGCTCGCCGCTCGCGAAGAACGACTTCTCGCGGCGCCGGTCCTGCGCGATCGCGACCGACGCGCCGCCGGGCCTCACCACCACGTGCGCGGCGAGCTGCTCCAAGGCGGCTGCGGGCGCGTTCTCGAATTCCGTGGTGACCGCGGCGCATTCGCGCGCGAGGCGCTCGAGCGCCTGCGGGTCGGTATAGGATGCGGCGAGGTGCGCCGTGGCGAACTCGGCTGCGGGAGAGGCCGGATCGGGGTCGAGGACCGTTACGCGGTAGCCGAGCGTACGGGCCGCCACGGTGAACATCCGGCCCAGCTGCCCGCCGCCCAGCAGGCCCAGCGTCGCGCCGGGAAGGATCACAGCACGTCGGGCAGTTGCATCGCCGCGACCTGCTCGCGCAGCCGCTCGCGGTACTCGGCGAGCTTCCGCGTGAGCTCCGCGTCGGAGGCGGCGAGCAGGCTCACCGCGAAGAGGCCGGCGTTGGCCGCGCCGGCCTCGCCGATGGCGAAGGTCGCGACCGGGATGCCCTTGGGCATCTGCACGATGGAGTAGAGCGAGTCCTGCCCCGCGAGATGGCGTGAGGGCACCGGCACCCCGAGAACGGGAAGCGTGGTCTTGGAGGCGATCATTCCCGGCAGGTGCGCCGCGCCGCCGGCGCCGGCGATGATGCAGGCGAGCCCCCGTTCGCGCGCGCTCTCCGCGTACTCGAACATGGCGTCGGGCGTGCGGTGGGCCGAGACCACGCTCGCCTCGTACGGGACGCCGAAATCCTTCAGCACGCGGGCGGCATGCTGCATCACGTCCCAGTCGCTCTGGGAGCCCATCACCACGCCGACCTTCGCGCTCGCATCCATGCGCCGATTCTAGCTCGCGAGGGCGCGGGCGTCGTCAAGCTGCCCGCGATAGGCGTCGAAGATGTGCTTCAGCGCGGTCTTCATGTCGACCTTCGGCTTCCAGCCGAGGTCCTTCATCGTGTTGTCGATCTTCGGGACCCGGTTCTGCACGTCCTGGTAGCCCTTGCCGTAGTACTTCGCGGCGCTCGTCTCGACGAGCTTCACCTTCGCGGCGTTCTTCTTGTACTCGGGATAGGTCTTCGCGAGCGCGAGCATCATCTCGGCCAGCTCGCGCACCGAGTAGTTGTTCCTCGGGTTGCCGACGTTGTAGATGCGCCCGCTCGCGACCCCCTCCTTGTTCTCGATGATCTTCATGAGCGCCGCGACCCCGTCGTCGATGTAGGTGAAGGCGCGCTTCTGCGCGCCGCCGTCGACCAGCTGGATGGGCTCGCCGCGCACGATGTGGCCGAGGAACTGGGTGATCACGCGCGAGCTGCCTTCCTTCGCGGTGTGGATCGAGTCCAGGCCCGCGCCGATCCAGTTGAACGGTCGGAAGAGGGTGAAGTCGAGCTGCCCCATGGATCCGTACGCGTAGATCACCCGATCCATGAGCTGCTTCGAGCAGGAGTAGATCCAGCGCTGCTTGTCGATGGGACCCAGCACCATGCTGGAGGCGTACGGGTCGAACTCCGCGTCCTCGCACATGCCGTACACCTCGGAGGTCGAGGGGAACAGCACGCGTTTGCCGTATTTCACGCAGCTCCTCACGATCGGCAGGTTCGCCTCGAAGTCGAGCTCGAAGACCTTGAGCGGCTCGCGCACGTAGGTCGCGGGCGTCGCGATCGCCACCAGCGGCAGGATCACGTCGCACTTGCGGATGTGGTATTCGATCCACTCGCGGTTGATGGTGATGTCGCCCTCGAAGAAATGGAAGCGCGGGTTCTTCACGAGGTCGCTCACGCGCTCCGAGCTCATGTCCATCCCGTAGACCTCCCACTCGGTGTCGGCGAGGATGCGCTGCGACAGGTGGTGCCCGATGAATCCGTTCACGCCGAGGATGCACAGCTTCTTCATGAGGTCTCTCCATGCAGGGAAGGCTGCGCGCCGAAGCGCGCCGCGAAAGAGGGCGCGTCCATCGCCGCGCCATCCACGTCCCAGTCGATGATGCGCAACCGGCCGCCGTCGGCGCACTCGGCCACGAGGTAGGAGCCCTGCACCGCGAGACGCGGGGGCGCCTCGGCGGCGCGCTCGTCGAGCACGCGCGTCGCCAGGATGCGCACGCGAGCTCCGTCCAGCAGGGTAAAGGCGCCGGGGTAGGGCGGGGCCACGGCGCGGACCAGGTCGTGGATCTCGCGCGCGCCCTTGGTCCAGTCGATGCGCCCGTCGTCGGTCTTGCGGCCGCGGAAATATCCGCCGCGCGAGAGGTCCTGCACCGTGAGGGCCGCGGTGCCGTCGAGGAGCGCCGGAAGCGAGCGGTCGAGCACGACTTCGGCGGCGACCGTCACCTTGCGAAACACATCCACCGCGCGGTCGTCGGGCAGGATCGGGACGGCCATCTGGTCGACGATCCGGCCCGCGTCGGGCTTCTCGACCATCTCGTGCAGCGTGGCGCCCGTGGTTCTTTCTCCGCGCAGCACCGCCCAATTCACCGGCACGCGGCCGCGGTACTTGGGCAGGAGCGAGCCGTGCATGTTGTACGCCCCGACCATCGCGGTGGCGAGCACCTCGGGCGAAAGCATGAAGCGGTAGTAGAACGAGAAGATGAAGTCGGGCGAGATCGACTGCAGGCGCTCCACGAATTCCCCGATATTGGGATCGGCGGGGGTGGCCACCTCGATGTCGCGGGCGCGCGCGAGCTTCTCGACGCTGCCGAACCAGACGTCCTCGCCGGGATCGTCCTTGTGCGTGACGACGAGGGCCACGTCGACGCCGTGCGCGAGGAGGACCGAGAGGCAGCGCACGCCGACGTCGTGGTAGGCGAAGACCACGGCGTTCATTCGGGCTGCTCCAGCACCGCCTGGATCAGGTAGCGCGGGCGCTCGCGCACCTGCTGGTAGATGCGGCCCACGTACTCGCCGATGAGGCCCAGGCCGAAGAGCACCATGCCGGTGAGGAAGAACTGCAGGATGTCGCGATCCCAGATCACCCACAGCCCGTCGCCGTAGCCCGAGACGATGCGCTGGATGATCACGACCACGTACACGCCCACCGAGACCAGCGAGACGAAGATGCCGAAGAGCGAGAAGAGCTGCAGCGGCAACACCGAGAAGCCGGTCACGAGGTCGAAGTTGAGGCGGATCAGCTTGTAGAGGGAATACTTCGATTCTCCCGCCTGGCGCTCCTCGTGCTCGACCTCGATTTCCGCCGGGCGGCTCGCGAAGGAATAGGCGAGCGCCGGGATATACGTGCTCACCTCGCGCGAGGCGCGGATCGCGTCGATGATCGGGCGGTCGTAGGCGCGCAGCATGCAGCCCTGGTCGGTCATTCGGATGCGCGTCATGCGCTCGCGCAGGCGGTTCATCGCCTTCGAGGCCCAGCGGCGCCACGCCGCGTCCTGGCGCGCCTTGCGGATCGAGCCCACGTAGTCGTGCCCCTCGTCCATCATGGCGAGGAGCTTCGCGATCTCCTCGGGCGGGTTCTGCAGGTCGGCATCGAGCGTCACCACGCGCCGCCCACGGACCTTCTCGAAGCCCGCGAGGATCGCCATGTGCTGGCCGAAGTTGCCGTTGAAGAGCACGACGCGCGTGACCTCGGGGCGCTGCTGGAACTGCTCGCGCAGCATCGCGGCCGAACGGTCCACGCTGCCGTCGTTCACGAAGATGACCTCGTAGGCGACCCCGAGCGCGTCGAGCGCCGGGTAGAGGCGCGCGAAGAGCGCCGGCAGCACTTCCTCCTCGTTGTACACGGGGATCACCACGGAGAGGACGGGGGCGGCCATCGTTCAGGCCGCCTTGCGGCGCAGCGCGCCCGAGAGCGCCGCGCACGCGCGGTCCACGTCGCTGTCCTTCATCTCGGGATAGAGGGGGAGCGTGAGCGTCTCGCGCGAGATGCGCTCGGAGTTGGGGAACATCCCTTCCCTGAAGCCCTTGGCGCGGAAGAGCGAGGTGAGGTGGATCGCCTCGTAGGAGACGCCGGTTCCCACGCCCTCCTGCATCATCGCGTCCATCACGGCCTTGCGCGTGGTCCCGAGCCGGGCGAGGGGCAGCAGCACCGTGAACATGTTCCAGCTGTGGCCCGGATTGTCGCGCGGCGGAAGCGCCTCCGGGGGAAAGAGGTCGTCGCCCGCGAGCGCCTCGAAGTAGCGGTGCGCGAGGCGCTCGCGCGCCCGGCACCACTCGTCCAGGTGGGTGAGCTGCTCGAGGCCCAGGCGTGCGCCGACGTCGGAGAAGTTGTACTTGGTGCCGGCCACCTCGACATCGCGCGTGCCGTCGGGCAGGCGCTTGATGCCGTGGAAGCGCAACTCCTCGATGCGTGCCGCCTCGGCAAGGTCGTTCAGCACCAGGGCGCCGCCCTCGATCGTGGTCATGTTCTTGTTCGGGTGGAAGCTGAACGACACCAGGTCGCCCGTCGCGCCCACCGGGCCGCGCGAGGTGCGCGAGCCGATCGCGAGCGCCGCGTCCTCGATGACGCGCACCTGGTGGCGGCGCGCGAACTCGTCGAGCACGTCGGGATCGAGCGGCGCGTTGTAGTGGGTGGGAATGAGCGCCCGCGTGCGCGGCGTGACCGCGGCGGCGGCCTGGGCGAAGTCGATGTTGCGCGAGGCGAGGTTCACGTCCACGAAGACGGTCTTCGCGCCGGTGCGCTCGACCACGTTGCCGGTCACGAAAAAGCTCTGCGCCGGGATCACCACCTCGTCGCCGGGACCCACGCCGACCAGCTCGAGGGCGAGCTGCATCGCCGCCGTGGCGGAGGTGAGCGAGCGCACCGGGCGACCGGCGAAGCGCTCCGAGAGCGCCTTCTCGAAGGCCGCGACGCGCGGGCCGGTCACGATCCAACGCGAGCGCAGCGTGTCGGCGACCGCGGCGATCATCGACTCGTCGATGGTGGGGCGTGCGAAGGGCAGGAAGTCCATGCTCAGGACCGCGCGACGAGGAAAACGCCCACCACGATGAAGCCGATGCCGACCAGCTTCTGCGGCGCGAGCGCCTCGCCGAAGAGCAGGTAGGCGGCAAAGGCGTTCACGATGTAGCCCACGGAGAGGAGCGGGTAGGCGACGCTCACCGGCACGCGCGAGAGGCCCAGGATCCACACCACCACGCTCACCACGTAGCAGGAGAGCCCGGCGATCACGAAAGGGCTGGTCGCGAGCTTGAGCCCCGCGGGACCGAGGCTGGACAGCGCGAACGAGAACTCGCCCACGCGGTTGGTGCCCGTCTTGAGGAAGAGCTGCGCCGCGGCATTCAGCAGCACGCCGGCCATCAGCAGGGAAAGGGTGACGGGGCTCAAGGCTTGCGGACCACGACCCGGCGGGGATCGACGTGCAGGACGATCATGGGGAGGCCCAGCGCCTTCATTTGTGCGTATGCACGGGGCTGCATTATAGCGAGCGCACCGCCCGGCCGCAGCCATTGCGCGGGGAAATCGGCCAGCCGGGCGATGGACTTGTCCGGCTCGGCGGCGAGCCCCGTCTCGAACTCGTCCACGTAGCTCACCAGCGTTACCGTGCGCCCGAGGTAGAACGGGATCGTCTGGTCGTAGTACTCGACACTGTAGAGGCGCGGGTTCGAGCCGAGATACGGGGCCATCGCGCGCGCCACGTCGATTCCCGATTGCCTCGGCGTGAGCGCTCCATAGCCCTCGATGAGGAGTCCCAGCGCGACGACCGATCCCAGCGCCATGGCGGCGAGCGCCTCGAAGCGGCGCTCACCGCGGGCGAGGAGCGCGGCCGCCAGCGCGCCTGCGCCGATCGCCGCGATGCCCGCGACGAGCCATGGCCACGCGTGCGCATAGAGCGACCGGGTCCACGGATCGCCGGAGATCGGTGCGATCGCCGCGGCGACCGCGAGCGCCAGCGCGATCGCGACTGTCCAGAGCGCATGGCGCGCGAGGCGCGCGCCCGGGGCCGCGGCGAGGAAGCGGCCGAGTGCGAAGGCAAGCGCCGGGAAAAGCGGCAGCACGTAGGCCGGAAGCTTCGAGCCCGAGGCGCTGAAGAAGGTGAGGATGAAGGCGCTCCAGGCAAGCGCCATGCGCGAGTCGAAACGTTGCGCGCCCTGCGCCTTCCAGGCATCCCACACGGCCGCCGGCAGCGACGCGACCCAGGGAAGGAACCCCAGCAGAACGATGGGAATGAAGAACCACGCCGGCTGCACGCGCCGGTGCTCGTGGGTGAGGAAGCGCTCGAAATGCTCGTGGACGAAGAAGAAATGCGCGAACTCCGGGTTCGCCCGCGACACGAGCACGAACCATGGGGCGGCGATCGCAAGGAAGATCGCGAGGCCCCAGCCCCAGCGCATGCGCTTCAGGATCGAGACATCGCGCGCGAGCACCATCGCGAAGAAAACCGCCGCTCCCGCGAACACGATGCCGATGAGTCCCTTGGAGAGCACGGCGAGCGCCATGGCGGCCCACGACGCGATCATCCATGCGCGCTGCACACCGGGGCGTTCGCGTGCCTGCTCGGCGAGGAGCAGCGCGAAGAACGTGGCGCTGGTCCAGAGCGTGAGTCCCATGTCGAGCGTGACGATGCCGCCCAGCGCCATGAAGTACGGGCTCGCGACGAGGGCGAGCACCGAGGCGCCCGCGACGCCGGGCCCCGCGAGGCGCCATGCCGCGAAGCCCAGGACCACGAGCGTGGCGAATCCGGCGATCCAGCCGTAGAGGCGCGCGGCGGGCTCGTGCGGCCCGAAGAGCTCGAAGGCGACCGCGCTCGCCCAGTATTGCAGCGGCGGCTTCTCGAAATACTTGATGCCGTCCAGGCGCGGCGTGACCCAGTCGCCGCTCGCCACCATCTCGCGCGAGATCTCCGAATAGCGGCCCTCGTCGGGATTGGCGAGCGGGCGCTGCAGGTTCAGCACGCCCACCGCGAGCGCCACGACCGCGAGCACCGCAAGCCAGGCGCGCGCCATGGAAGGCCTCACGTCCCTGCCGCGGCGCTAGCCGAGGCTCTCCAGGTACTTGTCCGCATCCAGTGCCGCCATGCACCCGGTGCCCGCGCTGGTGACGGCCTGGCGGTACACGTGGTCCTGCACATCGCCCGCGGCGAAGACGCCCGGCACGCTGGTCGCGGTTGCGTTCCCGCCCAGCCCGCTCTTCGTGACGATGTATCCATCCTTCATGTCGAGCTGGCCGGCGAAGATCTCGGTATTGGGCCGATGGCCGATGGCGATGAAGCACCCGGTGAGCGGGAGATCCTTCGTCTTGCCGTCCCGCGTGGACTTGATGCGCACGCCCGTCACCCCGGCCTTGTCGCCCAGCACCTCGTCCAGCGTGTGGTCCCACTCGATCCGCGCCTTGCCCTCTTCAGCCTTCGCGAAGAGCTTGTCCTGCAGGATCTTCTCCGCGCGGAACTTGTCGCGGCGGTGGATCACCGTCACGTGCTTCGCGATGTTGGTGAGGTAGAGCGCTTCCTCGACCGCGGTATTGCCGCCCCCGACGACGCACACGTCCTGGCCCTTGTAGAAGAAGCCGTCGCACGTGGCGCAGCCCGAGACGCCCTTGCCCATGAACGCCTGCTCGGAGTCCAGGCCCAGGTACATCGCGGAGGCCCCGGTCGCGATGATGAGCGCGTCGCACGTGTAGGTTGCGGCGTCGCCCACCAGGGCGATGGGCTTCTCGCCCAGCCTCGCGGTGTGGATCTGGTCGAAGATGATCTCGGTCTCGAAGCGCTCGGCGTGCTTGAGGAAGCGCTCCATCAGCTCTGGGCCCTGCACGCCCATCGCGTCCGCGGGCCAGTTGTCGACGTCGGTCGTGGTCATCAGCTGGCCCCCCTGCGCGAGGCCGGTGATGAGCACGGGTTTCAGGTTCGCGCGGGCGGCGTAGACCGCGGCCGAATAGCCGGCCGGTCCCGAGCCGAGGATGAGAAGGCGGGAATGTCTTGTTGTCACGGGCTGGAGATGGGGGCAGAAAGCCGGAAAACAGCGATTATCGCATCCCCGCCATGCAGGCGTATGTGCCTGAGATTAAGGGCGTATCTGAAGTTGGCCGCCTAACCGATTGACAAATCAAGGAATTTTGGTTATTAAGAACCCCATGGCCCAGGACCTCAAGCGCCCCGCCGTCGGCGAGCGCACGATGACGCTCAAGGCGGTACCGTTTTTCACCCAGCTCTCCGACAAGGAGCTGGATACGATCCGCGCCGTCGCCGCCGAGAAGAGCTACCCCAAGAATGCGGTGGTGCTCACCGAGGGCGAGATGGGCGACTCGCTCTACATGATCATGACCGGCAAGGTGAAGGTCTTCATCGGCGACGAGGAAGGCCGCGAGATCATCTTGAAGATCCTGGGGCCGGGCGCCTTCTTCGGCGAGATGTCGATGATCGACAAGCAGCCACGCTCCGCCTCGGTGACCACGATCGAGCCGTCCACGTTCCTCGTGCTCACCCATGCCGCGTTCGAGCGTTGCGTCGAGCAGCAGCCGCGCATGGCCAACCTGGTGATGCGGATGCTGGCCCAGCGCGTGCGCGAGGCCGACCGCAAGATCGGCACGCTCGCGCTGATGGACGTCTATGGGCGCGTGGCGAGCACGCTCCTCGAGCTCTCCGTCTACAACGACGGCAAGCTCATGGTGGGCGAGAAGCTTTCGCAGCAGGACCTCGCCAACATGGTGGGCGCCTCGCGTGAAATGGTGAACCGGATCCTGAAGGACCTCTCGGACCGCGGCTTCATCTCGATCGAGTCGAAGGCGATCACGATCATCAACCGAGAGTTGCCGCCATCGCTGTAACGGCCGTTCCCGGCACCCAGCCGCGCCTCGCGCGGGCGCTTCGGGAAGCCGCCTGGATCACGCTCGCCGCCGCGGGGATCTACCTCGCGCTCATCCTCGCCACCTTCAGCCGCTCCGACGCGGGCCCTTCGTTCAGCGGCAGCGGTGCGCCGCTCGCCAACAAGGGCGGCGTGGCGGGCGCGTGGCTCGCCGATGCCTTCTACTATGTCTTCGGGATGTCGGCGTGGTGGTGGGTGGCACTCGCGGTCGTCTGCATCCTCAGGCTGTATCGGCGGGTCGAGCAGTGGGAGATCCTCAACCGCCGCACGCTCGCGCTCTCGCTGGTGGGCTTCGCGATCGTGCTCGCCGCGAGCTGCACGCTGGAGGCGTTGCGCGTGCATGGACCCGCGGATGCCTCGGGCTTCGCCCCGGGCGGCGCTCTCGGGACGCTCCTCGCGGCCGGAATCGGCCCGATGCTGGGATTCACCGGTGCCACGCTCCTCCTGCTCGCGCTACTCGCCGGTGGCCTCAGCGTCTTCACCGGGCTCTCGTGGCTGCGCGTGGCCGAGCTCACCGGCGCCGGGGTCGAATGGGGCTACGCGGCGCTGCGCGCGCGCATCGAGGCGCGGCGCGATCGCGAGGAAGGCCGGCTCGCCGCGCAGGAGCGCAAGGAGCACGTCGAGGAAGCCAAGAAGATCCTGGAGGACCACGAGCCGATCCGCATCGAGATTCCGGCCGTGCACGTGCCCAGGAGCGAGCGCATCGTTCGCGAGAAGCAGGTGCCGCTCTTCGCGGACCTCCCCGATTCGCCGCTGCCGCAGCTTTCCCTCCTCGACCCCCCGGATACGCACATCGAGCGCCCGACGGCCGAGACGCTCGAGTACACGTCGCGCCTCATCGAGAGGAAGCTCCTCGACTTCAACGTCCAGGTGAAGGTGGTCGCGGCGTATCCCGGCCCGGTGATCACGCGCTACGAGATCGAGCCCGCCGTGGGCGTGAAGGGCGCGCAGGTGGTGAACCTCGCGCGCGACCTCGCGCGCGCGCTCTCCGTCACCGCGATCCGCGTGGTGGAGACCATCCCCGGCACCTCGTGCATGGGTCTCGAGATCCCCAACCCGAAGCGCGAGATCGTGCGGCTCTCGGAGATCGTCGGCTCGCAGGCCTACGCCGACCTGCACTCGAAGATCGCGTTGGCGCTCGGCAAGGACATCACCGGCAAACCGGTGGTCGCGGACCTCGCGAAAATGCCGCATCTCCTCGTGGCCGGTACCACCGGCTCGGGCAAGTCGGTGGCGATCAACGCGATGATCCTGTCGCTGCTCTACAAGGCCACGCCCTCCGAGGTGCGGCTCATCCTGGTCGATCCCAAGATGCTCGAGCTCTCGACCTACGAGGGCGTTCCCCACCTCTTGGCGCCGGTCGTGACCGACATGCGCCAGGCGGGCGCGGCGTTGAACTGGTGCGTGGCCGAGATGGAGCGGCGCTACAAGCTGATGAGCACGCTCTCGGTGCGCAACCTCGCGAGCTACAACCAGAAGGTGCGCGAGGCGATCGAGGCGAAGAAGCCCATTCCCCATCCCTTCACGCTCACGCCCGACAACCCCGAGCAGCTCGAGCCGCTGCCGATGCTCGTGGTGGTGATCGACGAGCTCGCCGACCTCATGATGACCTCGGGCAAGAAGGTCGAGGAGCTGATCGCCCGGCTCGCGCAGAAGTCGCGTGCGTGCGGGATCCACCTGATCCTCGCGACGCAACGCCCCTCGGTGGACGTGATCACCGGCCTCATCAAGGCGAACGTTCCGACGCGGATCGCCTTCCAGGTCTCGGCCAAGGTCGATTCGCGCACCATCCTCGACCAGCAAGGCGCCGAAAGCCTGCTGGGGCAAGGCGACATGCTCTACCTCGTGCCCGGTGGCGGCCAGCCGCAACGCGTGCACGGCGCGTACGTGGCCGATGCCGAGGTGCACCGCGTCGTCGAGTCTCTGAAGAAGCTGGGCGAAGCGCAATACATCGAGGGCATCCTCGACGAGCCGGAACCCGAGTTGAACGCGGCGGACGGCGGCGGTGTCTCAGGCGAATCCGATCCCCTCTACGACCAGGCCGTGCAGATCGTCCTCCAGAACAAGCGTGCCTCCATCTCGCTCGTGCAACGGCATTTGCGCATCGGCTACAACCGCGCCGCACGGCTGATCGAGGACATGGAAAAGGCCGGGCTCGTGACGCCGATGGCCTCCAACGGCAACCGCGAGATCATCGTAGCTTCGCGGGAAAAATGAGCTGGCCCTTCATCCCGGGCGCCACGACGTGGCGATGGCCCGGGATCCAACTCCTGTTGGTCATCTCCTGCCTCGCCCCTCGCGCTTCGGCCGCCAACGGCCTCGACGACTTCCTCGCCTTCAATTCCGCGACACGTACGGCGACCGCGAGCTTCACCCAGCAAGTCCTGGACCGCCAGGGCAAGGTCGCCGAGCGAGCCTCGGGCACCTTCTCCTTTTCGCGCCCGGGCAAGTTCCGCTGGACCTACGACAAGCCGACGAGCCAGGTGCTGGTGGGCGATGGCAGCAAGCTCTGGATCTACGACCCGGACCTGAACCAGGTCACCGTGAAGCGCATCGACGCGGCGGTCTCCGCCACGCCGGCGGCGCTCCTCGCCGGGAAGGAGGACATCGCGGCGTTCTTCACGCTACGCGACGCGGGCAGCGCCGGCGGCCTCGAATGGGTCGAGGCGACGCCCAAGGCGAAGGACACCGGCTTCGAGCGCGTGCGCCTGGGATTGAAGGGCCGAACGCTTGCGGCGATGGAGCTGTATGACCAGCTCGGCGGCCACACCGCCCTGCAGTTCTCCGATCTGAAGGCCAATGTCTCCCTGGCGCCCGACACCTTCCGCTTCACGCCTCCCAAGGGCGCCGACATCCTCGAGGACGCGCCCGCGACCCGTTGAGGCCCCCGCCGTAGAATGGGAGGCATGAGGGCCTGGAGCATCAAGGAACGAGTGGCGTTCGCGGTGGCGCTGCTGGTCGTCGCCGTCCTCGTCGTGGCAAGCACGATCCAGATGCGTCTCCTGGAGGACGACTTCGTGCGCATCGTCTCCGAGCAGCAGGCCTCGCTCGTGGCCCGCGTCGCGCACGAGATCGACTCGAAGTTCGAGACCGGCGCGGGCGCGCTTTCGGCCACCGCCGCATTCATGGACGAGCGCGACCTCGCGGACCCGGCGCAAGTCCGCAGGCAGTTCGCCGAGCGGCCCTCGCTCATGGCGCTATTCGACGACCTCCTGGTCCAGGATGCGAAGGGCATCGTCGTCACGGACTATCCCGAGCTCGCGGCGCGCAAGGGCCTGGACGCCTCCGACCGGGACTACTTCAAGCAGGTGGTCTCCAGCCGCAGCACCGTGATCTCCGAGCCGGTCCTTTCCCGGACGCGGCACGAGCCCATCGTGAACATCGCCACGCCGATCATGGCGCGAGACGGCCGGCTCGCCGGAGTGCTGGTGGGAGTGATCCGCCTCTATCGTTCGACCTTCCTCGGCGCGCTGGGCGAGGAGAAGATCGGCCAGAGCGGCTATTTCGTATTGCTCACGCGGGCCGCGAAGGCCGTGTACGTGGCCCACCCCGACCGCAGGCGCATCCTGCAGCAGCGGCCCGCCAATGGCTCCAGGGCGGTGGGCGACGCGGTGGACGGATTCGAGGGCACCGCCGACGGCATCTCGAGCCAGGGCGTGCCCACGCTCTACACGTCCCGGCGGTTGCGTGCCGTGCCCTGGGTGCTGATCGCCGGGGTTCCCAAGGCGGAGCTCTTCGCGCCGCTGAAAGCCGCGCAGCTGCGGCTGTGGATCATCGCGGGCATCAGCGCGGCCATCGTCCTGCCGCTCGTGTGGCTTACCGTGCGCTGGCTGCTGGCGCCCCTGCAGATGCTGCGCCTCTCCATGATCGGGCTACGCGAGGGCGAGGGCGATTTTTCGCCGATCCCCGTGGACCGCGCCGACGAGGTGGGCTCGATCACCCGGCAGTTCAACGAGCTCATGCACCAGCGCCTCGGCGCCGAGAAGGCGCAGCGCGACAGCGAGGAGCGGCTGCGGCTTCTCGCCGACAACGTTCCCGCGCTGATCTCGTACGTCGACGCGGAGCTCAAGGTCGAGTTCGCGAACTCGTGCTACCGCGAGTGGCTCGGGCTCGATCCGACGGACATGATCGGCAAGCGCGTGGACGAGGTCTTTCCGGGACCGGAATACCGCGAGACGGTGCTGCCGCGCCTCGCCCGCGCGCTCGCCGGCGAGGCCTCCACGTTCGAGCGTGAAGTGGCGACGCGCCTCGCGCCGCGAACCTTCCGGACGTCGTTCTTTCCGCGCAGGGACCGCTCGGGCGAGGTCGTCGGGATCTATCACTTGTCGACCGACATCACCGCGGACCGCAAGCTCCAGTCCGAGCTCGACCGGCTCGCGCGGCGCGATTCCCTCACGGGGCTGCACAACCGGCGAAGCTTCCTCGAGATCCTCGCCCAGGCGGTTGCGCGCATGGGCCGCCAGGGACGCTGGATGGCGCTCCTCTTCGTTGACCTGGACCGCTTCAAGGAGGTGAACGACACGCGTGGCCACGACGCGGGCGACGACGTCCTTCGCGCCGTCGCGGAGCGGCTCACGGGATGCGTGCGCATCACCGACACGGTGGCGCGCCTGGGCGGCGACGAGTTCACGCTGATCCTGGAGGGCCTTTCCGCGCCGGAAGAGGCGGCCGCGATCGCCTCCAAGATCATCGCTTCGCTCGAGGCGCCCATCGAGACGCGCGCCGGCTCCTGCTCGATCGGGGCCAGCGTCGGCGTGGCCGCGTCGCTCGGCGATGCCGTCGATCCCATGGCGCTCCTCAAGCGCGCCGACGCCGCCGCCTATGCCGCGAAGAATGCGGGGCGCGGCCGCTACGAGGAAGCCGAGCCGCTGGTGATGGAGTCATGAGCACCTCGCGCGACCTTTTCACGGCCGCGGGGGATGTCCACGTCCCGCTCGCCGAACGGCTGCGCCCGAAGACCGTGGCCGATGTCGTGGGGCAGCGCCACCTGCTGGGCGAGGGCAAGCCCCTGGACGTGGCGCTGCGCGCGGGAAAGCCCCACTCGATGATCCTGTGGGGTCCGCCGGGGGTGGGCAAGACCACCCTCGCTCGATTGATGGCGAACGCCTTCAATTCCGAGTTCGTCGCCATATCGGCGGTGCTCGCGGGCGTGAAGGAGATTCGCGAGGCGGTCGAGCGCGCGCGCCTGTCACGCGACCAGTTCGCCCGTGCCACCATCGTGTTCGTGGACGAGGTGCACCGCTTCAACAAGGCGCAGCAGGATGCGTTCCTGCCGCACGTGGAGTCGGGGCTCTTCACCTTCATCGGCGCGACCACCGAGAATCCATCCTTCGAGGTGATCGGCGCGCTCCTGTCGCGGGCGCAGGTGTACGTGCTGGAAAGCCTGAAGCCCGAAGATCTGGAGCAGGTCGCGCAGCGCGGCTTCGACGCCGAGGCGCTCGACTCCACGTCGGAGGCGCGCCTTCGCATCGGCGAGTTCGCCGATGGCGATGCGCGCCGCGCCCTGAACCTCGTGGAGCAGGTCGCGCAGGCGGCGCGCGTCGACGGCCGGCGCGGCGTGGACGTGGACTTCGTGAACGGCGTCGCGCAACGCGCGGGCCGGCGCTTCGACAAGGGCGGCGAGAACTTCTACGACCAGATCTCGGCGCTGCACAAGAGCGTACGGGGAAGCGACCCCGATGCGGCGCTCTATTGGCTGGTCCGCATGCTCGATGGCGGCGTGGATCCGCGCTACCTCGCGCGGCGCATGGTGCGCATGGCGAGCGAGGACGTCGGGCTCGCCGATCCGCGCGCGCTGGAAGTGGCGCTCAACGCCACCGAAGTGTACGAGCGGCTGGGCACGCCAGAGGGTGAGCTCGCGCTCGCCGAGTGCGCGATCTACCTCGCGGTCGCGGCGAAATCCAATGCCGTCTACGCGGCATACAACGAGGCGCGCGCCTTCGTGGCCGCGGATGGCACGCGCCCGGTTCCCCTGCACATCCGCAACGCCCCCACGAAGCTCATGAAGAACCTCGGCTACGGCAAGGACTACCGCTACGCGCACGACGAGGACGACGCCTACGCGGCGGGCGAGAATTATTTCCCCGACGGGATGGAGCGTCCCGGCTGGTACCGGCCGAGCGATCGGGGCCTCGAAGCGAAGATCCGCGAGAAGCTGGACCACCTTCGCAGCCGCGACGCACAGGCGAAGCAGAAAAAGGAATAGACCGGGCCGCGGCATTGTTCCCAGGTCGCGATCGCGACTCGTGTAGCGTGCCTCGCGCCCCCCATCGACGGAGATCCAGCATGACGAAACGGTTACTGCTCGCCTCGTTCCTCTCTTGCGCCATCCTTTCGCCGGCCATGGCGGCACTGAAAACGGGCGACAACGCCCCGCAGTTCGACGCGCAGGCTTCGTTCGCCGGCGCGGCGAGCGACTATTCGCTGAAGGACGCGCTGAAGAAGGGGCCCGTCGTCGTCTACTTCTATCCCTCGGCCTTCACGAGCGGCTGCAACGTGCAGGCGCATGCCTTCGCCGTGAGCCACGAGAAGTTCGCCGCGGCAGGCGCCACCATCATCGGCGTCTCGCTCGACAGCATCACCCGGCTGAACGACTTCTCGAAGGACCCCGAGTATTGCAACAGCAAGTTCCCGGTGGCCTCCGATGCGGACGGGCACATCGCCAAATCGTACGACCTGTCGGTGAAGGAGGGTCGCGCCGGGATCAAGGACACGCGCGGCGTGGACATCGACCACGGCTTCGCCGAGCGCACGACCTTCATCGTGTCGCGCGACGGCAAGGTTGCCGCCACGATCGGCGGGATGTCGCCGCAGGCGAACGTCGACAAGGCGCTCGAGGCGGTGCAGTCCCTCCCGGGCGCGGCGAAGTAGCGGGAGAAGATAAAATGCGGGGATGCTCGATATCCAGCTTCTCCGCAAGGACCTTCCCGCCGCCATCGCCGGCCTGAAACGCCGCGGCTTCGTCTTCGACGAGGCCGCGTTTCGCACCCTCGAGGACGAGCGCAAGAAAGTCCAGACGCGCACCGAGGAGCTCCAGGGGAGCCGCAAGGTCCTCTCCAGGCAGGTCGGCATGCTGAAGGGCAAGGGCGAGGACGCCTCGGCCGTCATGAAGCAGGTTGCCGATAGCGACGACGAGCTCAAGTCCAACGAGGCGGCGCTCGCCGCGGTCCAGGAGAGGATGAGTGCCTTCCTGCGCGTGATCCCCAACATCCCGCGCCCCGAGGTGCCCGAAGGTCGATCGAGCGAAGAGAACGTCGAGGTGCGCCGCTGGGGCACGCCGCGGGCCTTCGATTTCAAGCCGAAGGACCACGTGGACGTCGGAGCGGCGCTGGGCGGCCTCGATTTCGAGACTGCGGCGAAGATCTCGGGCGCGCGCTTCTACGTGCTGAAGGGCGCGGTGGCACGCCTGCACCGCGCGATCGCGCAGCTCATGCTCGACGTGCATACCGAGGAGCATGGCTACACCGAGGTGTACGTCCCCTATCTCGTGAGCGGCGCCGCCGCCGACGGCGTATCCAGCCTCGCCAAGTTCAAGGAAGACCTCTTCAAGATCGAGGATCGCGACCTCTACCTCATCCCGACCTCGGAATACCCGGTGACCAACTTCGTGCGCGACCAGATCGTGGACGCGAACGCGCTGCCGATGAGGTTCGCCTGCCACAGCCCGTGCTTCCGCTCGGAAGCCGGCAGCTACGGCAAGGACACGCGCGGCATCATCCGCGTCCACCAGTTCGACAAGGTGGAGGTCGTGCAGGTCGTGAAGCCCGAGGACTCGGCCGCCGCCCACGAGGCGCTCACCGGGCACGCCGAGGCGATCCTGAAAAAGCTCGAGCTCCCCTACCGCACCATGCTGCTCTGCGCGGGCGACACTGGGTTCGCGAGCGCCAAGACCTACGACCTGGAGGTGTGGCTTCCCGGCCAGGACGCGTATCGCGAGATCTCGTCATGCTCCATGTACGAGGCGTTCCAGGCGCGGCGCATGCAGGCGCGATTTCGTAACGCGCAGGGCAAGGTCGAGCCGGTGCACACGCTGAACGGCTCCGGGCTCGCCGTGGGCCGCACGCTGGTGGCGATCCTCGAGAACTACCAGAACGCCGACGGTTCCGTCACGGTGCCCAAGGCGCTGGCTCCCTACATGGGTGGCGCGACACTCCTTCCCGCGCGATGACCCGAGTCATCGTCGTGCGCCACGGCCAGACCCATTGGAACGTCGCGTCGATCATCCAGGGGCAGGGCGACAGCGAGCTCACGCCCGAAGGGGTCGCGCAGGCCGAGGCGATCGCGGAGCGCCTGGCGGGCGAGCCGTGCGACGCACTGATCGCGAGCGACCTGGGCCGCGCACACGAGACCGCGAAGCGCATCGCCGCACGCAACGGGCATGAGATCGTCCTCGATTCGCGCCTGCGCGAGCGCGGCTTCGGGGTGGGCGAGGGCATGAGCTACGAGGAAGTCGATCGCGCCTACCCGGGTGCGTTCGCGCGCATTCGCGACGTCGATCCCGACTTCGTGATCCCCGGAGGCGAGAGCCGGCGGCAATTCCATGAGCGCGTGCGGGGCGCCTTCGAATCCATCGCGCGCGAGCATGCCGGCAAGACCGTCGTGGTGGTCACCCATGGCGGAGTGCTCGCGACGTTCTATCGGCACGTCCACGGCATCGACCTGGGCGTCGCGCATCCGATCGCGATCGCCAACGCCTCGTACAACGTGCTGCGCCATGACGCCGGCCGATGGACGGTGGAGACCTGGAGCGACAGCGGTCACCTCGAAGGCGCCGAGCCTTTCGAGGAGGCCTGAGGCGGCTCGAGGAGCGGCACCACGGCGCCCTCGCGCGGCTCCATGCGCGAGATGATGTCGTAGTAGTTGCGCACGTTGTCCACGAGCTGCATCGCTTCCCCGCCGCGCGCGTAGCCGTGGGAAAGCGCGCCGTACGTGTCCGGATCGGCAAGGCGCGGGACCACGAGGCGCACGTCCTGCCACTTGTCGGGATCGAGCTTGCCGCGCTGCGCGAGGACGCGCGCGTCCTCGAGGTGCCCGATCCCGATGTTGTACGCGGCGAGCGCGAGGAAGGTCCGGTCGGGCTCGGGGATGCGGGCGGGAAGCTGCTCCTTGATGAGGGCGAAATAGCGCGCGCCGCCGAGGATGCTGTCGTGCGCATCGAGGCGGTCCTTCACCTGGAGTCGGTCGGCGGTCTCCTCGGTGAGCATCATGAGGCCGCGCACGCCGGTGGGCGACGTGGCCGTCGCATCCCAGTGCGATTCCTGGTAGCCGATGGCGGCGATGAGGCGCCAGTCCACGCCGCTCACGCGCTCGGCCTCGAGGAACGAGGGCTTCAGCTTCGCGAGCCCGGTGGCGATCTGCGAGAGGAGCGCCGTCGCGTCGATGGCGCTGAAGCGCAGCGCATGCCCGTAGTAGCGGTCGATGAGGCGCTTCAACGTCCCGTCCTTCTTGATGCGGTCGAAGAAGGGCCCGGCGGCGGCGAGGATGCGCTTCTTGTCCACGGTGGAGACGAGCCACGCGTAATCCACGGGCTTGCCGAGGTTGAAGGCGACCTCGAGAGCCGGGAAGAAACGGCGTGCGAGCGCGTAGCGGGTGGATTCCACCAGCGCGCAGTCGAGATGGCCGTTGGCGACCTGCTCCAGCAAGTCGGCGGTGGAAGTGCCGGGCGAGAGGCGCTCGACCGGGAGCGGGAGCTGCTCGGGTTCCGCAAGGAGGTAGTCCGCGACCGATTCCTCGATCACGCCCACGTGCAGCCCACGCAGGTCCTCCATCTTCTTCGCCTTCGCCTCGGGGCGGCAGACGATCTGGTGCTGCGTGCTGTGGTACGACGGCCCCCAGGCGAGCCCGCCGGGAAAGTCGAAGTGCCGCGCAAGGGCGGCCGCGGCGATGTGCGCCTGCTTGCGGCGCAGGATGTCGTCTATGCGGGCGGGATTCTCCACGAGGACGAAGGACGCCTTCGCGCCCAGGTCCTTCGCGAACATGGTGGCGAGGTCGTACTCGAGCCCCGATGGCAGCCCCTGTGCGTCCTCGAAATAAGTGGACGGGCCGTTCACCGTCAGGACGACGAGCTCGCCGGATTCGGCGACCGGCGCGATGGGCTTGGGGGCCTCCTCGCAGCCGACGGCGACGCAGGCGAGCAACGCGAACAACCGGCGCGCTCCCATGGGCCGACAGTATAATGGAGCCCGCCCACGAAACCCCTCATGCCAAAAGTATTCGCACTGGTGCTCGCCGCCGGGCAGGGCACCCGCATCGGCGATGCGGTCCCCAAGCAATACCTCCCGCTCGCCGGCAGGCCGATGATGTTCCACTCGATCGAGGCGCTCGCCGCGGTCTCGCGGGTGGAAAGGATCTTCGTGGTGCTCGCGCCCATGGACCGGCATTGGGGCGCCCACGACTGGAGCGCGCTTCCCGACAAGGTCGAGGCGGCGTTCTGCGGCGGCGCGCATCGCGCCGAGAGCGTGCTCAATACGCTGAAGTACCTCGAATCGCGCATCGGCGCCGACGACTGGGTGATGGTCCACGACGCCGCACGCCCCTGCATCATGACGGAGCTGGTGGAGCAGTTCCTGGACGAGGTGGGCGACGACCCGGTGGGAGGGCTCCTCGCGATGCCGCTCGCCGATACCCTGAAGCGCGCCGACGAGTACCAGCGGGTGGAGGCGACCGTGCCGCGCGCGATGCTCTGGCGCGCCCAGACGCCGCAGCTTTTCCGCTACGCGATGCTGCGCAAGGGCCTGGAGAAGAACCCGAAGGCGACCGACGAGGCCGAGGCGGTCGAGTCCCTCGGCCACGAGCCGCGCCTTGCCGAAGGCGAGAACAGCAACATCAAGGTCACGTTCGCGGAGGACATCGTGCTCGCCGAGCTGATCCTCCGGAACAAGCGCCGCGTCACCCTCTAGCCATGCGCATCGGACAGGGATTCGACGTGCACGCTCTCGTCACCGGGCGCAAGCTCGTCGTGGGGGGCGTGGAGATTCCCCATGAGAAGGGCCTCGCAGGGCACAGCGACGCCGACGTTCTATTGCACGCGATCTGCGACGCGCTGCTGGGTGCCGCCGGCCTGGGCGACATCGGCCGGCACTTCCCCGACAGCGACCCGAAGTTGAAGGGCATCGACAGCCGCGAGCTCCTGCGCCACGTGGCGGCGCTGCTGAAGGACCGCAAGCTCGCCATATCCAACGTGGACGCCACGATCATCGCGCAGGCTCCGCGCATGGCGCCGCACATCCCGAAGATGGTCGCCACCATCGCCGCCGATCTCGGCATCGATCCGGGCCGCGTGAACGTAAAGGCCACGACCACCGAAGAACTGGGATTTACCGGCCGCGGAGAGGGAATCGCGGCACAGGCGGTTTGCCTGCTGGAGTGAACGTTCGCGGGCGGTTGCACAAGCATGTTTTCCTGTGCGTGTCCTCTGCGCGCCTCTGCGTTTCAAGTCCGCTGCCTGCCTGTGCCCTACCTTCTGAATTGGGCGAGGACGGAGGAAGTCCAGGTGAGGCGCTCGATCAGCGTCCTCAGGAACTCGCGGTTGAAGCGAAGCTGGCAGCCCTCGGAGAGCGATTCGAGGTGGCTCGACTGGATCTTGAGGAGCTGCACTTCCGAGACCGAAATGATCGACGCCGAGCGCCGCGCGCGGTCGCCGGACAGGTAGGCCATCTCGCCGAAGCAGTCGCCTTCCTTGAGGACGTTCAGGAGCTTCCCGTCCTTGACGACCTTCACCTGCCCCCCGACGATGATGAAGAACGCCTGGCCGATCTCGCCTTCGAGCAGCAGGTTCATTTCGCGGCCGTGGGTTTCCCAGACCGCGCCGCGCAGCACTTCCCAGAGCTCGGCGTCGCGGAACTCGCGGAAGAAGGGGAGCGAGCGCAGCTTGTTGAATTTCTCCGTCGACGAGATCTCGTGCGAGTAGCGCTCGAGCTGCGGGAAGGTGTTGGCGAGGTCGGTCGCCATCTCGAACCACGTGGCGTAGCGGACCTTCGGATCCTTGTGCATCGCCTTCTTGACGATCTCGACCAGCGCCTCGGGGAGATCGGGGCGCAGGGTCTCGATCGGCACCGGATCCTCGTTCAGGATCTTGTTGATCATCGACACGGCGTTGTCGGCGCGGAAGGGAAGCTTCCCGGTGAGGAGCTCGTACATCACGACGCCCAGCGAGTAGATGTCCGACTGCACGCTCGGACCTTCCTCGTTGATCTGCTCGGGCGACATGTACGCGGGCGAGCCCAGGAAGCCGTCGATCTGGGTGTGCGTGGCGTGCGAGACCTTGGCGGTGCCGAAGTCGCTGATCTTGATGTCGTCGCGGTCGGACAGCAGGATGTTCGCCGGCTTGATGTCGCGATGGATCACGCCGTTCTGGAAGGCATAGTCGAGCGCGCGGCACATCTTGAAGATCACGAGGACGGCCTGGCGCACCGGCAGGAGGTTGGTCTCGCTGCAGAACTTCTTGAGCGAGCCTCCCGGCACGTACTCCATCACGATGTAGCGCTGCTCGCCATCGACCACGGCGTCGAACACGCCGACGATGTTCGGGTGGTTCAGCTTCCCGGCGAGCGAGGCTTCGTTCAGGAACAGCTTCTCGAAGCGCTTGGATTCCTCGTCGCCCAGGTCGGCGTCGGTCTTGTGGACCTTGACCGCGACCTTGCGGTCGTTGAAAGGGTCCTCGGCGAGATAGACGTCGGCGGAGGCGCCCTGTCCGAGCTCGGACAGGATGCTGTATTTGCCGATCTTGATTGGGCGCTCAGCCAAGGGACCGCAATTTTAACTGACTATGGCCTACCCGTGGTCGGCGCGAGCGCGGCGGGCGAGCTCGTCGAAGCCGGCGGCGGAGATGTCGCCCACTTCGAGCGCCGGCGCGTGCTGCGCGCCCTTGTAGTTGCGTGGGAGCGAGCGAAGGTACGCGGGATCGTAGTGGCCCTCGAGGAGCTGCGCGACGAGGCCGTCCCAATCGCCGCCCTCGGCAAGCGCTTTCCACTCGCCGATGCGTGCGGCGCCATGCAGGTCCTTCAGGAGATCGAGCTTGCCGGCGAGTGCGTCCGGGCTGCGCACGAAATGCTCGTACTCTTCCATGAGGAGGCGAACGCGGCTCGCGGTCGCAGACTCCAGCCGCAGGCAGGCGGAATCGCGCATGCGGGCGAGGAGCACGTCCGGCACGCGCAGGTTCCCCACCTTGCGGCTCTCCGATTCGACGTAGACGGTGCGCTCCGGCTCGAAGCGCGACAACAGCGTCCAGAGCGAGGTCTCGAACGCTTTCTGGGTGGGCTGGGGAGCCTCGGGAAGGTCTCCCAGGACCGAGCCGCGGTGGGCGGCGAGCGCCTCCAGGTCCAGGACCTGGGCCCCGGCACGCGCGAGGGCTTCGAGGAGCCGGCTCTTCCCCGAGCCGGTCGGCCCGCACACGACGCGAAAGCGAATCTCGAGCGGCCTTGAATCCAGCTCGGCCACCACCTGGCGTCGAAAGGACTTGTAGCCGCCTTCGAGGCGCACCGCGTCCCAACCCACTTGTCGCAGCACGTGCACGAGAGAGCCCGAGCGCCCGCCGCCACGCCAGCAATATACGAGGGGGCGCCAGCCTCGCGGCTTGTCCGCGAACCGCTCGCCGATGAGCCGCGCGATGTTGCGCGCCACGAGGGGCGCGCCGGCCCGCTTCGCCTCGAAGGCCGAATGCTGCTTGTAGATGGTGCCGACGAGGACGCGCTCGTCGTCGTCCAGCACGGGCGCGCTCGTCGCGCCGGGGAGGCGGTCCTCGGCGAACTCGGAAGGGCTGCGCGCGTCGAGGATGTCGTCGAAGGCTTCGAGCGCGGCCAGCGTGAGCGGAGTGCGGACCGCCGATTCGGCGCGATCGCGATGGAAGGGGATCTCGGTCACTTGCGTGCCGAGAGGAGCGGTTTCAGCGCCGCCCACACCGTGTCGGCCACGCGCACCTCGCCCTCGGCGGTGGGATGAAGCTGGTCGGCCTGGAACATCTCCGGCTTGTCGGCGATGGCTTCGAGGAGGAAGGGCACGAGCGGCGTCTTCTGCGCCGCGGCGAGCGCGGGATAGAGGCGCTGGAACTCGGCCGCGTAATCGATGCCATAATTCGGAGGAATCATGAGGGCCACGATCACGGGCTCGGCCCGCGCCTGGCGGGCCAGCCTGATCATCTCCACGAGGTTGGATTGGATGCCGGCCACGGGCTGGCCGCGCAGGGCGTCGTTGGCGCCCAGCTCGATCAACACGAGGTCCGGCTTGTGGCGCTTCAGGTCCTCGGGGAGGCGGCGCAATCCGCCCGCGGTCGTCTCGCCGGAGATGCTTGCGTTCACGACTTGCCAGTCGAGGCCCGCGTCCCGGATCTTGCTTTCGACCAGGTGAACCCAACCTTTCTCGGCGGGCAGGTTATAGGCGGCCGAAAGGCTGTCGCCGAACACCATCAACGTGCGCGCTTGCGCGCCGCAGGCCGCTAGCGCGAGCGCGGCGAGGGCGAGGACGGCGAGGCGATGAACGCGAAACGTGAAGCGCATCCGGGGAATCTCCACGGGCAGGTCGGCCCCCAAGGCCTTCCAGACCCCAAGTCCGTCATTGTGAAGGCCGAGGCGCTCGGCAAACAAGTCACCACGCCCGACCACGAGCTCACCATCGTGCGCGACGCGAGCTTCGAGGTGCGCGCCGGCGAGGCGGTGGCGATCCTCGGAGCCTCGGGCTCCGGGAAGTCCACCCTGCTGGGATTGCTCGCCGGCCTCGACGTTCCGAGCTCGGGCACGGCCTGGATCGCGGGCGAGAACCTCTTCGCTCTCGACGAGGACGGGCGCGCGCGCCTGCGTGGGCAGATGGTGGGATTCGTCTTCCAGTCGTTCCAGCTCCTGCCCGCGCTCACGGCACTGGAGAACGCGATGCTGCCGCTCGAGCTCTCGGGGGGAGCCGATGCCGCCGCCCGCGCGCGCGCCATGCTCGAACGCGTGGGCCTGGGCGAGCGGCTCGGGCACTATCCGCGGCAGCTCTCCGGCGGGGAGCAACAGCGCGTGGCCGTGGCGAGGGCTTTCGTGACCCAGCCGCGCCTCCTCTTCGCCGACGAGCCTACCGGCAACCTCGATTCGGCCACGGGCGAGCACGTGATCGACCTCCTTTTCGAGATGAATCGCGAGCGCGGCACCACGTTGGTGCTCGTGACGCACGATGCCGATCTCGCCCGCCGCTGCGACCGGCGCCTTCACATCTCGGCCGGCGCGATTACGCACGAGGATTGAAACACCGCATGGTTGATACCCGAGTGCCCTGACCGTGAAGACGCTGGCGCTTGCGTTGAAGATGCTCCGCAGGAACTGGAGCGCCGGGGAGCTGCGCGTGCTGGCGGTGGCGATCTTCGTCGCCGTGGCGAGCGTGACGACGGTCGCGTTCTTCGCCGATCGCGTGCAGGCGGCGCTCGACCGGCAGGCGAACGAGCTGCTGGGCGGCGACCTGGTGGTGATCGCCGACAAGCCGATCCCGCCCGCATTCGCCGAGATGGCCGCGCGCGACGGGCTCACCACGGCGCGCACGCGTACGTTCCCCAGCATGGTGTCGGCGCCGGCGGGCGTGAACCTCGCCGAGATCAAGGCGGTGAGCGAGGGGTTCCCGCTGCGCGGGCGGCTGCGCATCACGACGCAGCCCGGGGCGGGGCAACGCGAAGTTCCCGGGGGGCCGAAGCCGGGAACGGTATGGATCGGCCTGCCGCTCGCCGCGCGCCTCGATCTCAAGGTGGGCGATCTCCTGGGAGTGGGTCATGCGAAGCTTGCCGTCGCCGCGCTCATCACCCGCGAGCCCGACAGCGTCCTCGACTACTTCGGCATCGCCCCGCGCGTGCTGATGAACGAGAAGGACCTCGACGCCACCGGCTTGATGCAGGTCGGCAGCCGATTCGCCGAGCGCCTTCTCCTCGCCGGGGAACCCAAGGCCGTGCAGCGCTTCCGGACGGAGGTGACGCCGCAGCTCGCACGCGGGCAGCGCGTCGAGGGCGTGCGCGATTCGCGCAGCGAGGTGCGCACCGCGCTCGATCGCGCCCAACGCTACCTGGGCCTCGCCTCGCTCCTCTCGGTGGTGCTCGCTTCCGTCGCGGTCGCCCTCGGCGCGCGGCGGTTCTCGCAGCGCCAGATCGACGCGGCGGCGATGATGCGCTGCCTGGGCGCCTCGCAGCTCGATCTCTTCCTCATTCACGGATGGCAATTCGCGGCGCTCTCGGTGGGCGCATCGCTCCTCGGAAGCCTCGCCGGGTATGCGGCGCAGGCGGTGCTCGCATATTGGCTCACCGCATTCTTCACGGTGCCCTTGCCGCCGCCCGGCCCGATCCCGATGCTGCGCGGCGCGGCGATCGGGCTCGTGCTGTTGCTGGGATTCACGCTGCCGCCGCTGCTGCGGCTGCGAAACGTGTCGACGCTGCGCGTGCTGCGCCGCGACCTCGCGGCGGCGGAGCCGGCGAGCGTCGCCGCATTCCTGCTGGGCCTTGCCGCGCTTTGCGCGCTCATCGTCTGGCAGGCCGGCGACGTGAAGCTCGGCCTTCTCACGCTCGCCGGGTTCGCCGGCGCGCTCGCGGTCGCCGCGATAGCGGGTTATGCGCTCATTCGCCTGGTCTCGCGAGCGCGCGGCGCGGCCTCGGGGCCGTGGCGCTACGGCCTCGCGAACCTGCGCCGCCGCACCGGTGCGAGCCTCGTGCAGATCATCGCGCTCGGCCTGGGCCTCATGGCGATGCTGCTCCTCACGCTCGTGCGCACCGAGATGATCGTGCGCTGGCAGGAGTCGTTGCCGCCCGACGCGCCCAACCGCTTCGCGATCAACATCCAGTCCGACCAGGTGGGCCCCGTGCGCACGCACTTCGAAAAGCTCCACATGGCCACGCCCGACCTCTTCCCCATGGTGCGCGGCCGCCTCGTGGAGATCGGCGGGCGTCCCGTGAGCGGCCAATCGTTCAAGGGCCTGCGCGCGAAAAGGCTCGCCGAGCGCGAGTTCAACCTTTCGTGGGCGGGCACGCTGCAATCGGACAATCGCATCGTCGCGGGCCGGTTCTGGGAGCCGGACACGAAGAAGCCCGAGCTCTCGGTGGAGGATGGCATCGCGGACACGCTCGGCATCAAGGTCGGCGACACGCTCACCTGGGACATCGCCGGCTCGCGCTTCAGCGCGCCGGTCACGAGCCTGCGCAAGGTGAACTGGGACTCGTTCCGGCCCAACTTCTTCGTGGTCGCAAGCCCGCCGCTGCTGGAATCCTATCCGGCGAGCTGGATCACGAGCTTCCACCTCGATGCGGGCCACGACGACGTGATCACGGGATTGGTCCGCGAATTTCCCAACGTGAGCGTGCTCGACCTCTCGGCGATGATCGCGCAGTTCCAGCGCATCACCGACCAGGTGTCCCGCGCGGTCGAATTCGTCTTCCTCTTCGCCATCGCCGCGGGCGTGGTGGTGCTCTTCGCCGCGATCACTTCGACGCAGGACGAGCGCGTGTTCGAGGGGGCGGTGCTGCGTACCCTGGGCGCCAGCCGCCGCCAGCTGGCGCTCATGCAGCTCGCGGAGTTCCTCACCATCGGGCTCCTTGCCGGAGCGATCGCCTCGGGCGGCGCGGTCGCGACCGCCATGGTCCTCTCCGATCGCGTGCTGGGCGTGCCCTACGAGCCCAGCTGGACGCTTCCCGTGCTGGGCGTCCTCGCGAGCGGGCTTTGCGTTGCGCTCGCGGGCCTTCTCGGTACGCGCCGCGCCGTGACGACCGCACCGCTCCAGACTCTCAGGGCGTTGGGGTGATCGCGGCGGATTTCCGTGGCTCAGGTCCTCATTTCTCCTGGCTTCGCGGCGGATGGCGAGCCACGTGGCGCGAGAGTCGCGGTGGGCCTTCGGCGATGTGCAGCGCGTGCCGCTGCTCATGCAGGCGCTCGTCGGCGGCCGTGAAGCGGTCGAAGCGGCGCAGATAGTCCACCCAGGTATCGCAGGCGAAATATTCGACGAAGCGCCCGGGCCGCTCGAGGTCCTCGAAGAGACCCCATGACACCGCTCCCGCGCGAAGCCGCGCGCCCCGCGTCTCGGCCATCACCGCGTCGAATTGCGCCGAGCGCGCCGGATCGATGAAGTATTCGATGGTGACCATCACCGGGCCTTCATTCAGGTCGATGGCGCGCGCCGGCACGGGTTCGTCGAAAGGATGCGTCGGCGTGTGATCCTCGGTTCCCTCGAGCGTGCGGTTCCAGGTCGCGACCAGGGCGATCAGCATGCTCACCGATGCGAGGGCGAGGCTGTCGGGAACCGAAGTGAGCTCGGCGAGCTTGCCCCAGATCGCCGCGCCCAGGGCACTGCCACCCATGATCGCCATCTGGTAGATCGCCATGCCGCGCGCGCGCACCCAGTCGGGCAAGGCGAGCTGGGCCGCCACCGTGACCGAGTTCGCCACCACGATCCAGCCCATCCCGCCCGCGAACATCGCGGGCGCCGCGACCCAGGTGTTGGGCGCGAAAGCCACCACGGCGGTCGCGATCGCGTGGAGGATGGATCCGCCCACCGCGATCTGGTCGCGGTTCCAGCTTCCGCGCATGCGCGGAAGCTGCGTCGCCGAGAAGATGGCGCCCAAGCCCAGGCACGAGAAGAGGAGCGTGTACTCCTCCGCGCCGCCCCCCAACTGCTTCGCCACGAGCGGTATCAGCGCGAGGAGCGCCGTCGAGTGAACGAAGAAGCTCGCCGTGCGCACGACGGCGTTACGCATCCGCGGTGACTCGCGAACGAACTGCCAGCCCAGGCGCATCGCGCCGATGAAGCGCTCCCCGGGCAGCACCGACGGCTTTACCTCCCGCTTCCAGCGCCACAGCACGATCGCCGCGGCGATGGAGACCACGAAGTTGAGCGCGAAGACGTACTGGCTCCCGGCCGCCGCGATGATGGCTCCCGAGAGCAGCGGGCCCAAGACGCGCGCGCCGTTCACCGCCACGGCGTTCAGCGCCAGCCCCGCGGGCAACTCCGCGCGCGAGAGGAGCTCCGGCAGGATGGCCGCGTAGACCGGCCAGCGCATGGCGAGCCCCATGCCGTTGGTGAAGACGAGGGCGAGCAGCACCGGCGCGCTCAGCCATCCCGCCACCGCCACCGCGTAGATCACCGCGGCGTTCGCGGCGATCCACGCCTGTGCGACCATGAAGTAGCGCCGCCGGTCGACGATGTCCGCGAGCGCCCCCGAGGGAAGCCCCAGGAGGAAGACGGGCATCGACGAGGCGGTCTGCACCAACGCGATCAGCGTGGGCGAGGTCGTAAGCGAGGTCATGAGCCACGCCGCGGCGACGTCGTTCATCCACATGCACACGTTCGACGCGAACCACGCGAGCCACAACATGCGGAAGGTAGGCAGGCGTAGCGGCGCCCATGCCGAGGCGCGCTCGATTCGCGGGGTTTCGGGTGCGGGGAGGTTCTCGCTCATCGGCAGCTCACGGCTTGCGAGGGTACCACTACGTATAATCGGGCCTCGTGCCTCGCGCCTCGCCCTTCCTTCTCCTCACGCTCACGATGCTCTTCTGGTCCGGCAACTGGATCATCGGGCGGGCGATCGCGGGCCACGTCACGCCGTTCGCGTTCACGTTCATGCGCTGGTTCGTGGCGGTGCTCGCGATGGTGCCTTTCGCATGGTCCGACCTGCGCGCCAACTGGCCCGCCATCCGTCGCCACTGGAAGATCATCGTCTGGCTCGGGATCTGGGGCACGGGCCCGTACAACGTGTTCACCTACATGGGCCTTCAGTACACAACGGCCACCAACGGCGTGATCCTGAACAGCGCCGTGCCGGTGATGATCATCCTCCTCGGATGGCTCATCTATCGGGACACGATCACGCGCGTCCAGGGGCTTGGCGTCGCGGTGTCCCTCCTCGGCGTCGTCGCGATCCTCACGCGCGGCGACCCGGCGGTGATCGCCACGCTCTCGCTCAATCACGGCGACCTCATCCTCCTCGTGGGCGTCGGGTTCTGGGCCGCGTACACGATCTTCCTGCGGATGAAGCCCCCGGATCTCTCCGGGCTCTCGCTCGTGGTCTCGTGCGCCGTCGTGGGCGCGGCGCTGCTCCTGCCGCTCTTCGCCTACGAGATGCTGCTGTTGGGTGGGCGCGTCGAGTGGACCGCCGCCACCGTGAGCGCCATGCTCTACGTCGGGATCTTCCCGTCGTTCGTCGCGTACGTTTTCTGGAACCGTGCGGTCCACGAGGTGGGCTCGAACGTGGCCGGCGTCTTCATGCATCTCATGCCGGCCTTCGGAAGCCTCTTCGCCTGGATTTTCCTCGGTGAGCGCATCCAGGCCTTCCATCTGGCCGGATTCGCGCTCATCCTGGGAGGCATCACCCTCACCACGCGCGGCCGGCGAGCGCTCCCCGAGCCGGGCCCCGAATAGCGATGGACCTTATTCTCTGGCGGCACGCCGAAGCCGAGGACGCGGATGGCAAGCCCGACGCGGAGCGCAATCTGACGAAACACGGGCGCAAGCAGGCCGAGACGATGGCCGAATGGCTGAAATCCCGGCTGCCGGAGGCGTGCCGCATCCTGGTGAGCCCGGCCAAACGCACGTTGCAGACCGTGGAGCCGCTCGGCGCGAAGTTCGAGGTCGACCAGCGCGTGGCGACCGACGTGAGCCCCACCAGCGTGCTGGATGCCGCGGGCTGGCCCGAGGCGGGCGGCGCGGTGATGGTGGTCGGCCATCAACCGACCCTGGGTGAGGTCGCGGCGCGGCTTCTGGAAGCGGGGGGAGGCATCGCGATCCCCAAAGGCGCAATATGGTGGTTCGCGACCAAGGGTCCCGGGGCGGAGGTGAAGCTCGTCGCCGCGATGAGGCCCGACCTCGCGAAGGACTGAACGAACGGGAACGACCGGGATGAAGCTTTCTGCCCAGCAGCTCGCCGAATTCGACCGCGACGGATACCTCTTCTTCCCGAGCCTCTTCACGCCGGGCGAGATGAAGGCGCTCACCGACGAGGTGCCGCGCCTCTATGCCATGCGCCGGCCCGAGAACGTGCGCGAAAGAGGCAGCGACGCCGTGCGCACCAACTTCGCCGCGCACCTGTACTCGAAGCCCTTCGCGAAGCTCGCCCGCCATCCGCGCATGATCGACCCGGTGGTGCAGCTCTTCGGCGAAGCGGTGTACATGCACCAGTTCAAGATCAACGGCAAGATGGCCTTCGACGGCGACGTCTGGCAGTGGCACCAGGACTACGGCACGTGGATGAACGACGACCTCATGCCGGAAGCGCGCGCGATGAACGTCGCGATCTTCCTGGACGAGGTGAACGAGTTCAACGGCCCGCTCATGTTCATCCCCGGCAGCCACAGGCAGGGGGCGCTTCCCGCGGCGCACGACACGAGCACCACGAGCTATCCGCTCTGGACCCTCTCCCAGGCGACCATCGGGGATCTCGTGGGCAAGGGCGGCATCGTGGCGCCCAAGGGGCCGCCCGGATCGATGATCCTCTTCCACGGCTGCCTCGTGCACGCTTCGACGTCGAACCTCTCGCCGTGGAATCGTGTCTCCGTGTACCTCTCGCTTTGCGCGGTCTCCAACCACATCCGCCGATTCAAGCGGCCGGAGTACATCGCGCACCGGGACTTCACGCCGATCGCGGCCCTTCCCGACGACTGCCTGCTGAAGGACTACGAGGTCGCGCTCCCATGGAAGGACGGAACGCCGGAATCCGCCTATCGCACCGATCTCGAGGAATATGCGTAGGCGAGGGGCCGCCGCCATTGCGTGGCTCGTTGCCGCCGCCGTCTCGCCGACCATGACGCCCGCGGCGGACACACAGGTGCACGTGATCATCTCGGGCGGGTTCTCCGCGCCCTACGAGAAGCTCGTCCCTCGTTTCGAGCGTGAGGCGGGCGTTCACATTTCCACCGGATCCGGCGCATCGCAAGGCAGCGGCCCGCAGACGATCTCGGCGCAGCTCGCGCGCGGCGCAACCGCCGATGTGGTGATCCTGTCGAGGGAGGGCCTGGACGAGCTGGTGGCCGAGCACCGCATCATGGCGGGTAGCGCCGTGGACCTGGCCCGCACGCCCATCGGCGTTGCGGTGAAATCGGGCGCGCCCAAACCCGACGTGCGGAGCGTGGAGGCGTTGAAGGGCGTGCTGCTCGCCTCGAAATCCATCGCCATGCCGGGCAGCACGAGCGGGATCTTCCTCGTGAACCAGGTCTTTCCGCGGCTGGGCATTGCCGGCCGCGTGAACGTGAGGATGACGCCGCGCGGCGCGCAAGCAGCGGCGATGGTGGCTTCGGGCGAAGCGGACGTGGGCCTGCTTCCCGTGAGCGAGATCATGCACGCTCCCGGCGTGGAGCTGGCGGGCGTGATCGCGGACGAGATCCAGCTGAACCAGGTCTTCTCCGCGGCCGTGGTGGAGGGTTCGGGCCACGCCGAGGCGGCGAAGCGGCTGATCGCGTTCCTTGCTTCCGCCCAAGCCGCCGGCGTCATCCGCGGCGCCGGGATGGAGCCGCTCACCCGCTAGGTCACTTCCCCGCGAAGTCGAACGAGAGCCCGACCGAGTCCCACTGCTCACGCTCCGCTTCCAGCGCGGCGGCGACCAGCCCGTTGGCTTCCAGCCACCGCGCCTCGACGGAAAGCGTGAACCCGCGCTCTTCGCGCAAGAGCGTGAGCTTCGGCAGCTTGAGCGAGCGGCGGCTGCGGTGGAAGATCACGGCGAGCCGCAGGCAGAGCGCCAGGGCGGCGAGGCGCGGGTCATCGTCGAATGCGGCCCGCATCTTGAGGAGCTTGCCGCGCTGCGCGAGGACGAGGTTCGAGAGATATCCCTGCTCCTGGCGGGAGAATCCCGGCATGTCGGCGTTGGCGAGGATGTAGGCCGAGTGCTTGTGGTAGGCGCCCTGGGCGATGGACATGCCGATCTCGTGCAGGCGCGCGGCCCAGTCGAGGAACGACGCGACCGTTTCCAGCTCGCCTTTTTTCTCCAGGCCTTTGAGGAGCGACCGCGCGAGGACATCCACGCGTTGCGCCTGCGCGATGTCCACGTGGTAGCGGCGCGTGAACTGCTCGATCGTGACGTCGCGGATGTCGCGGTGGTGCACGCGGCCCAGGAGGTCCCAGAGAACCCCGTCGCGAAGCGCTCCTTCGGCGACGGTCATCTTCGCGATGCCGAGCTCGGCGAAGACGCCCGACATGATGGCAACACCGCCCGCGACGACCGGGATGCGGTCCTCCCGAAGCCCTTCGAGCGCCAGCTTGCGGAAGTCGCCCGCGGCGACCAGCTCGTCGCGCAGCCACGCGAGGCCCGAGGCGGTAATGCCGCCCTGCGATTGGCCGTTCTTCAGCAGGATCTCGGCGATGGAGCGCGCGGTGCCCGAGGAGCCGACCGCCTCGCGCCATCCTTCCTTCTCGAAGCGCGCGCCGATCGTCTGCACCTGGCCGCGGGCGGCGAGCTCCGCCTGCCGCAGCGACTTCTTGTCGACCTTCCCCTCGGAAAAGAAGCGCGCCGTGTAGCTCACGCAGCCCATGTAGAGGCTTTCCATGGCCTTTGCGCGCAGCTTGTGGCCGATGATGAATTCCGTGGATCCGCCGCCGATGTCCACCACGAGCCGGTTCTGGTCGGTCATCGGCAGCGAGTGCACGACGCCGAGGTAGATGAGCCGCGCTTCCTCGCGCCCCGGGATCACCTCGATGGGGAAGCCCAGCGTCGCCGACGCGCGGCGCAGGAACGGGCCCGAATTCTTGGCGACGCGAAGCGCGTTCGTGCCGACCACGCGCACGGCTTCCCGCGGCATTCCCTTCAGGCGCTCGCCGAAGCGGCGCAGCGCCGCGATGGCGCGATCCTGCGCGAGGCCGTCCAGCTGCTTGTCGGGCGTGAGGCCGCTGCCGAGCCGCACCGTTTCCTTCATGGAATCGAGCGGGTAGATCTGGTCGTCGACCACGCGGCCGATGGCGAGGTGGAAGCTGTTGGAGCCCAGGTCCACCGCACCGAGAGTGTTATATTCCATCGAAGCAAGTATGCCATCCACCGTTGTCACGGGAATGTCACGAAACGACGCTAAGGTCCGGCCACGAAAGGCCAAGAAGGCCGCGAAGCGTCTGACGCCACCGTCCGATCACTACCTCAACCGCGAGCTGCAGGCGCTCGAGTTCAACCGCCGCGTGCTCGCGCAAGCCGAGGACAAGGCGGTTCCGGTCCTCGAGCGCCTGAAGTTCCTGTGCATCGTCTCCTCCAACCTCGACGAGTTCTTCGAGATCCGCGTCTCGGGGCTGAAGGAGCAGATCAAGCTCGGGACAAAGGCGACCGGTCCCGACGGCATGGACCCGCTCGCCGTATTCCACCAGGTCGCGGCGCGCGCGCAGGGCATCGTCGAGAAGCAGTACCGCCTCTTCAACGAGGAGGTGCTTCCCGCGCTCGCCAAGGAAAAGATCCGGTTCCTGCGCCGCTCCGAGTGGACGCCTTCGCAGCAGGAATGGATCCGCGACTATTTCTTCCGCGAGATGATGCCGGTGCTGACCCCCATCGGGCTCGATCCCTCGCACCCATTCCCGCGCGTCTTCAACAAGAGCCTCAACTTCGCCGTGGAGCTCGAAGGCCGCGATGCCTTCGGGCGCGATTCGCGCGCCGCCATCGTCCAGGCCCCGCGGGTGCTGCCGCGCGTGATCCTGCTGCCGAAGAAGGTGGCGCACGGGCCCACGGACTTCATCTTCCTCACCTCGATCCTGCACGCGCACGTGGGCGAGCTCTTCGCGGGAATGAGCGTGCTGGGGTGCTACCAGTTCCGCGCGACGCGCAACTCCGACCTCTTCGTCGAGGAAGAGGAAGTGAAGGACCTGCGCAAGGCCCTGCAGGGCGAGTTGCCGCAGCGCCACTTCGGGGACGCGGTGCGCCTGGAAGTCGCGGACAACATGTCGGAATCGATGTCGCGCTTCCTGCTCGGTCAGTTCGGGCTGGAAGGCGACGACCTCTACACGGTGGCCGGCCCGGTGAACCTGGTGCGGCTCATGAGCATCCCCGACCAGGTGAACCGCCCGGACCTCGAATACCCGGCGTTCGTCCCGGGCCTGCCGAAGGCGTTCGCGAAGGGGCGCGACATCTTCGACACGATCCGCAAGGGCGACCAGCTGCTGCACAGGCCGTTCCAGTCTTTCCAGCCGGTGATCGACTTCATCCAGCAGGCGGCACGCGACCCGCGCGTGGTCGCGATCAAGCAGACCGTCTACCGGACCGGCACGGACTCGGTGATCATGCAGACGCTCATCGACGCGGCGCGGGCCGGCAAGGAAGTGACGGTGGTCGTGGAGCTGATGGCGCGCTTCGACGAGGAAGCCAACATCAACTGGGCGGCGCGCCTCGAGGAGGTGGGCGCCCACGTGGTGTACGGCGTGGTGGGCCACAAGACCCACGCGAAGATGGCCCTGGTGGTGCGGCGCGAGGACGGTCGCCTCGTTCGCTACTCGCACCTGGGCACCGGCAACTACCACCCGCGCACCGCGAAGCTCTACACGGATTTCGACCTCCTCACCGCCGACGAGCAGGTGTGCGGCGACGTGAACGAGGTCTTCCAGCAGCTCACCGGCCTGGGGAAGGTGAGCAAGCTGAAGCACGTCTGGCAATCGCCCTTCACGCTGCATGCGAAGGTGCTGGAAGCCATCGAGAACGAGACCCGGATCGCGCGCATGGGCAAGCCCGCGCGGATCGTCGCGAAGATGAACGCGTTGCTGGAACCGCAGGTGATCGAGGCGCTCTACAGCGCGTCCCGGGCCGGCGTGAAGGTGGACCTCATCGTGCGCGGCCTTTGCGCGCTGCGACCCGGCGTGCCGGGGATGTCGGAGAACATCCGCGTGCGTTCCATCATCGGGCGCTTCCTCGAGCACACGCGCATCTTCGAGTTCAAGGGCGGCGGCAAGGCGCTGGTGCGCCTGTCGAGCGCCGACTGGATGGACCGCAATTTCTTCCGGCGGATCGAGCTATCGTTCCCGATCACCGACACGAAGCTGAAGCGCCGCGTGGTGAGCGAGGGGCTCAAGCCCTACCTGGACGACAACACGCAGGCCTGGGAGATGCAGCCGGACGGAACCTTCAAGCGCGCCCGCCGCGGGCGGCGCAAGGCGCAATGCGCGCAAGTTACGTTGATGAAGGCGCTCGCGAAGTAGTCGTCCGGCGCGCCCTCGCCCTTTGGCGCTCCCTCGATCCGGGTATCCCGATTACTTCCCCGATGGCCAAAACGTCCAGGGCTTCCACCACGTGCGATGGGTGGAGTTGCGATTTGCCGCCGCGAGCGGGTCGTCGGGATAGTTCTTCGCGAGCACGCGCTTGGAATCGTCGCGCAGCTCCTTCATGTTCATGTGGTCGTAGGCCTCGACCATGATCTCGAGCGCCTCGCGATGCGACGGCGAGCTGGGGAAGTGCGTGATGGAGTCCTGCGCGCGGTTGGCGGCGGCGAGGTAGGCCCCGCGCGCCATGTAGTAGCGCGCGGTGTTCAGCTCGTGGCGTGCAAGGGCCTCCACGAGATAAGCCATGCGCTCGCGCGAATCCGGCGTGTACCTGCTGTCCGGGAAGCGTGCGACCAGGTCCTTGAAGCCCTCGAAGGATTCACGCGCGGCCTTGGGGTCACGGTCGGCGAGGTCCTGCTTCACAAAGCGAGCGAGCGGCCCCAGGTCCTCCTTGAAGTTCGCGAGCGCCTTCAGGTAGAGCGCGTAGTCGACGTTCGGATTGTTCGGGTGGGCCTTGATGAACTTCTCGAGCGTGCTCACCGCGCTCGCGGTCTCGGTCTGCTTGTAATACGCGTAGGCCATCTCGAGCTGCGCCTGGTCGGCGAAGCGGCCGAAAGGAAATTTCGCCTCGAGCTGCTCGTAGAGCTTGATCGCGGCGTCCCAGTTGCCCGAGACGAATTCGTCGTGCGCCGCCTTGTAGTACTCGGGAGCCTGCCAGTCCTTCTTCGGGTCCTTCACGTGGGACCAGAGGCTGCAGCCGCCCAGGGAGGCCGCCAGGAGCAGCGCGGCCAATGCCGTTACACTTCGATTCATGGGCAGTCCCGGATCGCGAAGCGTCGATTATAGCCCGGCACCCGCCCCGGCCCGGGAGCTGCGATTCACGATTCCGGTGTCGCTGGCGGGCTTTCGCCTGGACCAGGCGCTGGCGCGCCTGCTGCCGGAGGAATCGCGAAGCCGCCTCGCGCGCCTCATCGTCGAGGGGCAGGTGCGCGTGGACGGCGCCGAGGCCCCCGGCAAGCGCAAGGTGAGGAGCGGTGAATCCGTCGAAGTGCGCCTTGCGCCGCGCGTCGAGGAAAGCGCCTTCCTTCCCGAGGCCATCGCGCTCGACATCGTCCACGAGGACGGCGACGTGCTGGTCGTGAACAAGCCCCCCGGGCTGGTGGTGCACCCCGGCAGCGGCAACTGGGCCGGGACGATGCTCAATGCCCTGCTGCACCATGCGCCGGGATTGAAGCACCTTGCACGCGCCGGGATCGTGCACCGCCTCGACAAGGACACGAGCGGGCTCCTGGTGGTCGCGAAGAACGAGCCGGCGCAGGCGGCGCTGGTGCGCGAGCTCGCCTCGCACCAGGTGAAGCGCAAATACCTCGCGCTTGCGCGCGGCAAGGTCGAGGCCGCGGGCACGGTCGAGGCGCCGATCGGGCGCCACCCGGTGCAGCGCACGCGCATGGCGGTGGTGGCGGGCGGCAAGCCCGCGGTCACGCACTATCGCGTGCGCAAGCGCTTCGCGTCCCACACCCTCCTCGAATGCGACCTGGAGACGGGCCGCACGCACCAGATCCGCGTGCACCTCGCCTCGATCGGCCACCCCATCGAGGGCGATCGCACCTATGCCGGGCGGGCGAAGCCGATCTTCGCCCGCCAGGCGTTGCACGCGTGGAAGCTCTCGTTCACCCATCCGGTGAGCGGCAAGGCGGCGGCTTTCGAAGCACCGCTGCCGCCCGACTTCGAGCGCCTCCTTGCGGGCCTGCACGGATGAGACCGGCGGCGTGGATCCGTCCGGACTGGCCGGCACCGGTCGGCGTGCACGCGTTCGTCACCACGCGCGATATCGATCTCGGGGCTTCCGCGGGCGGGCGAGGCGAGATCCTCGGCCGGTTACCGTCGACGCCCCGCTGGATGAAGCAGGTGCACGGCGCCGTCGTCGCGGACCTGGACCTGGCTTCGACCGCGGCGCCGACCGCCGACGCGGCGGTGACCGCCACGCCTGGGACCGTCGCTGTCGTCCTCACGGCCGACTGCCTGCCCGTCCTGCTTTGCGACGATCGCGGTCGCCGCGTGGGCATCGCGCACGCCGGATGGCGCGGCATGGCCGCCGGCGTGATCGAGAACACCGTGCGCGCGCTCGACGCCGATCCCGCCCGCGTGATCGCCTGGCTCGGCCCCGCCATCGGTCCGCGCGCGTTCGAAGTGGGCGAGGACGTGCGCGAGGCGTTCATGCAGGTCGACAGGGGCGCAGAGGCGGCGTTCGCGCCGCGCGGCGGCGGCAAATATCTCGCCGATCTCTACGCGCTCGCGCGCCAGCGGCTCTCGCGCTCGGGCGTCACGCGCGTCACGGGCGGGGATTTCTGCACCTTCGGTGAGCCGGAACGCTTCTTTTCCTACCGTCGCGGCGGCGAACCGGGCCGCATGGGCGCCTTCATCTGGCGCGAGGCCGCATGACGCTCGCTTATATCGTCATCGCGTGCGGCGCCGGGGCGCTCGCCTCGCTCGCGCTCGCCGCCGCGATCTCGTCGCGCATGCGCACGCGCTGGATCTCCACGTTGGTGAGCTACGCGGTGGGCGCGATGCTCGGCGCCGCATTCCTCGACGTGATCCCCGAGCTTTTCGAGCGCACGCACAACACCGCACGCACCGCGGCGTTCATCCTGTTCGGCCTGCTCGCGTTCTTCGTGCTCGAGAAGCTCCTCATCTGGCGCCACCACCACCATGGGGAGGAAGAAGAGGAAGCGCTCGACGATCGTACGGGCGCCTATCACGTGAAGCCGCACGACCATGGGCACGAGGGCGAGCGCGTGGGCTGGATGATCGTCTTCGGCGATGCGTTCCACAATTTCACCGATGGCGTGATCATCGCCGGCGCCTTCCTCGCGAACACGAAGCTGGGTGTAGTGACCGCGCTCGCCATCATCGCGCACGAGATTCCCCAGGAGCTGGGCGATTTCATGGTCCTGCTGCATTCGGGGTTTCCGCGCGCCAAGGCGCTTTTCTGGAACGCGGTCTCGGGGCTTGCGGCCGTCGTGGGGGGCGTCGCGGCGTATTTCGCGCTCTCGGCCGTGTCCGACTGGATTCCCGAGATCCTCGCCTTCGCGGCGGCGAGCATGATCTACGTGGCGGTGGCGGACCTCATCCCGGGCCTGCACCGGCGTACGGCGCTCGCCGAGTCCATAGCCCAGGTGGCATTCATCGCGCTGGGTATCGGCAGCATCTGGCTCATCCACGCGGTATTATTTCCGCATAGCTAACGGAAGACTGCCATGCCCCGCTCGCAAGCCGGCAAATCGGATCGATTGGCCGAGGAACTGCGCCAGGCCCACGACAAGTTCGCCGAGTCGGTTCGCGGCGAGGGCGCCTCGCAGCAGGTGATGGCGGGCTTCGCGCAGGCGTACCGCGCGTGGCTGGAGGCGATGTCGGCCAAGCCCGAGACGATGCTCGACCTCCAGGGCCGCTACATGCAGGAGCAGATGAAGCTCTGGATGGGCGCCATGCAGCCGGCCCACGACGGCAACGGCAATGGCGGCCAGGTCGCCGACAAGCGCTTCAGCGCACCCGAGTGGAACGAGCTCCCGGTGTTCCGCTACTTCCGCGACTCCTACCTCCTCACCTCGAAGATGATGTTGCAGGCGGTCGAATCCGCGGAGCTGGACGCGGCGACCAAGCAGCGCATGCGTTTCTTCATGCGCCAGTACCTGGATGCCGCGGCGCCTTCGAACTACCTGATGACCAATCCCGAGGCGCTCAAGACGGCCATGGAGACCGGGGGCGAGTCGCTGCAGGAGGGCATGAAGAACCTCCTCGCCGACATGGAGAAAGGCCACATCTCGATGACCGACGAGTCGGCCTTCGAGGTCGGCAAGAACATCGCCGTCACCAAGGGCTCGGTCGTGTGGGAGAGCGAGCTGATTCAGCTCATCCAGTACGCGCCCACGACAGCGAAGGTGCACGAGCGGCCGCTGGTGATGGTCCCGCCCTGCATCAACAAGTATTACCTCATGGACCTGCAGCCCGAGAACTCGCTCGTCCGGTTCGCGGTCGGGGAGGGCTACACGGTCTTCATGGTGTCGTGGCGCAACGTGAAGGAGGATCAGGCGCAGGTCACGTGGGACGACTACATCGCCCAGCTGATCGGCGCGCTCGAGGTGGCGGCGAAGGTCGCGAAGTCCCCCAGGATCCACGCGCTCGGCTTCTGCATCGGCGGCACGCTCATCGCGGCGGCGCTGGCGGTGCTGGCGGGGCGCGGCAAGCATCCGGCGTCCACGCTTACGCTGCTCACCTCGCTTCTCGAGTTCTCCGAGGTGGGGGAGATCCGCGTGTACATCGACGAGAACTTCGTCGGCCGGCGCGAGAAGCAGCTCGCGAAGGGGGGCCTCGTGCCGGGGCAGGAGCTCGCCGGGGCGTTCTCCAGCCTGCGCGCCAACGACCTCATCTGGTCGTACGTGGTGAACAACTATCTCAAGGGCCGGCAGCCGCCCGCGTTCGACCTTCTCTACTGGAACGCCGACGCGACCAATCTCCCGGGCCCGATGTACGCCTACTACCTGCGCAACACCTACCAGGACAACAAGCTCTGCAAGCCCGACGCGCTCACGATGCTGGATACCCCGGTGAGCCTGAAGCGGCTCAAGATGCCGGCCTTCGTCTTCTCGGCGCGCGAGGACCACATCGTTCCCTGGAGGGGCGGCTACAAGAGCGCGCGGACCCTGGGCGGGAAGGTGAAGTTCGTGCTGGGCGCCTCAGGGCACATCGCCGGCACGATCAACCCGGCCTCGAAGAACAAGCGCAGCTACTGGGTGAACGGCACGATGCCCCCGGAGGCCGAGAAATGGTTCACCGCGGCCCGCGAGGTGCCCGGCAGCTGGTGGAACGAGTGGATGAAGTGGCTCCGCCCCCAGGCGGGGCCGATGGTGGCGGCGCGCCGCAAGCCCGGCGATGCCAAGCACAAGGCGATCGAACCCGCCCCCGGAAGGTATGCGAAGGAGCGCGTCTAGGCTCCCGCCAACGATGAAGGAGGAGTGAGGAAATGACGGAACGAGTGGCATTGGTCACGGGCGGCATGGGCGGCCTGGGTGAAGCGATCTGCATGAAGCTCGAGAAGATGGGCATCAAGGTCGTCGTCACCTATTCGCCGGGCAACACGAAGCACAGGGACTGGCTGAAGGAGATGGACGGCCAGGGCCACAAGTTCTTCGCGTTCGCCTGCGACGTCTCCGACTTCGATTCCTGCCAGAAGATGGTGGGCGAGGTCACGAAGGAGCACGGGCCGATCGACATCCTCATCAACAACGCGGGCATCACGCGCGACATGACCTTCAAGAAGATGACGAAGGTCGACTGGGACGCGGTGATGCACACCAACCTGGACAGCGTCTTCAACGTGACGAAGCCGATCGTGGACGGCATGGTCGAGCGGGGCTGGGGACGCATCATCAACGTCTCCAGCGTGAACGGGCAGAAGGGCGCCTTCGGCCAGACCAACTACTCCGCGGCCAAGGCGGGAATGCACGGATTCACCAAGGCCCTCGCGCTCGAAGTCGCGAAGAAGGGGGTCACGGTGAATACCATCTCGCCCGGCTACATCGGGACCAAGATGGTGCTCGCGATCCCGAAGGACGTGCTCGACACGAAGATCGTCCCGCAGATCCCGGTGGGCCGCCTGGGCAAGCCCGAGGAAGTGGCGGGCCTGTGCGCCTATCTCGCCTCGGAAGAGGCGGCCTTCCTCACCGGCGCCAACATCGCGATCAACGGCGGCCAGCACATGGCCTAGCGGCGCACGCCTATGGCGCGCGGTCGGCGCTCACCAGGTTGTGGCGCACGGCATAGAGAACGAGCCCGGCCACGTCGTGGATGTTCAGCCGGTCCATCAGGGCGGCGCGATGGCTCTCCACGGTCTTTACGCTCAGCTCGAGGGTGAAGGCGATCTCCTTCGTGCTGCGGCCCTCGGCGATCATCTGCAGGATCTCGCGCTGCCGCGGGCTGAGCGCATCGAGCGACGACTGCGCGGCCGCCGGCCCGCCGGTGAGCGCGTTCACCAGGTGTTGCGACACTCGCGAGCTCACGTAAGTCTCGTTCCGCAGTGCCGCATCGATCGCCAGCTGCAGCTCGAGCGGCGCGGAGTCCTTCACGACATAGGCGGAGGCGCCGACTTTCAGGGCGCGGCGCACGAAGTCCTCGGTCGTATGCATCGACAGGATCAGCACCCGCGCCTGCGGCACCTCGGCCTTGATCTGCGCCGTGGCCTCGATCCCGTTCAGGTCCTTCATGGAGATGTCCATGATCACGAGGTCGGGGCGATGTTGCTTCGCGAGCGCCACGGCCTCGCGGCCATTGTCGGCTTCCGCGACGATGACCACGCCATCCAACCCCTGCAGGATCGCGCGGATACCCGCCCGCACGATCGGATGGTCATCGACGAGAATCGCGCGCAGGTTCCTCATGCGGCCGGAAGCGCATCGGACGCCGCTTCCACCCGGGCATCCACCCCGAGCGGAAAGATCGCCGTCACGGTGGTGCCTCCGCCGGCGACGCTGCGCACGCGCAGGCGCCCTCCGGAGAGCTCCGCGCGCTCCTCCATGCTGATGAGTCCGAGGCTGCCCGACCTGAGCGCCTTGTGGCGCGCGGCTTCCGGGTCGAATCCGGTTCCGTCGTCGTGGATGGAGAGCTTGAGAAGCTCGCCGTTGGGATCCAGCGCGATTCGGATCGCCGAAGCGTTGGCATGCTTCGTCGCGTTGTTCAATGCTTCCTGCGCGATCCGATAGCAGGCGCTTTCCAGCGCGTGGGGCGCGCGCCATCCTTCGGCCGCGGAGCAGGAACACTCGATCGCGAGGCCGGTGGCCGCCGCCTGGCGTGCGGCGAGCCACGCGAGCGCGGCGGCGAGCCCGAGCTGGTCGAGTTGCGGCGGGCGAAGCTCCAGCGCCACGCGCCTCAGGCTCTCCAGGGTCGACTCGGCGATCTCGAGGCACTCGGCGACGAGCCCCGAATGGTCGGCGCCCGGATCCTGGGAAATGCGGTGAAGGCCTATC
>DATBAI010000047.1:0-25439 GCA_036271595.1 Usitatibacter sp.
GAAGTTTTTCAGCGCTGTCGTCACGGGCCAGGTATGCAGACGATTCAGGATCGCCGACTCCACCCAGATTCGGGTCACGTAGTGGCCGTCTGAGAATTGCTCGCCGCGGAGTCTGACCAGGAAATCTCCGATGTACACGGAACGGTTGAAGGCCTTCGTTCCCAACGACGCCAGGCGCTCGCACTCGCGCCGTCCCCAGACGAGGGCGGCCTCGCCGCCGCGATCCAGCTGGAGCGTCCTGTGGAAGATCTTCGGACGCGTCACGTGCGACGGGCGAATCTACGCGCGGCGATGGCGTGCTCCACCGCACCAAACCAAGATCGGGCCTCCTCGAGAGCGCGCATCGCTTCCCGGGTCAATTCGGGCGCCTGCGGGTCGCCAGCGAGCGCCAGCTTGGCCGCTTCGGTGAACCGGGACTTTGCAGCCGCGACGTCCTGCAGCGCGATCGCGCGCTCCTCAGCGAGCTCCGCGTCGGTCGCCGCGACGGCCACGGTCACATCCCCGCCGTCTTCGACCTCGACGAACATCTCGTCGGGCCTCGGCATGCCATGCAACCGATGCCGCGCCGTGTGCTGGCTCACGAGTCGCCCCGCGAACGCTGCGCGGCCGCGTGCGGTCGCGCCGCCGCCATCTCTGCGATGACACCGTGCACCTCGTCCGTCTGCTCGTCGCTGCCGGCAGCCGGCGATCGGCCGCCACCAGTTCGCGCGGGACGGTCGACAAAGCCAGCCGCCCGGGCCATCTCCCGCGCTTCGGCTAACGTCGATTCGCCGGCATGGCGAAGAGCCGAGTCCTCGTCCTGGCCAGCGGCGAGTGCCGCATCGAGGTGGCGATCGGCGAGTTCGGCGAGGTGGGGATCGCGAACGATCAGGGGGAAGCGCCGAGCAAAGTCGTCCATGCCCTGCTCGAGCTTGAGCTCCCGCTTCAGGTCGGCCTTCACCGTCGCCGTGTGCTCGGTGAGCGCCTCCGCCATCGCGGTGGCCGCCACCTGCGGGTGCCCGTCATAGAGATGCTCGCTGTACTCGTCGAGCTTCGCCGCGACACTACGGCTGGGCGCGCCCGCGCGGCTCCGAGAGTCGGATGTCTCGGCCAGCAACCGATTCGCCCTTTCCAGGATGTCGCAATCGCGGTCATCAGCTCCAGGGTTGAGGCGACGCGTGGTGGTGGGTCGTTCGTCCGTGCTCGCATCCAGACCCTCCTCTTCGGCGCGTCTTTTCGCAATGCGGTCCACGATTTCCGATCTCGTAATTTCGCTCATCGGTTCTCTCTCCTTCCGGTTGATGAAAGGAGCGTCGTCCTCTCTCGACGCTCGACTCCCGCTATCAGCGCTTTCCGACGCCCGCGGCGAGCTCCTTGCGATGGGCGATCTCGCGTGCGTCCTCCTCGGCTCGGCGTTTGGCCTCGGCTTCGGTCATCTTCGCGGCCGGCGGCACCTCGACGATTTCCTGGTCACCGTCGTCGAAGTAGATGCCATCTTGCATGGCGGCGCACTTGGTCGAGCTTTCTTCGCGGCCGTGAACTGTCACGAAATGGCGGGTACGGTCGAGCTTGCGAGGCATCTTGCTGGTGATGCTGGTTGCTTCTGCCATGCTCATCTCCTCTGGTGGGTGGAACGTGTTGAACTCCTCTGTCGCGTGTGCGCGCGTACACGCGCGCGTTAAGGACCCAAAAAACTAGTCGGGCTCCAGGGTTTCCTGGACGCCCTCGGTGAATTGCCGCTCAATCTCTTCGATGCGTTTCATGATCTGCCTGAGCTTTCCGCGAACCTTCCTGGCCTGCAGTTGGAGCAACCTCCACTCCCCCGCCAGGGCGAATTCTTGAAGCTCCTGGCTCGTGCGCGCGCGTACTGTTCGCGAAACTCGCTTCCCTGCGGCACTCATCGGGGCCCTCGTTGTGTGCGGCCGCCCACGGATGCCTCTTCGGGCCCGACTTCAGACCCCTCGCGCGCGCGCGCATTAGGGACTCCGGGAATTGCCCGGGGGCGCTCCCACCCCGGCGGCGTTGCCTCGGCCATCATCTCGAGGAACAGCGCGGTGCGACGGGCCTTCGCCACCATGTACATTTCCTTGAACTCCGGGTGCGTGCGCAACCAACCGACCATCGTCTTCCAACTCGGCGCCCACGGCGCTCGCGCCACATCCACGAGCCTGTTTCCGCCGGCGACGAGCACGCAGATTCGTTCGTACAATGCGGCCGTCCCTTCCGATCGTCCTGGCCTCACGTGCGCGCGCGTACTGCACAGGAAATTCGACCGCTGCTTCATCGCCGCGGCCCCTTCGCTGGTGCCAGCCGGTCCCGTCCTTGCTCTGGAGCAAGCCGCATCGGCTCGGAAAGGTCGATCCCATCGAAACGCGCGGTCGCCTGGAAGCACTCCCGTGCCGCGGCAGGATCGGCGAGCGCGACGCGCCTCACCACGGTGAGCTCCTCCGGCCCGCACTGGTAGAACGCGGCCACGTGCTCCACCAGGTCCAGAAGGTCGGCCTCGGCCTTCAGGTCCGCCATGATCTCGGCCTTGGCCGACTTGATCAGGTCCCGGGCGGCGCTCGTGATCAGCAGCCGCGGCTCGACCGCCAAGCGCCCACGGTCGGCGGTGACGCTCAGGCCCATCTCCCGGACCTTGGCGAGCGCGCTCATCAGAAGATTTCCACATCCGTGCTGGGCGCCGGAACGAGGCGAAGATGCTCACTTTTCCCGAAGGCGCTCACACTTTGGGGCTGAGCATCTTCGGATTTCTTGAGCATCTTCGGGGGCAGTCGCCACATCCAGGGGCCCGCCATTCCTTCCTTCGTGGCCTCCACGCCGAGCGCCTTCTGGGCCCGCCGGATGGTCGCCCAGGCGTGCCCGCAACCGTCGGCCTCCGACCGGACCCGCTTCGACGGCACCGGCCCCGCCGACAACATGTCGGCCAGGAAGGCCTTCGCGTCATCGACCTCGCTGCGGTCGTCGGGGCTCAGCTGGGGCGCCATCGCTTCGTCCGCCGTGATGGTGACCGTCACGCCCTCCCACACCACCCGCGACGTCTCAATTTGCTGGCCGCCGCTGTCGACCACGTGAGATTGGATCGCGAAGGCGAGGCCCTCGAGGTCGGGTCCGAGGTTGTTTTTCATGGGTAGGAAGAGCCGGCGCCCCGGCGCGTCCCGATCAGCGGTCACCACGAACCCGGAGCGCGCGGCCGCCACGAAGGCCAGGCTGCCCGTGACGCGCATCAGGGCCTCGTTACTGCCACCCCCCTTGTTCAGGTGGCTGACACCGATCATCGCGGCGCCATGGGCCGCCGCGACCTCGCTGAGAGGGGCAAGGAGCGCGCGGACCTCGGCGTTGTTGTGACTGTCCGTGCCGCCCAGGTAGGCGCTGATGGGGTCGATCACCACCATGGCGACGTCGCCCACCTGCACGAGGGCGTCCGCCAAGCGCGCTAAGTCGGTCTTCAGGTTGAAGCTGCGCCTGACCTCGTCTCCTGAACTCGTGTACCCGTCGGTCACCGCTTCGAGGATCACGCACCGGTCGAGATCGGCCCCCGCCGCCTCGAGGCGCGGTCGAATTGTGTCCGCGGGATCGTCCTCGGCGGACAGGAAAATGACGCTGCCCGGGATGCACTCCGTTCGATCGACCGGCCAGCGCCCACCCCGCGTCACGATGGCCGCCATGGAGGCCGTCAACTGTGACTTCCCAAGCCCCGGGTTCCCCGCGATCATTGACACCTTCCCGCGTGCAATACGTCCCGGCCACAACCACCGAATCGGGCGGGACTCGATGTCCGAGAATCGTCGGAAGATCGGACGGCCGCCGTCGCCTTCCGGACGCACAACACAGGGGTCCTGGCGTTTTTTCGCGGGAACGGGTGCCAGCTTGGGTGCCTCCGGGCGCGCGGCGCGCGCCACAGCGGCCCTTACGGCCTCGAGGCCCATGTGCTTCACCATGTCGTTGAAGTCGGTCACGCCATCTGGACGGGGGGATCCAAAGTCAGGTGCCGCCAGCAGCGCGTCGGCTGCCCAGGCTGCGGCCGTCGCCTTCGTGAGCCCGGGGTTTCCATCGGTGCCGGCGTCGTCGTCCGCGCACACCACGAGCTCGATGTCCGGGTACTTCTTTCGCAGCGTCGTGGCCACGGGCCCAAGGTTGCCGGCGTCGAACGCCACGGCGACCGCGGTGCCCGACGCTTCGTGGAGACTCGCGGCCGTCGCGTACCCCTCCGCGATGAGGATCTTGCCGGTGGGCTCGCCGATCATGAAGTAGCAGCCCGCGGCCCGCGGCCCGGGGAGGTAGCGCTTGCCGTTCATGGTGATGAAGGAGAGCGAGACGACGTTGCTGTTCAAGTCGTGCGCCGGCACGATGAGGGCGCCATCGCACGCCATCCCGCCGATCGTTAGAGGCCCGTGGAACACGCGCACGCCGTGCGGCTTCACCGCCTTGGACAACAGGTAGGGGTGCGAGTCGTCAGCCGCCTTCGCCATCGCCCACAAGTTGCAGGCGCGCTCGGAGGTGGCCCGCGTGCTCTTCTCGTGCTCGGCCTTGGCCTCGGCTTTCGCACGTTCGACGCGGGCGCGCCGTTGTTCCCCGTTTTCTTGTGCATTACCGCTCTCGCCATGCCACACCCAGCTATCGCCGCTGCGATGGTCGATGACTACCCCGCCCCCCAGGTCATCGAATAACTTGCAGCTGCCCGCCTGGTCCGCTTGCCTCCCGTTCGTCGAGAATCGGCACCACGACCCGAGCGTGATCTCAGGCGGGGGGTCGAACCCGAGCCGCGAGATGAAATCGCGGAATTCGGCGAGGGCCTGCGGTAGGGTCACGGGCCGTCTTCCGCGATGAGGCGTCGCACGCGCAGAATCTCCTCCTCCAAAGAGCTCTCGACAGCGTTGAATGCATCTCCACGTCGTTCGGCTCCGGCAAGCGCCCGACCCTGCATTGCCACCAAGCGCTTTCGCACCGCATCGCTGCAGGACTCGACAACCAGTTCATCCGCAGCGATTGCCGAGCGCAGCCGGCCGATCTCCCGGTCGTCCACGCCGGGCTGCAGCCATTGCTGGGTGAGAAGAATTTCCAGGCGATCACGGTTTGCACGAAGTGCCCCTTCAACATCCCGCTTCTTGGTGTCGAGTCGATTGAGGACCCCTATATCGAAACCTGCTCCGTCCTCGCACGCCGTCCGCGCTTTTTCATAGGCAACGCGAATTGCCTGATTGAAGCGGCGGTCGGCGAGAACCTGGGCGCGTTCAATTGCCATCCGGAACTCCCAGCGCCGCTTTCGGCGATCGAGCCAGGGCCGCGTGCTTCACCTTGCGAGCTGCCGCCGCCCGCTTGGCGGCTTGCTCGTTTGCTGCTCTTACGAGGAATTCGGCGAGCCAGGCGTCGACAACGCTCTCCCGCCAAAGGTTGACCGATCCCGTCACGTCGGGATTGGGGAAGCGACCAGCCTTCCGCTCGCTCTGAATCCACGAGCGAGACATGTCGAGCTTCTCCTCCATGATGGTTGCCATGCTGATCAATCGCTCTGCCACGTGCCCTCCTTCGCTGAACAACAAAGTTAGGCAGCAACGATATGGGGCTGTCGTCAATCTCGCGAGGGCCATCAACAATCCCGGACAATTCCCACGGCGTCGTTGCTTCGACGCGCCCAGCGGAATCGTTGATGAAGTCGGAGTGCACGTGTGGTGGTATCAGTGGGGGTATCAGTTCGGAAAACGCCCATGGTTCATGCGCGGTCGGCAGAGTGAAGCAAGGCGTTCAAGGTCGATTCCCCCCGCCTCCACCAAATACCCCCAACGGGGCCATTCAACGCCATCCAATCGGATGGCGTTTTTCTTTATATCTCCCCTAGAAGGACCTCAGCTAACTCTCGGCTATGGCGCCGCGTTTATCATGCGCGGCGAGATCAGCGCAATTCTTCGTTGTGAGGATTGGTCCGGATGGAATGTAGCGCGCCGGTTCACCCAGCGCGGGAATCCTGACCGCGACACATAATTAGCTACGTGATTGTGTAGGCGAATCTTACATACGTTACCTGCTGTCACGGAGCAGACTTCCCGCGGATGAAACAAGCGAGTCAACTGATCGGGGGCCAGGATTTCCCAGCCTGGCTTCGTGCGCTCAATAAGACCCCAGATGCACTTGCCGTAGTGCAGCTATGCGTCGACTTCCTGTCTCACTTCACGAACGACCTGCGCGCAAAGTTGCCCTCCTCATGCCAACCGCCCTCGGCCATGCGAAACCATGTCGACGTGAGCGAATATGCCCACCGGCTGACGGCGGCTCGGTTGAAGGAATATAGTCCGACGGCCGAGCTTGACATGATGGCGACTTTTTTCGCGGCGGCTAGCACGCGCATGTCGAAGCACCTGACTTCACCATTGCGCTTTGGCGTCCGACTTTTCAATATGAAGCAGCGCGTCGATGAATGATCCCCAGTCGAAACGTATGTATCCCGGTAAGGCATGTACCGATCAACCGGTGGAACACTGCGCTGAATCGTCCGCAACGCGAGGCCGAAGAAGCAGAAGAGGCTCGCAGGCATTGCGTTACCTATCGGATGCCGCGCTGAACGTGAGCGAGCATCGCCGCACATTGTAAGCCCGCCTTGACACTCGCTTCAGCGTAAGCCGAACCCAGCGCAGGGCGTCGCTTCGCTATGCCGTCTGCGTCCGCGTGCCATATTGCGGGTTCAGGCGCTCGACCTCGGACGCGAGCTTGTTCAGCGCGTTCACATACGCCTTGGCGGAGGCGACCACGATGTCGGTGTCGGAGCCCATGCCGTTCACAATGCGCCCGCCCTTTGACAGGCGCACAGTGACTTCGCCCTGGGAATCGGTGCCGTGGGTCACGTTGTTCACCGAGTAGAGCAACAGCTCGGCCCCGCTCTGCGCGACGCTCTCGATTGCCTTGAAGGTCGCATCCACCGGCCCGCCACCGCGGGCCTCCGCGCGCGCCTCTCGCCCCGAAGCATTTACCACGATCCGCGCGAACGGCTGTTCGCCAGTCTCCGTATGGGCGGTGATCGATACCAGTTTCCATGGCTCGTCCTCGGGCGTTGCCGTCTCGTCGGACATGAGCGCCTGGATGTCCTCGTCGAAGATCTCGCGCTTCTTGTCGGCGAGCTCCTTGAATCGGGCGAAAGCATGGTTCAGCTGCTGCTCGGAAGTGAGCATGATGCCCATCTCGCGGAGCCGTGCCTTGAAGGCACTGCGGCCCGAGAGTTTGCCGAGAGTCAAGCGATTGGCGCCCCAGCCCACGTCCGTGGGGTGCATGATCTCGTAGGTCTCACGATGCTTGAGCACGCCGTCCTGGTGGATGCCCGACTCGTGCGCGAAAGCGTTGGCACCCACGATCGCCTTGTTCGGCTGCACGGGATAGCCCGTGATGGTCGAGACCAGCTTGCTCGTGGGCACGATCTGGGTCGTGTCGATGCGCGTCGTGCAAGGAAAGATATCCGAGCGCGTACGCACGGCCATCACGATCTCCTCGAGCGAAGCATTGCCAGCGCGCTCGCCCAGGCCGTTCACTGTGCACTCGACCTGCCGCGCACCCGCCATTACCGCGGCGAGTGAGTTCGCGACAGCCATGCCAAGATCATCGTGGCAGTGTGTGGACCAGACGGCCTTGTCGGCATTGGGTACCCGCTGTAACAGGTCGCGGAAGAGCGCTCCATAGAGGTCCGGGGTGCTGTAGCCGACGGTATCGGGTACGTTGACCGTGCGCGCGCCCGCTGCGATTGTTGCCTCGAAGATGCGGCAGAGGAAGTCGGGGTCCGAGCGCACGGCATCCTCGGCCGAGAATTCCACGTCGTCCGTGTACTCCCGCGCGAGCTTCACGGAGCGCGTTGCCGCCTCAAGCACCTCGCCCGGCCCCATCCGCAGCTTGTGCTGCATGTGGATAGGGCTGGTCGCGATAACAATATGCACGCGCCCGCGGGCGGCACCACGGATTGCCTCGCCGGCCTTGGCCACGTCCCTATCGTTGGCGCGCGCGAGCGAGCACACAGTGGAATCCTTGACCACGGCGGCGACCGCCCGGATGGCCTCGAAGTCGCCCAGGCTCGAGGCCGCGAAGCCCGCCTCGATCACGTCCACTCGCAGCCGTTCGAGCTGCACGGCGATGCGCAGCTTGTGCTCGCGGGTCATCGCCGCGCCAGGGCTCTGTTCGCCGTCGCGCATGGTGGTGTCGAAAATGATGAGATGGTCCTTCATGGTCGTCTCCTGGTGAATCGGATTGGCCATCCCGTGGACCGCGGCGCGCCAAAAAAACGGGGCCTTGGCCCTGACCGGGCTGGTACTGCACAACGAAGGGGGTGGGATATTAGCGCGCGAGGCGCAGCAGCCGGCCCAGCGCGAGCGCGCCGAGACCTGAAAGACGGAAGATCGAGATATCGCCTTGGAAGTGCATGGCCCACTCTATAGCAGGCTGCCCAAGGGACGCAAGCCTGCGGCCTTGGCCTCGCGACGGGCGTCGAAGCCGCCGCTGCTCGGATAAATCCGCTCATAAGATCCTTTCGAGCCACGTTGCGCGCGCCCTGGACCCATCCCGCGGGGGCAAGGTCTGTGATCGGTGCCACAACGAACCGCCCGCCCGCTGCTATATCCGTAGGCCGCCACGCATGGAATAGGCGCTCGCCCCATCTAGAGATCGCGGCTGCGAACGGCCTTACGATATTGCACGTTTGATCGCGAGGAACCGAAGGAAACCGGCCCAAGGCGCAGGCCACGCGGCTCTCTCTTGTGGCGTCAATGTTCACTGGCGCCGAGGTCACTTCAGCGCTTCGTTAACAAAAAACGACTATGCGCGGGAGCCGGCCCCCCATATCCTTGCGCCAGCCATGGACAACTTCCGAATCTGGGGGCGGATCGAGCAGCTCGCCGCCGACGAGTTTGAGGTGATCGTCACCGCCGTGCCCGAATCCACGGATCCCGCCGGCGTCCAAAGGCTTACGTCCGCGCGCGCGACGAAAGCCGACGCCAAGGTGGCATTGCACGCGATGATCGTGCGTATGAAGGAGGCGATAGCCGCGGCCGACGGGCGCGTCACCGATACCGAGATCAATGGGCTGTAACGCCTGCGAAGGCATGCGAGTCGCGGCCTTGTCCTACAGCCAGGCGCGGAGTCCGATTACAACGGGAGTCGGGAACGTGGCACACAATGGTGCCTTCGAACCGACCCTGAGGCGCGCGTGACTTCATCGATGCCCATCAACTGCGAAGCGGACGACCAGCTCGGCAGGGTCGCTTTCGACCTGCAGTTCGAAGGCGGCACCTGGCGCGCCTCGGTTTCCTACGAGACGCTGAGCCGCATGTTCGCCGCCCCACGCTGCGACGCCTCGACCCAGGACGCGCGCGAATCGCGCCAGCAGCTGGTCTGCAACAGCAAGGCGATCGCGCGAATCGTCGCCGAGCGCATCCGCGCCGGGGCGGCGATGCCTGGCCCCATCGTGATCGCGTGAACGCGTCGGCCTGACAACCTGGCAGTAGTTGCCCGGGCGTCACCTTCCCAGCATGTGGAGCTGCCACAGATCCTTGTGGCTCATGTGAAGCATGGGCTGGATCGCGAGGAGCCCCGTCTTCCCGATGCTGGTCTCGAGGTAGCGTAGCTCCGCGAATTTCTCGCGCGTGGACTCGTCCGCCGGCGGATTGAAGCCGTTCTCGCGCATCATGAGGAGGCCTTTCGCGCGCAGGGCGAGCTCGGTGTAGACGCGCACGTAGCAGAGGATGTCGGCCACCACCACTCCCTGGAAGCGGTCCTTCAGCGTGTGAAGGTAGCGGCCCACCGGAGAATCGGAAAGCCGCCCGGAGTTGATGAGCTCGAGCATCTCGGAGTCGGCGTCGAAGCCCGTGCCCAGCCAGCGGCCCACGGCCTTCCCGGAGCGGTCGAAGACCACGAAGAGGAGAGCCGGCACCACGATCGCGACACCGAACGTGGAAAGCCGCGGCGACAGGAAGAAATGGTTGAACGCGGAGTGCAGCACCACCGCGATCACGTACCCGGGCACGAACGCCCTTGCATCCACTCCGGAGCCTTGCCGGCGATCGAGCATCGCGAGCCCCGCCATCGCGAAAATCGCCGTGGCGCCGCCGTGCATGATCGCGGTGCCGAAGCCGCGCACGACCCATGTGCCCATGACGGCATCGGGAATCTGTTCGAGGTACACGAGGTTCTCCACCATCGCGAAGCCCGCTCCCACGCCGAAGCCCAGGATCGCGGCATCGACGAGGAAGCCCACGCGGTGCGTGCGGATGAAGGCCACGATCACGAGTCCCTTCAGGAGCTCCTCGAGGAAGGGCGCGCCGTAGCGCGTGTAGGCGATGAAGTCCGTCGCCGTGCCGCCGAGGATGAGGCCGTTCACGAGGTATGCGATGCCGGCCGCCGCCATGCCGCACGCCACCGCGAGCGCCACGGCGCGAAGCTTCACGAGCTTGTAGCTGTCGAGCAGCACCAGCGCCACCAGGAACGTGGTGACGGGTGCGAGCCCCATCAGGACGGCGAGCATGCCGCCCAAGCTACATGATCTTGAGCGAGAGCATCCACTCGTCGCCCCCGCGCCGGCTGCCGCGATACCCCACGGCGTAGCCTGCGGAGAGCGTCATCTCGAACCAGTGCAGCACGCTGAAGTGCATGTCCCACTGCGTGCCCACGTTGGCGTAGCGCTGGCGCAATGCGGCCTGGCCGGGGTCGGTCCAGAGCGCCGAGGTGAAGACGGCGGGCCGGATCCAGTTGAGGTAGAAGCTGGGCGTGCCCACCGACTCGAAATTCACCGGCGGCGCGTTCACCTCGACCATGGTGCGTGCGAAGGACTTGCCGCTGATCTCGTCGATGTCGAATCCCGGGAAGGCGTACCACTCGCGGTAGCGCTTCACCGAGCGGCTGTCCACATAGTTGTTGCCGAACGCCCCTAGGAAGAAGTTGGCGAACGGGTCGCTGCGCTCGCCGTGCCCCGTGCCCGCGGCATTGCGCAACCAGATCGAGGCGTTGGGGATGGGAAGCGCGAAGCCCATGTCGAGCGTGCCGCGAAGTTGCGGGAAGCTCTTGCCTTCGGCCTCGCTGGTGGTGGCGACGAGGTCCCAGAGAAGGCCCTTCTCGTCGTCCACGGCGCCCAGCGACTTGCGAACGAACGTGTAGTGCAACCCGACCTCCGCGGTGGTGAGGCGGTCCACCGAGATGGGCACGTTCTGGAACGACGGCAGCTCGTCCAGCTTGTAATAGGTCGCCACCTCGCTTCGCAGCTGGAGCCGGCGCGGCTCGTCGAAAATGAGGAAGTGGTCGTAGCCGAGCGTCGCCGCGTAGCCCTTGCGGCTGCGCTTGGTGGGCCCGAAGATGTCGTAGAAGTCGGAGCGGTTGTACGAGACCGAGGCGCGCCAGTCGAGGTAGCGGTAGCTCGCCTCGAAATGGCCCTGCTCGCTTCCCGGCAAATTGCTGTCCGGGGTCCATGCCGCCGTGAGCCCCAGGTAGGCGAAGCGCAGCGGATCCTCGAAATTCATGTGGTATCCCACGCCCACGTAATTCTTGTATCCCTGCAGCACGGGGTAGGCGCTCGCGAGCGCGACCGAACGCAACGGGATATATGGGCCCTTCGCCGTCACCAGCTTCTCGTCGTCCACCGTGCTGGGCGGGGGCACCTGCCATGTCGTGACGACCGGATGCTTCGCCGCCAGCTCCGCGCCCAGGAACCTGATCGCGCTCACGTCCTTCACCGGCCTGGGGTCGATCACCGCGGGGACGAAGCCCTGGCCCGTGTAGTGGAAGACCACGAGCGAGCCGTCGGCGAGCTGCAACGGCCGGAAGAAGCCGCTCTCGGCGTTGGACACGGCCTCCACCTCGCCCGTGGCCACCTCGTAGCGAAAGATGTTGGATACGCCGGTGTAATAGCTGCTGCCGTACAGGTACTTCCCGTCGCGCGAGAAGGTGAAGCCTTCGGGGATGGACTGGCCGAACTTGTATTCGCTGCGCGGCGTCACGTCGCCGGCAAGCACCTTCGCCATCTCGAAGACGCGCAGGAACTGGTCGCCGTTCACCGCGCTCATCGAAGCCGAAAGGAGCTTCCCGTCGGGAGAGATGTCCAGGTCGTAGGGCACCACGCCGTACGGCAGCGTATGCACCTGGGTCCACTCGGTGTACGGATAGGGGATGCGCACGAGCGTCGCGAGCCCGTTGGAGTGGCGAACGCCCCAGAGCGAACGATCGGCGCGGTCGAACACGATCTCGCCGATGCGCGCGTCCTCGAGGAGCATGCGCTCCTTTCCGGTGCGTGCATCGAGGGCGCGGATGTCGCGCAGCGCGTAGTTGTCGCTCGTGTAGAAAAGCGTCTTCGTGTCCGGGTCGAAGGCGAGCGAGGTGACCTTGTAGAGCATCGCGCCCTTCACGTCGGCGAGCGGCCGGATGTCGCCCGTCTTCAAGTCGAGGGCGCCGATGTGCTCGACCACGCCGGGATAACGGAAGGCGCCGTAGAGGGTTCCGGTGGACTCGTCGAAGTACGCCCGTGACACGGAGCCCAGCGCTCGCGGCACCAGGTCCCGATGAGGCGTCACGGGGAACTTGCGAACCTCGGCGAGGTTCTTCAGCTGGAACTGGCGCTCGAAAACGATCCAGTCGTTCCAGGCCTTTTCCAGGGGCACGCCGAATACCTGCTCGAAGTTGTCGGAGTAATAGCGCTTGCTGCCCTCGTCGCGCTTCAACCATCGCACCACGTGCTCGGGCGAATATGCGTAGGCGAGGTACGTCATGAAGCGCGTGCCGTAAAGGTATGCGTTCACGCCCACCTGGAAATCGATCCGCGTGCCGAGCGAGACGAGCCCGAGCGGATCGAAGAAGCGGGCGTCGTCGCGCACCATGGCGCGGAAGACCATCTCGTCGTAGCCGCCCTGCGCGCGTCCCAGGCCGCCGCCCATCCACGTCTCCATGAACGTGGCGCTGCCTTCCAGGTACCAGCGCGGCACCATGAAGCGCGGCGTGGTGAGATACCCGTAGATCATGCTCTCGGGGTTGTGCGCGTCGGGATACACCTTTCCGGCGAAGAAGTGGCGCCAGGCGAGGTCCTGGCTGGAGAACATGTCCATCGTCGCCACGTGCGTGAGCTCGTGGTTCATGAGCGAGTAGATGCGCTCGCTCGCGGGGTACGTCTCGTACACGTGCGAGAGCGGCGCGATATCGAAGGTGAGCGAGTTGCGCGGCGAGGCCCCGGCGCTCGCGTTGCCGTAGTCGGAGAAATCCTTCAGCAGCACCGTGGTGGGCTCGTAAGGCACCCAGCCGAAGACGCGCTTCTGCCACGCCATGGAGTTGGCGAACGTGCGCACCGCGTGCGGCTCGAGGTAGGCGAGCGTGGGATCGAGGTACACGAGGCACATGTCCTTCGTGATGACATACGAGAGCCCGAGCGGGCTCGCTTCCTCGTCGGCGGCATGTGCGAGCACGACAACCGCCGACAGCAGGCACGCAAGGTGCCAACGCATGCACGTCCTCCCCAGGCCGCAGCAAGCGCGAAGGATAGCAAACAATGAAAAAGCCGCCGGGATCTCCGGCGGCTTGGGTCGCTTGCGGTGCGCTACTTCTGGACCGACGAGTTCGCCTGCGAGGCGTTGGTAACGGCGCCCTGTGCCGAGGTCGCCTGGGCGAGCGCCTGGGCGAAAGCCTGCGGGTTGGAGGCGAGCGCATTGAAGCCCTGGAGCTTCGCCATCGCCTGGAACGCGCTCGCGTTGTGGGCGAGGAGCTGCATCGCCTGCGCGTTGGAAGCGAGGGCCTGGAAGGCCTGCGCGTTGTTGCCCATGGCGTTGAAGGCCGCCGCATCGTGGCCCAGCGCCTGCATCGCGGCGGCGTTGGACGCGAGGGCCTGGAACGCGGCCGCGTGCTGGCCGAGGGCCTGGAAGGCGGCGGCATGCTGGCCCAGCAGCGCGAAGGCATTGGCCTGGGAGAGCGCCTGGAAGCCCTTGGCGTCGGAGGCGAGCGCGTGGAAGGCCGCGGCATTCTGGCCCAACGCCTGCATCGCCGCGGCGTTGGAGGCGAGTGCCTGGAACGCCTCGGGATGCGAGGCGAGCGCCTGGAACGCGGAAACATGCGCGGCCATCACCTGGAAGGCCTCCGCGTGCGTTCCCGACGCGTTGCTCGCCTGGGACTTGAAGGCCTGGGCATTGTTGGACAGGGCCTTCATGGCGGCCGCATCCTGGCTGAGCGCGACAAAGGCGCTCGCGTGCTGGCCGAGGGCCTGCATCGCCGCCGGGTTGCTCGCCAACGCCTGGAACGCCGAAGCCTGCTGGCCGAGGGCCGAGAACGCCGCGGCCTGGCTCGACATCGCGTTGAACGCGTCGGCATGGTTCGCGGCGGCCTGGAACGCGGCGGCGTTCGAGGCGAGCGCCTGGAAGCCGCTGGCATCGTGCGACATCGCCTGGAACGCCTCGGGATGGGCGGCGAGCGCGCTGAAGGCCTGCGCGTTCTGCGCGAGCGCCTGGAAGGCCGAGGAGCGGGCGAGCGCCTGGAAATTCGCGTCGGCGGCGAGCGCTCGCAGCTGCGGATCCTTCACGATCTTCTCGAACGCCTCGCTCTGCATGAGCTGGGCCACCTGCTGGTCGCCCAGCTTCACGTCCGAGGGCTGGATCTGCTCGGCGCGGTAGCGCTGCGCGGGAGCTACCGTGCCCGCGGCCTGGTCGCTCTTCCCCGGAATGTCGAAGTAGTACTGGCTCACGAAGACGGCCGCGACGGCCGCGATCGCGACGCCGGCCCAGATGGTGCGCCTGCGGAAATTCGGGTTGGTGCTCATGAAAGTGCCCCCTGGATGAGTTGTTTTATCGTGCCCTGTTCCAATTACACGCGAAGCGGCCGAAGGTTGGGAAAACCGTCCCGTGACCTTCGACATGATCCTGTCCGCCAGGCCCGCCGGCGGCTCCAGCTCGGGCAAGCGCTCGATGCTCGCGAAGAGCGTCTCCAGCTCGGTGAAGCGAGCGCGCGCCGCGGGGTCGGCCGCGAGCCTTTGCTCGAGGGCCTTTTGCTGCTCGGGGGTGGCCTCGCCATCGAGGACCACGTACATCAGCGTGAGCAGCTCGCCGTCCTTGTCGTTCTTCATGCCGGCTGGAAGTCCTTGAGGAGGCCGCGCAGGCGCTGGCGCGCCTCGAAGAGCCTCGATTTCACCGTCTGTTCCCGCAGCTCGAGGATCGAAGCGATCTCCCCGTAGCTGCAGCCCGAGAAATGCCGCAGGGTGATCACGATGCGCTCGTCGAAGCGAAGGCTCATGAGCGCGCCCTGCACGCGCCCGGCGAGCTGGGAATCGTGCGCGCGCCGCTCGGGATCGAGGCCCTCGGCGCCGGGGAGCTCGTCGCCCTCGCCCAGGGGCTCCTCGTGCCCGTTGCGGCGAAGCACGTTGAGCGCCTCGTTGATCGCGATGCGGTAGATCCAGCTGAAGAACCGGCGCTGGGCGTCGAAATCGTCCAGGCGCTCGGCGACCTTGAGGAACACAGACTGCGCGACATCCGCCGCATCCTCCCCGTTTCCCACCACGCGGTAAGCCGCGTTGTAGATCGCCCGCTGGTAGCGGGCCACCAGGGCCCCGAGCGCCGCGCGGTCGCCCTCCCGGCAGCGTTCCACCAGCGTTTCGTCCGGGTCCCTGTTCACAAGTACACGCGTGGCCTGGAAAAGTTGGAGGAGGTTAGCGCACGGCGTCGATGTCGAAGATCTGGTCGAAGCCGGAGTACTGGAAAATGTCGCGCAGGTGGGGGTTCACGCCGGTGAGCCTCAAGCGCCCCCCCGAGCCCATCAGGCGCTTCTGGGTCTTCAGCAACACGCCCAGGCCCGCGCTCGAGATGTATTCGAGGCGGCCGCAATCGAGCGTCACCACGCCCTGCACGGTGTCGAGGAAAGCCTGGGCCATGGGGCACTGGGCCGCGTCCATCCTTCCCACGACCACCACAACGCCGCCTTCGCCATGATCTATCGCCAGCACTTCATTCCCCGTCCTCTTCTTGGCGCGCCGCTCCGCGATGGTCTTGCGGAAGGTGATGCGGCCCTGGCGCGACTGGTCCTCGTAGCCGTACTCGATCGAGTCCACCATCTTGCGGATGAGGTGCAACCCGAGGCCTCCCGGGAGGCGGCTCTCGAGGGGAATGTGGATATCCACCTCGGGGGCTCGCGTGGGATCGAAGCGATCGACTCCATAGTCGGTGAGCGTGACCTCCACGCCGCCCGGGATCGTTTCGAGGCTCACCCGCACTGCGGCCTCGGTTCCGTTGGCGTATTTCACCATATTGGTGAAAAGCTCCTCGATCGCCAGGTCCACGGTGGCGAGGATGCGCTGGTCGATATGCTCGTGGCGGAAGACTTCGCGTGTGAAACCCGCGAGCTCGCCGATCGCCCCGAAGGAGCGCTGGAAGAGCCGGTCGGTGCTCACCGGGGCGCCTCGCGCTTCACCACCACCGCCGTCATGTCGTCTTCCTGGGGCGCCTTCCGCGCGAATTCCTGGACGGTGGCGAAGAGGAGCGCCGAGATCTCGGCGGCCGAGCGCCCGTGGTGGGCCGCGAGGAGCGCCCGCACCCGCGCCTCCCCGAACTCCTCGCCCTCGGGGTTGCGATACTCGAAAATGCCGTCGGAAAGCACCGCGAGGATGTCACCCGGGGCGAGATCGAGCTCCACCGCCGGACGAAGGCGCGCGATCGGCATCGCCGCCAACGGAAAGCTCGTGGGCTTGTGATGCGTCGATTCCCCGCTCCCGGCGTGGAAATGCAGGATCGGGCCCTGGCCGCCGCTATGGAAGCGCACGCGATGCCGGCGCGGGTCGAGGAGGCCGATGAAGGCGGTGATGAAGCGATCGCCCGGGAGGATCTCGGCCAGCTGGTCGTTCACCTGCGTGTAGGCGTCCTCCAGGCTCGCGCCCAGCCGGAAAGCCATGCGCAGCATCGCCTGCATCTGCGTGACGGAGAGCGCCGGCGCGATGCCGTGGCCGGTCGCATCGGCGAGCACGACGAGGAGGTCGCCGCCCACCGGAGCGAGGTCGAAGGTGTCGCCGCCCGTGAGGTCGGCGGGCTTGAAGGTCCCGTACACGTCATAGCCGGGCACCTCGGGCATGGAGCGCGGCAACGTGCTCATCTGCACCACGCGGGCCATCTCGAGCTGCTGGCGCATCTTCTCGCCCTCGATCAGGGCCTCCGTCATGCGCACGCGTTGGAGAGCGATGGCGCATTGCGCGGCGAGCACTGTCGCGAGCGCCTCGTCCTCCGGCCCGAAGGGGCCCTCGGCCTTGTTCAGCACCTGCATCACGCCCACCAGCGTCGCGTCGTGGCCGATGAGGGGCAAGGTCAGCATGCAGCGCGTGCGGTAGCCCGAGCGCCGGTCCGTTTCCGGGTCGAAGCGGGCATCGGAATAGCAGTCCGGAACGTTGATGATGTTGCGATGGTGCGCGCAGGAGCCTACCAGGCCCGTCCCCGAGGCCACCCGTACCGGGTCGATGCCCGTGGCGATCTCGAGCACCAGCTCGTCGGATTCGGCCTCGTAGAGCCACACGGACCCGCGCTCGGCGCCGAGCACCTGCTTCGCGGCGTTCACCACCTCGCGAAGCATCGTGCCCAGGTCGAACGGAGTGGCCAGCTTCGCCGCGACCGCGAGGATCGGCTCGAGGTCGCGAGCGGTGAGCACGTGGTGCCCGGGCTGTGCGCCCATCGCTCCCCTCTTCCCCACCTGTTGTTGCGCCCATTAGAGCATTTAATCGCCGGCCCTGTAGTAAAATGGCCCTGCGATGCCACCCTCATGCCGGGTGGCATTTTCATTCCCCCCATCGCGGTCGCCGCTTGAATCCCCAAGACCTGCAACGCCTGCTCGCCACGGCCCAGCTCCAGCACCGCTCGGGCGAGCTGGCACAGGCCGAAGCCTGCTACCTCACGCTCCTCCAGGCGCTGCCGGACAACGCGGACCTATGGCACCTGGCCGGCGTGCTCGCGTTCCAGCAGGGACGCATCGCCCCGGCGGTCGAACGCTACGAGAAGGCGATCGCCTTGAAGCCCGGCTTCGGCCAGGCGCTGAACAACCTCGGGATCGCCCACAAGCTCGCCGGGCGCCTCCAGCACGCGGCCGACGCCTTCGCCGCCGCGCTGGAAGCCGAATCCACCTATGCGCCGGCAGCCTACAACCTGGGGCTGCTGCGAGAGGCGATCGGCGACGAGCCCGGCGCGGAGCTCGCCTATCGCACCGCGCTCGCCTCCCGCCCCGATTGGATCGCCGCGCTCGCGAACCTCGGCAATCTGCTGCGGCGCGCCAGGCGGCTGGCGGAAGCCGATGCGCCGCTTACCCGCGCCGCGGAGCTCGCGCCCAACGACGCGGATGCCGCCGGCAACGTGGCGCTCCTTCGCATCGACCAGGGACGGCTCGCCGAAGCGCGTGCCCTGGCAGAGCGGGCGGCATCCCTCGCGCCCTCCAGCGCGGCGTGGTGGGAAGCCGCCGGAAGCGCGGCGCGCCTCCAGGGCGACGTCGATAGCGCCATCGCGCACCTCGAGCGTGCTGCCGCGCTGGCGCCCGACGACGCGGCGCTCCTGCTGGAGCTCGCCCTCGCCCAGGAAGCCGGCGCGGACACGGAAGCGGCTCGCACGACGCTATCGCGCGTGAACACGCTCGCGCCCGATTGGGAGCGCCCGCGCTGGTCCGAGGCGCTGCTCCTTCCCCGCGTCGCCGCGAGCGATTCGCAGGTCATAGCGGCGTTACGATCGTTCGACGATGGGCTCGCCGGCCTCGCCTCGACGCTGCGCCTCGATACGCCGACCGACGTCGACGGCGCGTTCGAGGCGGCTTCGTCCGTGCTTCCCTTCGGCCTGCACTATCTCGCCGGCGAGCATCGAGAACGCCAGGACCGTTTCGGCGACCTCGTGGCACGCATCGCCCGGGCAAAATTCCCGCGCCTCGCGTTGCCCTTCGCCGCGCCTCCACGTCACGGCCAGCGCGTCCGGGTAGGCTTCGTATCGAGCCATTTGCGCGAGCACGTGGTGGAGCGTTACTTCGGCCGCTTCATCCTGGAGCTCGATCCGGCGCGTTTCGAGCGCTTCGTCTGGTCCACCTCGGGCGTCGTGGATGCCCGAACACGCGCGATCCAGGCGGCCGTCGAGCATTTCCAGGGCGGCGAGCGCGAAGTGGGCGTCATCGCCAACGAGATTCGCGAAGCGAGCCTCGACGTGCTGGTCTACCTCGACATCGGGCTCGATCCGCGCTCCGGCGTGCTCGCGTCGCTGAGGCTCGCCCCCGTGCAGGCGGCGTTGCCGGGGCATCCGGTGAGCACGGGCCTGGATTCCATCGACGCCTTCCTGGGCGCCGACGCGATCGAACCCCCGAATGCCGGGGATCACTACCGTGAACGCCTGGTGCGCCTTCCCGGCCTGGGCGCGTGGCCGCATCGCTGCGAAGAGGCCGGCGACGGCCGATGGGCGCAGGCGTTGGCAGCCGACGGCCGCCCCCTTTTCCTTTGCCTCCAGAACCTCGCCAAGGTGCCGCCTTCCTTCGACGAAACGCTGGCGCGAATCGCGGCCGCGAGCGGCGGAAGGCTCGCCTTCTTCGACCGGGGACCTCGCCTCACGCGGCGCTTCGCCACGCGCTTGCGCGCCGCGCTCGCGCGCCATGGCGCGCCCGAGTCGGCCCTGCACATAGAGCCCGTGCATCGCCATGCGGATTTCGTCGCCGGGCTGGCGCACGCAACGCTGGTGCTGGACACGCCGGGATTCTCCGGTGGTGGGACGAGCCTCGACGCCCTGGGTGCCGGCGCGGCGGTGCTCACGCTCGAGGGCGACCGCGCGCGAAGCCGGCAGACCTCGGCCATGCTTCGGCTGCTGGGCTGCGAAGGGCTCGTCGCGGCGGGCTACGAGGCTTACGGCGATCGCGCCATTGCATTCGCGCGCGGCGAAGGGCTCGACGAAGCTCGCGGCAAAATCGCCGCGGCCGCGCCACGCCTCTTCGACGGTGCCGCGGCGCTGGCAGGCTTTGCCGACTTCCTGCAGGACGCACACGCGCCCGCAAACGCCCGCCCCGCGTAAGATTCGACGTGTGAGCGACCATTCCGCCATTCGCGACGGCGACTTCAAGCAGGGCCCGCGGTGATCGACGTCATAGTCCCCGTCTATGGCGGGCTCGCACAGACGCGCACCTGCCTGGAAAGCGTGCTCGCCGCGCCGCGCAGCGTGCCCTTCGAGCTCGTGGTCGTCGAGGACGCGAGCCCCGAGCCCGCGATCCGCGAGTTCGTCGCAGGCCTCGCGCGAGAGGGCCGCGCCCACGTGGTGCACCACCCGTCCAACCAGGGCTTCGTGCGCTCGGTGAACGAAGGCATGTCGATCCACCGCGATCGCGACGTGGTGCTCTTGAACAGCGACACCGAGGTTGCCAACGACTGGCTCTTCCGCCTCGCCGCCGCCGCATCGAGTGCTGCGCGCGTGGCGACGGTCACGCCCTTCTCGAACAACGCCACGATCTGCTCGTATCCCTTCTGGGGCTGGGAGGGGGGGCTACCGGGCTCGCTCGGGCTCGCGGCGCTCGACACCTTGGCTGCCAAAGCCAATGCCGGTGTGCGCATCGACCTCCCGACGGCCGTGGGCTTTTGCATGTACATCCCGCGCAGGGCGCTGGACGCGTTGGGAGCCTTCGACGCGGAGCGCTACGGGCGCGGCTACGGCGAAGAGAACGACTTCAGCATGCGCGCCGCGAAGGCGGGCTGGCGTAACCTCCTGGCCGCCGACGTCTTCATCTTCCACGAAGGCTCGGTGAGCTTCTCCGGGGACCGGCACGCGCTGCAGGAGGCGGCCGCCCGCAATCTGATCGAAGCCCATCCCGAATACACCGCGGCCGTGCACCAGTTCCTTGTGGCCGATACGGTGGCGCCCCTTCGAGAAGCGATCGACCGCGCGCGGCTGGATAGCGGCGCCGTCGAAGGGCACGCCGTCATTTCCGAGCGTAGCCGCGAGCGCGCCCGCATCCTGGCCGAGATGCGCGAGATGCAACGGCGCACCGCGGGCTCGCACTCGTGAGGACGCGCCACGTGCACCGCCGAAGCTTCGCCCCTCAATCTCCCGTGGCTACCTTGCGCCGTCGGCCGCGTTCGGATTCGTCCTGGTCCATTCCGGCCGAACCCTGGGCCATGCACCGCTGCACCGCTTCGAGGTACCTGGAACCGTAGCGCTCGTCGGGCTCGAGGTACGTGCCCTCGGCCCATTCGTTCCATGCGTTGAGGAAGATCATCCGCTCGCCTGGCGGCCGGGCAGCGGTCACGCGCACCAGTTGCCGGAACCAATGCTCGAATCGCTCGGGCGAGGCGCCGCGGAAGATGCGCGCCCGCTTGCCGTATCGCGCCGTGTTGTCCCAATCCACGAAGGCGCCCGGGAAGGTCGGGATGCCGCCCTCGCGCTCCACCTTGAGGATCTGCTTCCAGACGCGCTCGTAGTCGTAGAACGTCTGGCGCGGCATGAGCTTGTAGCGCGCGCCACGCAGCAGGTCCTGCACCTTGTCGGGAAGCAGGCGGCGCGCCATTTTCACCCCGACGCTCGCCTCGATCGGCGGGCCCTCGAAGTCCGGCGAATAAAGCGCCTCGAACGGCTGGAATTGCACCACCGCGTCGAAATGCCCGAGCACTTCGGGAATCGGGAACTCGTATTGCTTGACCGCCGCGAAGTACAGTCCCGGCAAGCCGCGCCGGTGCGCCGCCTCGCGCCAGAAATCGAACATCTGCTCCACCTGCAGGATCCGGTGCGCCCGGTAGACGAGGAAGAGAGGCTTTCCATCGACCTTGATGGCGCGCTCGTCGCTCCAGGCACGGAAGAGATAGTCGAAGTGCGCCTGCCAGAGAGCCTTGTCCGGCTCGTGGGTCTGCTCCTGGAGGATGTGGTGGTCGCGCCCATCCCAGCGCCGCGACCAGGTCTCGTTCGCCCAGGTGAGGCAGAACGGGAAGTCCAGTTCCCTGGACTCGATCACGATGTTGGTGGGCGTTTCCAGCAGCTGCTTGCCGCCGAACCAGTAGTGATAGTGGTTGAATCCGTGCAACCCGTGGCGCCGCGCGAGGTCGATCTGCCACTCGAGCGTCGCTTTCTCGGATTGGTCGTAGTAGCGGGCTCCCAGCGGCACGCGCGGTTGGTAATGCTCGTGGAAAAGCGGCCGCGCACCGCGCACGTTGACCCAGTCGGTGAAGCCTTTCCCCCACCACCGATCGTTTTCCGGGATCGCGTGGAACTGGGGGAAGTACCACGCAATGAGTTTCGTGTTGGCGTCGTTCACGGGCTGGGCGTCCTCGAGCCGAAGAGGCGGCTGGATGCGCTTCGCAGGCGCTCGCGCCAGGTTCGTTGCGGGCGGGACGCCGAAAGTGAAGACGACGCGCCTTCCTGTCCATAGGGGGAATGCTGCGGCAACGCCACGCCCATGGCATCGAAGCGCTTCGAGACCGCGGCGCCCTTGCGCGTGAAGTAGTCGGCGCCCAGCGGCTCGCGCGAAAGGCGCACCAGCTCCAGTACTTCGGCCGGCGCATCTTTCCCCACCACCAGCACGCCCAGCCCCCAGCAATGGGCAAACTCGCAGTGCGGGTATCGCACCTTGACCTCGTCGAAGAAACGCCGCACGCCGAACTTCGCCGCGGAGGGGCCGGTGTTCTCGGCGTTCACGTTCACGTCATGGAAGACGACTACCCCGCGCGACGATACTTTCGCAAGCCAGGTGCGGAAGTCGTTCGAGACCGCCTCGTAGGTATGGGTGCCGTCGATGTGGAGCAGGTCCACGGATGCGTCGGCAAAGCGGTGCACCGCGCGGTTGAAGTCCTCCCGCACGAGCTCGGCGGTGCGCGGATGATGCTCCTCCACGTACTGCGAGATCTCGCGGAAGAGCGAGTCGTCGAACTTGCCCATGTGGATATCGCCTTCCCACAGGTCGATGCCGTAGCAGCGGCCCTCGACACCCGCGGCTTCCAGCGCCTGGCAGAACGCCGCGAACGAGGACCCGCTGTAGGTGCCGAGCTCGACCACGACCCGCGGACGCAGCCGGCCCACGAGCTCGAAGGCGAAGGGGATATGGCCGATCCACCATGGGGACTTCAGCAATTGCGGCTGCAGCGTCTCCGCCCAGGTAAATCGGGGGGGCATGGAATTCTCGGTCACTTTTTTTTCTCCGCTTCTTTCTTCACATCGGGGTGGATTTTCTCACGCCAATGGTCCAGGACGCCTTGCGCGGCGCGCCAGCGCCACCAGTGGATGCCCACGCCCAGCGTATCCAGGCGCTCCAGCTCCTTGTCGAGCGCGAAAGTCGTCTCCCACGCGCGCGCGGTTTCCATGCTGGCCTGCGCTCGCGCCTCCTGCCCTTGGTCGTAGGCAGCGCGAACCTGGTCGTAGGCCTGGGAGAGGTGCGCATACGCCTCGTTCAGGTGGCGATAGGGCTCCGTGAGCGCATTCTCGTGCCCGATGCCCACGCTGAAACGGGCCGCCGGCCTGGGCGCAAGCGGCACCAGCGCTTCATACGCGGCCGCCATCTCGGCGGTGGTGCGTCCGAGCGGGTGGGTGGCGAGCCGCTCGGCCACCGAAGCCAGGACCCGGGGATCGCACTGAAGCCGTGCCACGAGCTTCACCAGCGAGGCCGCATCCGGCGGGAAGAGGAGCCCCGTCTCGCCATCGACGATCCGCTCCCGGAAGCTGCCCAGCGCGGTCGCGAGCGGCGGCACGCCGAGCGCCCAGAGCTCGCTCAGCGTGTAGCTGAAGGTCTCGGGAACGATCGAAGCGAGGATCGCCGCGTGCGGCGCGAGCTCGGCCATGATCCGCGGCAGGTCCTCGAGGTCGTACTTCTCGATGCATCGCCAGCCGCACGCCTCGGCGAGCCGGGCGCCGTTGCCTCCGCCACCCACGACGACGATGTCGGCGAGCGGAGCCAGGCCCTCCTTCGCGGCGCGCAGCAGCTCCATGCCCTTGTGCAGGGACAAACGCCCCAGCACCACGAGCCTCAGGCGCTCGCCCGCGCGATACGACGGATAGGGGAGCCTCGGGTAGTCCACGTCGACCCCGTGCGGGATCACGTGCATCGGGACCGCGGCGAGGCGCGGCTCGATGCGCTTCATCGTCTCCTCGACCGAGCGCGACGGCGCCACCATCTCGATGCCGCGCTCGAGCAGCAACTCCACGTAGCGCGAGCGCAGCTCGTTCCACTCGGCGCTCGTCTGGTCCACGAAGATCCGGTTGAGGGGATTGGCCTTCGCGCACTCGGCCAGATCCGCGGCCGTGCAGCGAACGCAGGTGCCGTTGAACTGCGGGTTGATGGCCTGGCAGACAGGATAGAAGTCGTGGCAAACCACGATCGTTTTCACCGGCATGGCGAGAGCGTCGAGCGCGTGCCCGATGAGCGACGACACGACGATCGCCTCCACGTCGAATTCCGCGATCACCTGCTCGAGGATGGCGCGGTACTCGAGGCTACCGGTTGCCGTCGAACGGATCGCGCGCGCGATGTCCCAAGTCCTCACGGGAACGGCGGCCGAAGGATCGGAATAGAGGACCACGCGCTGCCCGCCGTTCTCTCCAATTCGATAGGTGGCGAGGATGAGGTTCACGCGCGAGGCGTCGGCGCGCGAGAAGTCGCGCACCCAACGGTCGAGCCCGCCGCCCCAGTAATGCATGATGTGCAGCTGCACCGGGCGCGTGTCGAGCCCTGGCGTGGACACCGCCGGCAGCCCGTTCTTCAACGCCTCGTTCACGGCACGGCGCAGCCCACCCAGGGGATGATGCCGCGCGAAGGCCTGCTCCTCGATCCGGTCCATGCTCGCCACGGCCCCGGGCACCTCGCCCTCGAAGCCCACGTAGAGAAAATCGGTGAGCACGCACGAGAGACCCCGCGATGTCCATCCGCGCACGAACCCGTCGAGGGCTTGCTGGGCCGAACCGGGCGCCGCCGTGGAGAGCACTGCATCGAGCGCGTCGCGGCGAAGGTACGCGCAGATGGGGTGGATGCGGGGAATCTCGTAGTAGCGGCGAAGCCCCATGCAATAGGCGCTGCGGTCGACCAGGATCGCGTCGGCCGGCGCGAGCGGACGCCGTTCCCGGCCCACCAGCTCGTAGAGAGGAGAGACGTCGCACATCGGCACCGCCGCGGCGATGGTCGGGCCGGCGTAGGCGGCCTTGCGAAGGCGCTCCTCGAAGAGGAGGGGAAGGACTGCGCCCTCGGCGAGCACGATCACGTCGCGCCCGGGATTGGCCGCGGCCACGCTCCTCAACTCCGCCGTGAAGTCCGCGGAGTCGCGCGAGGCCACGAGCTGCACCGCCGTGGCGGCATCGGTCGTGGCAGGGCCATTGTGGTTCCGGATCGACTGCATTCCCTTGGCAAACAGGCACTTGATCCGTGTCATTATCCCGGTTTTTGCGGTCCTCGCGTCCCCGGGCCGGAGCGCGCGCGAGGAGGCGCGTGTATCATTCCCGGGACCGGCTGCCCCCACCCTCGCCAGAACAAAGGCCGTGAAGCTTCCCCAACGCTGGATTCCCCAGCTCAGCACCAATACGTGG
>DATBAI010000048.1:0-12088 GCA_036271595.1 Usitatibacter sp.
CAGGGCGCGAGGATCCCCAACTTCAACGACGACTACATGGGTGCGGCACCCGACGTGGGAGCGGCCGAAGCGGGCAAGCCCGCGATGAAGTTCGGCGTGGCCGCGGCGAGCTCCTCCAGCTCCGCGGGGGGCACCGGCACGGTCACCACCACCGTACCCACGACGCCGACCACGCCCACGACACCCACGACACCGACCACGCCCGCGACGCCTACGCAGGGCTCCGGCTCGGCGGCCATCAGCGGCGGCATGGATTCGTCGTCGTACACGATCAGCGCGGGGCAGGGCGTCACCTTCACGGCGACGTTCTCCGGCGGATCGGGCACTCCCACCGGCGGCGTGACCTTCCGCGATAACGGGAATGCGATCTCCACGTGCTCGGCGGTCACTGCCTCCTCTGGCGCGGCCACTTGCACCACGAGCGCGCTCGCCGCGGGCTCGCACGCGATCAGCGCCCAATACTGGGGTGACTCCGTCTATGGAACCGGCGTCGTCGGCCCGATCACGGAGACCGTGAGCGCGGGCGCGGCCAACGCGGCCGCGGCAGTGAACGTGCAAGGGCTCTGGTGGGGCGCGGCTTCGCAATCGGGCTGGGGGGTGAACCTGGTGCAGCAGGGCACGACGGTCTTCGCCACCTGGTTCACCTACGATACCGACGGCTCCGGCATGTGGCTCGTGATGCCCAACGGAGCGGCCGCGGGCGCCAACACCTACCAGGGCACGCTCTATCGCACCACGGGGCCCTGGGTGAACGCCGCGAGCTTCGATCCCGCGCAGGTCCGGGCGAACGTCGTCGGCACGGCAACCTTCGCGTTCAGCGACTCGAACACCGGCGTCTTCACCGCGGTGGTGAACGGCGCGACCGTGACCAAGGCGATCACCCGCGAGATCTACGGCAGCGCCGCGCCGACCTGCGCGGTGGGTGGCAGCGCCGGCAGCACGCCCAACTACCAGGACCTCTGGTGGCAGGCGAGCGGCGCGGAATCGGGATGGGGCCTCAATGTGACGCACCAGGGCGATACCCTGATGGCGACCTGGTTCACCTACGACGCGAACGGGAAGGGCCTCTGGCTCGTCGCGTCGAACCTCACCAAGGTCGGCACCGGCATCTATTCCGGTGCGCTCTACCGGACCACGGGCCCGGCGTTCAACACGGCGCAGTGGAACCCGTCGCTCGTGGCCGTGACGCCCGTCGGCTCGCTCACGCTCACCTTCACCGACGCCTCGCACGGCACGCTTTCGGCAAGCGTGGACGGCACGACGGTTACGAAGTCCGTGGCGCGCGAGGTATTCGCCACACCCCCCAGCGTTTGCCGGTAGCCGCACCTTGAAAAGGCCCGCATAGGGCCTTTTCTTCATATCCATTCGGCACTTATCCGGTCCTCCCCGCGGCACAAACGTAGTCCGCCGGGACTAGGGATGCCGGACATTGCTGCAATTCGCCCTTCCTAAACTGTGTGGACGTCACCACGCATGGGAACGCGATGAGCACGCTGGAAGCGACGATCTACACGGACGGCACGTACCTCCGCAACAACCCGGAGTGGCATGCCGACGATTCAGCGTGGAAAGCCGGGCATATCGCATCGCTCCTGCGCCGCCACGGCATCGCGCCCGCCAGCGTCGCCGAGATCGGCTGCGGCGCGGGCGAGATCCTGCGCACGCTTTCCCTCGAGTTTCCGCAAGCCTCGTTCACGGGCTACGACATCTCGCCGAGCGCGATGCGCATCTGCTCGCCCAAGGCGAATGCAAGCCTCTCGTTCCGGCTGGCATCGCTTCTCGATGCCGGTGAACACTACGACGTGGCGCTCGCGATCGACGTCTTCGAGCACGTCGAGGATTGCTTTTCCTTTCTCCGCCAGCTTCGCACCACGGCGCGCCACAAGGTGTTCCATATTCCGCTCGAGCTCTCGGCGTGGCAGGTGCTGCGCGGCCGGCCGCTCATCGAGGCGCGCCGCTCCGTGGGCCACCTGCATCACTTCACGAAGGAAACCGCGCTCGCGACGCTCGAGGACTGCGGATACACGGTGCTCGACTGCCACTACACGTCGGGGCGCACCGAGCTGGGCGGCCTGGGCTGGAAGTCGCGGCTGCTGAAGGGACCCCGGAAGGCGCTCTTCCGGTTGCGCCCGGACCTCGCGGCACGCGCCCTGGGCGGCTACTCGCTGCTGGTGCTGGCCCGATAGCCGTGGCCGCGACGATGAGCTCATCGCAGGCGAGCATCCTCATCGTCGACGACGACCCCGCGAGCCGGCAGGCGCTGGTCGACGTGCTCGCCCCGACGGGCGCGCACCTCGCGACCGCGGGCTCGGGCGAAGACGCGCTGCGACGCGTGCTCGAGGAGGATTTCGCCGCGATCCTCATGGACGTGCGCATGCCCGGCATCGACGGCTTCACCACGGCGAGCATGATCCGCGAGCGCAAGCGCTCCCGCTACACGCCCATCATCTTCCTCACCGCGGATTCGGACGACGTGGGCAACATGTTCCGCGGGTACCGTGCCGGTGCCGTGGATTTCATCGCCAAGCCGGTGATTCCCGAGGTGCTGCGCTCGAAGCTCTCGATCTTCGTGGGCATCAACGACATGACCCGCATGCTGAACGCCGAGCTTGCCGAGCGCGCCGCGACCGAGTCGCGCCTGCGTTCCTCGGAGGAAAAGCTGCGCGCTCTCGCCGCCCACCTCCAGTCGGTGCGCGAGGAAGAGCGGATCCGCATCGCACGCGAGATCCACGACGAGCTGGGCCAGGCGCTGACGGGCCTCAAGTTCGACCTCGCGTCCTTCGCGAAGCATTTCGAGGCCGATACGGCCGCGGTGCGCCAGGAAAAGCAGAATGCGCTCGCCACCGCGATCGATCGCCTCATCAACTCGGTGCGCCGCATCTCCTCGGGGCTGCGCCCCGAGGTGCTGGACGAGATCGGGCTTTCGGCGGCGGTCGATTGGCAGGCGCGCGAATTCCAGCGTCGCACCGGGATCCGCTGCACCGTCGAGATATCCCCGGCACTCGCCGATCCGGACAAGGAACGCTCGACGGCGCTCTTCCGGATCTTCCAGGAGCTGCTCACCAACGTCGCACGCCACGCGAACGCCACGCGCGTGAACGCAAAGCTCTCGGAAGGCGAGACGGCCCTCGCGCTCAGCGTCGAGGACAACGGACGTGGAATAACGAAAAAAGAGATCGAAAGCCCGCGCTCGCTGGGGTTCCTGGGGCTTCGCGAACGCGTCCTCGCGTTCGGTGGAACCATCGAGGTCAATGGAGAAGAGGGCACGGGGACGAACGTCTCCGTGACCATCCCGATCACCGCACGATTACCGGTGCACGCCTAATAAAATGTCATTCGCCACCTCCTCTGTTCTCCGCGGCACGCCCGGCGTGCCCGTCAGGGTCCTTATCGCCGACGATCACCCCGTCGTGCGCCAGGGTTTGAAGATGATGCTGAAGGCCGACCCCGAGGTCGATGTCGTGGGCGAAGCGCGCGACGGCGACGAAGCCTTCGACCTCGCCCACAAGGTCGATTGGGATGTCGCGGTCTTCGACTACTCCATGCCCGGGCGCGGCGGCGTGGAGCTCCTCTCCGACGTGAAGCACGATTACCCGGACCGGCCGGTGCTGATCCTTTCCATCTACCCGGAAGATCCGCATGGGCTGCGCGCGTTGAAGGCGGGCGCCGCGGGCTACATCAGCAAGGAGACCGCGGGCGAGGAGCTCACCGCGGCCGTGAAGAAGGCCGCCTCGGGCGGGCGCTACGTGAGCTCGACGCTCGCGGAGAAGCTCGCCTCGCGCCTCACGCCCGAGCAGGAGCGCCCGCCGCACGAGCGCCTCTCGGATCGCGAGTACCGCGTGATGTGGCTCCTCGCGAGCGGGAAGACCCTTCACCAGATCGCCGAAGAGATGCGCCTCTCACCCTCGACGGTGAGCACCTATCGCGGCCGCATCCTGAAGAAGCTGCGCCTCACCACGAACGTGGACCTCGTCCACTACGCGATGAAGCACCGGCTGATCGAATAGGAGTGGTGGGTCGTAATGGGATCGAACCATTGGCCCCTGCCGTGTGAAGGCAGTGCTCTACCGCTGAGCTAACGACCCGGAAGAGAAGTGCATTTTACCAGACCGAGCCCGTAGAATCGCGGTCTTTGGCCTGGCCTTCCCATGGTCCGCACCCGTTTCGCTCCCAGCCCCACCGGCTATCTCCACCTCGGAGGCGCGCGCACCGCGCTCTTCTGCTGGGCCTACGCACGCCGCCACGGCGGCAAGTTCGTGCTTCGCATCGAGGACACGGACCTCGAGCGCTCCACGCAGCAATCGGAGCAGGCGATCTTCGACGGGCTGAACTGGCTCGGCCTCGACTGGGACGAGGGCCCGTTCTTCCAGATGAAGCGTCTCGAGCGCTACAAGGCGATCGGCGAGGAGCTGGTCGCGAAGGGCCTCGCCTATCACGACTATTGCTCGAAGGAAGAGCTGGACGCGATGCGCGAGGCGCAGCTCGCGCGCGGCGAGAAGCCGAGATACGACCGGCGCTGGCGCGACTCGAAGCAAGCCCCGCCGCCCGGGCGCGCACCGGTGCTGCGCTTCAAGAACCCCCTCACGGGCGATGTCACCTGGAACGACCTGGTGAAGGGTCCGGTCACGGTCTCCAACGAAGAGCTGGACGACCTCGTGCTGCTTCGCGCCGACGGCGTGCCCACGTACAACTTCGGCGTCGTCGTGGACGACATCGACATGTCGATCAGCCACGTGATCCGCGGCGACGACCACGTGAACAACACGCCGCGGCAGATCAATGTCTACCGCGCGCTGGGTGCCGGCCTTCCCGAGTTCGCGCATGTGCCGATGATCCTGGGCCACGACGGGCAGCGCCTCTCGAAGCGCCACGGCGCGGTGAACGTGATGCAGTACCGGCAGGAGGGCTTCCTGCCCGATGCGATGGTGAACTACCTCGCGCGCCTGGGCTGGTCCCATGGCGACGAGGAGATCTTCTCGCGCGGCGAGCTCGTCGAATGGTTCGACCTCGAGCACGTGAGCAAGTCGCCGGCCCGCTGGGACCCGGAGAAGCTGAAGTGGTTGAACGGCGAGTACCTGAAGAGGCTTTCCGACGCGGACCTCGTTGCGCGCCTGCGCGAGGAGAAACCCGAGCTCCTCAAGGTCATCGAGTCGCAGATGGACCCGATCGGCATGACGGCGGTGGGCCGCACCAAGTTCCAGACGCTCGCCGACCATGAGGCGTTTCTCGCCACGTTGGCCACGCCCAGCCATCCGCAGGACCCCGCGGTGGCGGCGCACCTCGAGGCGCCAGGACGCGAAGTGCTGCGCGCGATCATCCCGAAGCTCGCCTCGATCGAGCCGTGGGCCGCTCCCGCCATCAGCGCGAAGCTGAAGGAGACGGTCACCGAGCGCGGCGTGAAAATGCCGGCGGTGATGATGCCTTTCCGCGTGGCGCTCACCGGCCTCGCCCAGACCCCTTCCATCGACGCCATTGCGGCTGCGCTGCGCAAGGAAGTGGCAATTGCGCGGCTGGAGCGCGCGGCCGGCGCCTAGCGTGCGGCCCATGTAAGGCATGTCCTACGCGGGATGCTCGCCCGTCCGGGTGGCTTCTCGGATAGTTCCTATGGAGGGGCCGCGCACGCCGGAACTATTGTCTGGCATGGGGTGCGGCTGGGACCGCAAAGCCCCGATACAGGGACCGGACCTTCATGAAAAACGACCCACCGAAATTCGTCGCCGGCGTTGGCGCTTCCGCCGGCGGACTCGAGTCACTGGAGAGATTCTTCCGCAGCCTGCCGCTCGACACGGGCGCGGCCTTCGTGGTGGTCCAGCACCTTTCGGCCGACCACAAGAGCCTGATGGAAGAGCTTCTGCGGCGCTTCACGCGCGTGCCGGTGTCGGATGCCCAGGACGGCGAGGAGCTGAGGGCGAACCACATCTACCTCCTTCCTGCGGGGAAGGAGCTCGAGCTCTCGGGCAACAAGCTCGTGATCTTCGACCGCGACTCCGAACGCGCGCTCTCCTTCCCGATCGATCGCTTCTTCACCTCGCTCGCCGACCAGCATGGCGCGCGCGCGATCGCTGTCGTCCTGTCCGGGAGCGGTTCCGACGGCTCGCGCGGAGTGCGCCGCGTGAGCGGCCAGGGCGGGTTGGTGCTGGTCGAGGATCCGTCGATGGCGGCCTTCGACGGGATGCCGCTCGCGGCGATGGAGACCGGCATCGTCGATGCGGTCCAGGCTGCCGATTCGCTCGCTCGGACCCTCGCGGAGCACGTGAGCCTGGGCGAAACCCCGCAAGGCGACGAAGCCTCGGCGGTCGAGGCGATCATCGGGCTGCTGAACGAGCGGCTCGGCGTCGATTTCAACGAGTACAAGCGAAGCACGATCTATCGGCGCGTGCTGCGGCGCTCGCGCATGAGCAACGCCGCGGACCTGGGCGCGTACCTGAGGGCACTCGAGGCCGACGCGGCCGAGCTCACCGCGTTGCACTTCGATCTTTTGATCGGCGTGACGTCGTTCTTCCGCGATCCACAGTGGTTCGAGGCGCTGGCGCGCGAGATCGACTCGATGGTGCGCAACCCCCTGGAGCCCGCGCGGGAGCTGCGCGCGTGGGTGGCCGGCTGCGCTACCGGCGAGGAGGCCTATTCGGTCGCCATCCTGCTGGATGAGGCGATCAAGCGCGCGGGCAGCTCCCGTGGCTTCAAGGTCTTCGCGACCGACGTGCATCCGGGCGCGCTGAAAATCGCGAGCGCCGGGGTGTACGTACCCGACCGCCTGAAGGACGTGAGCGAGCAGCGGCTTTCCGAGTACTTCACGCCGCGCGTGGATGGCGCCTACCAGGTGGCCTCCGACCTTCGACACCACATCGTCTTCACGCAACACGATCTCCTCGTGGACACGCCGTTCACGAACCTCGATCTCGTCACGTGCCGCAACATGCTCATCTACCTGAGGCCCCAGGCGCAGCGCCGCGCCATCGCGAGCCTCTCGTATGGCCTGCGTGTAGCCGGCATCCTGTTCATGGGCTCGAGCGAATCGCCGGGCGAGATGGCGCCCCATTTCGACACCGTCGACGAAACCGGAAAGCTATTCCGAAAGCGCGTGCATTCGCGCGGCATGCACCGCCCGATGATCCCCACGCGGGTGCGCCGCGGCGTGGGCGGGATCGAGCTTCCGCGCCAGGAGACGCGGCTCCTTCCCATCTACGACGCGCTCCTCGACCGATTCATGCCGCCCTCGTTCCTGGTGAGCGAGCAGCGCTCGCTGGTCGATTCGTACGGCGGCGCCGAGAAGCTGCTGCAGATTTCCGCGCGCCGGCCTTCGCAGGATTTCCTCGACCTCGTGCCGCAACCGGCGCGGGTGGCGATCGCCGCGGCCATCGCGCGCGTGCAGCGCGAGCCCACCCCGGCTTCCTATAGCCACGTGCCGTGGCCCCTGGGCGACGGCACGCAGCGCGAATTCACGCTCACCGCCGAGCGCATCGTATTGCGCAATGCCGAGACGACTTTCCTGCTGTCGCTCGTCGAGCATTCCGAGCCTCGCGCGGCTCCTTCGGTGATCCACGCCGACGATGCCTCGCGGCTCACCGACCTGGAGCTGGAGCTGTCGCAGGCACGCCACAGCCTGCAATCGACGGTCGAGGAGCTGGAGGCGAGCAACGAGGAGCTCCAGGCGACCAACGAGGAGCTGGTCGCCTCGAACGAGGAGCTGCAAAGCGTGAACGAGGAGCTCCACAGCGTGAACGAGGAGCTTCACACGGTGAACGCCGAGCACCAGCTGAAGATCGCGGAGCTCACGGAGCTGAACCGCGACATCAGCCATCTACTGGAGAGCATCGACGTCGCGACCGTCTACCTCGACCCGGACCTGAAGATCCGCAAGTACACGCCGCGTGCGGGCGCCATCTTCGGATTGGTCGAGCATGACGTGGGCCGTTATCTCTCGAGCTTCAACCATCCCCTCATGTATCCGTCGCTCACGGCGGACGTGAAATCGGTGCGCGACGGCGGGCCGCGCATCGAGGTGGAGGTGGGCAGCACCGACAATCGCTGGTACTTCGTGCGGCTGCTGCCCTATCGGATCTCCGGCGTGATCCAGGGCGTGGTCGTGACGCTCACCGACGCCACGGCGCTTGCCGCGGTGAAGGCGCGAGCACGCCAGCTCTCCTCGATCGTGGAGTCGAGCGGCGACGCCATCATCGGGCTCGCGCTCGACGGTACCGTGCACTCGTGGAACGACGCTTCCTCGCGTCTCTACGGCTACAACGCCGACGAGATCGTGGGCCAGTCGATCTTCAAGCTGGTCCCGGACTCGGAGAAGGCCGCGATGACGAGGCTCCTCGCGGAGGTGGCGCGGGGCGAGGAATACATCAACGTCGCGGCGCTGCGCCTCGCGCGCAACGGCGAGATGCTGGAGATCGCCAACACCATGTCGCCCGTGCGCGACGCGCTCGGGGTGGTGGTGGGCGTGGCGACGATCGACCGCGACATCCGCGAGCAGAAGGGCCTCGAGCGGCGCATGCGGGAGAGCGAGCAGCGCTACCAGGACCTCTACAACAACGCGCCGGACATGTACCTGTCGATCGACCTTCGCAGCGGCCTCATCCTCGAGTACAACAGGACATTCCTGCGCATGACGGGCTTCGCGAGCGACGAGCCGCAGGGCATGCATGCGCTCGACCTCTACCCGCCCGAGGCCCTGGATGCCGCCCGCGACTGCCTCGCCCTCATCCGCGAGGGCAAGCCCGTGAACGACGTGCCGTTGCGGGTGAAGCGAAGCAAGGCCGAACCGCTCGATGTCACGCTGAGCGCCACCGCCCTCGTGGATTCCGAGGGCAACGCCATCCGCTCGCGCTGGGTGATGCGCGACGTGGCGGCGCGCCGGCAGGCCGAGCTGCAGCTTGGAGAGGCCTCGCGCATGCGCGAGCAATTCCTCGCGATGGTCTCCCACGAGCTGCGTAGCCCGCTTCACGCGATCAACGCGGCTTTCCAGATCATCGACTCGAAGGACGTCGAAACATCGCACCGCGAGCGCTCCGAGGCCGTGGTGCGGCGCCAGACGCGGCAGATGATCCGCCTGGTGGACGACCTGCTCGACGTCTCGCGGATCCTGCACGGCAAGCTGCAGCTCGAGCGCTTGCCGGTCGACGTGACCGAGATCGCGCGCGCCGCGGCCGATGCGATCGCGCCGTCCTTCCACGCGAAGGGCGTGACGCTCGTGACCGAGGGCATGGATCTCTCGTTGCCCACCTTCGGCGACGGGACCCGGCTCACGCAGGTGTTGACCAATCTCCTGCAGAACGCGCTGCGCTACACGCCCGAGGGTCGCCTGGTACGCGTCGAGTGCCGCGCCGACAATGGGGTCGCGGAAGTGCTGGTGGCGGACGAAGGTCGCGGCATCGACCCGGCCGACCTCACGAATATCTTCGGCATGTTCATCCAGTCCCGGCAGGGCCTCGCGAGGACCGAAGGCGGGCTGGGGCTGGGCCTCACGATCGCCGAGCGCATCGTCACGTCGCTGGGCGGGACGATCACCGCGGCGAGCGAGGGCGTCGGCCGCGGGTCGCAGTTCCGCGTGCGCCTGCCGCTCGATGCGCGCGCGCTGGTGGCGCCCCGGGGCGAGCCCGCGAGCGACGGCAAGCTTTCCATCGTCGTGGTCGAGGACCAGGACGACGCACGCGAGGTGCTCCAGACGCTGCTCGAGATGGAGGGACACGAGGTGGCGGTCGCCAACGACGGCGTGGAAGGGCTCGCGACGCTCCTCCGGAAACGCCCGCAGATCGGGCTCCTCGACATCGGCCTGCCTCGCATGAACGGCTACGACCTCGCGGTCGAGGTGCGCAAGCACCTGGGGCGTTCGATCAAGCTGGTCGCGATGTCGGGGTACGGGCAATCGGACGACGTGCGCAAGGCGGAGGCGGCCGGTTTCGATCGCCACCTCACGAAGCCCGTCGATCCTCGCCGGCTCGCCGCCGCATTGCGCGAGCTGGACGCCGAGAGCTCCCACGTGCCGGTCGAGGCTCCGATGCCTCAACTGGGCCTCACGCACCCATCTTCCTTGGCGTAGGCCGCCGGAAACGCTATAATTTCAGGCTCGGTTGGGGGTATAGCTCAGCTGGGAGAGCGCTTGCATGGCATGCAAGAGGTCAGCGGTTCGATCCCGCTTACCTCCACCAACCCCGAAGTCGAAACATCCGCCGTACGCAGTCCCCATCGTCTAGAGGCCTAGGACACCGCCCTTTCACGGCGATAACCGGGGTTCGAATCCCCGTGGGGACGCCAGTACAATCATGCACTTGGCTAATTATTTCGATGAAATCCACGGATAAGTCGAGGTCATGTCCAGAAATGGCCCGCGCCCGTATCCATCCGCAAATCCTGTTGCCGTGAATGGCGCGCCGCTGCTGTTGACCCTTCGGGCCGCTGAGTTCATTCGCCGCGTCGAGCATGGCAAGAGCCTTCCCGTTCTCATTCGGGCCGAGGATGAAGCGGACACTCTTCACGACGTAGTCGTGAAGTTCGGGCACCACATGGAGCTCGGCGGCGCCGGCCTTGTCGCGGAGGCCATCGCCTCCATGTTTGGCCGTGACCTAGGGCTGTCCATCCCTACCCCCTACCTAGTCCGGATTAGTCAGGCGTTTGTGTCCTCGGGGCTTCAGGGGGCGGTTGCCGACGACTTTCTCAAGGCGATGCCGGTCACGTTTGGGTCAGAGCTCATGACTGGCAGCGTGGTCGTCACGGCGGCCCAGCTCATCGCGATCTCTCCCGACCGCGCTGGCGACTTATTTCTGTTCGACATGGTTATCGACAACTGCGACCGGCGTGCAAAAAAACCGAACTGCATGGTTCGAGGTTCCCGCTTGATCGCAATCGACCATGAGCTCACTCTGTTCTTTGGTACCATTGGCTGGCGCCCCCCTTGGGAACCTGAGGCTTTGGAGATATGGAAGACGGGCACCCCGCACCTCCTGTTCGAGTCCGTCCGCGGACGGCAACTCGACTTTGCTCGGATAGAGCAGGCGCTCGCCGGCATCACTAATGTCAGGTGCGATCAATACCTCGCCGCACTCCCGCCGGAATGGATGGTCGAATATAGAGCAAATGCGAACCGGATGGTGGACCACATTCGCCAGCTTGTCGCCAACCGGGCGGCGGCGATCGCCGAAGTAAGGAGGATCCTTCAGTGAAACCAGAAACCTCTTACAGCTACGTAACGCTGCGATATGTCCACGACATCGCGACCCGCGAGTTCGTCAACGTCGGCGTAGTCGTCTTCTCGAGCGAAGCCAATTGCGTTGACGCTAAGATGGCGTCTAATCTCGACCGCGTCACCGCCATGTTCCCTGACGCCAGCGAGGAGTATTTGCGCTCGATGCTGAGCCACATTCAGGCGCAGGCCCATATACTCAACTCGCAACTCGGAAGCGCGGATGGTTCTTCACGTCGACGGATTCAGGATTTGGTGGCCACGGTTCTCCCCAATGACGACAGTTCCCTACAATGGGGCGACATCGGCAGCGGCGTGTCCCGGGACTTGCGCCGTACGGTGAGCGCCCTTTTTGAGCGCCTTGTAGCGAAGTATGCGAGGGCGCGGCCGACCGTCCATTCACACCCGCTCGTTTTCACCGTTTGTGGTGAGGTGCCACCGCTCGTCCGCGCGCATGTTCAGATGAACGCGACTATGGGCGCCCGTTTTGCGCCTAGTCTTCATGCGCCCCTCATTCCTACCCATCTGCAGGATTCGTCTCCCAGAGGCGCCCACTTGGACTTTTACTTCGCTGGTCTGGGTACGGAAGCAAGTGGCTGAGAATCAAGTCGGGGCCAATCCTATTGTCGACGCCGGCCCTAGCGCCGTTCAGACCCGCCATGTGCGAGTAACGCAATGTACCGTTCGCCCCAATCCTGATTTCCCGCAACCTCAGCCCGGAGCTTTCCCAATCTTTGATGGCTCTGAGTTTCACTTTGAGACCGGCTTTGCAAAGGACGCGGGCGACAACCCGTTTTACGTCGGTAAACTCCTGGCGGAAATGAAGGATGGCATTAGCTACGAAAAGCCGCCGCCCTATTTCTTTAGGATCGAGGTGGAGGGCTTTTTTCAGCTTATGGTCCC
>DATBAI010000049.1:0-62893 GCA_036271595.1 Usitatibacter sp.
CGGCTACGAAAACTCCGGCGACTACTCGCGCGACCTGTCGGTGGCCATGGTGAATGCGGGGCTGAAGCCGCGATTCATCTACGCTGATCCGGGTGACGTTGTCGTCTGGGCGAGCGACTTCGTTCACGGCGGCGCCTCGCCGCTGGTGGCAAACATCCCGCGCCGCTCGCTGGTCCTGCATTACGGAGCGCCCGAGGCGGCATGAAGCTCAGGCTGCACGTCGGGCCCCACCGTACCGGCACTACGTACGTCCAGTGCGCCGCACTCGCGAACCGCGAAGCGCTCGCCGGGGCGGGACTTCTTTTCCTCAATAGCCCCGCGCAGTCGGTAGCCGTTCCCCGAGCGCTCGTTGCCCTGGAGTCCGATCGCGCGCTGGCGGCCTTCGACAAGTTGGTCGAGAAGGCGCGTGCCGAGGTGCGCGGCGCCGATCGCGCGAATGCAATGCTGTATTCCTCGGAGGTGTTCTTCGAGGCCGATCCGAAGCAGCGCCCCCAATACGAGGCCGCGTATGCACGCTTCCTCGATGGCCTCGCGCGCCGCGGTTACGAGGTCGAGATCGTCTTCGTCGAGCGCGACCTCGAGGATCTCCTCACCTCCAACGCGTTGCTCCAGACATCGCTCGGCAACCTGCGCTACGTTTCGGTGAGCCCCACGACGTTCATGGAATACGTGGAAACCTTTGCGTGGTTGAAGTCGCTGTATTTCGCGAGCCGGCCGGTGCTTCACCTGGATTTCAAGGCCCTCACCGCCGCGGGCGACTTGTTCGCCAACTTCCTCCGGCTCTCGAGCGGCATCGAGCTCGCCAATCCCAGCCCCATCGATCCTGCGATCGACGCCCGCAATTCGCTCACCGACCGGCAGGTCGCGCGAGGACTCGTGATGGCGCCGCTCGTGAACTGGCTCGAGCTCTTCGGCTCGGTGCCGCGCTTCGAGCTCTTCAACGCCGCGCAGCCGGTGAAGCCGCCCGTGTCCGAGGCGCTCCTCGAGGAGGTCGTCGCGGGCGTCCCGATGCTGCGTGATTGCCTGCGCGCGACCGCACGCAGCGCCATCGAGACTTTCGTGAAGCGTCATGCGGGCGCGGCGGCCGACTAGGTTTCTCGCGGCGGCCGCTTGCCTCCTCGCATTCGCGGGCATCGCGCGCGCTGACGAGCCGCCCTACGTCGTCGGCGCCCTCTACTTCGGTTCCTTCGCGCCCAGCGCGAAGGAGCTTGCCGCGGGTACCGAACGTGTCTACGGCCGCAAGGGCGACTGGTGGGGCGGCGTTCGCGATTTCCACGGCGACACCGGCGTGAAGCAGGATTCGCGCGGCTGGAGCGGCGACTTTTCGCACTTGAAACCCGCCATCGGCTACTACGACCAGTCTTCGACGGCCACGCTCGAGCAGCACATCCGCCAGGCTTCCGACGCGGGACTCGCGTTCTTCGGGTTCTACTTCTACTGGAGCCGGGCGAAGGATGGCGAGCGCCAGCCCGAGGCGCTGCATTCGTTCCTCGCCGCGCGCAACCCCTCGAAGCTGCGCTTCAACCTCGTGCTCTATTCGCATCCCTGGGATGACGACATGGCGGTGGCGGGCGATGGCTACGATGCGCTGGCGAGGAAGCTCGCCGGCTACTTCGCGGACGATCGCTACCTCCGGCTTCCCGATGGCCGGCCGGTTTTCGTGATCGGCGACTCGGGCAACCTGCGCGCGCCCGACGGCTCACGCTGCAACTCGGATGCATGCAACGCGCTCGCGGCCGACCGCCTCGTGGATGCGATCGATCGCGCCGCGGGGGCGCAGGGCACGAAGGCGCCATTCGTGCAGGTGCAGGCGGGTGCCCGCGGCTGGAAGCTCATGAAACGCGTCCAGGGCGTGATGTGCGCGGTGCCGCCATTCACGGTGGGCCCTTCGACCGCTTACCCGCGCTTCGAGCCCTCGGTGTTCGCCGACCTCGCGAGCCTGGGCAAGCCCGTGAGCGCGTGCATGCTCGACAACTTCGACGAGCGCCCGCGCCAGGACATCGCCATCGCCGAGCGCGGCATGGTGCGGCGTCTCGTGGGCAAGAGCGACGAGGCTTTCCTGCACAACCTCTCGGCGGCGCGGCGCTTCTCGGACGAGGCCTACGCGCGGGACCACGATCCGTCGGAGCGCATCGTATATCTCTACGCATGGAACGAGTGGCACGAGGGCGGAATCCTCGAGCCCAATGCCGCGACCGGCGCCCACGAGCTGGATCTCGTCTCGAAGGCCTTCGGCCTTCCCCGCAAGCCTTCGCCCTGCCTCGACCAGGGCCGGTGCGTAACGCCCTAGGACGCTTCCAGTACGCCCAGCGCTTCGAGCCGCTCGAAGAGGTACCGCTCGGCGGCTTCCACGGAGAGCGAGCCCGCGTCGATCCGGATCTCGGGCGCCTCGGGCGCCTCGTAGGGCGAGCCCACGCCGGTGAAGTTATCGAGCTCTCCGCGGCGCGCCTTGGCATAGAGGCCCTTGGGGTCGCGCGCCTCGGCCACCGCGAGCGGGGTATCGACGAATACCTCGATGTACTCGCCGGGCCCGAGGAGGCCCCGGACCATATGCCTTTGCGCGCGGAAGGGCGAGATGAAGGCCGCGATCACGATCACGCCCGCGTCCACCATCAGCTTCGCCACCTCGCCCGCGCGGCGGATGTTCTCGATTCGGTCCTCCGGCGTGTAGCCCAGGTCCTTGTTCAGCCCATGGCGCACGTCGTCGCCGTCGAGGACGTAGGTGCGAAGCCCCATCGCGTGCAGGCGTGCCTCGAGCCGCGAGGCGAGCGTGGACTTCCCCGCGCCGGACAAGCCCGTGAGCCAGACGACGGCACTGCCATGGCGTTGCGCGTTGCGCCGTTGTGCCTTGTCCACCTTCATCAGGGTGCGGGTCGCTGGAAGAAGAGGAACACGCCCAGCTCGCCACCGTGATCGGTGAACTCGGCGTGGAAGCGGTGAACGCCGGCGCCCTGCATCGCGAAGAGCGCTTGCGTCATGGGATATGGATTCATCTGCATCTCCGGGTCCGGCGGCGGTGTGGCCGCTGCGGGAATGTCGGGCGACGGTGCGCCGGCCGCGTGCTCGACAGGCTCGACCGGCGCAGGGGCCATCCCATGCGTCTCCAGGAAGCGGCTCTTCGAATATGCAAAATGCACCGCGCCCACGCCCCCGGGCGCGATTCGCTCCAGAAGCGAGGCGAAGATCACCCGCGTGCGTTCGGGCGCGACGTGCTGCAGCACGATGTACGAATGCACGAGGTCGAACTTCCCGTCGATGCCGGTCAGCCGGTCGTCGGCGGTGCGAAGGTGCACGGAGCGCGCGCCCGCCTCGTCGCAGTTGCGCCGTGCCTCCGCGAGCATCGAGGGGGAGACGTCGAGGCCCAGCACCTCGGGCGCCAGCGTTGCGAAGGACGGCAGCACGCGGCCCACGCCGCAGCCGAAGTCGAGCACCGACCGCGGAGCGAATGCGGCATCGAGGTATTTGTGGATCATCGCCATCACGTACTCGGCATGTTGGCGGCCCGAGTCGAAGAATTCCCGGCGCGCCACGTCGTTCAGGGCGCCCGAGCGGAATTGCGGCTGCGTGATCACGCCGAAATACGGGTCGCGCCGGCCCCAGGCCTCCCACTGCGCGTCGGTGCTCAGGTCGGGCGAAGACTCTGGAGATATGTTCGCCATTGGGGAAGGATGGTATCCGGAAGGTAGCGCGACGACACCTGGTGGCCGGCCTGCACGAGCGCCTGCGACCTCGCCCGGCTCTCGACCTCGAGGTCGATTACCGAGGCGATCGCCTGCGCGAGGTCGGCGCTGGAGTAGGGGCTGAAGTACCGCGCGGCGTCGCCGAAGATCTCGCGATGCACGGGAATGTCGGAGGCGACGACGGGGCTGCCGCACCGCATCGCCTCGACGCCGGAGAAATCGAAGCCCTCGCCGAAGCTGGGGCACACGGTCGCGCGCGCCCCGCGATAGAGCAGCCGCAGGTCGGCGGAGGGAACATCCTCCAGCGCGAAGAGCTCGCCGCGCTCGATCCAGGGCTTCAGTTTCGCGACGATCGGCTCGTGGCCCCAGCCGGGCATGCCCACCACCACGAGCTTCAGCTTCGGGAACGCGGCCGAGCGCAACTCCTCCCACGCCGCCACGAGCGCTGCATGGTTCTTGCGCGGCTCGAGCGTCGAGACCATGAGGACGTAGTCGAAGGGCGTGCCTTGCTGCGCCGCATCGAGAGTCGCCACGCCCTTGCCGTCGCTCGCCTCGATCCGGCGATTGGTGCGCGTGCGCAGGATCTCGGGCACCAGCCCCGGGCTCGCTTCGCCCGGAAAGTAGTGATGGGAAACCATGTTGTGGATCACGACCGAGCGCTCGGCGGCCTGCGGAAAGATGGAAACCAGGTCCTTGCGGGTGGCTTCCGACACGCATGCGAAGCGCGCGCCGGCGGCCACGTTCGCGCGGAGCGCGTGGTAGTGCGACGCCTGGTGGTACGCCATGTCGGAAATCGTGTGGGGCATGAGGAGCGGGATGGCATCGTGGTAGCGCACGACGAGGCAGGTCGCAGGCGACACGCGTGCCGGATAGGGCGTCTCGGCGATCATCACGTCGAAGCCCGACGTGTCCAGCCGCGGATACAGCGCATGCCCCAGGAGGCGAGTCGCGAGCCCGCAGCGGTGCATGCCTGTCCAGGGCACGCGCGCCACGCGGAAGCCGGCCGAGGTGACCGAATCGAAGTCGTCGGCATGCAGGGTTCGCGCGAAAAGTCCTTGCCAGAGGAAGTCGCGGAAGTGCTTCGCCTCGAAGCGGCCGAGCTCCTCGCTTCCCCCCGCGAGGGTTCGCAAGGCCATCGCGATCGTGGCGATGTAGGGGTTGTAGAGCCCCTGGCGCGACGAGATCACCACGCGCGAGAGGCGGTAGAGCTCGCGGTCGCCCGAGAGCGGCGCGCCGCGCACGGGAAGAGCCTTCGCGAGCACGTGGCCACTCGACTGGATGAGGCCTTCGGCCTCGACGCCCTCGATCCGCCGCAGCGCCCGGAAAAGGAGGCGCGTCTCCTGCGGGATGCCGGCGTGGCCGTCGAATGCCGGGCGCAGCTCGAGCAGCACTCTCAAAGCTCGCTCAGCCAAGGTGCGCGGACATTCCCTGGTTGTAGAACTCGTAGGCGGCGTCCACGGTGGGGAAAGGCAGCAGCTTTCCCTCGTGCAGGACGCAGGCGTTCTCGCAGTAGAGCTTGATCACGTTCGCATCGTGCGTGACCAGGATGAACGCGCGGTCCTTGCGCTTGTGGAAGAGCTCCACGTGGCAGCGCTCGTGGAAGCGCACGTCGCCCACCACCATCGCCTCGTCGATGAGGAAGCAATCGAACTCGATCGCCATCGAGAGCGCGAAGGCGAGCCTCGTGAGCATGCCGTGCGAATAGTGATACACGGGCTCGCGGAAATAGACGCCCAGCTCGGTGAAATCCTCGACGAACGGCACCAGCGGCTCATAATCCACGCCGTAGATGCGGCAGACGAACTTGAGGTTGTCCAGCCCCGTCATGTGCGGCTGGAACGCGCCCCCGAAGGCGAGCGGCCACGAGACGCTCATGGCCCGGCGGATGCGCCCCGATGTCGGGCTCTCCGCGCCGGCGATCAGCCGGATCAGCGTGGATTTGCCGGCGCCGTTCCTGCCGAGGATGCCCAGGTTGCGTCCCCGGCCGAGCTCGAAGCTCACGTCGTCCAGCACGACGTGCGGGCCCTTGCGCGTCGAGTACTCCTTGGTGACGTTCTCGACCCGGATCAATGCGCCTCCACGCGGCGCCCGGCCTCGCGCACGAGATAGAGGCCCAGCAGCGTAAGCACGAGGCAGCACGCCGCCATGTATCCCACGTTGTAGTGCGTGCGCACCGCATTGCCGAAATAGCCGTCCCTCAGCAGCTCCACGCCGTGCACCATCGGCAGCATCAGCACCGCGTCCTGGAAGCGGGGCGGCAGCCACTCCACCATGAAGGCCGCGCCGGAGATCGGGAAGAGCAGGTAGGCGGCGGGATGCCAGAGGCGCTCGGCGATCGCCGTATACGCGGTGCCCGCACCGATGAGAAGCGCGAGGCTCGCGCCGAACCAGGCGAGCATGGCCCAGCCGAACACGACCTTGAGCGGGTCGAGCGGGAGCGGCATCCACTGGATCCAGGTGAAGAGCGCGGTGAGGCAGATGAACGAGCCCGTGGCGCCGGCGACCTCCAGCAGGATGCGCGTGAGGAAGACGTCGATCACGCGGACGTTGCGGTGATAGAGGAGCCCCTTGTTCGATTCGATCGCCATGGAGCAGCGCGTCGCGCAGTTGCGCCACAGCAGCACCGACGAATAGCCGGTGATCGCGAAGGCGATGATCGGCACCGCAGACAGGTGCTGGAGCCCGACCGCGGTCCAGAGCGTCGCCACGCCGAGAGTGAAGATCATCGGCTCGGCCACGATCCAGAGGACGCCGAGGTTGTCGCGGCCGAAGCGCGTGATGACTTCGCGCATGAGCAGCGCGTGCAGCACGCGCCGCTGGATCGCGAGCGAGCGGCGCAGGGCCGGGCGCCCGAACCCGATGGCCTCAGTCGGCATGCTCGCGGATGCTCGCGACCAGCAGGCTCACCACGCCCCACGTGATGAGCGAAAGCACGAGGATCGTGAGGATGGAGCGGATGCGGCGCGGCTCGAGCGCATCGTCCGGAAGGTTGGGAAGAACGAGTCGTTCCAGGTAGAGCTGCTTCCTCTGCGCGTCGCTGCGCGCGGTTTCCAGCGCGGCCAGCGCCGTCGCGAGCTGCCGGTCGGCGAAGGTGCGCTCGAGCGCGAGGCGCTCGAAGTCCGGTGCGCGCGAGCTGAACGAGCCGGAGCCGCCGGTCACCTTGGCGTTCTCCGCGGCGGCTCCGCGGCGTAGCGTTTCCGCCTTTATCACCAGCGACGGGATCTGCGGGTTGTTGGGCGAGAGCTGGCGCAGCTGCGCGATCTGCGCCTCGGTCGAGAGAAGCTCCTCGTTGATCTTCGCCACGCCCTGGAGCTGGAGGGATGCCTGGCGGTCGGGCTCGTAGAGCGCCTGCTTGCCGCGGAAGCTCGAAAGCTTCGCGGCCGCGTCCTTCATCCGGTCCTCGGCCACCTTCACCTCGCCGGAGGCGAAGCGGATGAGGTCGTTGCGGCTGCGATCGTTCAGGTCGTTCACCAGCTTCTCCGCGAGCTGGAGCAGCATGTCGTTGATGCGCTGGGCGTCGGCGGCGTTGAACGCGCGGACGCGAAGCACCGTGATCGAAGACGCGTTGTCGAAATCCACGCTGACCCGCTTCTGCCAGTAGCGATGCAGGGCCTCGAAGCTGTCGTCCCACCAGGCCGGGCCGGGGAAGCGGTCGATGAAATCGGCATGCGGATCCGAGTAGATGCGGCGCACGCCCAGGCTCGCATCGACCGCGTGCAGCGCATCGCGCGAGAGCATGTAGTCGTGGATCGAATAGGCGTCGTCCTGGGAGCGCCCGAGCGGCGAGCCCTGGAGGAGCGCGCCCATGAGGCCGGCCTGGAGGGGCGGCTGCGGGGTGCGCACCACGAAGCGCGACTCCGACACGTAGACGTCGGAGGCGATCAGGCCGTAATAGATGAGCGCGGCGAGCGTCGGGATCGCGACGATCACGAGGAACAGCGGGTGTCTTCGAAGCCAGGTCATCGTTTCAATAGGTCGTCCACGCGCACGAGTGCGATGCGCCGGCGCGACAGGGCGGTCACGTCGGCTCGGCCGGGCCACGAATCGTAGCAGCCTTCGCCGCCTTGCGCGGAGCCGGGATCGCCGGCGGCGATGCGTGGAAGGCCCTCGGCGAGCATCACGGCGCCGCGTTCGTACAGGCGGGCCGTCGCGCCGAGAACACTCTCGCCGGGAATGGGCGCGCTGGCCTCGCTCGCGAGGATGGGCCCCGCGTCCCAGGCGTCGACCATGCGGTGCACGGTAACGCCCAGCATTTGCGCTCCGCGCAGGAGCGCGTGGAACACGGGATCGACGCCGCGAAAATCCGGCAGCACGGAAGGATGGATGTTGACCGCACCTCGCGGCGCGATCGCTCGCGTGCGCTCGTCCACATGCTGGTCGAAGAAGGCCGAAGCGAGGACATCCGGCCGGCAGGCCGCAATGAACGCACGGCCTGCATCATCGCCAATCTGCCGCGTGGCGTGAAGCGGGATGCCGGCACGAGCGGCGCGCGATCTCACCGAGGCGGGGTTGCGGCCCAGCGCGGCAAGATCCGCACCGGCCGTGGAAGCCCACAGGTATGCGCCATAGGCGAGCCCGCTCTTGTGCACGCGGCGAATCGCGCCGGCGAGCCATCCGCGCCGCGGGCCGTCCACGCGGGTGGACAGGACGATACCGGCGACTTCGGCATTGGGCGATGCGAGCAGGCGCTCGAGGACGCGCGCACCGGGCAGGCCGCCGCGGGTGCACAAGACGACGCGAACCGCGCCTTCCAACCGGTCTAGATTTCCCGGCACGCGCTCGCGAGCGCGTCGACGGCGAAGCGGATCTGTTCCTCGCCATGGCTCGCGCTCAGGAAGAAGCGAAGGCGCGCGGCGTTCTCCGCGACCGCGGGGTACACGATGGGGTGCACGCTCACGCCGCGCTCGAAGAGCGCCGAGGCGAGGCGTCCGGCGCGGATCGAGCTGCCCGTGATCGCCGGCACCACCGCGACGCCCGCGCTCGAACCCGTGTCGATACCGGCCGCGCGCGCCGCCTCGAGGAAGCTGCGTGCATTGGCCTGGAGCCGAGCCACGCGGTCGGGCTCGGCGCGCAGGAGCTCGAGCGCGGCGATGGCGGCCGCCGCCACCGGCGGCGGCATGCCGACGCTGTAGAGAAACCCGGGCGCATGGAACTTCAGCTGCTGGACCAGCGCCTCATCGCCGGCCACGAACCCGCCGCAGCTCGCGAGCGACTTGCTGAGCGTGCCCATCCAGATGTCCACGTCGCGGCCGTCGATGCCGAAATGATCCCGGATGCCCAGGCCGCGCGGCCCCATCACGCCGAACGAATGGGCTTCGTCCACCATCAGGAAGACCTTGTGCCGGGCTCGCAGGCGCACGAGCTCGGGCAAATCCGGGAAGTCGCCGTCCATGCTGTACAGGCCCTCGACCACCACGACCACGCGCTCGAAGTGGCGGCGCTGCACCGCCAGGATCTCGTCCAGCGCGCGGCAGTCGTTGTGCGGGAACGGCAGGCGCTTCGCCCCCGACAGCTGCGCGCCCACGAGGACGCTGTTGTGCGCGTGTGCGTCGTGGATCACGAGGTCGCGCGGGCCGAAGAGTTGCGCGAGGGTCGAGACGTTGGTGCCGTGGCCGCTGATGAAGGCCACGCAGTCGTCCACGCCGTAGGCATCCGCGATCGCGCGTTCGAGCCGGCCATGGATGGGACGCTCTCCCGACACGACCCGGCTCGCCGACACCGACGTTCCGCTCGCGTCGATCTCCCGTTTCGCGGCCGCGTCGACGCGCGGGTCGCCGCAGTAACCGAGGTAGTTGTAGCTCGAGAAGTTGAGGTATTCGCGCCCGCCGATGCGCACCGTGGCACCCGCGGGGCCTTCATGCTCGCGGAAATAAGGGTCGGGAATACCCAGCTTCGCCGCACCCTCGCGGATGAGCTGCATCTGCTGGTAGACCGGGTGCATGTCGAAGCGCCAGAAGCGCTCCGGGATCGGGGCATGCGCGGCGGTGCCGGCGGGCTCGATGCTGCCGGGGGAGGAGGGGCGAGCGTAGTCGTCCATGCGCTCGACGCGGCGTGCGAGGACGCGGCGGATCAGCTGCTCCTTCACGCCTCGCGAAAGTCCCTTGGGAAAGCGTGAGCTCATCCGCGACCGTGCCTGCCTGTGCCCGCCTCGCCGAGGTCGCGGGTGAGCTCTTCGATGCGGGCGGAGTCGAGGTCCGGTGCGTAGCGGGCGGTGACCTGGTCCACCGCGTCGCGCAACGACTGTGCCTCGCTTGCACCGTCGGGCTTATCGCCCGCCTTGAGGTCGCGCACGATGCGTTCGGCAAGCGAGTCGATCGAGGGACCCTCGGCGAGGGCCATGACCTGCAGGTTCAGGCCGAACCGCGCCTCGACGGCGGTGAGCAGCTCCGTTCCCATCAGGGAATCCAGGCCCAGCTCGTGCAGCGGCTGCTTCGAATCGAGCTTGTCCGCCGGCGTCCGCAGGATCTCCGCCAGCTCCTTGCGAAGCGTGTCGGCCACCAGCGCCGCCAGCTCCGTCGCGCCGAGCGTTTGCGCGAGCTGGCGCAGCTCCTGGAGCGCATCGCCGTCGGCGCCCGGCTCGTCGCCGCGCGAGCCCATCTGCCGGAACCGCGCCGATGCGGCGGTGGGCAGGAAGCGTTTCAAGTTGCGCCAGCTGAATTCGAGCACCGCGTGGCCCGACTCGCCCGAGGCGAGCGCGTTGCCGAGGGCTTCCAGCGCGGCTTCGGAATGCAGCGCCGAGCCGCCCATGTGCGACTCGAGCGACTCCTTCACGTTCTCGTTGCGCGCAAGGTATCCCACGTCGCCGATGGCGCCCCACGCGATGCACGTGGCGGGCAGCCCCGCCGCCCGGCGCGATCTCGCGAGCGCCTCGAGGCAGCTGTTGGCCGCGACGTAGCTCGATTGCCCCGGGTTGCCGAAGAGCGTGGTCGCCGACGAGCAGAGCACGAAGAAGTCGAGCGGCAGGTGGCGCGTGAGCGCGTCCAGGTGACGGGCGCCCAGCAGCTTGGGCGCGAGGACCGCGGCGATGCGCGAGGGCGTGAGGTTGTGCGCAAGGCCGTCGTCGATGACGGCGGCGGCGTGCACGATTGCGCGCAGCGGCGGCATCGTGGCGCGGATATGGTCGAAGAGCCGGCCCAGCGACGCGGCATCGGTCACGTCGCAGGCCGCCGGGTGGACCTTGCCGCCCAGGGCCTCGATGTCGGCGACCGCCGCCTTGGCCGCGAGCGATTCCTCGCCGCTGCGCGAGACGAGCACCAGGTGGCGTGCTCCGCGGGCCGCGAGCCATTGCGCGATCCTCAGCCCGAACCCGCCGAGGCCGCCGGTGACGAGGTAGGTCGCGTCCGGGTCTAGGTCGACCGCGCCTGCGGCAACGCGGCCCGGAGCATGCACCCCTTCGGCGAGCGACAGGACGATCTTGCCGACATGGCGCGACTGCTGCATGTGGCGGAACGCCTCGACCGCGTGGGACGCGGGAAATGCCCGGTACGGGAGCGGACCCATCACGCCCCGGGACACGAGCTCCATCATCTCGGAGAAGACCTCGCGGCCGAGCTCCGGGCGCTCGCGCAGCAGCTGGTCCGCGTCGATCCCGAAGTAGGAGATGTTGTTGCGCAACGGCCTCAAGCCGATCGCGGTGTTCTCGTAGAAGTCGCGCTTGCCGAGCTCGAGGAAACGCCCGAAGGGTTTCAGCACCTTGAGGCTGCGCACGAGCGACTCGCCCGAGAGCGAGTTCAGCACCACGTCCACGCCCTCGCCGCCGGTGAGCTCGAGCACCTCGTCGGCGAACGCGAGGCTGCGTGAGTCGAGCACATGATCGGCTCCCAGCATCCGCACCAGCTCGCGCTTGTCGGGCGTGCCGGCGGTGGCGAACACGCGCGCACCGAGGGAGCGCGCAAGCTGGATGGCCGCGATGCCGACGCCGCCGGCCGCGCCGTGGATGAGGACCGACTCGCCTTCGCGCAGGCGCGCGAGGTGACCGAGCGAATAGAGCGCGGTGAAGCAGGCGATGGGCACCGTCGCGGCGGCCTCGAAGGTCCACGCCGCGGGCTTTCTCGCCACGGCTCCGGCGCGCGTGACCACGTGCGTTGCGAAGCTCGCGGGGGCGAACGCGATCACCTCGTCGCCCGCGGCGAAGTCGCGGGCCTGCGGACCCACCGCCGTCACCACGCCCGCGAGCTCCATGCCGAGCGTGGGGCCGGCGAACCCCGTCTCGACCGCCTCGTCGGAGAGGAGGCCCATCGAATACATCACGTCGCGGAAGTTGAGCCCCGCCGCTCGCACTTCGATCTCCACCTCGTCGGCGCGCGGTACGCGCCGCTCGAAGCCGCGCCACTCGAGGTTCTTCAGGGACCCCGGCATCGCGAAGTCGAGCCGCGCCGACGTGGCGGGCTGCTCGTCCAGGGACGCGTCCACCAGCCGCACCGCGTGCCGGCCGTCGCGGGTGAGGACCACTTCGTCCTCGCCGCAATCGGTTGCCACCTCGTCCACGAGCCTCGCCGCGAGAGTCTCGAGATTGTCCAGCCCCGCGCAGTCGACGCGCCGCAGGTCGAGATCGGGATACTCGTTGGCGAGACTGCGCGCGAAACCCCACAGCGCCGCGTTGTCGATCGATGGTGACGCCTCGACGACCGGCGAATTGGCGACGAGGCCCGGTGAAGCACCGGCGGTGACGATCCACGCGCGCGGGGCGTTGGCTTCGGCACGGCAAGCGTCCAGCATGCGCGTGAGGCGGTCGCAACGCCGTGCCAGCTCCGCGACGCTCGTCGAATTTTCGGGCGCATCGAATCCGGCGATGAAGATCACGCCGGCAAACGTTTCAAGGCTCGAGCGAGCCGCGTCGAAATGGGGCTGCAACGCGCCGTCAGCGGCGCAGGAAGCGGTGCAGGCCTCGTCGCCTCGCTCGCGCAGGCGCGCCTGGACTCCCGCCGCGAGCGCCGCGCCATGCCGCGCATCGTCGTGCAGGAGGAGCCAGCCACGCCGCGCCCCCGCGACGACGCTCGCAGCGCCCCGCCGATCGCTCTGCGCGAGCATCGCGAAGCATCCGGTTCCGGCGCCCGGGGCTTCGGGCACGACCTCGATCGAGTCGAAGCCCAGGCCCCGCAGCATCTGCTCCCAATCGGCGGGAGGACGCAGCCTCGAGCGGAAGGCGCCGCCGGCATCGGGCGTCCACCATCCGGGCTGCGCGCCGTTCAACAGGTCCGCGCAGCGCGAAGGATGCTCGGCGAGGATCGCGAGCACGCCGGCCTCGGCGAGCAGGCCCGCCAGGCGAGCCACGCCACCCGGCTCGGCCCACTGCGAAAGCCCATCCACGATCACGATCGCATCGTAGGGGCCGTGCGACTCCGCGCCCGCCTCGAGGTCGAATGCGTCGAAGTGCGGATTCGATTCGCACCACGGCTGCAGCTCCGCGAGGAGGGAATCCGTCGTGCAGCCCACCTGGTATTCGCAGCGTCCCGGCTCGATGGCTTCGAGGACCCGCGTGGCGAGGCCGGAAGGAGCATCGGCGACCTCGAGGATGCGCAGCGGCCGTTCCTTCGGGGCATGGGCCACCCACGCCCGCGCCATGTCGGCAAGCGCGCGGCCGCAATTCGCCTGCCAGGCAGCCGCTTGCTCGAAAGAAGCGACGCGAGCCTCGCCGGGCTCGTCCGGGCGTTGCAACGTATCGGCGAGGCGCATGCCTTCCAGGCCCAGCGGCACGAGGAGGCTCGCTTCGTCGGGATAGTCGCGGATGAGGGTGATCCAGCTCTCGTGCGCGTCGGGAAGCTCGTTCATCACGCTCCAGCGCCAGCCTCCTTCGCCGGGCTCGAGCAGCTGCTCTTCCTCCAGGATCGAGATGAGCCGGCGTAGCAGCGGCTCGCTGTGCGCCGGAATGGCCGCGGCGAGGGCGGCCGGGACGATGGGCGCGCTCGCCGCGAGCTGGCGCAGCGCGCGCTCGGCGAACCCGGCGCAAAGCACGTCGCAGAGCGGCTCCACTTCCGTGTAGTAGCGCGCGCGCGTGCCCGCCGCGCAAAGCTCGTGCAGGCGGCTTGCGAAGGTGCCGGCGAGGAAAGCGAGCGTCGCGGGCGGGGCGATCGCGCGGTCCGGGCCGATGGGCTTGGCGACGCAGCGATGCACGAGGCGGCGCAAGCGCGTACTGGCGGGCGGCCTCAACGCGACGCCGCGGAATCGAACCCGCCGCAAGTCGGCGACGCACTCGCCATGCGCGCCCAGCATCTCGAAATCGGCGACCAGCGAGCGGGCGCTGCGCGCCACGATGCTGGCGCGGCACGCATGCACGGTCCCGGCGGAAAGGAGGCGAACCCGCTCGACCTGGACTGGGACGAAGGCCACGCCGCCGTCGCGCGGGATTTCGGCGCGCAGCAGATCCACGATCACCTGGAAAGCGCCGTCCAGCGTGGACGGATGGATTGCGTAGGCGCGCGCGTCGCCCCGGGCCGCCTCCGGCAGGACCAGCCGCGCGAACGCGCTGCGCGATGGCTCCTCGATCCACGTTCGTGCCACCGATTGGAAAGCCGGGCCATAGGCGAGGCCGATACGCTTGGCGAGCTCGTAGTGCTCCGCGCCCGTGACGTCGGGGCGCCGTGCGGGCAATGCGCGGCGGGAGGACGGTGCAGCCGCGAGCGGCGCACCGCAAAGGCGCCCCGTGGCGTGGAGCTGCCAGGCGTCGGTCGACAGGCGCGGGCGGCTTCGGATCGAGAATCGCCCATCGCCCTGCTCATAGGCGAATCGCACCGTGCGCGAGCTCGCTTCCTCGAGGACCATGGGGCTTCGGATGTCGAGCGACTCCACCTCGTGCGTGTCGCCGCCGTGGACGAGGCGTGAAGCGGCGAGGGCCATCTCGACGAACGCGGAGCCCGGCAGCACCACGGCGCCGCCGACGACGTGATCGCGCAGCGCGGGCAGGCTTGCGGTGTCGAGGTGGTTCTCCCACTGGAATGGGGACTCCTTCAGCCGGTAGCCGAGCAGGACATGTTCGCGCCGGCGATCGACGAGGTCGTAGGCTTCGGGCGTCGGATCGCGCCAATGGCGCTCGCGCTGCCAGGGATAGTTGGGCAGGGCGACGATGCGGCCGGCGGCGGGGAAGGCCTTCGCAGAATCGATGGCGCACCCGCTGATCGCAAGCTGGTGGACGCAGTCGCGAAGCGCGGGCGCCTCATCGCGGCCCCGTTCCACGCACGCCAGAACACGGCCGTCGACCGATTCGGCGCGCAGGCAATCGTTCATGTAGTTGCGCAGGATCGGCTGGGGGCCGACCTCCACCAGCACGTTGGCTCGGCTGCGCGCGATGGCGCGGATCGCCGCTTCGAAGCGCACCGGCTCTCGTGCATTGCGCCACCAGTAGTGGCCGTTCAGCAACGTGCCCGGGATCGAATCCCCGGTGACCGTGGAGTGGAATGGGATGGCCGCCGCGCCCGGGCGAAGCCCGCGCAGCGAGGCGAGGAGCTCCTCGCGAACGCGATCCATGGCCGCGGTGTGGAAAGGGTAGTCGACGTCGAGCCGCCGATGGAATGCGCGGCGCTGCGCGAGCGCGTGTTCGAGCGCGTCGAGTGGCTCGGGCGCGCCGGCCACCGTCACGTGGCGGGGGCTGTTGAGGCAGGCGACCTCGAGATCCGCGGCAAGCCCCAGCGATCCGATGAGCTCGGTGGCTTGGGCATGCGGAAGTCCCACCGCCACCATCGCTCCGAGGCCTCGGGTCCGCTCCTGCAGTCGGCTGCGATGGAAGACGACCTCCGCGGATTCGCGCAGCGAGAGCGCGCCGCAGGCCCATGCGGCCGCCACTTCGCCCACGCTGTGCCCGGCTACGTCGGTGGGCGAGATACCGCGGCTGCGCAGGAGCTCGGTGAGGCCCACCTGGAGCGCGAAGAGCATCGGCTGCGCCACTTGCGTGGAAGCGAGCCGCTCGGCGGTGACGCCGGAGCGCATCTCCGCGGCGAGAGGAGCGCCTCCTTCCGCGACGAGGTGCGCCTCCACCTCCTCGATCGCGCGCGCATAAACGGGCTCGGCCATCAGTCGCGAGCCCATCCCCGGCCAGACCGAGCCGTTGCCCGAATAGATGAACGCCGGCCCGCTCGCGGAAGCGACGCACTTGCCGCTTGCCACGGCGCGAGGTTTCTCCCCGCGCGCGAAAGCGGCGAGCGCGGCCGCGACTGCCACGCCATCGGTGCCGGCGGCGATCGCGCGGTGCGCGTGCCAGTCGCGGGCGTGGATGCTGGTGTATGCGACATCCTGCAGCGACGCACCGCCCGGAGCCTGCAATAGGGCGGCATGGGTGCGCGCCGCCTCGCGCAGCGCCGCCTCGTCATGGCCCGAGACGACCACCGCGGCGGGGCCGGCGACTTCGCCGACGGCGCTGGGCGCGGTCGGGGCGCTTTCCAGGATGGCGTGCGCGTTGGCACCACCGAAGCCGAAGGAATTCACGCCGACCACGAGCTTGCGCGACGGATGCAGCGCGACCGCCTCGCGGACAGGCTTCAGGTTCCACTCCTCGAAGGCGATCGCCGGATTCGGATCGTCCAGGTGGATCGTGGGAGCGATGGTGCGATGGCGCAGGCACAGGATCGCCTTGGCGAGACCCGCCACGCCGGAGGCCGCCTCGAGGTGGCCGAGGTTCGCCTTCACCGAGCCGATCGCCAAAGGCGAAGACCGCGGCCGCGCACGTCCCAACGCGAGCCCGAGGGCGCGGGCTTCCAACGGATCGCCGACCACGGTGCCGGTGCCGTGCGCCTCCACGTAATCGATCTCGGCGGGGTGGATGTTGGCGCTTCGATAGGCCTCGGCGAGGAGCTCGGCCTGCGCCTGCGCGTTCGGGACCGTGAGCGCCTGCGATCTTCCGCCCGTGTTGACGGCGGTGGCGGCGACGACGGCGAGTATCGGGTTGCCGTCTCGAATCGCGGCCTCGAGGGGCTTCAGCACGAAGAGTCCCCCGCCTTCGGAGCGCACGTACCCGTCGCCGCCCGCATCGAACACGCGGCACGCCCCTTTTCGCGAGAGCATCGAGGCCTTGGAAAAGGCCACGAACCCATAGGGATGGATGTGCAGGCTGATTCCGCCCACGAGCGCGTGGCTCGCCTCGCCCGAAGAGACCGCGCGGCAGGCCTGGTGGAACGCCACCAGCGAAGAGGAGCACGCGGTGTCGATCACCATGCTCGGGCCGCGCAGGTCGAGGAAATACGAAATGCGATTGGCGGCGATGCTCGCCGTGCCGCCGGTGGCGGTGGACGAATCGATGCCCGCGAGGTCGTAGGCCAGGCGGTAGCTGTAATCGACGCTCGACATGCCCACGTAGACCGCGCAATCGGAGCCGCGCAACGTCGAAGGGCGCACGCCCGCGTTCTCGAGCGACTCCCAGGCGAGCTCGAGAAGGATGCGCTGTTGCGGATCCATCTGGGCCGCCTCGCGCGGCGAGATCCCGAAGAAGCCCGCGTCGAACCCCGCGATGTCGCCGATGGACCCTGCCCGGAAGGTGTAGCTGGCGCCCGGCTCGGAGCGGCGCGGATGGTGCATGGAATCGAGCGCCCAGCGATCCGCGGCGACCGTGGTCACGGCGTCGCGCGCCTCGATGAGCGTGGGCCAGAGCGAGCCGCTCCCGCACCCCGGCAGCCTGTAGGACATGCCGATGATCGCGACGCGCTGGGCGGCTTCGTTGCTTCTCATCGCTCCTCGGGGATTGGGCGGGGGCCTCGGTCGCGCTAAAGGGCCTCCCAGGACCTATCGATGCTACCAAAAACACGCCTTGCCTCGCCGATAACAGTCGCCTCCGGCAGTTAATTCGTTTCCGGAGGGGTGTCTTGCTATAATTTCAAGTTCGGTCGGGGCGTAGCGCAGCCTGGTAGCGCACCTGCATGGGGTGCAGGGGGTCGAAGGTTCGAATCCTTTCGCCCCGACCATTCATCCAATGGCGTAGGTCGCCCGGACCTCGTTACCTCAGGGACCGACGGCGCTCACACTCCAGCCCGAGCCGCTTGCGAGGATATCGCCGCCGCTCCTCGTTGCAGTGCCGTTCATCAGCCACGCGGCGACACGGCCGTCCGTATTCTGCCAAACGATGTCCGCCTTGCCGTCGCCGTCGAGATCGGCCACGCGCGTTGCGCTCCAGCCTCCGCCCGCATTGAGGATCTGGGCCTGTAGCGTGGGCACGAGGCCGTTCATCAGCCAGATGGCGGCTCTTCCGTCGGTGTTCTGAAAGTAGAGGTCCGCCTTCCCGTCGCCGTCGAAGTCGCCGGCATGGGTGATGCTCCAGCCGGTCCCGGCGCCCAGGATGCCTGCGCCGCTCGCCATCGCGGTGCCGTTCATGAGCCACAGCGCGATGCTGCCGTCGGTGTTTTGCCAGACTATGTCGGCCTTGCCGTCGCCGTCGAAGTCCGCCACTTCGCCGACGCTCCAACCCGTGCCGGCATTGAGGATCTGGCCGGTGGCCTTGGGCGTGAGGCCGTCCATCAGCCAGATCGCGACGCGCCCATCGGTGTGAGTCCAGAGCAGGTCGTCCTTCCCATCACCATCGAAGTCCGCCACCCGCGTGACGGCCCAGCCCGTGCCGGGCCCGGAAAGCGTGGCGCCGGAAATCATCGACACTCCATTCATCAACCAGGCTGCGACAGTTCCGTCCGCGTTCTGGAAGACGAGATCGGCCTTCCCATCGCCGTCCAGGTCCGGCGAGTGTGTAACGCCCCAGCCGCCGCCGGCGCCGAGAATCTCGCGGGTTGCGGAAGGCGTCGTGCCATTCATGAGGTAGATCGCCACTCGGCCGTCGGTGTTCTGCCACACCAGGTCGCTCCTGCCGTCGCCGTCCAGGTCGGCCACCTGCGCCACGCTCCAGCCCGTGGCGGGGCCGAGGATGGCGTTGCTCGCGCTCGGCGTCATGCCGTTCATCAGCCAGATCGCCGCACGGCCGTCGGTGTTCGCCCAGAGGATGTCGCTCATCCCGTCGCCATTGAAATCGAACGAGGTCGACCGGATCCTCAGGGCGAAGGCGCGCGACGAGTTGCCGCCGCTCGCGTCCGTGACGGTGACGACGAAGGAGGCCGTGCCCACCGCGGTGGGCGTTCCCGAAAGGACACCGGCGCTGGAGAGGGTCAGCCCGGCGGGCGGCGCTCCGGAGGACAGCGCGAAAGAAACGTCGCCTGCGCCACCGCTGGCGCTCAAGGCCTGTACGGGACGCCGAAGCTGCCGGTGGGCAATCCCGGCGTCGTCACGCTCGGCGGATTTACGAGCACGAACGCGAATACGACCGGCGCTCCGATCATCGAGCTCATGCCACCGGCACCGCCGACGGACGCGTTGATCGAGGTGGCCTCCATGGCATCGACGGCATAGATCGAGACGTAGTTGAGGCCGAGGTGCACGCCGGAAAGAGTGGCCCGGAAGGGCCCGGGAGGACACGAGGAACAAATAGGCGCTTCCACGTCCGTGGCCTCGGTGTAGGCGCCCTGGGAATCTCCCTGGCGGTAGTACACCGTGCGCACCTGGGGGTCGGTCGGCGAGTAGGGTGCGCCAACGGACAACGAGAGGATTGGCGAGGCCACGCTCGTCACGGCCCCGCCCGGCATCGACACCGCGGTCCTGTGGTTGGAGATGGTCGAGGGCGCTGCATCGATCAACGTGATGTTGTTGCCGCCATTGTTGGCGACATAAGCCTTGTTGGTACCCGGGTTGACGGCGATTCCGGCCGGAGCGCTGCCCACGGCAACCGTAGTGGTCGCATTGGTGGCCCCGTCGATCACCGTGACATTGCCGGTGCCCACGTTGGTCACGTAGACGTGGTTGGTGACGGGGTCGACGGCGACCTCCTGGGGATTTACCTGCGTCGGGACCGTGGTGGTCGCATTGGTCGCCCCGTCGATCACGGTGACGTTGTTGTCGTTGAAGTTGGTCACGTAGACCTGGTTGGTGACCGCGTTGACCGCGACGCGTTGCGGAGCGCTCCCGGCGGCGACCGTGCTGGTCGTATTCGTGGCCCCGTCGATCACCGTGACGCTATTGCCGGCCAGGTTGGGCACATAGATCAGGTTGGTGACCGGGTTCACGGCGATGTCGTGCGGTTGAGCCCCCGTCGCGACGGTTGCGGTTGTCTGGGTCGCGCCATCGATCACGGTCACGTTGTTGCTGGCCTGGTTGGCCACGTAGATCCTGTTGGTCGCGGGGTTGATCGCAACGGCGCCGGGATTCGTGCCTGCCGCGACCGTGGTCGTGGTGTTCGTCGCCCCGTCGATCACCGTGACATCGTTGCTTGCATGGTTCGCGACGTAGATCTTGCCGGTGACCGGGTTGGCGGCAATGGCGTAGGGAGTCGTACCCGCCGGGACGGTGACCGTCGTATTGGTCGCCGCGTCGATCACCGTGACGTCGTTGCTGATGTTATTGGCGACGTAGATCGTTTTGGTGGCGGGGTCGACGGCGATTGCCACCGGGCCGCTCCCTGCGGCGACGGTCGGCGTCGTGTTGGTGGCTCCGTCGATCACCGTGACGTTGTTGCTTGCGTAGTTCGATACGTAGATCTTGTTGGTGACCGGGTTCACGGCAACCGCGGCGGGAGAGGCTCCCGCTGTCAAGTCGGTGGTCGCGTTGGTCGCGCCATCGATGACCGTGATGTCGTTGCTGGCGGAATTGCCCACATAGACCTTGTTCGCGACCAGGTTGATCGCAACGGCCTCGGGCTGGGTCCCCGCACCGACCGTCGTGGTCGCGTTGGTTGCCCCGTTGATCACCGTGACGTCGTTGCTGCCCAGGTTGGTCACGTATATCTGGTTGGTGACCGGGTTCACCGCGGCGCTGAAAGGTCGGCTGCCGGCGGCGATGGTGGTGGTCGCGTTGGTCGCCCCGTCGATCACGGTCACGTTGTCGCTGGAGTTGTTGGCGACGTAGACCTGGTTTGTGGCCGGGTTGACCGCGAGGGCGTTGGGTTGGCCCCCCGCCGCGACAATGCTGGTCGCATTGGTCGCGCCATCGATCACGGTGACGTTGTTGCTGCCGATATTGGTCACGTAGATCTTGTTGGTGACGGGGTTGACCCCAATGGCGCTGGGACTCGATCCCGCGGCGACGGTAATCGTCGTGTTGGTCGCCCCGTCGACGACCGTGACGTTGTCATCGTTGAGATTGGTGACGTATACCTGGTTGGTGACGGGATTGACCGCGACCGCATTGGGTTGGGCCCCCGCCGCCACCGTGGTGGTCGAGTTGGTCGCCCCGTCGATCACCGTGACGGTGCCACTGCCGAGATTGGCGACATAGATCGTGTTGGTGACCGGGTTCACCGCAACCGCGTTGGGTTGAGTCCCGACCGCGACCATGGCCGTCGCATTGGTGGCGCCGTCGATGACGGTGACGTCATTGCTGCCGAGGTCGGTCACGTAGATCCGGTCCGTGACCGTATTGACCGCAACGGTGTAGGGCTCGCTCCCCGTCGCAACCGTCGTGACGGCGTTGTTCGCCGGGTCGATCACCATGACGTTGTTGGAATTGGTATTCGCCACGTAGATCTTGCCGGTGACCGGGTTGACGGCGAGGCCCGAGGGCGTCGTCCCGGACGCGATGGTGGCGGTCACTGTCTGGGCAAGGGTCGCGCCGGCCCAGAGCATCGTCAGCAGGCAGGCCGCGAAAATGCCCGGGGTCCTCCCCAGGGCGGCAATGATGCGACAACGTGGCATGTCGGAAACTCCGGCGGCGCTTGGTGGCGACTGCACGATGCAGTGTGCGCCTGTGCGGCGTGCGGAACGGTACTTTCGTTCGCTTCCTGCGGTAAGCTCCGGACTGAACTAGCGAGGAAAAGGGAAATTGCCGGATAGCCCCGCCGAGGTGAGGCTGCGCTCCGCGCTCGAGCATCACCGTAACGGACGCCTCGACGAGGCGGCCCGCGACTACGAGGCCGCGCTGCGGGCGCAGCCCGGCGATGCCGATGCCATGCGCTACCTGGGCGTCATCCTGCACCAGCGCGGCGAGCACGCGAACGCCGTGCATCTGATCGAGCGTTCCGTCGAAGTCCGTCCCGATGCCCAGGCCTTCTGCAACCTCGCGGAGGCGCTGCGTGCCTGCGGCCGTCCGGCGGAGGCTGGGGCCGCGGCCCGCCGGGCGCTCGAGCTTCGCCCGCGCTATCCCGAGGCGCAAGTGAACCTCGCCGCCGCGCTCTTTGCACAGGACCAGTTCGCGCAAGCCGAGAGCGCCGCGCGCGCCGCGCTCGCCCTGCGGCCGGGCTACGCTCTGGCGAGCCTCGCGCTTGCCGACGCGCTGCGCGAGCAGGACCGCCTCGATGAGGCAGAGCGCGCGTACCGCGCGGTTCTGGTGGCCACGCCGGCGCACCCCATAGCGCTCGGCAACCTGGGCTGGATGCTGGTGCAGGCCGGGCGGATGAAGGAGGGGCTGGAGCTTTGCAGGAGCGCTGCCGCGCAATCGCCCGGTGCGCTGGGCCCGCAGGAAAACCTGGCGCGCGCGCTGCTCGTGAACGGCCGCACCGACGAAGCGATGGGGGCGCTCGAGGCGGCGCTGAAGCTCGCCCCCGACGCGGCCGTCCTCAACCTGTTGGCGGGCATCGCATGGCATGGCCTGGGCGACGTGCGCGAGGCCCGCAAATGGTTCGAGCGTGCGCGGCAGATCGACCCGGCGCTCGTCGAGGCGCAGGTGCGCCTCGCGAATCTCGAGTCGGAGTCGGACAACCAGGAAGCGGCGCTCGAGATCCTGAACGCGGCGCTCGCGCGCCACCCATTGCATACCGAGGTGCTCGTCGCGCGGGCGAAGGCGAGGCTCGCGGTCGGGGACGTGGAGGGCGCCATCGCCGACCACCGCGCCGCCATCGAGCTTCGCCCCGGGGCGGCCGCATTGCATGCGACGCTCGGCGGGACGCTCGCCAGCGCGGGCGACATCGACGCGGCGGTCGCCTGCGAGCGCAAGGCGATCGCGCTGAACGCGCGATGCGTGCCTGCCTACGCGGGCCTGCTCACCGCACTGCGGCACAAGGCGAAGGAGCCCGAACGCGATGCGGCGCTCCAGTTACTGGATGCTCCGTGGATGACCGACGAGTGGCGGTCGGCCCTGCACATGGGGCTCGCCGCGTATTTCGACGGCCGAGCCGACTATGCCGCGGCGGGTGAGCACATGGTAAGGGGCAACGCACTGCGGCTTGCGCTGGATACGCGCCGCGGGAAGTCCTACGACCCGGGCCAGTACGAGACGTTGGCAAGCGAAATGATTGCCACCTTCACACCGGAACTCTTTGAGCGGCTGCGGCCATACGGTGAGCAAAGCGCGAGGCCGGTCTTCATCGTGGGAATGCCGCGGTCGGGGACCACGCTCACCGAGCAGATCCTGGCGAGCCATCCTTCGGCATTCGGCGCGGGGGAGCGGCGTTTCGCTCACCGCGGCTTCGGGCTGCTGCCGCGCCTCATGGGACGTGGGCAGCAAGACCCGTTCGCCTGCCTGCGGGAAGCCGAGGGCAGCGTGATCGAGGCCGCGGCCCGATGGCACCTGGACCAGCTCGCCGCCCTCGACGGGGGGCGTGCCGCGCGCATCGTGGACAAGATGCCCGACAACTACAGCCTGCTGGGATGGCTCGCGGTCCTCTTTCCGAAGGCGCGGTTCATCCACTGCCGCCGCGACCTGCGCGACATAGCCCTCTCATGCTGGATCACGAACTTCTCGTCGATCCGCTGGGCGAACGACCTCGGCCACCTGGCGCATCGCATCGAGCAGTACTCGCGCCTCATGGCCCACTGGCGGCGCGTGCTTCCCGTCCGCGTGCTGGAGCTGGACTACGAAGCGATGGTCGCCGACCAGGTTGGCCAGAGCCGCCGGCTGGTCGAGTTCCTCGGGCTGGAATGGGACGAGCGCTGCCTGTCGTTCTTCAAGACGCAACGCGTGGTTCGCACGGCGAGCATCGCCCAGGTACGCGAACCGATCTACAACCGTTCGATCGCCCGCTGGGTCCACTACGAGGCGATGCTGGAACCGGTCATCTCGCGCCTGGGCGCTGGGATGGGGTTGTAGACCGCGCGGCCCGGCCGTGGTCTAATCCTGCGGTCGAAGAACAAGAATTGGGGAACGGGACCATGGATCGATTCGCCGGCATGCGTTTCAACGAGCTCACCCGGACCGCCACCGCGGTCGCACTGGGAGGCGCGGCCGTGATGGCCCCCGCCGACGTCCTCGCCGTAGCGGTCACCGGAACCGGCACCGGCGCGTTCATGATCAACGCCGGAAACGCGATCTGGTGGCTCAACAACAACATCACCTTCGCCACCACCAGCAACAACTGGGGTTTTTCCGAAGGCAGCCTTTCGGGTGGCGTGTTCGACGATGCCTTCGACGGCGCCGTCAGCTGGCTGGTCGCCACGGGCACGCCGACTTCCGCCGACGGCTACCGCAGCCCCGGCGGAACGATCGACATTTCTCCCGCGTATCCGACGAATCCGGCGGTGGCCACGACGGCTACCGGCTCGGTGCAGGTCATGGCCGGCCTCAACGTGCACGGCGAGATCTATTTCCCCACGAACCGGGCCGTGGCCCGTTCCATCCTCGTGCTCCAGAATCCCACGGGGGCGCCCATCACCGTGAACGTGGAAACGGCTAACAACTGGGGCTCCGACAACAACACGACCTACGACGCCACGAGCAGCGGCGACGCCTTGTACGATCCTTCGGACAACTGGACGGTGAGCAGCCAGTCGAACCCGCCCACCTGTTGCGATCCGCCCCTCACCTATGCGTTCAACCAGAACGGCAGCGCGATCCGCGGCACGGCGAATCCCATCCCCGTGACGGGAAACGGATTCATGGCCATGTTCTATACCGTCACCATCCCGGCGGGGCAGACGCGCCGCCTCATGGCGTTCATGCAGATGTCGACGTCCGTCGCAGGGGCGATCGCCACTGCGCCGACGTTCAACACGGCTGCCGGGCTGGCCGGTGCCGGGCTGCTCAACGGCCTCACGCCCGCGGCGGCGCTCCAGATCGTGAACTGGAACGGGGTCGCGTTGGCCGCCGCATTAGGCGGCACTGCCGTACCGACACTGGGCGAATGGTCGCTGATCGCGCTGGCTTCCCTGCTCGGGCTTCTCGGCATGCGCACCATGGCCGGCGCGATCCGCCCGCGCCGCTATCCGGCGGCCTAGCTTCACCGCGCAAGGCCGAATGTAGGATATTTCCTACGGCTTTGGACGGCCGTGGGGGCTACATTGTGGGGTTGTGCCGCGATCCCCAACCCCCATGATGGACCCGCCGCCCGGCGAGAAGCCGCGCACCGCGGAAGACGCCAAGCCTGTGGCCCAGTCCCAGCTCGGGGGCTCGTGGCGCGACGAGCCTTATCGCCGGCTCGTCGACTCGATCACCGATTACGCGGTGTTCATGCTCGATCCCGAGGGGCGAGTCCAGTCCTGGAACCGCGGCGCCCAGGCCCTGAAGGGCTACACGCCCGACGAGATCATCGGAAAGCCGTTCTCCGTCTTCTATCCGCAGAGCGCGATCGACCGCGGCTGGCCGCAGCACGAGCTGGAGACGGCGAAGCGCCTCGGGCGGTTCGAGGACGAGGGTTGGCGCGTGCGCAAGGACGGGACGCGCTTCTGGGCCAACGTCGTGATCACGGCGATCGTCGACGAGAATGGGCGCCACCTGGGCTTCGCCAAGATCACGCGCGACCTCACGGAGCGGCGCAACAACGAGGAGCGCCTGCGCCAGAGCGAGGAGCGGTTCCGGCTCCTGCTGGAAGGCGTGCAGGACTACGCGATCTTCATGCTCGATCCGGGCGGCCAGATCGCGAGCTGGAACGCGGGCGCCGAGCGGCTGAAAGGCTACACCGCCGCCGAGGCCGTGGGCCGGCACTTCTCGATGTTCTACCCACCCGAGGCGCTCGCGCGGAACTGGCCCGCCTTCGAGCTGCAGGAGGCGATGAAGCGGGGACGCTTCGAGGACGAAGGCTGGCGGGTGAAGAAGGACGGCTCGAAGTTCTGGGCCAACGTCGTGATCACCACGCTGCGCGACCGGGAAGGCGTGCACGTGGGCTTCTCGAAGATCACGCGCGACCTCACCGAGCGCCGCCGCCACGAGCAGGAGCTGCGCGATAGCGAGGAGCGCTTCCGGCTGCTGCTGGAGGGCATCCAGGACTACGCGATCATCATGCTCGACCCCCGGGGCATCGTGAGCAGCTGGAACGCGGGCGCGCAAACGATCATGGGCTACGGCCCTTCGGAGATCATCGGCCAGTCCTTCGAGTGTTTCTATCCGCCCGAGGACGTGGAGGCGGGGCGGCCCATGGAAGAGCTTCGCACCGCGCTCCTCAACCGGCGAGCCGAGAACCACGGCTGGCGGGTGAGGAAGGACGGGACCCGCTTCTGGGCCGAGGTCGCCGTGAGCGCGCTCTACGATTCGCACGGCCGGCTGCGCGGCTTCGCCAAGGTCACGCGCGACCAGTCCGACAAGAAGCGCATGGAGGCGCTGGAGGAGCAGGGGCGCCACCTCACGGAGTTCCTCGCGATGCTCGCCCACGAGCTGCGCAATCCGCTCGCCCCGATTCGCAACGCCGTGGGCATCATGGCGATGGCCGGAGAGACTTCGCCGCAGGTGAACTGGTGCCGCAACGTGATCGAGCGCCAGACGATCCACCTCACGCGCCTGGTGGACGACCTGCTCGATGTCTCGCGCATCACCCGCGGGAAGCTGCGCCTGCAAAGCGCTCCCATCGACCTGCGCGACGCCATCGAGAGCGCCATCGAGGCGGCACGTCCGATGTTCGATGCGCGCCGCCAAAAGCTGCACGTCGCTGTCGGGCGGGAGCCGGTGCTGGTGAACGGCGACATCACGCGCCTCGCGCAGGTGATCATGAACCTGCTCAACAACGCGGCCAAGTACACGCAGGAGAACGGCGAGGCGTGGCTCGAGCTCGAGACCCACGCCAACGATGCGCTGGTGCGCGTGCGCGACAACGGCATGGGAATCGCGCCCGCGATGCTCGACCATGTCTTCGACCTCTTCGCGCAGGGCGAGCGCACCATCGACCGCGCAGACGGCGGGCTGGGCATAGGCCTCACGCTCGCGCGGCGCATCGTCGCGCTGCACGGCGGCTCGATCGTCGCGCGCAGCGAAGGGCCCGGCCGCGGCGCCGAGTTCGAGGTGCGATTGCCGAGCCTGCGCGCCGGCACCGAATTCGCGTTGCAGCGCACCGGCGGAATCGCCGCGCCCAGGGGCTCGCGCCGCCGCTCGGTGCTGGTGGTGGACGACAACGCGGACGCGGCCAACAGCGTCGCGATGCTGCTGCGCATGGCGGGGCACGAGGTTCACGTCGAGAACGACGGCAAGTCCGCCATCGAGAACGCCTCGCAGATGCGTCCCGAGATCGTCTTGCTCGACATCGGGCTGCCGGGCATGAACGGCTATGACGTCGCGCGCCAGCTGCGCGCACGGCCCGGCGGGGGCGACCTGGTGATCTACGCGATGACCGGCTACGGCCAGCCCGAGGACCGCGAGCGCTCCCGCGAATCGGGATTCGACGGCCACCTCGTGAAGCCCGTCGTTCCGGGCGACCTCGTGGCCCTGATGGAGCAGGCTCCGTAGTTCGCGTTCTTGCGCAGTTGCGCGGGCGCGACGAACGATCGCCGCACGCCCCGGTCGGTTCCTGTGTGCGCCTCGCCATTTCGCGTGGTTGCGCCCAACCCGTGGACGAAACCCTTCCCGATCCCCCCAGCAACGCTCGGCGCCGATTCCTCATCGGCACCGGCGCGCTCACCACGAGCCTCGCCACCGTGAGCCATGCCGAATACTTCACGCACCAACCTTCCGCCGCGCAACCTTACAACATGCGCGTGCGATTCACGCTGAACGGCGAGCCGCACGAGCTCGAGCTCGATTCGCGCGCCACGCTCCTCGACACGCTGCGCGAGAAGCTGGGCCTCATGGGCACGAAGAAAGGGTGCGACCGCGGCCAGTGCGGTGCGTGCACCGTGCTCGTGAATGGACGGCGCGTGAATTCGTGCCTCACCCTCGCGGCGACCCTCGAGGGCGAAGAGGTCCGCACGATCGAAGGCCTGGGCCGCCCCGGGGCGCTCCACCCCGCGCAGGCCGCTTTCGCCGAGCGCGACGCGCTGCAATGCGGCTACTGCACGCCGGGGCAGGTGATGTCCTGCGTCGCGCTGGTCGAGGAGGCGCGCGCCGGCATGCCGAGCGCGGTCACCACCGACCTGCGATCGCCGGTGCGCCTCAGCGACGAGGAGATTCGCGAGCGCATGAGCGGCAACATCTGCCGCTGCGGCGCTTATGTGAACATCGTGGCCGCGGTGCGCGACGTGGCCGGAAGGAAGGCCTGAGATGGAACCGTTCTCCTACCAGCGCGCGCAGGGCGTGGACGACGCGATCGCGGCGATCGGGCCCGGGACGAAATTCCTCGCGGGCGGCACCAACCTCCTCGACCTCATGAAGGGCGGCGTCGAGCAGCCGGTGAAGCTCGTGGACATCACGCGCCTGCCGCTCGCCCGGATCGAGGAAACGCAGGATGGCGGGCTTCGAATCGGCGCGATGGTGCGCAACAGCGACTGCGCCGCGGATGCGCGGGTGCGAGAGCGCTACCCGCTCCTCACCCAGGCGATCGTGGCGGGCGCCTCGCCGCAACTGCGCAACATGGCGACCACGGGCGGCAACCTGTTGCAGCGCACGCGCTGCTATTACTTCTACGACACCGCATTCGCGGCGTGCAACAAGCGCGCACCGGGCAGCGGCTGCGCGGCGCTGGAGGGCTACAACCGCAACCACGCGATCCTCGGCGCGAGCGACAAGTGCATCGCGACGCATCCTTCCGACATGTGCGTGGCGCTCGCCGCGCTCGATGCGACCGTCGTGGTGCGCGGTGGCCAGGGCGAGCGGCGCATTCCCTTCGCCAGGTTCCATCGGCTGCCGGGCGACACGCCGCAACGCGATACCGACCTCGAGCCCGGCGAGCTCATCGTCGCCGTGGACCTGCCGCGCGCGCCGTGGACGCATTCGCACTACCTCAAGGTACGCGACCGCGCGAGCTACGCGTTCGCGCTGGTCTCGGTCGCCGCCGCCCTGGACATATCCGACGGCACGGTGCGCGATGCGCGCATCGCGCTGGGCGGCGTGGCGCACAAGCCCTGGCGCGCACAGGAAGCCGAGCGGGCGCTCGCAGGCCGGCGCCTGGACGCCGCCGCCATCGACGCCGCGGCCGCCGCGTGCGTGCACGGGGCGCGGGCGCACAAGCACAACGCATTCAAGGTCCCGCTCGCACGGCGAAGCGTGGCGAGGGCGCTCGCGAACGCGGCGCAAATGGCATGAACGCGCGCGACGATTCGGCGGTCGGCTCGGCCCTCACGCGCACCGACGCAGCGCTCAAGGTCGCGGGGCAGGCGAAATATTCGGCGGAATTCCCCGTGGACGGCCTTTGCCACGCGGTGATGGCGCGCAGCACCGTCCCGCATGGGCGAATTACGCGCATCGATGCGGACGCCGCGCGCCGCATGCCGGGCGTGGTCCTCGTGCTCACCCACCAGAATGCGCAAAAGCTTCCGAAAAAAGGCCGGGCCGCGGTGAACCCGCCGGCGGGCCGCGAGATGTCGCTGCTGCAGGACGACGCCGTTCGCTATAACGGCGAGCCCATCGCGATCGTCGTCGGTGAGACGCTCGAGCAGGCTTCCGACGCCGCCTCCCATCTGCGCTTCGAGTACGCACGCGAGACGCCGGCGCTCGATTTCGACAAGGCCAAGGCCAGTGCCTACCCACCCAAGACGGCGGGCCCGAGCGGGAAACCCGACAAGGCCTGGGGCGACGCCGCCGGCGCGCTGAAGAGCGCCGAGGTCACCGTGGACCACGTGTACACGACGCCCATGGAGCACCACAACCCCATGGAACCGCACGGCACGATCGCCCGCTGGGAGGGCGAGCGCCTCACGCTCTGGGATGCGACCCAGTATGTCTCGGGCGTGAAGGAAACTGTCGCGAAGACCCTCGGCATGTCCGCGGAGAACGTGCACGTGCTTTGTCCCTACGTGGGTGGCGGCTTCGGCTGCAAGGGCTCGACCTGGTCGCACGTCGTGCTCGCCGCCATGGCGGCGAAGGCGTGCGGGCGGCCGGTGAAGCTCGTGCTCGAACGCCCGCAGATGTTCGGGCCCGTCGGCGGCCGCCCGCAGACCGATCAGCACGTCGTCCTGGGCGCCCGGCGCGACGGCACGCTGGTGTCGATCCAGCACCACGTGATCTCGCACACCAGCCAGTTCGAGGATTTCACGGAGCCCAGCGCCCAGCCCACGCGCGAGCTCTATGCCTGCGCCAACCTCGACACCACCCATCGCATCGCGAAGCTGAACGTAGGCACGCCCACCTTCCAGCGCGCACCGGGCGAGGCGAGCGGCACCTTCGCCCTCGAGAGTGCCATGGACGAGCTGGCCCAGGCCCTCGGGATGGATCCGGTGGAGCTGCGCTTGAAGAACCACGCCGACACCGTGCCCGGCAGCGGAAAGCCCTGGTCCTCCAAGAAGCTTCGCGAATGCTACGCCGACGCCTCGCAACGCTTCGGATGGGCGCGCCGCAATGCCACGCCGCGTTCGATGCGCGACGGGCACTGGCTGGTGGGCTTGGGAATGGCCACCGCGACCTATCCCGCCCACAAGATGGCCGCCAAGGCGAGCGCCAGGCTCCTTCCCGAAGGCGTCGTGCTGGTGCGTTCGGGCACGCAGGACCTGGGAACCGGCACCTACACGATCATGACGCAGGTCGCCGCCGATGCGCTCGGCGTGCCCGTCTCGATGGTGCGCTTCGAGCTCGGCGACACCGATTTTCCGAAGGCGCCGGTCTCGGGCGGCTCGATGACGGCGGGAAGCGTAGGGCCCGCGGTGCTGAAGGCTTGCCAGGATCTGCGCGGCAAGCTGGAGGACGCCGATGCGGGCCTGAAGGATGCGCGCACGCCCGCCGACCGCGGCAACGCCATGCGCGCGCTCGCGGGGCGCGGCCAATACGAGGGGCAGGGCGATTCTCCCGAGCCGCCCAAGGAGGAATCGAAGAAGACTCACGGCGAGCGCTCCTTCGGCGCCGTGTTCGCGGAAGTACGCGTCGATGAAGACCTGGGGATCGTTCGTGTGCCGCGCATCGTGGCGACGTACAGCGTGGGGCGCCTCCTGAACCAGAAGACGGGCTTGAGCCAGCTCCAGGGGGGCATCGTCTGGGGCGTGGGCATGGCCCTCCTCGAGGAAAGCGTGCTCGACCTGCGCGACGGGCGCATCGTGAACGGCAACCTCGCGGAATACCACGTGCCGGTGAACGCGGACATCGGCGCGATCGAGGTGGTGGTCGTGGACGAGGATGACCAGGAATTCAATCCGCTCGGCGCCCGCGGCATCGGCGAGATCGGCATCACCGGCGTCGCCGCCGCGCTCGCCAACGCCGTGCATCACGCCACGGGCAAGCGCGTCCGGGACCTTCCGATCACGCTGGACAAGCTGATGCAGGTCTAGGAAAATCAGGAGGATCCGGCTGGGAGAGCGCGCCCGAGCGGCGCCGCCGAAGGGGTAGCACCCGCAAACTCTCAGGCAAAAGGACCGGCCGGACCGGGGCGTGAAGCCCCGACTCTGGAGAGCGACGGCGAGGCCGTCCACCGAAGGGGCGCGCGGCCGGCAGCACCGGGCCGTAATCTCTCAGGTACCAAGGACAGAGGGGTCGAGCGAGCGATCGCGCTTGCCGGCCCTTTTGTTTTTTTGGTGCTGGAGACATGCTCAAGACGACACCGCTGCACGCAACGCACAAGGCCGCCGGGGCCCGGATGGTGGATTTCGGCGGCTGGGACATGCCCGTCCACTACGGTTCGCAGATCGAGGAGCACCACGCAGTGCGCCGCGGCGCGGGCCTCTTCGATGTCTCGCACATGCAGGCGGTCGAGGTCGAGGGCCCGGATGCCCGCGCATTCCTGCGCCGCGCGCTCGCCAACAACGTGGACAAGCTGAAGGTCCCCGGCAAGGCCCTCTACACGTGCATGCTGAACGACGAGGGCGGCGTGGTCGACGACCTCATCGCCTATTTCCTCGCCGAAGCGCATTTCCGCATCGTGGTGAACGCCGGCACCGCGCCGAAGGACCTCGCATGGCTCGAGGGTCTTCGCAAGAAATGGGATTCGAGCGTGACGCTGAAGCCCCGGCCCGACCTCGCCATCGTCGCGATCCAGGGGCCGCGTGCGCGCGAGCTCTTCTGGGCGGCCTATCCCGCCACGAAGGCGGCCACCGAGAAGCTCACGCCCTTCAACGCGGCGCTTGCCGGCGACCTGTTCGTCGCGCGCACCGGCTATACCGGCGAGGATGGCTTCGAGGTGATGGTGCCCGCGAAGCGTGCCGAAGCGATGTGGGACAAGCTCGTCGCCGCGGGCGCGCGTCCCTGCGGCCTGGGCGCTCGCGACACGCTGCGCCTGGAAGCCGGCATGAACCTCTACGGCCAGGACATGGACGAGCAGGTCTCGCCGCTCGATGCCGGGCTCGCATGGACCGTCGATCTCGAGGCTCCCCGCGATTTCGTCGGCAAGGAGCGCCTCGCGGCCCAGGGATCGCGCGCGCAGCTGGTCGGGCTGCTCCTCACGGACGCGGGCGGCGTGTTGCGCGCGCACCAGAAGGTCGAGACCCCGCTCGGCGAGGGCGAAGTCACGAGCGGCACCTTCTCGCCCACGATGTCGAAATCGATCGCGCTCGCGCGCGTGCCGCAGGGCATCGCGATCGGCGACACGGTCCACGTGCAAGTCCGCGACAAGCGCCTCGCCGCGCGTGTCGTGAAGGCTCCCTTCGTACGCAACGGCAAGGTTCTCGCGGCCTGACCCAACAAGAAAAGGACGACCCATGAAGCTTCCCAAGGATCTGCGCTACACCGCCTCCCACGAATGGATCCGCCGCGAATCCGACGGCACGGTGTCCATCGGCATCACCGACCATGCCCAGGAGCAGCTGGGCGACATCGTCTTCGTCGAGGCGCCGGAGGTCGGCCGCAAGGTCGCCGCGGAGGAGTCCATCGGCGTGGTCGAGTCGGTGAAGGCGGCCTCCGACATCTACGCGCCGATCGCGGGCGAGATCGTGGAAGTCAATGCCGAGCTCGGCAGTTCGCCCGAGAAGGTGAACGAGGATGCGTTCGAAGCGTGGATGTTCCGCATGAAGCCCGCCACGCCCACCGATGTCGACAAGCTGATGGACGCCGCCGCCTACGAGAAAGCCGCCGCGGCCTAGAGCCGCCTTCGAGGATCCCATGCCCGACACGCCCATCCGCACTTCCGCTACCGCGACGCTTGCCGATCTCGAGGATCATGGCGCGTTCTCGCGCCGGCATATCGGCCCCGACGAGGCCGAGCAGGCCGCGATGCTGGCCGAGCTGGGCTTCGCCTCGCGCGCCGAGATGATCGACGCGGTCGTGCCCGCCGCGATCCGCCGCCGCACGCCGATGGGCATCGGCGCGGCGCGCACCGAGGGCGAGGCGCTGGGCGAGCTTCGCCGGATCGCGGAGAAGAACCAGCTCTTCAAGACGTACATCGGGCAGGGCTACTACGAGACCTACACGCCAGGCGTGATCCTGCGCAACGTCTTCCAGAACCCCGCCTGGTACACGGCCTATACGCCCTACCAGCCGGAGATCTCGCAGGGAAGGCTCGAGGCGCTCCTCAACTTCCAGACGATGGTGACCGACCTCACCGGGCTCGCGATCGCCAATGCTTCCATGCTCGACGAAGCGAGTGCCGCGGCCGAGGCGATGACGCTCTGCCTGCGCTCCTCCAGGTCATCCTCGCGCGTATTCGCGGTTGCCGACGACGTGTTGCCGCAGACGATCGACGTGGTCCGCACGCGGGCCGAGCCCCTCGGCATCGAGGTACGCGTGGTCGAGGTTGGTGCGCTCGAGCGCCAGGGCGCATTCGCGGTGCTGGTTCAATATCCGGGCGCCAACGGCGAGATACGCGATTTCACCGCGATGGCGGCGGCTATCCACGCGGCGGGCGGCTTCGTGATCGCCGCCGCCGATATCCTCGCGCTCGCCATCCTGAAGCCTCCGGGCGAGTGGGGCGCCGACGTCGCCATCGGCAACACGCAGCGCTTCGGCGTGCCCATGGGTTTCGGCGGCCCGCATGCGGCCTACATGGCGACGCGCGACGAGCTGAAGCGCAACATGCCGGGACGGCTGGTGGGGGTCACCGTGGACGCGCAAGGCAACCGCGCCTACCGGCTGGCATTGCAGACGCGCGAGCAGCATATCCGCCGCGAAAAGGCGACCTCCAACATCTGCACCGCGCAGGTGCTCCTCGCGGTGATGGCGTCGATGTACGCCGTCTACCACGGGCCGCAAGGCGTGGAGCGAATCGCGCGTCGCGTCCAGCGGCTCACCGCGATCCTGAAGGCGGGGCTCGAATCCTCGGGCTTCACCGTCGAGACGCGCACACCCTTCGACACGATCACCGTCGCCGCGAACGGCAAGTCCGCCGGCATCCTGGAGCGCGCGACGGCCGCGCGCGTGAACTTCCGGATGCTTCCCGGCGAGCGCATCGGAATTTCCCTGGACGAGACCACCACGAGCGCCGACGTGGAAGCGATCTGGCGGATCTTCGCGGGGCATGCGACGCCCTTCCGCGCCGCCGAGCTCGACCGCACGGTGCGCGCCACGCCGCCATCCGCGCTCGCGCGCTCCACGCCATACCTCACGCACCCGGTCTTCAATCGCCACCACTCGGAGACCGAGATGCTGCGTTACCTGCGTTCGCTCGCCGACAAGGACGTGGCGCTCGACCGCTCCATGATCCCGCTGGGCTCGTGCACCATGAAGCTGAACGCGACTTCCGAGATGATCCCGGTCGCCTGGCGCGAGTTCGCGCACATCCATCCGTTCGCGCCGGCCGGCCAGTGGGAAGGCTACCGCGAGATGATCGAGGGGCTCGAGAAGCGCCTTGCACAAGCTACGGGCTACGCCGCGGTCTCGATCCAGCCCAATGCGGGCTCGCAGGGCGAGTACGCGGGCCTCCTCATCATCCGCAAGTGGCACGCGAGCCGTGGCGAGACCCACCGCAACGTGTGCCTCATTCCCAGCTCCGCGCACGGCACCAACCCGGCGTCCGCGCAAATGGCGGGCATGCAGGTGATCGTGGTCGGGTGCGATGAAGGCGGCAACGTGGACCTCGACGATCTCGAGCGCAAGGCCGCGCAGCACGCCGCGAGCCTCGCCGCGATCATGGTGACGTACCCATCGACGCACGGCGTGTTCGAGGCGGGCATCACGAAGGCCTGCGAGATCGTGCATCGCCACGGCGGGCAGGTGTACGTGGACGGCGCCAACATGAACGCGATGGTGGGCCTCACGGCGCCGGGCCAGTTCGGCGGCGACGTCTCGCACCTGAACCTGCACAAGACGTTCTGCATCCCGCACGGCGGCGGCGGCCCCGGCGTGGGCCCCGTCGCGGTCGGCGCGCACCTCGCGAAATTCCTGCCCGGCCATCGCCACCTGGACGCGCCGGGGTCCCCGCCAGCGGGGGCGGGATCCAACGGGGATGCCATCGGCGCAGTCACCGCCGCGCCCTTCGGCAGCGCATCCATCCTGCCGATCTCGTGGATGTACATCGAGATGATGGGCGAGGCGGGCCTCACCGCGGCCTCCGAGGTGGCGATCCTGAACGCGAACTACATCGCGAAGCGCCTCGCTCCCCATTACCCGGTGCTCTACTCGGGCCCGCGCGGGCTGGTGGCCCACGAATGCATCCTGGACCTGCGGCCCGTCAAGGAAACCTCGGGAATCCAGGTGGAGGACGTGGCCAAGCGGCTCATCGACTACGGCTTCCATGCGCCCACGATGTCGTTCCCGGTGGCGGGCACGCTCATGGTCGAGCCCACGGAGAGCGAGTCCAAGGCCGAGCTGGACCGCTTCTGCGACGCGATGATCGCGATCCGCGACGAGATCCGCGCCGTGGAGGAGGGGCGCCTCGATCGCGAGGACAACCCGCTCAAGCATGCACCGCACACCGCGGCCGTGGTGAACGCCGACGAGTGGAAGCACGCCTATCCGCGAAGCCTTGCCGCCTACCCGGTGAAGTCGCTGCGCGAGCAGAAGTACTGGGTGCCGGTGGGCCGCGCCGACAACGTTTACGGGGACCGGAATTTATTCTGCAGCTGCGTACCGGTTGAATAGGCCGTCGGCCATTACCAGATCGCAGCACGCTCCTTCGCCGGAAGCAATGCTGTTTTCCCTCGGCACTCGAACGCAGCATCGAGCTCCGGCAGGTTCGCGACCACGCCGGCCACGCGGAAACGCGGCGGCGAATGCGGGTCGGTGCGAAGCTGCAGGCGCTCCAGCTCGGGTCGATAGACGCTCCGCCAGAGCTGAGCGAAGGAGAGGAAGCCGCGGTCGTCGAAGCCGTGGGTGATCTCGTGGCCGATCACGATGGCGCCGTAGTTCACCGCATTCGCCTTCAGGTCCATGCCGCTTGCGTAAAACTGCACCGCTGTCGTCGGCAAAGGCGTAGAAGTCGGTGCAGGGATCGACCGCGCGGTCGACGCCGGCCACGTCGAGCCGTATGCGGCCGTGGTGGCGCCCAGCAGGGCGGCCGCGGCAAGGGCGACGGGGAGGCGAGAGGGGCTCATGGCATAATTTTGCCTCGAATGCGCATTCTCCTCTCGAACGACGACGGCTACTTCGCGCCGGGGCTGGCCGCTCTCGCCGAGGCCCTCACCCCGCTGGGCGAGGTCACCGTCGTGGCGCCCGAGCGCGACCGCAGCGGGGCCTCCAACTCGCTCACGCTCGACCGGCCGCTCATGCTCTCGCACGCGCACAACGGCTTCCACTACGTGAATGGCACCCCGACGGACTGCGTCCACATGGCGGTGACGGGCCTCCTGGATTTCGAGCCCGATGTCGTCGTCTCCGGCATCAACAGCGGCTCCAACATGGGCGACGATACCCTCTACTCGGGGACCGTGGCGGCCGCGACCGAAGGTTACCTCCTGGGGATTCCCTCCATCGCCATTTCCCTCGTCGGCACCGAGTTCGCGCACTATCGAACCGCTGGCCGCGTGGCGCATGACCTCGTGAGCCGGCTCGCCAAGCGCCCTTTCGGAGCGCCGATCCTCTTCAACGTGAATGTCCCCGACGTGCCCTACGAATCCCTGTCGGGCTTCGAGGTGACGCGCCTGGGCCGGCGCCACAAGGCCCAGCCCGTCGTCGAAGGCAAGAACCCGCGCGGCGAGACCGTGTACTGGGTGGGCCCCGCCGGCGCGGCGCGCGAGGCCGGGCCCGGAACCGATTTCAACGCGCTCGACCGGCGCGCCGTCTCCATCACGCCGCTTCAGGTGGACCTCACGCACGCGCAGCAGATCGGGCTGGTGTCGGAATGGATCGCCCGATGAGCGCGCGCGAAGGCATCGGCATGACCTCGGAGCGCACGCGGCTGCGCATGATCGAGACGCTGCGCACGCAGGGCATCAAGGACGAGCGGGTGCTGGGCGCGATGACCGAGATCCCGCGCCATGTGTTCGTCGACGAGGGCATCGAGTCGCGCGCCTATGAGGACGTGCCGCTTCCCATCGGCCACGGCCAGACCATCTCCAGCCCCTTCATCGTGGCGCTCATGACCTCGCTCCTCCTGGAGAAGCAGCCCCTGGGCAAGGTGCTCGAGATCGGCACCGGTTGCGGCTACCAGGCCGCGGTGCTCGCCCGCCTCGCGAAGGAGGTCTACACGCTCGAAAGGATCGCGCCCCTCATGGACAAGGCCCGCCGCCACCTGCGCGACCTGCGCTTCTACAACGTGCGCTTCAAGCATGCCGATGGGCACAACGGATATCCCGAGGGAGCGCCCTACGACGCCATCCTCATGGCCGCATCCGCGACGCACGTGCCGCAAGCGCTGAAGGAGCAGCTCGCCGTCGGCGGTCGCATGGTGCTGCCGGTCGGGACCGACGACCAATGGCTCTACGTGATCGACCGCGACCAGCACGGCTTCGCCGAGCGGCGGACCGCGGCGGTGCGTTTCGTTCCGCTCGTGCCGGGGGTGTCATGAAGCGCCTCGTCGCGATCTTCCTCGCGATGGCGCTCGCCGGCTGCGCGGCGCGGCGTCCCGCGCCCGTGATCGAGCGCATGCCCCCACAGCCGGCGCCCTCCCTGGTGCAGGCCCCGCCTCCCGCCCCGGAGCCGGCGCCCGCGCCTGCGCCGCCGACGCATGTCGTGAGGAAGGGCGAGACGCTCGTTTCCATCGCGCTCGCGAACGGCGTCGACTACCGCGACATCGCCGCGTGGAACAACATCGCCAACGTGAATCGCCTCGAGGTGGGGCAGGTACTGGTGCTGGCCCCGCCCGGGGGAGCGCCGGTGACGCCAGCCGCGCCGCCCGCCGGAAACGTCATCACACCGCTCACGACCGCCGGGCCGCCCATCGAGGCACGGCCGCTGTCCAACACGACGGGCACCAAGGTCGAGCCGCGGGCGACCAAGGTTCCGTTTTCCGACCGGGCCCTGGCGCAGCTCTCAGGTGCCGATGCCGGCGGCCCGCCGCTCGCGGCGGGTGTGCCCGAGGCGCCAGCCGCCACGCCGGGCCCCGGCGAGCCGACCCTGGTTCCCGTTCCTCCACCCACGCCGAGCCCCACCCTACCGCCGCCCGAGCCCGCGAAGTCCGCCGGCACCGACAAGGAGGACGTGGACTGGATGTGGCCGGTGAAGGGAAAGGTGATCGCGCCCTTTACCGAGGCGACCAAGGGGATGGACATCGCCGGCAGGAAAGGCGCACCCGTGCTCGCGGCGGCGAGCGGGCGGGTCGTGTACGTGGGCCTGGGCATTCGCGGCTATGGCCAGCTCGTGATCATCAGGCATAACGACATGTGGCTCTCGGCCTATGCGCACAACGACAAGATCCTGGTGAAGGAACAGCAGGACGTGAAGAAGGGCCAGAAGATCGCCGAGATGGGCTCGACCGACACCGATTCGGTGAAGCTGCACTTCGAGGTTCGCCGCCAGGGCAAGCCCGTCGACCCGGCGAAATACCTGCCGGGGATGTAAGGGCGCCGGCGCATCAGGCCGGCCGGAATTCGCGCACGCGCCGCGCAAGCGCGCGCAGTTCCTCGCGCGTGGCACCAGCGCCGTAGCGCGCCTGCACGTAGCGTCGCGTGATCTCCTCGGCCTCGGCGGCGAGCGAGGGGCGCGCATGCCGCACCCGCACCAGGAAATCCAGCGGGCCCTCGCTCGGCGCGCGCGTCAATCCCGTGCGGGCGAGCTTCCCGCAGAAACGGTTCCATGCGACGAGCGCCGCTTCCCGCCGCGGGGGCCGGTCGCGCACCAGCAGTCCCAGCGTGATCGCGCCGCCCACGACGAAGGTCGCCGCGATGAGCCAGAATCCGAGCGTGCGCCAGTCCACCGACGGGAAGCCCATGCTCGTGAAGAACTGGCGCTGCTTGAACATGTCGTAGCCGACCACCCATTGGTCCCACTGGCTGTTCATCGCCTGCCAGGCATTGCGGATCTGGCTCAGCACCCCGAGCGGATCGGCGGCGATGAGCGAGGGAATCACCCCGATCGGTCCCAGCGCCGCATTCACGCCGGATTCCACGCGTAGCGGCGAGACCGCGCCCGTGGGATCCACGCGCAGCCACCCTTCCTCGGGAAGCCAGATCTCGACCCATGCATGCGCGTCGGCCTGGCGCACGGTGAGCTCGTTGTTGAGGGGGTTCACTTCACCGCCCTGATAGCCCGTCACGATCCGCGCGGGAATCCCGGCCGCCCGCATGATGAGCGCGAAGCTTCCCGCGTAGTGCTCGCAGAAACCCTGCCGGGTCTTGAAGAGGAAGTCGTCGTAGGGGCTGAAACGGTCGAGCGACGGCGGGTCGAGGGTGTAGGTGAAATCGCGGTTGTAGAACTGGAAGGCCTTGTTCAGCAGCGCCCTCGCGTCCGGCGATTCGCTCTTCCATTGGCGTGCGAGCGCGATCGTGCGCGGGTTGCGCGACTCGTTGAAGCGAAGCGCCGCGCGCAGCGAGCCCGGTGAAGCGCTCTCGCCGTAGCGATAGTCCAGGTACGAGCTCATCTCGTAGCGCTTGCGCTCGACGACGGGGCGTGAATCGCGCACCTCGAGGTCGTTCAGCATGTACGCTCCGGAAGGCAGCACCGCGGGGACGTCGAGCGCGAAGAGCCAGGTCTTGTTGTGCGGCTCGAGCGTGACCGTGTAGGCCGTGCGCTGCTCGCGCTTCGTGTAGGTCGCGCCGGCGGCGGACGAGCGCCCGACGCTCCAGGTCTCGCCGTCGAATTCGGTCATCACGGGCCCGCGCCAGTAGAGCTTCGAGTACGCGGGCCGGTCGCCCTCGAAATGCACGCGGAAGGCGACCGCGTCGGACTTGATGAGGTTCGAGATGGCGCCCGGCGTCATCGTCTCGGAGAGCCCCGTGGTGCCGCCATGCATGTCCTGGGGCAGCGCCCAGAGCGGGCCGGTGGCGCGCGGGAAGAGGATGAAGAACGCCACCATGAGCGGCAGGGATTGCAGGAGGAGGGCGCCGGCCGGGCGCAGGCGCTGGGCGAGCGTGGGCGTGCTCACCACGCGGTTGAATCCCACGAGCGTCGCGACGAAGAGCCAGACGCACACCAGCATGTACAGGCCGAGCGGGATCGACTGCGAGAAGAGGAAGTTGGTGAGCACGAGGAAGAACCCGAGGTAGATGCTGAGCGTCACCTCGCGCTGCGTGCGCATCTCCAGCAGCTTCAACGCCGACATCACGATGAGGAGCGTCACGCCCGCCTCGCGCCCGAAGATTCGGCCGTACTGGAACCACGTGGCGATCGTCGCCGCGAGCGTGAGGCCCGCCGTGATCCAGCGCGACGGGTGGTGCATCGCCGCCCACGCGATCCATCCGCGCCACGCCACCACCACGAGGAAGAACACCGCGACCCAGTAGGGCAGGCGCACGAGGTGCGGCGCCACGACGAAGATCATCGCCGCGAGGAGCCACATCACGTTGCGGAAATCGAGGTGCGGCGAGGCGGGCTTCATGGCGCGAAGAGGGCGAGCGCCTCGAGGCAGCGCGAGCGGTGCGCCTCGCCGCGCGCGGGCGGTATCGACACGCCGGGGATTCGCAGGCCGTAGCTCTGGCCGAAGCGCTCGGCCTGGATCACCCACTGCGAGAGCACCGACAGGCGCGATTCGAGGTCCGCGCCGTGCGCGTCGTTCCAGTCGAGCCACAGCTCGCTGGAAGCCATGGCGCTGAACTCCTTGCTGAGGAGCTCCTGCTCGCGGGCGAGCGCCTTCCACGCGATCAGCTTGGGTGCATCCCCGGGCCGGTACACGCGCAGCATGTGGAACTCCTCGTCCCCGCCGACGGGAATGCCTTCCTCGGTGGCGGCGCGCGAGCGCTCCGGCGGCGTTCCCGCGGCGGTATCCGGCCGCGGATACACGATCACCTTGAGGTCGAAGTCCACGTACGACCACGCATGGAAGAGGCCCACCGGGTAACGGGTGAAGATCTCCAGTCGCCCGCAGCGCGCCATGCCCCGGCGCGTCGCGGCCACCGGCAGCGAGATGGGCGTGGCCTGGGCGGGCGCCACGTCGGCATACACGGGCTCGTCCTTCATGCGCCGCACCGCGATCGCGAAGCGGGTGAGGGCGGGCGTCTCGACCGTCACGCCGAAATGCGCCGTCTCCCCGGCGAACACCGGGTCGCAGCGCCCCGGCCGAAGCTTCAGGTGCGCGAGGTTGCGCCAGGTGTGCAGCATCGCGACGCCGGCCATGCTCACCAGCGTGAAGGTGAGGATGAAGCCCAGCGAGAGCATGTAGTTGATCGACGCGAGCAGCAGCACGAGCGTGGTGAACGCGAAGGTGTAGCCCTGGCGCGTGGGCAGGATGAAGATGCGCCGCTGCACGAGCGTGACCGGCGGATTCTCCGGCGCCTTCGCCCGGAAGATCCAGTCGGAGATGGACTGCCTGATATTGGCGATCACGGGTTGATTCGAGCGGGAGTCCTCGGCGCTGGCCTTGACCCCGCGAACCGGGAGACTAGGGAATCGGAACGTTCGAGATGAGCTCGGTGGCCGGATCGAAGCCGCCCTTCACGGCGTCGGCGCTCGCATGGAGTCGATGGCCGACGACGGCGGGGAGGATCGCCTGCACATCCTCGGGCAGCACCTGGCGGCGGCCCTGCATCATCGCCCACGCCTGCGCGGCACGCAGGATCGCGACGCCCGCTCGAGGCGAGAGGCCCTGCGTGAAGCGCGGCGAGTGGCGCGTGTGCGAGATGAGCGCCTGCACGTAGTCGAGGAGCGCCTCGGAAACCTGCATCGCGGGCACCGCCTTTTGCAGCTCCACCAGCTGCGCCATGCTCATCGCGGGTTGCAGGTGCGAGATCATGTCGCGGCGCTCGGCGCCCTTCAGCAGCTCGCGCTCGGCCTTCGCGTCCGGGTACCCCAGGTTCACGCGCATGAGGAAGCGGTCCAGCTGCGACTCTGGAAGCGGGAACGTGCCCACCTGGTGCAGCGGGTTCTGGGTCGCGATCACGAAGAAGGGCTCGGGCAGCGGGCGCGTCTTGCCGTCGGCCGTCACCTGGTGCTCCTCCATCGCTTCCAGGAGCGCGCTCTGCGCCTTGGGGCTCGCGCGGTTGATCTCGTCGGCGAGGATGATCTGCGCGAAGATCGGCCCCGGGTGGAAGCGGAAGCTCGAGTTCTCGCGGTCGAAGATCGACATGCCGATGATGTCGGCCGGCAGCAGGTCGGAGGTGAACTGGATGCGCTGGTACTCGAGGCCGAGGAGCCGCGCGAGGGTGTGCGACAGTGTGGTCTTGCCGACGCCGGGCACATCCTCGATGAGGAGGTGGCCGCGTGCGAGGATGCACGCCATCGCGAGCCGGATCTGGCGTTCCTTGCCGAGGATGACCTCGCCGGCAAGGGCCATGACGGCTTCGGTGGGGCCTGCGGCTAGCCGGCTGCGCGCGTCGAGGAGCATCGGAAAAAGCGGAACCTTGTCAGCGGTTTACGGGTCGATCCGGGGTGGGCTGCGAGCATAGCACGGCGGCTTCGCGGACCGTCCCGGGATGATTGGGATTGGAAGGATGTTTACGGACAATAGTTGCAACCGGATTCTTGCTTCGAAGGGAATGAACACGATGCTTCGCTCTTTCCTCGCGTGCTCGATAGCCATCACGGCATTGCCCGTGGCCGCCGAGAGCACGCCCGCCACCAACTTTTCCGACCTCTGGGACAACTCGACACCCGTGGTCGGCGCTTGCCCGGGTAACGAGAGCGGCTGGGGGATCACCTTCACCCAGCACGCCGACAACCAGGTCGAGGCGGTTTGGTACACGTACGATCCGCGCTCGGCAGATTCCACCTCGCCCGGCAACTTCAAGCCGCTCTGGCTCGTGATGCCCGGCGGCACCTGGACATCGCCCACCCAATTCAGCGGCGACATGTACGTGACACTCGGCACGCCATTCTTCCAGCCGTGGGTCGCGTCAGCCCTCGGCGTCACGAAGGTCGGCACCTTCGTCTTCAACTTCAACTCGTCGAGCGCGGGCACGTTCCAGTACACCGTCGCGCCCGCCGCGGCGGATGTCGGCAATAGCGCGAGCCCGGCCTTCAACATGCCGTCCTTCTCGGGGCAGAAGCCCATCTGCAGGAACGCTTTCCCGTAGCCTACAATCGGGTGATGGCCACCGCGTTCCTCACCCACCCCGATTGCAGCCGCCACGAGATGGGTTCGGGGCATCCGGAGTCGCCCGCGCGCCTGAAGGCGATCCTCGCGGCGATCGAATCCTCGGGCCTCGCCGCGTCGCTTTCGGTCCTCGAGGCGCCCGAAGCCACGCGCGAGCAACTGGAGCGAGTGCACCAGGGCGCGCACGTGGACATGATCTTCGATGCGGCGCCGGGCGATGGCTACGCCTACCTCGATCCCGACACGTCGATGAACCCCGCGACGCTTTCCGCTGCGCTGCGCGCGGCCGGCGCCGTCGTGAAGGCCACGGACCTAGTGATGTCGGGCGAAGCACAGACCGCTTTCTGCGCGGTGCGCCCTCCAGGGCACCACGCCACGCCCGAGCGGCCCATGGGCTTTTGCATCTTCAACAACGTCGCGGTCGGTGCGATGCACGCGATCGAGGCGCACGGCCTCGAGCGCGTGGCGATCCTCGATTTCGACGTGCACCACGGCAACGGCACCGAGGACGCCTTCCACGACGACCCGCGGGTGATGCTCTGCTCGACCTTCCAGCATCCGTACTACCCGTACCAGGGCGCCGATTCCTCCAACGCGCACATCATCAACGTGCCGTTACCGGCGATGACCGACGGACGCGGCTTCCGCGACGCAGTGGAGCGCCAGTGGATACCCGCGCTCGATTCCTTCCGCCCGCAGCTCGTGTTCGTCTCGGCGGGGTTCGATGCGCATCGCGACGACCCGCTCGCCTACCTCAAGCTGGACGACGAGGACTATCGCTGGGTCACGCAGAAGCTGGTGCAGGTCGCGCGCCGCCATGCCGAGGGGCGCGTGGTGTCCACGCTCGAAGGCGGCTACAACACGGAAGCTTTGGGGCGCTGCGTGGTCGAGCACGTGCGCGTGCTCGCCGCCTGAACCTCGCTAGTGGCCGCCGGTGCCCGAGCCGGTGGGGGTGCCGTCCACGGCCTGCGGCGTGATGCCGATCAGCGACCAGTTCTGCGTGTCGATGGCGGTGTGGATGATGTTGCGGTAGCGAGAGGCCTGCGCGTACGCCCAGGGCGACGCGAGGAAGTTCTGGTAGAGCTCCTCGAAGGTCTGCGCGTCGCAGTAGCCGCTGAAGGCGCAGGCGAGCTGCGGATCGCGCGATAGCTGCTGGCAGTCCGACGTCATGTCGCACGCCACCAGCGAGAACGCGCCGAGGAACGCGGCCGGCTCCGGCACCTCGCCGTTCGGGCCGATGTGCAGCTGGGTGGCGACCGACGACTGCGCGAGGAAGTTGCCCACGATCAGCATCGCTTCCGGATCCTGCGTTTCCAGGAGGCCCACCAGGCGCGACATGTCGTCGCTGTTCACCGGCGTGCTCACGGGCTGCGACTGGTCGGTGCGGTTGTTGCTCGAGTTCTTCGTGTTCAGCTCGGCCACGAGGAGGCGAGCTTGCGCGCGCGGATCCCCCTGCTGCGCGGCGGCGGCGTAGAGATCCTCGATGTCCTTCTGCGAGATGCGGCTGCCCTGGAAGCGCAGGCAGCGCTGGGTATTGTCCGCGGCGTCATAAGCGGCGATGCGCTTGGCCCCGTTCGGGTCGCCCGGCGTGAGGCCGGCTAGGAACTGGCGGCGCTGCTTGGCGCTATACGCAGCGATGTCCTCGTTGATCGTCGTGGCGAACTGGCACTCCTCGAGCGCGCGGGCGAGGTTGTAGCGCTCGTCCCCCGAGAGCGAGGTGCGCCGGGCGTTCAGGCCGTCGGCGAAGCTCTTCAGGTCGCGGGCGGCGCGGAATTCGAGCGTGCCGGTGGAGACGTGCAGGCGCTCCGGAAGCGCCACGGGCGCGCCGAACTTGACGGGCATGGGCGCCGACTGCTCGTGCAGCGAACCCGTGAGGGCACGCATGGCGGCGGCATCGCTGATCGCGGCGGGCGATGCGGCTTTTTCCTCGCGAGCGGCGGACACGATTCCCGTGTACTTGCTCGCGATCAGCAAGCCGTACGCGACAAGGGACGCCAGGCCGATGGCCGTGAGGCGGTTCATTCAGGGAGTTTGGGCAAAAAACGTCAATTCGTCAATGATTTCCGTAGGGCCATGTAGGACAACGCCGGGGGGTTGCCGGGCCCTGCGCTGTGACATCCGTCACATCAGTGATGCAGGATCTTCGACAGGAAGAGCTGGGCCCGCTCCGACCGGGGTTTCCCGAAGAAATCCTCCTTGGGAAGGTCCTCGATGATCTGGCCCTGGTCCATGAAAATCACCCGGTTGGCCACCTTGCGGGCGAAGCCCATCTCGTGGGTGACGACCATCATCGTCATGCCCTCGTGGGCGAGCTGGACCATCACGTCCAGGACCTCGTTGATCATTTCCGGATCGAGCGCCGAGGTCGGCTCGTCGAAGAGCATGGCGATCGGGTCCATGGAAAGGGCCCGGGCGATCGCCACGCGCTGCTGCTGGCCCCCGGAGAGCTGCCCGGGGAACTTGTCCTTGTGAGCGAGAAGGCCCACGCGCTCCAGGAGCTTCAGCCCCTTCTCGCGCGCTTCCTGCTCGCCCCGGCCGAGCACCTTCACCTGCGCGAGCGTGAGATTCCTCTCCACCGACATGTGCGGGAAGAGCTCGAAGTTCTGGAACACCATGCCGATCTGCGCGCGCAGCTTCGAGAGGTTGGTCTTCTCGCCGCCCACGGAAACGCCGTTCACGAGGATCTCGCCCTTCTGGAAGGGCTCCAGCCCGTTCACGGTCTTGATGAGCGTGGACTTGCCGCTCCCCGAGGGGCCGCAGACCACCACCACCTCACCCTTGGAGACCTGGGTGGTGCAGTCGGTGAGCACCTGGAAGCTGCCGTACCACTTGTTCACGCCCTTCAGCTCGATCATGGCCATCGGAGTTTTTCCTAGCGGATCACGGCGACCTTGGCCTGCAGGCGCTTCACGAGCCACGACAGGCCGAAGGAGATGACGAAGTAGACGACCGCGACGAACGAGTACATCTCGACGAGGCGGTAGTCGCGGTTGGCGATCTTGGAGGCGGCGCCGAGGAAGTCGGTCGCCGAGATCACGTACACGAGGGAAGTGTCCTGGAAGAGGATGATCGTCTGCGTGAGGAGCACCGGGATCATGTTGCGGAACGCCTGCGGCAGCACGATGTACCCCATCGTCTGCCAGTAGTTGAGGCCTAGCGCATAGCCGCTCCACACCTGGCCGCGCGCGACCGACTGGATGCCGGCGCGCATGATCTCGCAGTAGTACGTGGCCTCGAACATCGTGAAGGTGATGACCGCCGAATAGAAAGCGCCGACCTGGATGGGCTGGTTGGAGCGCGTGACCCAGCCGCCGATGTAGGGCACGAGGAAGAAGAACCAGAAGATCACCAGCACGAGCGGGATCGAGCGCATCAGGTTCACGTAGCCGCCGGCCACGAGCGAGACCGTGCGGAACTTCGACAGCCGCATCATCGCGAGGAGCGTGCCGAAGATGATGCCGCCGGTCATCGCGAGGAGCGTGAGCGTGACCGTGAAGGTCATGCCGTCCCTGAAGAGGTACGGAAGCGAGCGGCGGATGACGTCCCAGTCGAAGCCGCCCATCAGTGGCCACCGGCCGAGGCGTCGGCGGCGATCAGGCCGGGCACCCTCACGCGCCCCTCCACCCAGCGCATGAGGAGGACCACGACCACGTTGGTCACGAGGTAGAGCGTGGTCGCCGCGGCGTACGCCTCGAAGACCTGGAAGCTGAATTCCTGCATGGCGCGCGCGCGCCCGGTGAGCTCCATCAGCCCGATGGTGAGCGCGACCGACGAGTTCTTGATGATGTTCATGAACTCGCTGGTAAGCGGCGGCAGGATGATGCGGAAGGCTTGCGGAAGGACCACGAAGCGATAGGCCTGGCCCGAGGTGAGCCCCATGGCGGTCGCGGCCATGCGCTGGCCCCGGGGCAGGGACTGGATGCCCGCGCGCACCTGCTCGGCGACCCGCACCGAGGTGAAGAATGCGAGGCAGATCACCGCCGTCATGTACGCGTTGACGAACGGGTTCATCTGCTTGATCGCGTTGCCCCAGGTCGTCGGCAGGAGCTCCGGGAACACGAAGAACCAGAGGAACATCTGCACGATGAGCGGGATGTTCCTGAAGATCTCGACGTAGTAGTTGCCGGCCCGGACCACCCACGCGCTATTGGTCGTGCGCAGCGTGCCCACGATGGAGCCGATCAGCAGCGCGAACACCCACGCTACGAGCGACGTGGCGAGCGTCCAGCCCAGCCCGACCACCAGGTAGTGGAGGTACGTCCCCGTCCCGCCCGGCTCGGGCTGGAGGAGGATGCCCCAGTTCCAGTGATAACCCATGCGCTCTCAAGTGAAGCGCGGGGGGCAGACTCGCCCCCGCTCGCTACAACGAACCGGGTTACTTGTACGCCGCCGGGTCGCCCGAGTCGGTCGGGTTCGCGACTACCTTCTTGAACTGGTCGCTCATCGGCACGTTGAGGTTGAGGCCCTTGGGCGGGATGGGCTTCAGGAACCACTTGTCGTAGAGCTGGTTGATCTCGCCGGACTTGTAGACGCGCACCATCTCGTCGTCCACGACCTTCTTGAAGGCGGCGTCGCCCTTGCGCAGCATGATGGCGTAGGGCTCGACCGAGAGCGCCACCGAGCCGATCTCCCACTCCGAGGGGTTGCGCGAGTTGGCCGCGAGGCTGTACTCGAGGATGTCGTCCATGATGAACGCCACCGCGCGGCCCGTCTCCACCATCTGGAAGGCTTCCGGGTGGCCGTTGGCCGAGATGATGTTCATGCCGAGGTTCTCGTCGGCGTTGATCCTGGTGATCTGCTTGATGTTGGTCGTGCCGGCCGTCGAGACGATCGTCTTGCCCTTCAGGTCGTTCAGCGACTTGATGTTCGACGTTTTCTTCGCGACCCAGCGGTTGGCGGTGACGAAGTGGGTGATCGTGAAGGCGACCTGCTGCTCACGCTCGAGGTTGTTGGTGGTCGAGCCGCACTCGAGGTCGACCGTGCCGTTGGCGATGAGCGGGATGCGGTTGGCGGAGGTGACCAGCTGGTACTTCACCTCCAGGTTGGGCATCTTCAGGTCCTTCTTCACCGCGTCGACGATGTGCGCGCAGAGGTCCATGGCGTAGCCGATGGGCTTCTGGTTGTCGTCGTAGTACGAGAACGGCATCGAGGCGTCGCGGTGGCCGACCGTGATCGCTCCGGATTGCTTGATCTTCTCGAGCGTCTGGGCGTACGTGGGCACGGCCAAGAGCGCGCAGGCGACTGCCGCTACGGCGGCCTTCAACGTGCGATTCATTTTTGAAACCTCCTGGGTTGAGGGGGGAACGGTCGGCTGGACAGCCTACGGGGGAGACCCACCGCTTCTGGCCCGTAGGATACTCGTAACGCGGTTTGGAGGACAATAACGGCTTTTCCGCTTGGCCTTTCGCCCCATGCATTTCCCCACCCACGAGCAGAAGCAGGCCCTGCTGGAGCCGGTGCTTCGCATCGCCGACCAGCGCCTCGCCGCGCCCGCCGCGAAGGAAGCGCGCGCCTTCATCTCCCACTACTACGACAACGTCGATCCCGAGGACCTCTCCGACCGCGCGCCGGAGGATCTCTACGGGGCCGCGATGGCGCACCTTTCGTTCGCGCGCACCTTCGCCACGGGGCAGCCGAAGCTGCGCGTGTACAACCCGCGCAACGAGGAGCACGGCTGGTCCTCCGCGCATACGGTGATCGAGATCGTGAACGACGACATGCCGTTCCTCGTCGACTCGGTGACCATGGAGGTGAACCGCCAGGGCTGCACGCTGCACCTCTTCAACCACCCGATCTTCGCCACGAAGCGCGACGCCGAGGGGCACCTCGAATCGTTCGCGCCGCCGTCCACGGATGGGCGCCACGAGTCGCTGATCCACGTCGAGGTGGACCGCGAGATCGAGCCCGCGAGGCTGCGCGACCTGGGGCAGGGCATCCTCCACGTGCTCGCCGACGTGCGTGCCGCCTTCGAGGACTGGAACGCGATGCGCGCGAAGATGGAAGCCGTCGTGAAGGAGCTCGATTCGCCGCCGAAATTCCTCGCGGGGGAAGCCACCGACGAAGTGCGCGCCTTCCTCGCTTGGGCCGCGGACCATCACTTCACGTTCCTGGGCTACCGCGACTACGACCTGGACACCGTGAATGGGGAAGACCAGCTGAAGATCATCGCGCGCTCGGGCCTGGGCGTGCTGCGGGAGCCCAAGCTGGGCGGCGTGTCGCAGAGCTTCGCGGAGCTGCCGCGAGAGCTGCGCGCGCTTGCACGCGAGCCCAACCTGCTCGTCCTCACCAAGGCCAACGCACGCGCGACGATCCACCGCCCCGGCTATCTCGACTACATCGGCGTGAAGCGCTTCGACGCCGCGGGGAAAGTGGTAGGCGAGCGCCGCTTCGTGGGCCTCTACACCTCGTCCGCCTATCACGCGGATCCGCGCCAGGTGCCGCTCCTCGGGCGCAAGGTCGCCCGCGTGGTCGAACGCGCCGGGTTTCGCCAGTACAGCCACATGTACAAGAACCTCCTCTCGATCGTGCAGGAGTACCCGCGCGACGAGCTCTTCCAGGTGGACGAGGACACGCTGCTCGACACGGCGCTGGGGATTCTCCGCCTGGGCGACCGGCGCAAGACGCGCGTCTTCATTCGCCGCGACGTGTACGGGCGCTTCTACTCGTGCCTCGTGTTCATGCCGCGCGAGAACTACAACACCGATACGCGGGTGCGGGTGCAGGAGATCCTGCGCCGCCACCTGAACGGCACCTCGGTCGAATTCACGGTGCAGCTCTCCGAGACCGTGCTCGCCCGCATCCACATGCTGGTGCGCTCCAGCCCGCGCGAGGCGCCGAACTACGACGTCCGCGCCATCGAATCCGACATCGAGCACGCCACGCGCCCCTGGGAGGATGACCTCAAGGTCGCCGCCACGGAGCTCCTGGGCGAGGAGCGGGCCACCGCGCTCGCGCGTGCCTATGGGCATGCCTTTCCCATCGCCTATCGCGATTCGGTCTCGCCGCGCGCCGCGGTGCGCGACGTGGCGGCCATCGAAAGGCTCTCCGCCGATCATCCGTACGTCGTGAACCTCTATCGCCCGGTCGAGGGCGACGAGCGCACGCTGCGCCTTCGCGTCTTCCGCCTCGGCGCCTCCGTGCCGCTCTCGGCGAGCCTCCCGGTCCTCGAGAACATGGGCCTCGAAGTGCTCGACGAGACTTCCTACGAGATCACGCGCGACGGCAGCGAGGCCGTGTACCTCCACGATTTCGGCATGCGCGCCTCGCGCGCGATTCCGGACGTGGAGGCGATCAAGGCGATCACCGAGGAGGCGTTGCTCGCGATCGCGCGCCGCGAGATCGAGAACGACGGCTTCAACCGGCTGACCCCGCTCGCGGCGCTCCCCGCGGACGACGTGACCGTGGTGCGCGCCTACGCCAAGTATTTGCGCCAGGCCGGGTTCACCTTCAGCCAGGCCTACCTCGAGCAGACGCTCGCGGGGCACCCGGACATCACGCGCAAGCTCGTGGCGTATTTCCATGCGCGCTTCGATCCGGCGGGCGACGTTCGCCGTGCCGAGCTCCAGGAAAGCCTCGAAGGCGAGATCAAGGAAGCGCTGAACGCGGTTCCCGTCGCCGACGAGGATCGCATCCTGCGCCGCTTCCTCAACCTCATTCGCGCCACCCTTCGCACCAACCATTGGGTTCGCGACGTGAAGGGCGCGCGCAAGCCCTTCCTGTCCCTCAAGTTCCGCTCGAAGGAAGTCCCGGAGCTGCCCGAGCCGCGGCCGCTCTTCGAGATCTGGGTCTACTCGCCGCGCTTCGAGGCGATTCATTTGCGCGGCGGCAAGGTCGCGCGTGGTGGGCTGCGCTGGTCCGACCGCCCCGAGGATTTCCGCACCGAGGTGCTGGGCCTCATGAAGGCGCAGGTCGTGAAGAACTCGGTGATCGTGCCGACGGGCTCCAAGGGCGGGTTCGTGCTGAAGAACGCGCCTCCGGCTTCCGATCGCGAAGCGTTCCTCAAGGAGGGGGTCGCCTGCTACCAGGATTTCCTGAGGGGCCTCCTCGACATCACCGATAACCTGGTGGGCGGAAAGGTCGTTGCGCCGAAGGTCGTCGTGCGCCATGACGCGGACGATCCGTACCTCGTGGTCGCCGCGGACAAGGGAACCGCCACGTTCTCGGACTACGCGAACGGGATCTCGGCCGAGTACGGCTTCTGGCTGGGCGACGCGTTCGCCTCGGGCGGCAGCGCGGGCTACGACCACAAGAAGATGGGCATCACCGCCAAGGGCGCGTGGGAGAGCGTGAAGCGCCATTTCCGCGAGATGGGCATCGACACCCAGTCGCAGGATTTCACGGTGATGGGCATCGGCGACATGTCGGGCGACGTTTTCGGCAACGGCATGCTGCTCTCGAAGCACATCAGGCTCGTGGCGGCGTTCGACCATCGCCACGTGTTCCTCGATCCGTCGCCCGATCCCGCGGCATCGTTCAAGGAGCGCGAGCGGATGTTCGCGCTGCCGCGCTCGTCGTGGGACGACTACGAGAAGAAGCTGATCTCCAAGGGCGGTGGAATCTTCCCTCGCGGAGCGAAGTCGATCGATGTCTCGCCCGAAGCCGCGCGGGTGCTGGGTATCGAGCCGGGCGCCATGACGCCTGCCGAGCTCATGAAGGCGATCCTCAAGGCGCCGGTGGACCTCTTCTACAACGGCGGCATCGGAACCTACGTGAAGGCCTCGCACCAGTCGAACGCGGAAGCGGGAGACCGGGCCAACGACGCGATCCGCGTGAACGGGAAGGACCTGCGCTGCAAGGTGGTGGGCGAGGGCGGCAACCTCGGCTTCACGCAGCTCGGGCGCGTCGAGTACACGACCGCCGGCGGGCGCATGTACACCGACGCCATCGACAACTCGGCGGGGGTGGATTGCTCCGACCACGAGGTGAACATCAAGATCCTCGTGAACCTCGTGATGGAAGATGGCGAGATGACTCTCAAGCAGCGAAACGCGCTGCTTGCCGAGATGACGGACGAGGTGGGCCGCCTCGTGCTCGCCGACAACTACTACCAGACCCAGTCGCTTTCGGTCGCGAGCATCCGCTCGGACAAGCTGCTCGATTCTCAGGCCTCGCTCATGCGGCAACTCGAGAAGTCGGGCCGCCTGGATCGCGCGGTCGAGTTCCTGCCCGCCGACGACGAGATCGCGGAGCGCCATGCCGCCAAGGAGGGCCTCACGCCGCCCGAGCGCGCGGTGCTCCTCGCCTACTCGAAGATGGTGCTCTCCGACGACCTCGTGGCCGCGCAGGCGCTCGTGGACGACGAATACGTGAAGAGCGCCCTGGTGGGCTATTTTCCCGCCCAGCTGCGCACGCGCTACGCGGCGCTCATGCCTCGCCACGCCCTGCGCCGCGACATCATCGCGACGGTGCTCGCCAACACGATGATCAACCGCACCGGCAGCGTCTTCGTCTCGCGCATGCAGGACGAGACCGGCGCGTCGCCCGAGGAAGTGACGCGCGCCTTCATCCTCACGCGCGACATCTTCGTCCTCGAGCCGCTCTGGGCGGAGATCGACGCGCTCGACAACAAGGTGCCCGCGCAGCTCCAGTACGAGATGCTGATCGACGTGGGGCGCCTCGTGGTTCGCGCGACGCTCTGGTTCCTTCGCCGCCGGCGCGAGAGGCTACCCATCGTCGAGGTGCTCGAGATCTTCAAGCCGGGCGTGGCCGGGATCGGCAAGCTCGTTCCCGCCGTGCTCGCGCCTTCCGATCGCCTCGCGTTCGACAAGTCCGTGGAGCGCCTCACGTCGCAGGGTGTTCCCGTGGCGCTCGCGGCGCGCTATGCCGGGCTCGAAGGCCTCTATGCCGCGCTCGATTCCACCGAGGTCGCCGTCGAGCAGAAGCGCGCCATGGAAGTCGTGGGCTCGCTCTACTTCGCGCTCGTGGGCGAGCTCGACCTGCGCTGGGTCGCGGAAAAGATCACGCAGCTTCCCACCGACACGTCGTGGCAGGCCGCGGCGCGCAACGCGCTTCGCGACGACCTCGCGAGCCAGCAGCGCGCGCTCACGGCCACCGTCGCGAAGCTCTCGCCGGGCGTGGACGACCCTGCGAAGATGCTCGCGGCGTGGCGGGAACGCTACGGCTCGGCGCTCGCGCGCTACCGCGCGATGCTCGAGGAGCTGAGGCGCCTGCCGAACCTGGACCTCGCGGTCCTCTCGGTGCTGCTGCGGGAGCTGCGCGCGCTCGCCTAGCGGGCGGTCATGGGGGCGACAAGATGAGGGCCGCCACGACATTGCGGCCCTCCCCCAGCAGGATGTCGTACGTGCGGCACGCGGCCTGCGTATCCATGACCTCGATCCCGATCCGCGCCGCGTGCAGCGGAGCGAGCACCTGGGGATCGGGAAAGCGGAAGGTTCGCCCCGTGCCCAGCAGCACGATCTCGGGCGCCATCCGGGCGATCGCCTCGAAGTGCGCCGCCGTGAGCGATTCCAGCGAGGGCGCCGGCCAGCTCGCATCGAGGCGGTCGGCCGATACCACGAGGCTCGATGCGTGGCGCTGGCCGTTCACTTCGACCCAGCCATCGCCGTAGCCCGTGAAGGCGTTGCGCCCGTCCGGGGAGTCGCGCGAGATTTTCACGCTAGAATCATAGTCGTTTTGCAGCGCATTCCCGCGTGCGCGCGAGTGACATGGACATGAACCTGAACGAACCCTCCAAGCCCGTGATCCCCGAGTTCTCGCGCATCAAGCGCCTGCCCCCGTACGTCTTCAACATCACCAACGAGCTGAAGATGGCCGCCCGCCGCGCCGGCGAGGACATCATCGACCTCAGCATGGGCAACCCGGACGGGCCGACGCCCCGCCATATCGTGGACAAGCTGGTCGAAGTCGCGCAGCGCGAGGACACGCACGGCTACTCGGTCTCGAAGGGCATCCCGCGGCTTCGCCGCGCCATCTGCCAGTGGTACAAGCGCCGCTGGGACATCGACCTCGACATGGACCGGGAGGCGATCGTCACCATCGGCTCCAAGGAGGGCCTTGCGCACCTGATGCTCGCGACCCTCGATCGCGGCGACACCGTGCTCGTGCCGAACCCGAGCTATCCGATCCACATCTACGGCGCGATCATCGCGGGCGCCGACATCCGCTCGGTGCGCATGACGCCGGGCGTGGACTTCTTCGAGGAGGCCGAGCGCGCCATCCGCGAGCTGATTCCCAAGCCGAAGATGCTGATCCTGGGCTTTCCGTCGAACCCCACGGCGAAGTGCGTGGAGCTCGACTTCTTCGCGAAGATCATCGCCCTTGCCAAGCAGCACGGCATCCTCGTGGTCCACGACCTCGCCTATGCCGACATCACGTATGACGGCTGGAAGGCGCCCTCGATCATGCAGGTGCCGGGCGCGCGCGACGTGGCGGTCGAGTTCTTCACGATGTCGAAGAGCTACAACATGGCGGGCTGGCGCATCGGCTTCATGGTCGGCAACGCGGAGCTCGTGAACGCGCTCGCGCGGATCAAGAGCTACCACGACTACGGCACGTTCACGCCCCTCCAGGTGGCCGCCATCGCAGCTTTGGAAGGCCCGCAGGAATGCGTCGAGGAAATCCGGGCGAAGTACGAGAAGCGCCGGGACGTGATGGTGAAGGGCCTGCATGACATCGGCTGGATGGTCGAGAACCCGAAGGCCTCCATGTACGTGTGGGCGCAGATTCCCGAGAAATACCGCGAATCGGGCTCCATCGAATTCGCGAAGAAGCTGCTTCGCGACGCGAAGATCGCGGTGGCTCCGGGGATCGGCTTCGGCGACTACGGCGACGACCACGTTCGCATCGCCCTCATCGAGAACGAAAGCCGCTCGCGCCAGGCGGTGCGCGGCATCAAGGAGATGTTCCGCAAGGACGGCCTGCTCGCATGAAAGTGGTGGCCGTCTCCAACGCGAAAGGTGAGGTCACCGACGCGAAGCTCCTGGCTTCCGCGGAGCGCGTCCACCGGCAGCTTCGCCCGAACCTCGGCGACTACGTGGGCCGCATGCGCGAAGTGCTCGCCGCCGGCGCCGAGATGGCGGTCTGCGTGGTCGGTGGCGAGGTGGCCGGCGTCAGCGTCTTTCGCATCCTCGAGAAGACGCATTCCGGCCGCGACCTCTACTGCGACGACCTCGTGACCGACGAGATGAAGCGCTCGACCGGCGTGGGCCATGCGCTGATGCAGTACATGGAAGCGATCTGCCGCGAGCGCTCCTGCGACGTGTTCTCGCTGGATTCCGGCTGCCACCGGCAGCAGGCGCACAAGTTCTACTTTCGCGAGGCGATGGTCATCACCTCGTTCCATTTCGACAAGAAAATAAAGTGAAACCCATCCACGTAGGGCTGCTCGGCCTGGGGACGGTCGGCAGCGGAACGATCGAGGTGCTGCGCCGCAACCGCGAGGAGATCTCGCGCCGCGCGGGGCGCGACATCGTGATCAAGGTCGCCTCCGCGAAAGACCTCACCAAGGAGCGCAGCGTCTCCCTCGAGGGGATCGAGCTCGTGCCCACGGCGCGCCACGTCGTGACGCGGCCCGATATCGACATCGTGGTGGAGCTGATCGGCGGCGAGACCGCGGCGCGCGACCTGGTCCTGAAAGCGATCGAAGCCGGCAAGCACGTAGTCACCGCGAACAAGGCGCTTCTCGCCAAGCATGGCACCGAGATCTTCGCGGCCGCGCACCGCAAGGGCGTGATGGTCGCCTTCGAGGCCTCCGTCGCGGGCGGCGTGCCGATCATCAAGGCGATCCGCGAAGGCCTCTCGGCCAACCGCATCGAGTGGATCGCCGGGATCATCAACGGCACCTGCAACTACATCCTCTCGGAGATGCGCGACAAGGCGCTGCCCTTCGACCTGGTCCTTGCCGAGGCGCAGCGCCTGGGCTATGCGGAGTCCGATCCCTCCTTCGACGTGGACGGCGTCGACGCGGCGCACAAGCTCACGATCCTGTCTGCCATCGCCTTCGGCATCCCGATGCAGTTCGACCGAGCCTATACCGAGGGCATCGGCAAGCTCACCGCGATCGACATCAAGTACGCCGAGGGCCTGGGTTATCGCATCAAGCTCCTGGGCATCACGCGGCGCGTCGAGAAGGGCATCGAGCTTCGCGTGCACCCGACGCTCGTCCCCGCGCGCCGCCTCATCGCCAACGTCGAGGGCGTGATGAACGCCGTGCTCGTGAAAGGCGACGCGGTCGGACCGACGCTCTACTACGGGCGCGGCGCGGGCGCGGAAGCCACCGCGAGCGCGGTGGTCGCCGATCTCGTGGACGTGACGCGCATGGCGACCGCCGATCCCGAGCAGCGCGTGCCGCACCTCGCGTTCCAGCCCGATCGCCTGTCGGATACGCCGATCCTTCCCATGGAGGAGATCGAGACGGCGTACTACCTGCGGCTGCGCGCCCTCGACCGCCCCGGCGTCCTCGCGGACGTGACGCGCATCTGCGCCGACCACTCCATCTCCATCGACGCGATCTTCCAGAAGGAGGCGGGCGAGGGTGAGGAGCAGGTGGACGTCGTGATCCTCACGCACGTGACCGCCGAGAAGAACATCAATGCGGCGACGCGCAAGATCGAGGCGCTGGCGACGATCCCGGTACCGGTCGTTCGGATACGGTTGGAGGAGCTCCTGTGATTGTGGTTCCCGCGAAGGCGGGAACCCAGCCGCAGCGCGCAAGCGTTCTGGCTGGCCCCCCGTCTTCACGGGGGTGACGTGAAATACGTCAGCACTCGAGGCCACGCCGCCTCGCAGTCCTTCACCGACATCCTCCTCGAAGGCCTCGCGCCCGACGGCGGCCTCATGGTGCCCGAGCAGTGGCCGCGGATCATGCCGGTCAAGCTGCAAGCCATGCGCGATCTTCCTTACCCGCGGCTCGCGTTCGAGATCCTGCGATTCTTCGCCGACGACTACCCGGGAGCGGATCTCAAGCGCGTGGTCGAGTCCACCTACACGCGTGAGGCATTCGGTACGCCGGAAATCACGCCGCTGCGCACGCTTGAGCCGAACCTGCACCTGCTCGGGCTCTCGAACGGGCCCACGCTCGCTTTCAAGGACATCGCGCTGCAACTGATCGGCAACCTCTTCGAGCAGGTGCTCGCGAGGCAGGACCGGCGCCTGAACGTGCTCGGCGCCACCAGCGGAGATACCGGGTCGGCCGCGGAGCACGCGCTGAAGGGCCGCGAGCGGATCAACGTCTTCATGCTTTCGCCCCACGGGCGCATGAGCGACTTCCAGCGCGCGCAGATGTATTCGCTGCAGGACCCCAACATCTTCAACATCGCCATCGAGGGGATGTTCGACGACTGCCAGGACGTGGTGAAAGCCGTGTCGTCGGACCTCGCGTTCAAGGAACGCGCGAGCCTTGGCGCCGTGAATTCCATCAACTGGGCGCGCGTCATGGCGCAGGTGGTGTACTACTTCAAGGGCTATTTCGCCGCCACGCGTTCCAACGACGAGCAGGTGTCATTCGCGGTGCCCTCGGGAAACTTCGGGAACATCTTCTCGGGTTACGTCGCGAAGAAGATGGGGCTCCCGATCCGCCGGCTTGTCCTCGCGACCAACGAGAACAACGTGCTCGAAGAGTTTTTCCGCACCGGGCGTTACCGGCCGCGTGCGGCGGCGGATACGCAGGCGACTTCCAGCCCGTCCATGGATATCTCCAAGGCGTCGAACTTCGAGCGCTTCATCTGGGACATGGTCGACGGCGACGGCGAGAAGGTCGCGTGGCTCTGGCGCCAGGTGGACGAGGAGGGCGGCTTCGACCTCTCCACCGACAAGGCCTGGGAGAAGGTCGAGGAGGATTCGGGTTTCGCCTCGGGCCGCAGCACGCACGAGGACCGGATCGCCACGATCCGGGCGGTGAAATCGAAGTACGGCGAGGTGATCGACCCGCATACGGCCGACGGCGTGAAGATCGCGCTACGCCTGCGGGAGGCGCGCTACCCGATGATCTGCCTGGAAACGGCGCTGCCCGCGAAGTTCGACGCCACCATCGTCGAGGCGCTCGGCGCGCACGCGCCACGGCCCGCGCGCTTCGACGGCATCGAGTCGCTTCCCCAGCGCGTGACCGTGATGAAACCCGATGCAAGCGCCGTGAAGGCTTTCATCGAAAGCGCGGCCGCATCCTGAATTCGGGCGCGGACGGTAGAATCGCGCCCATGGCACATCGCCGCCTCATCTCCCGCATCGTCGCCGCCGCGATCGCCGTCGCATGCTTCGCGGCACATGCTGCCGCGCCATCGCTCTACGTGGCTTCGGTGCGCAGCGGCGGGGTGAATAGCGACGCGCCGATCTCCGGGAACCTCTACACCGTGAACCTCTCGACCGGCGCTTCGCAGCTCGTGGGGGCGATCCGGCTGCCGGGATCTCGCGCGGTCGGGGTCACGGGCCTCGCCTTCCATCCGAAGAGCGGCATCCTCTACGGGATCACCTCGGAGCAGTCGCCCAACGAGCCCCATTCCCTCATCACCATCGATCCCAACACCGGCGCCGCGACCTTGATCGGCGACCTGGGCTTCATCTGCTCGGACGTCACCTTCAATTCGCAAGCCGTCCTGTACGCGTGGATGCAGACCACATCGCAGCTGGGGACGGTGGACCTTTCGACGGGGGCCGTGACGCGCATCGGGCGCCCGCATGCGGCGGGGAGCCCCTCGGGCATCGCCGTCGACCCCAACGACATGATCTACGTGACCACCAAGGGCGCGAGCGGCACGCTGGACAACGTGGACCTCACCACGGGCGAGATCCAGGTCGGCCCGCCGCTTACCGGGGCACCCTTCTCGACGCAGATCAGCGCGATGTCCTTCTCGCCTTCGGGCCTGCTGCTCGCCATCAACTCGAACGGCGGCTCCCCGGCGAACGCGCGGCTGGTGACGATCAACAGCGCGAGCGGCGCGGTCGCAACCATCGGCAACCTCCCCGACGACAGCGACGCCCTCGCGTTCCTCACGAGCGGCGGGGCGAACCTCGCTCCCACCCTCCAGGCCATGAGCCCTGGCGGCCGCGTGGTGATCATCGTGGTGTCGATCGTGCTGATCGCCGTGGCGGGCACCGTCGTCTTCCGCAAGGGTTAGCAGCACCCACGTCCGCTTGCCGCTAGAAGAACACCAGCCACGCCACGAGGATGGTGAGGAACATCCCGCCCAGGATGGCCGTGAAGATGATCGCCATCACGCGGCCATCCTGATCGCGCTGGGCCGCATGGTCGTCCGCGGCGATGGAGCGCCCGCGCTTCCTCTCGCGAAACGCCATCACGATCACGATCGCGAGGATCGTGAGGAAGGCGAGGAATACGGCGAAGAGCTTCCAGCCGAGCGTCACTCCTCGTCCTTCAGCGGCGGCGGGTTGCCGTCGTACACCTGGTTGCGGCGGCGCTGGAGCCATGCGTCGCGAAGGAACGTGTACTTGTCGAGCGCGGCCTCGTCGAGGACGTTCCCGGCCTTCAGCAGGTTGGCGCGCGTGCGAACCTTGTCGAGCGCCCACCACGACCAGTAGACGCGGTCGTCGTCGAACCAGCGCGTGTAGTACCAGCTCGGATCCACGACGCGGGCGGGCGCATCGCGCGCGCTGCTCGGCCCGAGGAACGGGATCACCAGGTACGGTCCGGAGGGGACGCCATACCATCCGAGCGTCTGGCCGAAATCCTCGTCGTGCTTCTCGAGCCCCATGGGCGTCGCAAGGTCCCAGAGGCCGAACACGCCCAAGGTCGTGTTCACCACGAGCCGCCCGGCATCCGAAGCGCCCTCCTTGAACTTGCCCTGGAGGAAGTTGTTCAACCCCGTGCCGATGTCCTCGAGGTTCGAATAGAAGTTGTTCACGCCCTCCCGCGCGAATGCCGGCGTCACCTTCTCGTAGCCCTGCGCGAGCGGCTTCATCACCGCCCTGTCGAGCGTGTCGTTGAAGGCGTAGGTCTTGCGGTTCAGGCCTTCCCACGGGTCGCGGGGGTCTTGCCCGTTCCCGCCGGTCGTGGCGCAACCGGAAACGGTGAGGGCTGCTATGAGGGCGAGGAGAAAGCGCATTGAGTTCCTAGGTGGGGTGAATGAAGCGCATGGAGAGGTCGAGGGCGTCCACGTGCTTGGTGAGGGAGCCCACCGAGATGCGATCGACGCCCGTCTCGGCGATGGCGCGCACGTTCTCCAGCGAGACTCCGCCGGAGGCTTCCAGTTCCGCACGGCCGGCGGCGACCTTCACCGCTTCGCGCATCCGGGCGAGGTCGAAATTGTCGAGGAGGATCAGCTTGGCGCCGGCGTCGATGGCCTGCTTCAGTTGGTCGAGCGTCTCGACCTCCACCTGCAGCATCATGCCGGGCTCGACATCGTGGCGCGCGATGCGGATCGCCTGGGCGAGGCCGCCCGCGGCGTGGATGTGGTTTTCCTTGATGAGGATGCCGTCGTAGAGGCCGATGCGGTTGTTGGTGCCCCCGCCCGTCGCGACCGCGTATTTCTGCGCGAGCCTCAATCCCGGCAAGGTCTTGCGCGTGTCGAGGATGCGCGCCTTCGTCCCCTCGATGGCGCGCACGAAGGCGCGAGTGCCCGTCGCGATGCCGGACAGCAACTGCACGAAATTGATCGCGGTGCGCTCGCCGGTGAGGAGCGCCCGGGCCGAGCCTTCCAGCTCGCAAAGCGAGCTGCCGGCCACGATGTCGTCGCCGTCCCGGTGGTGCCAGAAGATCTCGGCGTCCGGGTCCAGTTCCTCGAAGGTGCTGTTGAACCATTCGATGCCGCAGAGCACGCCGTCCTGGCGCGTCATGAGGCGGGCGTTGGCGGCGCGGTCGGCGGGAACGAGGCGGGCGGTGAGGTCGCCCGGGCCCACGTCCTCGGCGAGCGCGCGCGTCACGTCCTGGGTGACGATTTCCTCGAGGGCATGGAACGCATCGGGCATGGTGAAGTCGAGAATATCATGCGGTTTGGGGGCCATTCTCGCCATCTTGAATGGCCTGAATTCGCCGCCATATCAGCGGCATGGGTCCGGACGGGCGCCCGAAGGAAGATCAAATGAGAATCGACAAGCTGACCACCAAATTCCAGCAGGCCCTGGGCGACGCGCAAAGCCAGGCGCTCGCGCACGACAACGGCTTCATCGAGCCCCAGCACCTGATGCTCGCGCTCCTCGCCCAGGAGGATGGGGGCACCGCTTCCCTCCTGCAGCGCGCCGGCGTGAACGTGGGGCCGCTCAAGAAGGCGCTCGAGGATTCCGTGAAGCGCCTCGCCCAGGTCGAGGGCACGGGCGGCGAGATCACGGTCTCGCGCGACCTCAACAATTTGCTCAACCTCACGGAGAAGGAAGCCACCAAGCGCGGTGATCAGTTCATCGCCTCCGAGCTTTTTCTATTGGCCGCGGTGAAGGACAAGGGCGAGCTCGGGCGGATTCTGAAGGCGAACGGCGCCAACCCACAGGCTGTCGAGAACGCCGTGCAGGCGGTACGCGGCAACGAGACCGTGCATGACGCGAACGCGGAAGGCCAGCGCGAAGCGTTGAAGAAGTACACGATCGACCTCACCGAGCGCGCACGCGACGGGAAGCTCGACCCTGTCATTGGCCGCGACGAGGAAATCCGCCGCGTGATCCAGGTGCTCCAGCGGCGCACCAAGAACAATCCCGTCCTCATCGGCGAGCCTGGTGTGGGCAAGACCGCGATTGTCGAGGGGTTGGCGCAACGCATCATCAACGACGAGGTGCCCGAGGGGTTGCGTGGCAAGCGCGTGCTCGCGCTGGACATGGGGTTGCTGATCGCCGGCGCGAAATACCGCGGCGAGTTCGAGGAGCGGCTGAAGAGCGTGCTGAAGGAGCTCTCGCAGGACGAGGGCCAGACCATCGTCTTCATCGACGAGATCCACACGATGGTCGGCGCCGGCAAGGCTGAGGGCGCCATGGACGCCGGCAACATGTTGAAGCCTGCTCTCGCGCGTGGCGAATTGCATTGCGTGGGTGCCACGACGCTGGACGAATACCGCAAGTACATCGAGAAGGACGCGGCCCTCGAGCGGCGCTTCCAGAAGGTGATGGTCAACGAGCCGTCCGCCGAGGACACCATCGCCATCCTTCGCGGCTTGAAGGAGAAGTACGAGGTGCACCACGGCGTGAACATCACGGACCCAGCAATCGTCGCCGCGGCGGAGCTTTCCTCACGCTATATCACCGATCGTTTCCTGCCCGACAAGGCGATCGACCTCATCGACGAGGCCGCTTCGCGCATCAAGATGGAGATCGATTCGAAGCCCGAGGTGATGGATCGGTTGGATCGTCGGCTCATCCAGTTGAAGATCGAGCGCGAGGCCGTGAAGAAGGAGAAGGACGAGGGTTCACGCAAGCGCCTCGAGCACATCGAGAGCGAGATCAAGCGCCTCGAGAAGGAGTACGCCGATCTCGAGGAAGTCTGGAAGGCCGAGAAGGCGCGCGTGCAGGGCTCGGCGCACATCAAGGAAGAGCTCGAGAAGGCGAAGATCCAGCTCGAGGAATTCAAGCGCAAGGGCGACTGGCAGAAGATGAGCGAGCTCCAGTACGGAAAGATCCCGGCGCTCGAGAAGCAGATCAAGGAAGCCGAGGACGCGCCGGCCGCGGAAGGCACCAACAAGCTGCTTCGTACCCAGGTCGGCGTGGAAGAGATCGCCGAGGTGGTGTCGCGCTC
>DATBAI010000050.1:0-29649 GCA_036271595.1 Usitatibacter sp.
GTCGAAGAGCTCCTCCACAAGTCCGGCATCTGGAAGCAGGCGGGCGACCTCCCGGCGCAACTCAGGGCGGGCGCCCAGGAGGCGCGCGACAAGGAAAAATCCTCGGGGCAGCCTCCGACCCTGACCGACGCGCAATTCGCCCGCCTGGTCGCGGCGATGGAGCGCGCGTTCTCCCCCGGGCGCTTGCGCCGCATCGTGGCGCGCGAGATCGAGCGGGGACTCTCGGCCGCGGACGAGGCGCAGGTGCTCCAGTTCCTTTCCACCGATCTCGGCGTGCGTGCGACGAAAGCCGAGGAGCAGGCGAGCGAGCCCGCCACGGCCCTGCGAATGCATGAGGAAGCGGACGAGCTCTTCGTCAAGATGCCGGGAGCGCGCGTGGCGAAGGTCGCGCGCCTCGCGCAGGCCTTCAAGGCGGGCGACAGCGCCGCCTCGATGATGATCGACATGGCCGCCGCGGTCGCTTATGGAGCGGCGGTGGCTTCGCCCAACGGCGACGAGCGCGTGGCCGGCGACTTGCGCCGCAAGCTCGAGGAGCGGCGAGGCGAGATCGCGCGGATGATGAACCAGCAGCTCACCAAGGTCTTCGCCTACACCTACCGCTCGCTCTCGGACGAGGACCTGGATCGCTACCTCGAGTTCGCCGAGACGCCCGCGGCGAGGCAATACACGGATGTCACCATCAAGGCGTTCGACATCGCGTTCCAGGAAGGCGGCCTGGAGCTCGGCCGGTACATCGGTCGAGAGTCCGGCAAGAACGGCCGCTCTTCGTAGTGAACCGTCTCGCCCTTGCAACCCTGATCGCGATCGCCGCTATGAACGCCGTTGCCCGCCCCACGCCCGAGGAAGTACGCCGCGAGATGGGAACGCCATCGACGCCCGATGTGCGTGGTCAGCGCGACACCGTGGGCTACGCCGCCACCCCGGAGGCGATGGCCAAGGTGTGGGAGCTTTCCGCGCAAGGCCCGATGCCGGAATCCTTTGGCGAGAAAGTGGCCCCCGGCGTGCTCGGCGTGATCGGGCCGCACGACGACTACATCTACACCGCGCGCGTCTATCGCGAGATCTTCCCGCTGGTAACGGCGAAGACGGTCGTCATGGTGGGCGTCTTCCATCGCTACCGGAGGTTCGAGGCGCGCGACCAGCTGGTGTTCGACGCCTATCGCGCCTGGAGCTCGCCCGACGGCGAGATCGCCGTCTCGCCGCTGCGCGACGAGCTCATCGCCGCGCTGCCCCGGGGCATGGCGGTGAAGGACAACAGCGCGCACGACAACGAGCACAGCCTCGAAGGCATCGCGTACTTCATGAAGCACGCCCGGCCGGACCTCGAGATCGTCCCGGTGATCATCCCCGCCGCATCGTTCGAGAGGCTCTCCGAGATGGCCTCACACCTCGCCGACGCGCTCGCCGGCGCCATGAAAAAGCGCGGCTGGCAACTGGGTCGCGACGTGGCGATCGTCGTTTCCGCGGACGGCACGCACTACGGCGACGATTTCAGGTTCGCCCCTTACGGCGCGGGCGGTCGCGAGGCCTTCGACCACTCGGTGGCCGACGATCGCAAGCTCATGCGGGAAACTCTCGGCGGCCTCGTCAGTGCGGAGAAGGCGAAGGCGTTCTACGCCACCGTCGTGGATCCCGCGAACCCGGACCAGTACCGGCGCACATGGTGCGGACGTTTCTCGGTGACGTTGGGAACGCTCCTCATGGGCGAGACGGCGAAGCGGATGGGCATTGGGACGCCCAGGACGGTGCCCGTCGCGCTGGGCGTGAGCGTCGATGCGCCGGAGCTGGCGGTGCGCGACGTGGGTGTCGCTCCCACCGCGCCCGCCAACCTCTACCACTTCGTGATGCACCCGGCGCTCGCCTTTGTGAGCCCGAACGGCGCGGCGCACGAATAACCTCGCTCACCCGTCACACCGGGAGACCGTGATGCCCTGGGGGGCGTAGGATCTGCGCATGGACCAGGCGATCCCCGCTTTCACGCCGCCCCACGTCGCCCCGATCGGCCCGCGCGGGCGCCTCGCATTCCTCGCCGCGGCGCTCGCCAACCCGCTGCAGACGATCCCGGGTGCGGTGTACGAAGAGGACGTCGTCGCGCGCCCGGAGACCAGGCGATTCTGGATCACCGAGCCCGGGCTCATCCGCAAGGTGCTGCTCGAGGAACGCGACAAGTACCAGAAGCTCACGCAGATCAAGCTCCTCTCGCCATTGCTGGGCAAGGGCATCCTCACGAGCGAGGGCGGCGACTGGAAATGGCAGCGCCAGGCTTCCGCCCCGATGTTCAGGCCCCAGGACCTGTCCGCGTTCGTGCCTACCTTCGTGCGGGCGGCCGACGATGTGGTGGCACGCTGGCGCGCCGTGCCCGGCGGCACCGTTCACGCCGTGGCCGAGGACATGACGCGCGCCACGTTCGACGTGATCGCGGCGACGCTCCTGCCGTCTCCGGATGCGGCGTTCGCCGACGACATCCAGCGCGGCATCCGTACGCTTCAGCGCTCGGGAGCCTGGGACATCCTCTACGTTTCCATGGGATTCCCGGGTTGGCTGCCGCGGCCCGGCATGTTTCGCTCGGCGCGCGCGGTCCATGCCCTGCGTTCCCGCGTCCTGGGCGTGGTGAAGGATCGCGAAGCCGCAGGGCAGGCCGCCCGAGCGACCGACGACCTCCTCGGGCGCCTCATCGCGGCGCGCGATCCCGAGTCCGGGCGCTCCATGGACGATGGCCAGCTCGTGGACAACCTGCTCACCTTCTACCTCGCCGGCCACGAGACGACCGCGAAAGGGCTCACCTGGATGCTCTACCTGATGTCGCGTTCCCCGCAGTGGAGCGCGCGGCTCGAGGACGAGGTCGACGGCGTGGCCGGCACGGGGGCGATCGGCGCCGAGCATGTCGAACGGCTCGTGCTCACCCAGCAGGTGGTCAAGGAGGCGATGCGGCTTTATCCCCCGGTGCCCATCATGACTCGCCAGGTGGTCGCGGAAGCTTCGCTCGGTGGGCACGCGCTTTCCCCGGGCACGTCGGTGATGATGTCGATCTACGCGATCCAGCGTCACGCGAAGCGCTGGGCGCGGCCCCACGAGTTCGACCCCTCGCGCTTCTCGCCGGAGAACGAAGCGAAGATCCCACGCTACCAGTACATGCCCTTCGGCGCCGGCCCGCGTATCTGCATCGGCATGCCCTTTGCGATGCTGGAGGCGACCGCGATTCTCGCGACACTTGTCCAGCGGGCCCGTTTCCGGTTCGCGGGCGCCGAGGAGCCCTTGCCGGTCGCGCGGGTCACCTTGAGCCCGCGCGGCGGGATGCCGCTGGCTGTGACGATGCGCCCCTGACCGTGCGAAAATGGCGGGGCCCATCCGCCGGAAACCCCATCCCATGATCCTCCGCCCCTGCTTGTCCCTTGTACTCGCTTTGTCCCTCGCAGCCTGCAACAGCGGCGGAAGCGGCGGAGACAACAGCGGCAACACGGATACCAACACGACCGGCGGCACCTTGACCCTGGTCGCGGGCAACACGTCGCCCATCACCACGACGAGCAGCCCCTTCGGCAACGCCGACGGGACCGGGGCCAACGCGCTCTTCTTCAACATCTCCGGCGTCGCGGCCTTCGGCAGCATCGTGTACGTGGCGGACACCAACAACCACGCGCTGCGCAAGGTGGACGCGCAAGGCACGGTCACGACCGTCCTCAAGGTTTCCGATGCGGCGAGCGCGCCCCTCGACATGGTGAATTCCGCCGCGGTCGATGCCTCCGGCAACGTCTACGTCGGAGACGAGATGTGCCCCGTGAACCCCACGGGCACGCCGTGCACGGTGGGGATCCACCGCGTCGCGCCCGACGGCACGGTGACGACGATCCATGCCACGGGCAGCAGCGACAACACGGGTACCGTGCCGCAGGCGCTCGCCGACCTCGCCGTGGATAGCGCCGGCAATCTCTTCATCGCGGACAACTTCGGGTTCCATCCCGCCATCCGCAAGCTCGTGCCCTCGACGGGCGATCTCACCACGGTCTATGCGGGCAGCGCCGACTCGATCTCGGTCGCGAAATCCGGAAACATCTATTTCCGTTCGCGCACCACGATCTCCAGGCTGGCCTCGGGTACCGCCACGGTCATCGCGGGCTCGGGCGCCACGGGGTATGCCGACGGAACGGGTGCCGCGGCGATCTTCGGCAACAACGGAAAGATTTCGGTCGACGACAACGAGAACCTCTACGTGGCCGACACCGACAACAACGTGGTCCGCAAGGTGACGCCCGCGGGCGTGGTCACGACGATCGCCGGCTCGCCGTTCAACAACTCGTTCCAGCTCGGGCCGCTTCCGGGGGTGATGAACAAACCCTCGAGCGTGTCGGTGAGCGGGCCGTCGAACCTGTACGTCGGCACGCCGAGCGCGGTGCTGCTGGTGACCGGGCGCCCCTGAAGAGCTTGCGCCACCCTGACGGCGCGCCGCACGAAATATTCGACACAATTTTGCCGCGGAAAAGGATGGCGCGACCCGCGGGCCTTTGCTAGGCTGGCCTCGTCATGCAGCGATTGATCCTCGCAGTCTCCCTGGCGCTTCTCCTCGGGGCTTGCGGATCCATCGCCGTGGAAGGCGACAGGGTGGCACTGCGTGAGCCCGTGGTGAGCGACGAGATGGACTGCATGGCCGACTGCCTCCAGGACACCTCGGAAACCTGCGACTCGTGCGCGGACAGCTGCCTGCAGCGTTCGGCTTCCCCGGCAGTGGCCGCCGCGCCGTGAAAGCCTAGGCGAGGGAGTTCTTCACCAGCTCGCCGGCCCTCATGATGGCGGCGAGGTGCCTGCCGTCTTTCGCGAGGAGGCCGATGTCCTTCAGCGGATCGCCGTCCACCACGATCAGGTCCGCGTAGGCTCCGGGCGCGACGCACCCGATCTTTCCCTCCATCATCATCATCTCGGCATTGACCGAGGTCGCCTGGCGCAGCAGCTCCACGGGCTTGTAGACTTCGCGGCGCAACGTGAACTCGCGGCATTGCTGGACGGTGGTGCTGCCCAGCAGGTCGGTTCCGTAGCCCACCTTCACGCCCGCCTTGCGCATCTTGTCGAGGCCCGAGAGCGCCTGGTCGTACGCGTACTGCGCCTTCACCTGGCTCTCGGCGGGAAATCCCAGCTTCGGCCCCAGCTCCACCAGCGCGAAGCAGATGGAAAGCGTGGGCACGATGTACGACTTGCTCTTCGCGACGAACTTCGCCGTCTCGTCGTCGATCAGCGTGCCGTGCTCGATCGAGCGCACGCCGAATTCGACGCAGCGCCGTACCGCGCTCGCCGGGTGGCAGTGCGCCGACACGTAGCTGCGCCGCTCGACGCACTCGGTCACGATCGCGCGGATCTCGTCCTCGCGATACTGGTTCATCCAGATGGGATCGGTGGGGGAGGCGACGCCGCCGGAGCCCATGATCTTGATGCAGTGCGCGCCCTGGCGAAGCTCCTCGCGCGTGGCGCGAATGCACTCGTCCACGCCGTCGGCGATCTTGGCGAAGCTGTTGAAGACGCCGCACGAGCACATGGCATGGTACTGCGGGGGTTCCTCCACGCGCCGCATGTCGCCGTGCCCGCCCGTCATCGAGAGCACCTTGCCCGAGTAAAGGAAGCGGGGCGCACGCACCAGGCCGTCGGCGATGGCCTTGGCGAGCGAATAGTCGCCGCCACCCACGTCTCGCACCGTCGTGAAGCCGCAGTCGAGCATGAAGCCCAGCATGCGCACCGCGTGCGCCGCGCGGTACGTGGCGCCGGCCGACTCGACGCGGAACATGTTCACGTCGCTCGCGTAGGCGTGCATGTGGGCGTCGATGAGCCCCGGCATGAGCGTACGGCCGCCCACGTCGATCGCCCGGGCACCTTTCGGCGCCTTCACCTTCCGGGAAACCTCGCGGATCGTGTCGCCTTCGACGAGGACGCTCATGCCCTCCTCGCAATCGGCGCTCGTGCCATCGAAGATGCGGGCATTCCTGAAGAGCAGCGTGGCCATGGATTCCTCCCGAGGCGTATCGTATCCGAACGCGCTAGAATCGCCTCCATGGCCGTCCACTCGCTCAAGCCCTCGCCGGATGCGATCCAGGAAGCCCGGGTGCACCTCGCCGCGGCGCTTCGCCTGGCGGTCTTCCACGAGCTGGACGAAGGCATCGACAACCACTTCACCGTGTCGGTGCCCGGCCGCAGCGGCCAATACCTCATCCTTCCATTCGGCCGGCACTGGTCGGAAGCGCGCGCGAGCGACATGTTGGTCTTCGACGATCGCGGCGCGACGCTCGAAGGCAGTGCGAAGTGCGAGCTCTCGGCGTGGTGCATCCATGCGCCGATCCACCGCATCAAGGGCGCGAACGTGGTGCTGCACACGCACCAGACGTGGGCCACGGCGCTCAACATGCTGAAGGACAATCGCCTTCTACCCGCCACTCAGACGGCCGCGTTCCTCACCGGCGAGATCGCCTACGACGACGAATACCGGGGGACGGCGGATTTCCCCAGCGAAGGTGAACGCCTCGCCGCCCTCATGGGCGAGAAGAGCATCGTCTTCCTGAAGAACCATGGCGTGCTCGTGACGGGCGAGACCGTGGCGCAGGCGTACCGGCGCCTCTACAAGGTCGAGCGCTGCTGCCGCATGCAGATCCTCGCTCTTTCGACGGGCAGGGAGCTGAACATCCTTTCGAACGATGTGGTCGCCGCGGTGAACGCCCCCGCGCAGATGGAGAGCCATCCCGGCAGCGAGCGCGACGACCTCTTCCTCGAGGCGATGATGCGCGTCCTCGATCGCGAGAACCCGGGCTACCGCGACTAGCCTCCCGGCAGCTCGCGCCGCGTGCGGTGGATCAAGGTGGCTTAGTCCGGAAGGACTACATTCCCCGCGTCGAAGCATCAACTCCCTGCGCAAGACTCGGTACAGCCATGCGGGAGAGAAAGATGATCGATACGCTGAAGCAGGGAATCCTCGCCGCCGTCATGACCGCGGCATCCATTGTTTCGCACGCCGCGGTGAACGCGCCTTCGTGGACGGTCGTGGATATCGGCACCCTGGGCGGACCGGGAAGCTACGGCGCCGCGGTGAGCGATGCGGGCTACGTGGTGGGGTGCGCGGATCTTGCGGGCGGCGCGGCGCATGCGTTCCTCTATGACGGCCAAATGCACGACCTGGGCACGGGCGGCGGCGACGCCGACGGGAGCAGCTGCGCGCTCGCGGTCAACGATCGAGCCGTAGCGGCGGGCAGGTCTTCCTCGGGTGACCTCGTCGTATGGTCCGGGACGAGCGTCGCACCCATCGGCGTGAAAGGCACCGTCGGTGGAATCAACGACTTCAATGTCGTGGTGGGTTCGGCCATTGCGAGCGGAAGCACGCGCGCGTTCGTCTATGCCAACGGCCAGCTCACGACGATCGGCGGAGATGCCGCGGGAGAGGCCACGGCGGTCAACTTGCAGGGGCAGGTAACCGGCACGCTTTCCGGCCATGCGTTTCTCTACACGAATGGAGCGACGCAGGACCTGGGCACGCTGGGCGGCTTCAGCGGCGCGAAGGGCCTCGACGATCTGGGCCGCGTGGTCGGCATGTCGACCGACTCCAACGGCACGCCGTATCCGTTCCTCTGGAGCAAGGGGGCGATGCAGGCCATGCCGGGGCCGAGCGGATCGGGGGCGATCGACATCGACGATGCGGGGCTCGTGATCGGCAGCGCCGAGGGCACCTATGGCTACTATCTCGACGGCGGCACGTACACTCGCCTCGATACGCTCCCGGCCGTGGTCGCGAAGGGTTGGCGGCACCTCGAGCCCACCGGCGTCAACAACCGGGGGTGGATCGTGGGCACGGCCACCGACGGTGCGGGCAACCTGCGAGCATTCCTGCTCGTTCCGTCGCGCCCGGCGGCGATGACCGCGGTCGAGATGAGTGTCGCGCCGGCGCAGGCCGGCTCCCGGTCGTCAGGTCCGGGCCAAAGCCGGGACGACTGAGAGGACTTCAGCATCCGAGGTGGCGGCGAGGCGCTCGCGGGTCAATGCGACGTAGAATCGCCGGCATGAAAATCATCCTCGCTCTTGCCGCCTCGGCGTTTGCCGCGACCTTGGCGTGTGCCGACGCTCCGCTTCCACATTCGATGGGGGTCGCGGTCACCGCGATCGTAGGCGCCACGGTGATCCATCCCGAGCGCGACCCGGCCATGGCGGCAGCCAGTGAAACAGTGGTGATCGCGGGCGATCGCATCGTCATGGTGGGCCCGGCGTCGAGCACGCCGATCCCGCGGGGCGCTACGGTGATCGACGCGAAGGGCAAGTGGCTGATCCCCGGGCTGATCGACTCCCACGTGCACTTCTTCCAGTCGGGGAATCCCTACACGCGGCCGGACGCCGCGGACTTCGGCAAATACATGCCGTACGCGACCGAGGTCGCGCGCAACAAGGCGCGGCTTCCGGCGACCTTCAAGGTGTGGCTCGCGAGCGGCGTGACGAGCGTCGTGGACATCGGCGGTCCCATGTGGAACTTCGACATGCGCGATGCGGCCCGCAACAGCGCCGCCGCGCCGCGGGTTGCGGTCGCCGGCCCGCTGGTCTCATCCGTCGATCGCGTGAAGCTCGACCTGGGGGACCCGCCCATCGTCAAGGCTTCGACGCCCGGGGAAGCGATCGCGCTGGTGCAGCGCGAGCTCGCGCGGAAGCCCGACTACATCAAGGTCTGGTTCGTCTTCACGAGCGCCGAGGACCTCCCGAAGCAGGAAGTCGTGGTGAAGGCGGCCGGCGACGCGGCGCACGCGGCCGGCGTCCCGCTGGCCGTCCACGCCACGGAGCTCGCGACCGCGAAAGCGGCGATGCGCGCGGGCGCGGATTACCTCGTGCACTCGGTCGAGGACGAGCCCATCGACGATGAATTCCTGGCGCTCGCGAAAAGGAACCACATCCTCTATTGCCCGACGCTCTTCGTGATCAATGGCTACCAGTACGCGCTCTCGGGCACGTGGAAGCCCACGGAAGCGGAGCGGCGCCTCGCCGATCCGCGGATCCTCGCGGCCATGGACGACCTCCACAGGATGCCGACGGAGGCGATCCCCGAGCGCATCAGGAAGCTGATGGACAACCCGCCCCACCCGGAGCCGGGCAAAGTCTCGCTCGCGAACCTGCGGCGGGTGTGGGATGCGGGCATCCCGGTAGCGATGGGGACCGACGCCGGCAACATAGGTACGCTGCACGGGCCGTCGATCTTCCGCGAGATGGAGTACATGACGCGCGCCGGGCTCACGCCGCTCGAGGTGCTGAGGTCCGCCACGACCAATGGCGCGAAGGCGATGCGGATGGAGCGCGAGATCGGGGCTATCGAGAAAGGCCGCTATGCCGACCTGGTGATCCTGGATGCCAATCCGCTGGCGTCGGTGGACAACCTCTCCCACGCGAGCCTGGTGATGAAGGGCGGGAAGATCTTCACGCCGGAAGGGCTGATGAAGACGCTAGCGTCACGGGGATGACAATCAGTTAGCCTCTTCCCACTTCTCCGCGCTCGCGCCGGCCAGCGCGCGAACGCGCTGCTCGTCCTTGGCGAATTCCGCGGCCGGCCCCTCGTAGACGATGCGCCCATCGTCCAGCACGTAGGCGCGGTCGGCGATCTCGACCGCGCCGCGCACGTTCTGCTCGACCAGCAGCACCGACATGCCCTCGTTCCTCATCTTCACGACGATGTTGAAGACGTCGCGCACGATGAGCGGGGCGAGGCCCTGCGAGGGCTCGTCGAGGAAGAGGAGCTTCGGATTGAGGAGCAGCGCCCGGCCGATGGAGAGCATCTCCTGCTCGCCGCCCGAGAGCTGGCGTCCCTTGTTGCCCTTGCGTTCGGCGAGCCGCGGGAAAAGCTCGTAGATGCGCGCAATGGTCCAGGGTCCGGGACGTTCGACCGGCACGTGCAGGTTCTCGTCCACGGTGAGGTTCGCGAACACCCGCCGGCCCTCGGGCACGTAGCCCACGCCCGCCGCGGCGATCTTGAAGGGGGCCCACCCCGCGACGTCCTTCCCGAACATGCGCACCGTGCCCGACATCTGCTTCATGAGGCCCATGAGCGAGCGGATCGTCGTGCTCTTGCCCGCGCCGTTGCGGCCGAGGAGCGTCACCAGCTCGCCCTCGCGGACCTCGAGCGACACGCCGTGCAGGATGTGGCTCTTGCCGTAGTAGGCCTGGAGATCCTTCACGTCGAGCACGGCGCTCATGCGTGTTCCTTTCCGAGGTAGGCGGCCTGCACGCGCTCGTTGCTCGCGATCTCGTCGGGCGTGCCCTCCGCGAGCGGCGCGCCTTCGGCGAGGACCATGATGCGGTCGGCCAGGTGGAAGATCACGCGCATGTCGTGTTCGATGAGGATGACGGTGAGCTTCTGCTCCTTGTGAAGGCGCCGGATCAGCTTGGTGACGTGATAGGTCTCCTGGTCGCCCATGCCCGCGGTCGGCTCGTCGAGGAGCAGCAGCTTCGGATTCAGCGCGAGCGACATCATGATCTCGGTGGCGCGCTGGTCGCCGTGCGAGAGCTCGCCCACGAGGCGATCGCCCATGGCGGCGATGTCGCCCATCTCCATCAGCTCGGCGATGCGCGCCTCGATGCGTGCCCGGTTCGCTTTCGAGATCCAGGGCGCGAGCCTGCGGCCGTCGGCGACCTCCACCGCGACGCGGATGTTCTCGCGCACGGTGAGCTCCGGGAAGATCTCGGTCACCTGGAACGTGCGCGCCATGCCGCGCTGCACGCGCTTGTGCTCCGGGATCTTCGTGATGTCCTGCCCCTGGAAGACGATGCGCCCGGAGGTCGGGGGGAAGAAGCCGCTGATGAGGTTGAAGAAGGTCGTCTTGCCGGCGCCGTTGGGGCCGATCACCGCCCGCAGCTCCCCGGGCTCCACGCTGAGCGTCACGCCGTTCACCGCAACCAGCTTGCCGAAGTGCTTGCTGACGTTGTCGACCTGCAGCAGGCTCATTTCGTGACGCTCCTCTTCAGGATGCCGAGCACGCCGCGCGGGAAGAAGATCACGATGAGCATGAAGAACACGCCGATGAATGACATCCAGTTCTCGGTCTGGCTGGACACGTAGTCCTGCAGGGCCACGAAGATCGCCGCGCCCAGCAGCGGGCCCCAGAAGGAGCGCATGCCGCCCAGCACCGCCATGATCACGAAGTTGCCGGAAAAGTCCCAGCGCAGCGCCCGCGGGTCGATGAAGTTGCTGAGGAGGGCATAGAGCGCGCCGGCGATCGCGGCGAAGAAGCACGAGATCACGAAGGACATCCAGATGTGCTGGTCCACCGGGATGCCCAGGAAGCGCGCGCGCTTTTCGTTCTCGCGGATCGCGATCAGCGTGCGCCCGAAGGGCGACCTGAGGATCAGCGCCATCGCGCCCACGCAGAGGGCAAAGACGATGAGCGCGAAGTAGTAGTACGCCTTGTCGTTGCCCGGCAGGTCGATCGTCGTGAAGCCGAGGTCCAGGGCCTTCCGCGACCAGCCGGAGAGCCCGTCGTCGCCGCCCGTCACCGTGTTCCAGCGGAACGCGATGAAGAAAAACACCTGGCCGAACGCGATCGTCACCATGGCGAAATACACGCCGCGCAGCCGCACGATGAGCGCCCCGATGATCATCGCCGCGATCGTGCCGGTGGCGACGCCGACCAGCATCGCGAGCGGCGTGCTGGGCACGAGGTACTTGATCGTCATGGCGACGCCGTATCCGCCCAGGCCGAAATACGCGGCATGGCCGAACGAGAGCACTCCGGTGAAGCCCAGCAGGAAGTTGAGCGCCATCGCGGCGAGCGCCATCACCACGATGCGGATGGCGAGCTCGGTGTAGCCGCCGACGAGCGGCATCCAGTACGGCATGGTGAGGAGGAACGCCCACACGATCGCGGTGGCTATGTGATCGCCCCTTCGGCTGCCCGTGCCCATCGAGTTGCGTGCGGGCGCTATTTCGGTCGCGGCGTTCAATGCACCCTCCCTTCCTCGCCCAGCAGGCCGCGCGGGCGAACCAGGAGGACGAGCCCCATCATGATGTACATCACCGCTTCGGTGGCCGAGGGGAAGTACACCGTCGTCACCCCCGATGCCACGCCGATCAGCAGGCCGCCCAGCAGCGTGCCTGGAAGGCTGCCCAGCCCGCCCACGATGATCGCGACGAAGCTCGGCATGATGAGCGAGGTGCCGATGGTCGGCTGCAGGCCCAGCATGCCGGCCGCGAGCACGCCGGCGAGGCCCGCGAGGTAGATGCCCAGGCCGAAGTTCAGGTTACGCAGGATCCTCACGTTCACGCCCAGCACCGAGACGGTCTCCAGGTCGGAGGTGCCCGCGCGGATGCGCATGCCCAGGCGCGTCTTGTTGAGGATCAGGAAGAGTCCGCCCACGGCCACGGCCACCAGGATGACCATGAAGATGCGGTAGCCGGTGAGGAAGAAGAACTGCGACGAGAGCGGCGTCGTGAGCCACGCGGGGATCGAGAAGGGCACGCTCTGGGCGCCCCAGATGTAGCGCGAGACGTCCTCGAGCACGTAGGCGAGCCCGAAGGTGAGAAGCAGGCTGTAGAGCGGATCGCGCCCGTAGAGCGGCCGGATGAGGATTCGCTCGGCAATGAGGCCGAGCATCGCGGTGAGCACCGGCGCGATGAGGAGCGCGCCCCAGAAGCCGACATAGGGCATGAGCGTGTAGGCGAGGTACGCGCCCAGCGCGAGGAAGCCGCCGTGCGCGAAGTTGATCACGCCGGAGAGATTGAGGATGAGCGACAGGCCGAGCGCCATGAGCGCGTAGAAGGCGCCCACGATGAGGCCGTTGAAGATGTTGAAGAGCAGTACTTGCGACATGCGCGTTTCCCCGCGGGTTTCGGAGGCTTACACGCAAGGGGCCGCGTCGAACGGCGCGGCCCCTTGCGGCCTTGCAACGGCTAGCGGAGCGTCAGGACGGCCACTCCATCTTGCACTCGCTTTCCTCCAGCGTGCCGGCCGCCACGCCGACCTTCACGACCTCGTCGACGTGAAAGAGGTCCTCCGGGCCGCCCGGGCCTTTCCCTTGCGCATGGCCCACATACTGATTGGGGATGAGCTGGTTCTGGCCCGCGCGGAAGTAGGGCACGCCCGGCATGAGCGCCACTTCGGGCGGCAGCTTGAAGCCCTGCAGCACCTTCGCGATCTTGACCGCATCGACCGACTTGGCGCCATTCGCGCCGAGCGCACACGCATGCGCCGCGGCGAATCCGAACCACGTGCGCGCCGTCGGCATGTGCCCCGTCTTCGCCTTGATGGCGGCGTTGAACTCGTTCACGTGCGGCACGTTCGGCTGGTTCCAGTACCACTCGAACACCCACGTCCCGATGCGCGCCTCGGGCGGCAGGCCCATCAGCGGCTCGAGCTCCTGCTGGGCGCCGGCGAGGTGCACCTTCTTCTCGAGGCCGAATTGCACCGCCTGCTTGAGGCAGTTGATCATGTCGTCACCCTGCACCAGGATCACGATCACGTCCGGGTTCGCGGCCTGCGCCTTGATGAGGTACGACGAGAAATCCGTCGTGCCGAGCGGCGTGAGGTCGCCGCCGACTTTCGTCACGCCCAGCTTCGCGCCCGCCCTTTCGAGGCCGCCCTGGAGCGTGTGGCCAAAGGCATAGTCCGGGGTGATGTAGTACCACTTCTTGCCCGCGTTCTTCACGAGGGCGGGCGCCACCGCGTTGGCTTCCATCTGCGTCGTATTGCAGATGCGGAAGACGTTGTAGTGGCACTTGGAGCCGGTGACGGCGTCCGTGTGGCCGCCCGTGACCATCAGGATCTTCTTCTTCTCGGCCGCCACGTCCGCCATGGCGAGCGTGAGCGCGGAGTTCACGTTGCCCAGGAGGAAATCGCAGCCGTCGCGATCGATCAGCTTGCGCGCCTTCTGCACCGCCGTGCCCGCGTCGCCGCTGGTCGAATCTTCCGAGATCATCTCGACCGGCCGGCCGAGGATGCCGCCCTTCTTGTTGATCTGCTCGACGGCGAGCATCGCGCCGATCTGCTCGTTCTTGCCGACGGCCGCGTAGGTCCCGGTGAGCGGATCGTCGTAGCCCATCTTGATGGGTTGCTCGCCGCGCGCGGAAATGATGAACGGGCCCGTGAGCTGCAAGGCGCTCGCGGCGGCCGCGGCCTTGATCATCGTGCGGCGGCTCACCTTCTTGCTGAGAAGCGTTTCGTCCGACATGCCTGTCCTCCAGTTATTTTTTGATGCGGTGCAAAAACATCGCCCCAGGGTTCCCGAAGTCCCCGCTCGCGAAAAATAGCAGGAAAATCCGCCCGATGGGCGCGCAAAAGCAAAGACCGTCGCACGAATGTGTAACGGCGGTCGATACTTGCATGCAGGGATGGGCTGTGCCAGCCGGCGTTCCGGCCGCCTATGCCCGCGGCGGGGCCCCCCGGGGCCCGCGACTTCGAGCCCGGGAAGCGGTGGCCTCGGCGCCCTACTTCCGCTTGGCGAGGATCGCTTCGATCTCGTCCATGACGCGATTCATCCGGGCGGCAATGGAGTCGTACGGGGCGCTCGTCGCCATGTCGATGCCCGCTGCCTTCACAAGGTCGTAGGGGTAGTCGGAGGAGCCCGAGGACAGCATTTTCAGGTATTTCTCGCGCGCGCCGGGCTTCCCCTCGAGGATCCAGTCGGCGAAGAGCGAGGACGCCGAAACCGATGTCGCGTACTGGAACACGTAGAAGTTGTAGTAGAAGTGGGGGATGTAGGCCCACTCCATGTTGTCCACGTCGTCGATCTTGACGACACCCTGCGCGTCGCCGTGGTAGCGGCGCAGGATCTCGCCGTACATTTTCGTGAACGCCTCGCCCGTGAGCGGCTCGCCCTTGTCCACTGCGGCGTGGATCTTTTCCTCGAACTCGCCGAACATCGCCTGGCGGAAGAAGGTGGCGCGGTAGCCCTCCAGCGCGTTGCCGAGGTAGAAGAGCTTCTCGTCGTCGTTCTTCGCGTGCTTCACCACGTAGTCGAGGAGGAGCGCCTCGTTCAGCGTGGAAGCGATCTCGGCCACGAAGGTGGCGTAGTTCGCCGTCGCGAACGGCTGCGCCTTGTTGGAATAGTACGAGTGCATCGCGTGGCCCCACTCATGCGCGATGGTCGTGAGCGACTCGTAGTTGTCCTGGTAGTTCACGAGCAGGAACGGGTGCACGTCGTACGCCGTTCCCGCCATGTGCCCGCCTGGATCCTTGCGCGGGCGCGGATACACATCCATCCAGCGGTTCTCCATCCCGTGGCGCATGGCGGCGACGTAGTCCGGGCCGAGCGGCGCCACGGCCGACAGCACGATCGACTTCCCCTCGTCGATCGGGAACTTGAGGTCCGAGTGCACGAGCGGCGGATACAGGTCGTAGTAGTGCATGTCCGTGATGCCCAGCATCCTCGCGCGCAGCTTGAAGTAGCGGTGCAGCGTCGGCAGGTTGGCGTTGGTGCTCTTGATGAGGGCGTCGTACACGCTGCGCGGCAGGTTGTTCGCGTCGAGCGCCGCGGTGATGGAATTCGGGTAGTTGCGGACCTTCGCGTAGACGGCGTGCTCCTTGAGATCGGAATAGAGCAGCGTCCCGTAGGTGCCGTCGAATTCCTTCCACCGCCCGAAGAAGGTATCCATCGCAAGCTTGCGATCGTCGCGGTTCGTCGACTCGCGATACTTCTGGTACGCCGTGTTGGTGAGCTTCACCTCCTCGCCGGAGGAGAGTTTCACCGTGGGCCACGGCATTTCGGCGTTGGCGAACACGCGATAGACGTTGATCGGATCGCCCTGGGTGAGCGAGAACGCGGCAAGGATCTTCTCGCCCTTGGCGTCGAGTGTATGCGGCGCGGTGCGAAGGATGTCGTCGATCACGTGGCGATACTTGGCGAGGCCGGGGTCCGCTTTGAAGAAGGAGTCGATGCGCGGCTTGCCGATCGCGAGGATCTCGGGGCTGATGAAGGAAGTCGCCTCGGAAATGGCGCTACCCAGGACGTTGGATTTCTGCTCGAGCGCCTGGCGGGCGGCGTCGCCCGTGTCCTCGGCGGCGCGCTCCGACGCATAGGTCGAGACCTTCGCGGCCCGCTGCTGGATGGCGAAGGCGAGCTCGGCGCACTCGCGGAAGCGGGCCGCCGACTTGCCCAGCTGGCCGTGGCACGCGGCGAACCGCTTGAGGTCAGCCTCGGTCTTCGCGTAGTCCGCGTTCCATCCGGCCTCGTCCTTGTAGATGTCGGAGAGGTTCCAGTGGTCCTGGGGGCGGTCGTCGGATCCTGTGCCCGCCGGTGGGGACCCGGCGGCTGCGGCGTTACCGATTGTTGCAGCGAGGGCGAGCGCGATCAGCGTCTTCGTCATGTCGAGGGGTCCTTTTGGGAGGCGGCCATTCTAGCCCCGTTGGACGCGGCCGCCCGCACGGCTGGATTTACATGTTCCTGAAGAGCGGCATGAAGGTGAGGCTCACGGGAAGCGTCTCGGGGCGCGTGCGCAGCCGAATCGTGCCGCGGCCGGCATCGTCGCGGGTCACGCCCGCGATGGCCTTCAGGTTCACGATCGTCGAGCGATGAACCTGCTTGAAGACGTTCGGATCGAGCTGGTCGAGGAGCTCGCGGATGGGCTTGCGAATGAGCGCGTCGCCCGCGGCGGTCGCGACCACGGTGTACTTGTCCTCGGCCTTGAAGTAGGCGACGTCGTCCACCATGATGAGGCGCGTCTCCTTGCCCACGCTCGCGGTGATCCATTGCAGCGGCGCCCTGCCCGAGGGTGCGATACGCGACCTCAGGTCCTCGAGGACGGCGGCGAGCCCCCGGCTGTCGGCCGCGGAGCCGGTGCGCGACTTGAGCCGCTGCACGGTCGCCGCGAGACGCTCGGGCACGATCGGCTTCAGCAGGTAGTCCATCGCGCCACGATTGAAGGCGTCGATCGCGTACTGGTCATACGCGGTCACGAACACCACCTGCGTCGCGGGGCTCGCTTCGGCGGCCGCCGCGGCCACCTCCAGCCCCGTGAGGCCGGGCATGCGAATGTCGAGGAACGCCACGTCGGGCTTGTGCTCGGCGATCGCTTCGAGCGCGCTCGCGCCGTCGTCGCACTGCGCGAGGATGGAAAGCTCCGGCCACGCGCGCTGGAGGAGCGCGGCGATCTCGTCGCGCAGGAGCTTCTCGTCCTCGGCGATGACGGCGCTAGGCATGGGGTGCGGGCGGTCCCGCGGACGGCACGGTGATCGTCGCGGCGACACCGTTGGGGTAGTTGGAGACGATCGCGAAGCTCGCGGCGTCGCCGTAAGCCAGGCGCAGCCGCTCGCGCACGTTCTTCAAGCCGATACCCGTGCCGCCGCCATCGTCGCTGAAACCGCGTCCATCGTCGGCCACCGTGATCGCGGACTTGCCGTCGGTCTCGCGCGCGGTGATCCACACGGTTCCGCCGCGCTGGGAGGGCTCGAGCCCATGCTTGATCGCGTTCTCGACCAGCGTTTGCAGCATCATCGGGGGGAGCGGCACGCGCATCAACGGCTCGGGCACCTGGATCTGCAGCGCGAGCCGCTCGCCCATTCGCAGGCGCAGGATCTCGAGGTAGGCTCGCGCCCGGTCCAGCTCGTCGCCGAGCGTCGAGAGCGAATCCTCCGTGCGGGGGAGCGAAGTGCGCAGGTACACGATGAGGTTGCCCAGCATCTGGTCCGCCCTGGCCGGGTCGCTGCGGGTGAGGAGCTGCGCCGAGGCGAGCGTGTTGTAGAGGAAGTGGGGCTCGACCTGCGCGTGCAGCAGCGAGAGCTTCGCCACCGTGAGCTCCTTCTGCGTCGCGGTCTCGATCGCCTGCGCTGCTTCATCGCGGCGGCGCTCCGAGATGCGGCGCGTGATCGCGCGCGTGATCGCCTGCATGTTCTCGAGGTTCACGCCGTTGTCCACCCTGAACCAGTCGCCCCAGGCGGGACGGACCGGCTCGCAGATGAGCGTGAGGCTGCTCGTGCCCTCGCCCGGCGTGACCACGGCGCGCACCTCGTTGCTGCGCACATCGCGGCCCGTGTCCCGCTTGTTCTTGGCGCCGCTCCTCGCGTTGTAGTTTTCGGCCCACACCAGCCCCTGCACCTGGAGGCTGTCGCGCGTGCTGCGCACGTTCTCGACGTTGGGCAGCTCGCGCACCGCGGCATCGACCAGGTCGAACGCTTCTCCCGCCGGGAAGGGGACCTCGATCCGGCTGCGGTGGCGCGAGCCCAGGCTCTCGGCGTCGATGCGTTCCGAGATGAGCCGCACCCGGTGCACGTGGGAGAACCCGCTCGCCACGACCCACGCGAGGATGAAGAACGCGGCCACGAGGAAGGGCCATGCGGGGCCGCGGCTGACGAGGCTCGCCCAGAGGACCACGACCACGATGATGCTTGCGGCCCAGGCAGCCAATCGGCGCACGATGAAGAGGAAGGAAACCATGCGGCGAAGGATAGCAAGGCCCGCACAGGCATTCCGCGGAGATCCGACGAAAGAGGGGTAGGGCGGTGCGAAGCAGGGAAGAAGTCAACTATCCAGGGGCGCGGCGCGTTCAAGTTCCCATGCGCCGTTTCCTTGCGTCGTGCCTGATGGTCCTCGCCTGCGGCGCCCGCGCCGCGGACATTCCCGCCGTCGAGCGCGCCATCGTCGAGGCGACGAACCGCTTCCGCGTCGAGCAGGGAGTCGGCGACGTGCGCTCGGATTCGACGCTCGACCGCACCGCACGCGACTTCGCGGAATTTCTCGCCCGTACCGACCGGTTCGACCATGAGGCCGACGGCCGCACGCCCGCCCTGCGCGCGCGTGCCCAAGGCTACGACTATTGCCTGGTCTCCGAGAACATCGCCTACCAGTACAACAGCCGCGGTTTCACGACGGCCGCACTGGCCCAGGCGCTGGTCCAGGGCTGGAAGGATTCCCCGGGGCATCGTCGCAACATGCTGGATGCGCGCGCCCTCGATACGGGCGTGGCCGTCGTGCAAGGCGCGCATAGCGGCCGCTTCTATGCGGTGCAGATGTTCGGGCGGCGGCGCGCGGCCTGCCGCTAGAGCATGTGCCAGCCCATGGTCATCACGTTGTTTCGCCTTTCCACGCGGTAGTCAGAGCACGATCGGGCCCGGCTCGAGAAAATCGCCGGACCCGATCGACGGGAAAATCCCGCTTGGCGCACCGGTGCGATCAGTGGCCGCCGCTCGAGCCGCCGCCGCCCGAGCTGCCCCCGGCCGAGGCGCCACCCGCCGTGCTCCCGCCCGCAGAGCTGCCGGTCGCGCCGCTGGTCGCCCCGCTCGTGGCGCCGCTGGTGCCGCCGGAGGTCCCAGTGCCCGTGATGCCCGAGCTCGACATCGACGGATTGAGCGACGAGGTCGTGCCGGTGGAGGAGGTGGTCGAGCCGCCGATGGCGCCCGGCGAGTTGAGCGAGCTGGTGGAGCCCGTCGTTCCCGCGTTCAGCGTGCTGGTCGAGCCCATGGTGCCCGCGGCATTGGCCGGCGTGCCGCCGCCCACGATGTCGGGCGCGATGGCGTTGCGCGTGAAGACCTGGCACTGGGAAGTGGTCTTCCAGGAGCCGGTGCCCTGGTCATAGCACTGCGAGCGCAGTTGCGTGTTGCTCGGATCGTACGGATCGGCGCTGCTGGTCGTGGTGCCCGACATCACCGAGTTGGCCGAGGGCAGCGTAGCCGAAGGCGCGGCGGTGATCGAAGCGGGCTGCGACCAGGCGGGCGCGGCAAGCGCGGCCGCGAGCGCGCCCGCGACGGCCGCGAGCTTGAAAGAGTGGGTCATGACGTTCTCCATTTGGGTTGCCGGAGAAGTGCGACCCGTTCGGCCCCGCCTGGGTTCGCCGCGGCCGGGGGGCCCTTTCGGCCCCCGCGCACGCCTCCTACAGGCCTAGTGCGGCCAGAGCCACGCGAAAACGAGCGCGCTCACGGCGCCATAGATGATGGCGTCGAGCACTTCCTTCGCGACGCTCGACCAGGGCTTGCCCATCCAGATTCCGTTGCTCACGCTGCCGCCCGCATATGCGAGGAACGTGATTACGCCCACCTCGCGGCAGATGCCGAGGAACGTGACCGGGACGGGCAGGAGCGTCTTGGATGCGATGTAGCCGGCGAGGGCGGCCACCACGAGGTTCAACACGAACCACTGGCCGAGCATCGGCCCCATGGCGGGCATTCCCGGAGCGCGCAGCGTGACCCAAGCGATCGGTCCTTCGGTGAACTTCTTCTGCATCTCCGGGGAGCCCATCAGCTTCATGTCACCGCAGTAGGGAACCGCGTACTGCCCCGGCCCCGGCGAGGAGGCGCGGATCGCGGCGCGGACCTCGTCCTCGTTGCCCAGCTTCAGGTAGTCGGAGCTGTGCCACTTGAAGACCATGTGAATGACGCTGCTCGCGACGAATACGCCCACGGCGCAGACGAGGATCGGCAGCCACAGTGCGGTGATGAAGGCCATGAATTCCTCCTTGGCGAGCCAGACAGTAGCACGCGGCGCTTATCTCTTCGCGAGGTTGGCCGATTCCTTCCTCAGCGTCGCCTCGCGCTCGCGCATCTCGGCCGTCAGCTGGGCGCCGAAGTCCTCGGCCTCGAAGATCTGGCGGATCTCGATATCCGAGTCGCCCTCCATCGGGTTCGGGCAGCGCTTCATCCATTCGATCACCTCGTCCTTCGATTTCGCCTGGAGGATCCAGAAGCCCGCGACGAGCTCCTTGGTCTCCGGGAAGGGGCCATCCACCCGCCTGCGATTCCCGGCTCGCCTTCACCATCACCATGAATCTCATGTCTCTTCTCCTGGGTCGGTTGTCGTATGGGAGCGCGCCCATCGGGCTGCCCGTACTGTAACGACGAACGGAACGAGCCGCGATCGACAACCGGGGACTAGTTTTTTTTTTCAGGCCGCCCGGCGCGAAGCGACGTGGGCGCGGATGAGGGCCGAGGCGTTCTTGCGCATGCCGTTGCGGCTGCGATCGAGCAGCGAAAGGCGTACCAGCCCCGCGACGAAGGCCATCGTGTCGAGGGCGGCGATGCGCGGGGTGAGCCCGGGATTGAGCGTCCCCGCCTTGCGCGCCTCATCGTAGGTTTCCTCGAGCGCCTTCATCAGCCGGTCGTTGTTGCGATTCATGTCGTCCAGCTCCTGCACCAGCTCGTCGGCATATTCGCATTTGAACTGCATCACGGTGAGGGCACGGCGCGTACGAGCGTCGGTCTCGACGGTTTCCATCATGCCCTCGAGGAAGCGCGCGACGCGATCGAGCGGTGGGCGCTCGGCGCTGTTCAGCAAAGTGCAATCCGCACGGTCGAGCAGCGGGAGCGAAACGTCCTCCCTGATCGCGTGGAGGATCTCGCGCTTGCCGCGGAAATGCCAGTACACGGCGCCCTTGGTGACGTTCGCCTCGGTGGCGATCTGCTCCAGCGTCGTATTGGCGATGCCGTGTCGATCGAAGCACGCCAGCGCCGCCTCGACGATCCCCTGGCGCGTGCGCAGCGCCTCTTCCCTCGTCCTTCGCATGCGGGCATTTTACATACATTCTGGAACGTATATAATGGGCGCTTCCCGCCGCACTGCCACCTACTGCCGATGACCTTCCTGCCAGCGCCCGCGCGTCGCCTCGCCTTCCTCATGCCTGTTCTCGCCCTGGCCGCCTGCCATGGGAATGACGACGCCGAGAAGGCCGCGGCCGCCGCCGCAGCCTCCCGGCCGCTGCCCGTGGCCGCGGTCAAGGTATCGCTGCAACGGGTGCCGGTCTCCCTCGAGGCGGTCGGCCAGGCCGAGGGCTCGCGGGACGTGGAAATCCATGCGCGGGTGACGGGAATCATCGAGAAGCGCGCCTACGAGGAGGGCGCCCCCGTCCAGGCGGGCCAGCTCCTCTTCCTGATCGACCCCGCCCCTTTCGAGCTCGCGGTGGACGAGGCGAAGGCGGCTTTGCAGCAGGAGCGCGTGAAGCGCGACCTCGCCGAGACCGACACCAAGCGCCTCGAGCCCCTCGCCCGTGAAAAGGCCATCGCGCAGCGAGATTACGACACCGCGGTCGCCACGGCCCGCACGTCCACGGCTTCGATCGCCGCGGCGGAGGCGAAGCTGAAGGAAGCCGAGCTGAACCTGTCGTACACGAAGGTCGCGGCGCCGATCTCGGGCATCACCGGCCGCGCGCAGCGCTCCGAGGGAAGCCTCGTCACCGCCAACACGGATTCGAGCCTGCTCACCACGCTCACCCAGGTGAACCCGATCTGGGTGCGCTTCTCGCTCGCCGAGCCGGACTTCAACCGCATCCGCGGCGCCGAGCGCGGCGCGCGCGTCCAGCTGGTGAACGACGCGAATGCGATCGTCGCCGACAACGGCAAGCTCAACTTCTCGGCGAGCACGGTCGATACGAAGCTCGGCACCGTGCAGCTGCGCGCCGAGTTCCCCAACCCCGGCATCAAGTGGCTGCCGGGCCAGTTCCTGAAGGTACGCGTGCTCGCCGGCGAGCAGAACGCATTCCTCGTGCCGCAGCAGGCGATCCTGCAGAGCGAGCAGTCGCGCATCGTGATGACGGCGGGCCCCGATGGCAAGGCGGTGTCCAAGCCGGTGAAGATCGCCAACTGGGTCGGCTCCAACGCCGTGGTCACGGCGGGCCTGTCCGACGGCGACATGGTGATCGTCGACAACCTCGTGAAGGTGCGTCCCGGCTCGCCGGTGCAGCCGCACGAGCCCGGCGCGGCGGCCCCCGCCAGCGCCGCGGAACCCAAAGCGACCAAGACCTCCGAGCGCTAGGAGGGGACGCCATGGGCAATTTCTCGAAGTTCTTCATCGAGCGTCCGATCTTCGCGAGCGTGATCGCGATCCTCGTCACGCTGGCGGGCATCATCTCGTCGTTCAACCTGCCGGTATCCCAGTACCCGGAGATCTCGCCGCCCACGGTGACCATCACCACGGCGTATCCCGGCGCGAGCGCGGAGACGATCTCGCAGACCGTCGCGGCGCCCATCGAGCAGCAGCTCTCGGGCACCGAGGGCATGATCTACTACGTCTCGAGCGCTTCGCAGGACGGCTCGCTCACGATCACCTGCACGTTCGAGGTCGGCACCGACCTCGACCGCGCCGTGGTGCAGCTGAATAACCGCGTCCAGGTGGCCCAGCCCACGCTTCCCGACGAGGTACGCCGCAACGGCATCATCGTCGCCAAGCGCTCGCCCGACATCCTCGTCGTCGCCGCGATGTTCTCGCCCAAGGGCTCGGTCGCCACCACCACGATCGCGGACTACGCCAACACCAACATCGTGGACGAAATGAAGCGGGTTCCCGGCGTGGGCGACCTCTTCGTCTTCGGCGCGGGCTCCTCCATGCGCGTGTGGTTGAAGCCCGACAAGATGGCGCAGCTCGGCGTCACGCCGACGGACGTCGCCGATGCGATCCGCGCACAGAACTCGCAGTTCGCGGTGGGCAAGATCGGCGCGGAGCCCGCGCCTCCCGGGCAGGCCGTCACTTTCACGGTGACGGCGCGCGGGCGCCTGTCGCGCGTGGACGAATTCGAGAACATCGTCGTGCGCGCCAACGGCCCCAACGGGACGCTCCGCGTGAAGGACGTGGCTTCCGTGGGCCTGGACGCCCTCAACTACGACACGGCGCCCACCGTGGACGGCAAGCCCGCCATCGGCATGGCGGTCTTCCTCGCCCCCGGCGCGAACGCGCTCAATACGGCGACGGCGGTGAAGGCGCGCCTGGTGGAGCTGCGGAAAAGCTTTCCCGCGGACGTGGACTACATCATCCCGTTCGACACCACCATCGTCGTGAAGGCCTCGATCCACGAGGTGGAGGTCACGATCTTCGAGGCGGCGGTGCTCGTGCTGCTGGTGGTCTTCATCTTCCTGCAGACCTGGCGCGCGACGGTGATCCCGATGCTCGCGGTGCCCGTGTCGATCGTCGGCACGTTCGCCGGGCTCTTCATCCTGGGCCTGTCCATCAACGTGCTCACGCTCTTCGCGATGGTGCTCGCCATCGGGATCGTGGTGGACGACGCGATCGTGGTGCTGGAGAACGTCGAGCGCCTGATGCGCGTGGAGAAGATGGACGCGATGCAGGCCTCCATCGAGGCGATGCGCGAGGTGTCCGGCGCGTTGATCGCGATCATCCTCGTGCTCTGCTCGGTGTTCATCCCGGTCGCCTTCCTGGGCGGCATCGCGGGGCAGCTCTACAAGCAGTTCGCGGTCACGGTGACGGTGGCCGTGGTGATCTCGGGCTTCGTCGCGTTGACGCTCACGCCCGCGCTTTGCGCGCTGCTCCTGAAGCCCGGCGACCACGAGTCGAGGATCTTCCGTCCTTTCAATACCGCGTTCGAGAAGACCACGAGGTTCTTCCTGCGCGGCGTGGATTTCGCGCTCGCGAAGCGCGTCTTCTCGCTCCTCGCGACGATCGTGGTGTTCGCGATCGTGGGGCTCCTCTTCTGGCGCGTGCCCACGTCGTTCGTCCCCGCCGAGGACCAGGGCTACCTCATCGGCTCCATCATCCTGCCGGACGCCGCGTCACTCCAGCGCACCGAGAAGACCGGTGAGCAGCTCTGGGACATCCTGTCGAAGGACGACGCCGTCCAGCACGCGTTCGTCGTGCCGGGCCGCGACTTCATCGGCGGCGCGAACAAGTCGAGCGCGGGCACGACCTTCGTCCTGCTCAAGGACTGGGACGACCGCAAGCGCACCGCGCAGCAGGTCGCCGCGGACTTGAACAAGCGCGGCCAGGGCTTCACCGACGGCATGACGATCATGTTCAACCCGCCGGCCATCCGCGGCCTGGGCAGCGCCGGCGGCTTCGAGTTCTACGTGCAGTCGCGCGTCGAGGGCGACACGCGCAAGCTGGGCGCGGTCATCCAGGACCTGAACCGGGCCCTCGTCAAGGACCCGGACCTCACCGGGATCACGACCTTCTACCGTCCCACGACACCGCAGCTTCACGTCGAGCTCAATCGCGAGCAGGCGCTCTCGCTGGGCGTGCCGATCTCCGACGTCTTCGACGCGATGCAGAGCACCTTCGGCGTGCTCTACGTGAACGACTTCAACATGGGAGGGCGCACCTACCGGGTACAGGTGCAGTCCGAGGGACAATTCCGCGCGCAGCCCCAGCAGATCGGCAACGTGTTCGTGCGCTCGACGACCACGGGCTCGATGATCCCGCTGTCGGCGCTGCTCACCGTGACCGAAGCCGTGGGCCCGGAGCAGGTCGACCGCTTCACCGGGTTCCTCGCGGCCAAGGTGCTGGGTTCGGGGAAGCCGGGCGTCTCCTCGGGACAGGCGATCGAAGCCGTGGAGCGCGTGGCGGCCCAGACGCTTCCGCCGGGTTATACCCTCGCGTGGAGCGGGCAGGCATTCCAGGAGAAGCGCACCGGAAAGCAGTCGATCCTCGCCTTCGGCCTCGCGATCCTCATGGTGTACCTCATTCTCTCGGCGCTCTATGAGCGCTGGCGCCTGCCTTCGGCCGTCGTGCTCGCCGTGCCCTTCGCGGTGATGGGCGCGCTGATCCTCGTGTTCCTGCGCGGCATGGAGAACGACATCTACTTCCAGATCGGCCTGGTGGTGCTGATCGGCCTCGCGGCGAAGAACGCCATCCTGATCGTGGAATTCGCGCAGCAGGGGTTGCTCGCCGGCATGAGCGCGAAGGACGCGGCGGTGCAGGCGGCGCGGCTTCGCTTCCGCCCGATCGTGATGACCTCGCTCGCGTTCGTGTTCGGCGTGATGCCGCTCGCGGTCGCAAGCGGTGCGGGCGCGGCGTCGCGCCGCTCCATGGGCACGGGGGTCGTGGGCGGAATGCTCGCGGCCACCTTCATCGCGACCATCTTCGTGCCGCTGTTCTTCTCGGTGTTCGCACGGCGCCAGAAGATGGGCGGGCGCGAGGACGTCGCCACCCACGCGCCGCCCGTCACCCACAAGCCGCAGGAGGCCGATTGAAGCGCGCCATCGCCCTCGCCCTTGCGCTCGCCACGAGCGGGTGCATGGTGGGCCCGAACTACCATCGTCCCGAGACGAGCCTTCCGGGCGCGTTTTCCGAAGCCGACGTAGGAACGGCCACGGTGCCGGTGCCGCACGATTGGTGGACTCTCTACTCCGATCCGGCGCTGAACGACCTGGTGGCCGCCGGGCTCGCCAACAATACCGACGTGCAGGTCGCGGCGGCACGGGTGGAGGAAGCGGAAGCGGCGCTGCGCGAGGCTCGCGCGACACTCCTCTTCCCGCTCGTGAACGGGCAGGCGAGCGCTTTCCGCGGCCGCGATTCGGACACCAGCTTCATCACGACGAACGGATTCGGCGTCGGCCTCGCGACCTCGTTCGAGGTGGACCTGTGGGGGCGGCTACGCCGCGCCGAGCGCTCGGTGCGCGACCAGCTGCTCGCATCGCGGTACGGACGCGACACGGTGGCGCTCACGCTCGCCGCGACGGTCGCGCGCTCGTATTTCGCGGCGCGCTCGCTCGATGCGCAGGAAATCGCCTCGCGAGAGATCCTCTCCACGGCGGTCGAGTCGCTCGGCCTCGCGAAGAAGCGGTCCGACGCGGGCGTCGCTCCGGAGCTCGACGTTTACCAGGCAGGCAGCCTGCGCGCGCAGGCCGCGGCGCAAGCGACCGAGATCGCGCGCCAACGCGATGCGATCGTCCACCAGTTGGGCGTGCTCACCGGCCGCCTCGACCTGAAGCTTCCCGAAGGCGGCCTGGACCAGCTTCCCATTCCGCCGCTCACGCCCGCGGGGCTTCCATCGCTCCTCCTCGAGCGCCGGCCCGATGTGCGCGAGGCCGAGGCGAATCTTCAGGCCGCCACCGAGCGCATCGGCGTGGCTCGCGCGGAACAATTCCCGACGTTATCCCTCACCGGCACGCTCGGCACCGCGAGCACTGAGCTCGGCAACCTCTTCACGACCGGAGGGCGCAGCTGGTCCGTCGGCGGCACCCTGATCGGGCCGATCATCGATGGCGGCCGCTACAAGGCGCGCACCGACCAGGCCGTGGCGCAGGCGAAGCAGGCCGAAGGAGCCTATGTCGGAGCCGTGCGCAACGCATTCCGCGACGTCTCGGACGCGCTCTCCAACGTGCGCCGCGCCAACGAGTCGGATGGGGAATTGAAGGACCTGGTGGACCAGGCGGGCAAGGCGCTGCACCTGGCGCAGCTTCGCTACGAGCACGGCTACTCGGCGTATCTGGAGGTGCTGGATGCGGAGCGCACGTTGAACGATGCGCGCCTGCAGCTCATCCGCAACCGGCAGGCCTACCTTTCGTTCACCGTGGACCTGATGAACGCGCTCGGCGGCGGCTGGAAGCCTACGGATTCCTAGGTCGCCCTTACCAACCGGATCCGCGTGATCTCGGAGGGAATTCCGAATCGCATCGGTGGCCCCCAATAGCCCGTGCCGCGATTGATGTAGACCCACATGCGTCCGAGGCGATTGAGCCCCGCGGTGAAGGGCTGCTGGAAGCGCACGAAGAGATTCCACGGCCAGAACTGGCCGCCGTGCGTGTGGCCCGATAGTTGCAGGTCGTAGCCGGCATCGGCCGCGGCGGGCGCGCTGCGCGGTTGGTGCGCGAGCAGGACCTTGACGGCATGGTCCGGGGCGCCTTCGATCGCCCGACCGGGATCGCTGCGCTGCGAAGGGTCGAAGTGATGGGCGGAGTAGTCGGTCACGCCGGCGAGCGCGAGCGACGCCCCGCCGCGCTCGATCACGACGTGCTCGTTCAGCAGCACGGTGGCGCCCAGCCGGGTGAGCTCCGAGACCCACGCAGGCGCACCCGAGTAGTACTCGTGGTTCCCCGTGACCGCGTAAGTGCCATGGCGCGACTCGAGCCTCGCGAGCGGCTCCGTGTGGTGGCGCAGCTCGCCGACGCTGCCATCGACTATGTCACCGGTGATCGCGATCACGTCGGCGTCGAGCCGATTCACGCGGTCGACCATCTTCTCCACGAAGGGCCGCTTGATGGTCGGACCCACGTGGATGTCGCTGATCTGCGCGATCGTGAACCCTTCGAGGGCCTTGGGAAGCCCGGCAACCGGGATGTCCACCTTGACGACGGGCGCAACGCGCCGCGCCATGACGAAGCCCACGACCGTGATCGCCGGCGTGGCCCACAGCACCGCCAGCGCCGAGATCCGCGACCACGTTGCGAATTCCGCGGCGGGAAGCGCCAGCACGGCCGCCAGTAGGGCGATGTCGCGCGCGAGCGTGAGCACGACGAGCCAGGACACGAATCCCAGCATGAGCCAGTTCAGCATCACCATGAGACCGTGCTCGCGGCGCGCTCGCCAGCCGCGCGGCAAGAGCAGGAAGCACGCTGCCAGCGCGAGGGCCCCCGGGACAGCCAGGGCAAGGCTGAAAGGGGAGAAGAGGCGCACGCCCGCGTAGGCGAGCAGCAGGAAGACGGCAAGTCGCATGGGTTGCACATGGGGATGGCTTGCCGGCTTCCCAAGGCATGGTCCGATCGACCCATCAACCTTTGGCCGCGGCCCGCTGTCACCAGAAGGTATCCCCAAGGAGCCAATGCCATGAGAATCCCGCTCGCCATCGCGATCGCCACGCTGCTCACGCCGGCCGCGGCGCTGGCGCAAACAAGCTACTCGCGTGCCGCCATCACCGGCGTTCCCGCACCGGTCTATGTCGAGACGGTTCCGGTCTACGTCCCCGGCCACCTGCACGTGTGCGAGGCGCGTAACGACGAGCTGTGGGACCGCAAGGCCATGCTCGACAGCGACAAGGCCGACATCGACCGCGAGGGCCGGCAGATCGCCGCCGAGACCTCCCAGGTGAACCAGCAGATGCGCGGGCTGGACCACACGGACGCCGTGGCGGTGGAAGCCTACAACGTGCGATCGCGCGACCTGAACGAACGCGTCGATGCGCACAACCGCCGGGTAGCGGACCTGAACGGCGCGTCGGCTTTCCTCAACGCGGACTCGGCCGACCTTTCGGCCTACTGCAACCGAATCCGCTACGTGTCGCGTTGAGGCGGGTTACGTCACCTTCTCGGTGAGCGGCCCGGCGATTCCGGCGCCGTTACGCGCATCGCCGGAATAGAGGCCGCGGAGCGAGTGGCTGCCCGCGGCCGACCAGCTCGCCGAGCAGGTCGCCACGCCGTTCGCGAGCGGGACCGCCGCGCATCCCGCGACCGAGCCGAGCCCATCCTGGAAATTGATGGTGCCGCCGGGCGTATTGCCCCCCGAGAGGCGCACGGTGAGCGTGACCTTCGTGCCGTGGGCGATCGTGTACGCCGACGAGTCGATCGAAAGCGCGAGTGCTGTCGTGGATCCGGTCGAACCGGACTTGCCCGTGACGGTTTGCGTGAGGGGGCCGGCGGTTCCTGTCGCGTAGGTCGAGTTGCCCGAATATTGCGCGGTGATCGAATGGACGCCCGCGGCGAGCGTATTGGTGAGACAGCGGGCCGTGCCCAGCCCCAGCAGCATCGAGCCGCACGATGCGATCGGTGCGCCGTTGTCCATGAAGGTGAGGGTCCCCGTCGGCGTCGCGCCGTTACCCATCACGTGCACGGTGAAGCCCACGTTCACTCCCGCGGCCACGCTGGGAGCCGACGACAGGATGGATGTCGAGACCGGCAGCCCGCCACTCGAGGCGGGCGGAGCCGCCGGAGGAGCCGTCGTCGTGCCGGTGCCCCCCGCGGAGCTGGAGGAGCTCGCCGCGGCCACGCCGAACTTCATCGCGGGCTTGCCCGCTTCGGCCGCTCCCACGTCGGGTGCCGCACCCATGTAGTCGTCGTTGAAGTTGGGGATCCTCGCGCCCTG
>DATBAI010000051.1:0-17230 GCA_036271595.1 Usitatibacter sp.
CGTCATCCCCAAAGAAGCGGGCATGAGAAAATGACGGCATGACCGTCATCACCGACAAGAAAGCCTTCGACAAGGCCGCGACTCCCATCCTCGCCACGGACACGAAGTCCCTGGGAGGCCTCCTCGATTCCCTCTCCGCCACCGAGCGCAAGTTTGCGCGCGCTTCGGGCTTCGCCGGCTCGCCGAACACGTTCGCGCTGCTGCCCGATGCCAAGGGCGGTGTCGCACGCGTGCTCGCGGGCGTGCGTGACGGCGACGATTCGTGGTCGTTCGCGGCGCTTCCGCTCAAGCTGCCGAACGGGCGCTACGCGCTCGGCAAGGGCTCGGTCGCCGTGCCCGCCGACAAGGCCGCCTTCTCTTGGGACCTGGGCTCCTACCAGTTCGCGCGCTACAAGAAGGCGAAGCGCGCCGCCGCCGAGCTCCAGGTGGAAAGCGCCGCGCGCGTGAAGGAAGCGCTCGACATGGCGCAGGCCGTGCGGATGGTGCGAGACCTGGTGAACACGCCCGCCGAGGACATGGGGCCGGAACAACTCTCGGACGTCGTGCGCGAGCAAGCCGAGCTCTTCGGCGGCGAATTCAACGAGTGGGTGGGCGATGAGCTCCTCTCCGCGAACTTTCCAGCCATCCATGCCGTGAGCCGCGCGGCCGCACGGCAGCCGCGCCTCCTCGAGATCCGCTGGGGCCGCAAGAAGGATCCGCGCGTGGCGATCGTCGGCAAGGGCGTGTGCTTCGATTCGGGCGGCCTCGACATCAAGGGCGCCGAGGGGATGCGCCTCATGAAGAAGGACATGGGTGGCGCGGCGCACGCGATCGCACTGGCGCGCTTGGTGATGCAGAGGAAGCTTCCGGTCTCGCTGCATCTACTCGTTCCCACGGTCGAGAATGCGATCTCGGGGAACGCCTATCGTCCAGGCGACGTGGTTCATACGCGCAAGGGCCTGAACATCGAAGTGGGCAATACCGATGCCGAGGGCCGCGTGATCCTCTGCGACGCACTCGCCTACGCGGTGGAGGGGAAGCCGCGCACGCTGGTCGATTTCGCCACCCTCACCGGGGCCGCCCGCGTGGCGCTGGGCCCCGAGCTTCCGGTTCTCTTCTGCAACGACGAGAAACTCGCGGCGCGCCTGGAGGCGCGGGCCGACGATCTCGAGGACCCGATCTGGCGCCTGCCCCTCTGGCGCAACTACCGGCGTCTCTTCGACAGCGACGTGGCCGACTTCAGCAACTCGGGCCGTGGCGGCTACGCGGGCTCGATCGTGGCCGCGCTCTTCCTCGATTACTTCGTACCGCGCGATGTCCCGTGGGCGCACTTCGACGTTTTCTCCTGGAACGATGTGGCCCGTCCCGGCCGGCCCGTGGGGGGCGAGGCCCAGGGGCTGCGCGCGATCCTGGCGGCATTGGAGTAGCGATGCGCAAGGCCGCCTGGATCGTGGCGGTGCTGCTCGTGGTCGCGGCGGGGGCGGCATTCTGGGCGTACGAGTCGCTCGATCTCATCGTGAAGTACGCCCTCGAGCACTACGGGCCCCAGGTCGCCGGCGTGAGCGTGGAGGTGGGCGAGGTGCACCTTTCCCCGAGCGACGGCCGGGGGAGCGTGAAGCGCGTGGACATCGGCAATCCCCCGGGCTTCACGGCGCCCCGTGCCGCGCGCCTGGCGGAGATCTCGGTGTGGGTCGATCCCGCCACGGTCCGCGCCCCCGTGGTCGTGATCCACGAGATCGTGATCGGCGAGCCGCTCATCACCTACGAGCGCGGCGACCACGGCACCAACCTCGATGCGATCCAGAAGAACATCGCAAGCTACGTGAAGCGCGCCCAGGAATCGCCGGGCGACGGCGACAGGAAGCCCTCCGGAGGCGAGGTGAAACACCGCTTCGTGGTCGAGAAGCTCGTGATCCGCGCCGGCAAGGTCACCATGACCAACCCGGGCTTGAAAGGGCAGGGCGTGAGCTTCGAGCTGCCCGACATCGAGATGCACGACCTCGGCCGGCGCAACGGCGGCGCCACGGCGAGCGAGATCGCCTCCGTGGTCGCCGACACGCTCGTCTCCCGCATCGCGCAAAAGCTCCTCACCAATCTCGACCTGCTGCGCAAGGGCGGCGTGGAGGGGGCCATCGACGCGCTGAAGGCATTGGTACACTAGATGAAAGCGGGTCACATGACGCGTTCACGCATCGTGGCGTCGCCAAATGCATGCTTTCCGGACTGTGGTTTTTCGCCCCATTTCACAATTGCGCAGTCAACCGGAATCAGCGCGGTTGCGTTGACCCGGAAACCGGAACTCTTGCAGGCCAGGCGAGTCTGCGGGTGTGTACGCGGCTCTTCGTCCGCCACCAGGAACCCATGACAATGATCTCCACATTCAAGCGCCACGCCGTGGCATTGCTCGCGGCGCTCGCCGTTTCGCTCCCCGCGGCGGCCACCAGCACCGGCATCGACTACACCGACCAGTGGTGGGGCGGCCCGGCCGAAAGCGGCTGGGGGGTGAACTTCATCGAGCAGGGCACCACGATCTTCGCCACGCTCTTCGTGTACGGGCCGGACCAGACGCCGCGCTGGTACGTATCGACGATGCAGGGCTCGGGTACCGCGTTCTCCGGGCCGATGTACTCGACGACCGGTCCCTATTTCGGCGCCGGCGCCTTCAACGCCGCCAGCGTAACCGTCGCGCAGGTCGGCACGATGTCGGTGAATTTCTCGAACGGGTACAACGGCGCGCTCTCGTACAGCGTGAACGGTGTCAACGTCGGCAAGTCGATCCTGCGCCAGTCGTTCGCCAACAACAACCTGACCGGGCACTACCTCGGCGGCCTCACGGCGAACGGCACCAATTGCCAGAACTCGCCCAACGGCGCGATCCTCATCTTCGACACGATGACGGTCACGCAGTCGGGCCAGGCCACGCAGATGGTGGTGAACTTCTTCGCCGGGAACGGCCAGGCCTCGCAGTGCGTCTTCAACGGCACGCTGAACCCGCAGGGCGTGTTGGGGCAGATTTCCGACGGCGCCTTCAACTGCACCGTGGGAGGCGGATCGGCGAACTCGGGCAGGTTCACCCTCGACACCATCAGCGCGACCCAGACGGGCTTCAGCGGCATTTTCAACGGCTCGGACCAGTTCTGCACGTACAGCGGTTTTTTCGGCGGCACGAAGGACGTGCAGTAGCGTCCATTCCGCTTCGACAGGTTGCGCCGGCCGCGCTATGATGGCGGCAACAAGAACGTGACGGCGCGCGCAACCTGCCGAGGTGGATATGGGAAAGCTCTGCGCGATGGCAATCGCGGCGGTACTCGCTGCGTGGATGGGCCCGGCCCGGGCGGCCGAGGAGGCCTTTGACGCCTGCGACGTCTTCACGCAGGGCGAGGCGGAAAAAGCCCTGGGCACCGCGGCGGCCACCGATCCCGTGAACCCGAAGGTGAAGCGCGCCAAGGTCCTCCTCAACTGCACGTACAAGGGCTTCAAGGACGGCAAGCCGGTCTCGGCCGCGGTCCAGTTCCGCTTCGGCAAGACCGGCGCCGAGGCCGACCACGCCTTCGAGGACGCGCGCATGCAGTTCCAGACCAAGCCGATGCTCATCTCCGGCGCCCAGGCCTTCTGGAGCGGCAAGACCGGCCAGCTGAACCTGCTGAAGGGGCGCACGTGGGTGACGGTGGTGGTCGGCTCCGATCGCCCGAGCGAACGCGACCCCGCCGAGGCCCGGAAGGTTGCCGAGGCTCTCGCCAAGAAGTTGTAGCGGCTCCCTCTTCCCGCCAAATGTAGAATCGGGCGTTCATCCGCTTTAGGACGCCCGAATGACCGCAATCGTCGAAGTCGTCGCCCGCGAGATCCTCGATTCGCGCGGCAATCCCACCGTCGAGGCCGACGTGCTGGTCGAGTCCGGCGCCCTGGGCCGCGCCGCCGTGCCTTCGGGAGCTTCCACGGGCTCGCGCGAGGCGATCGAGCTGCGCGACGGCGACCCGCAGCGCTACTTCGGCAAGGGCGTCCAGAAGGCCGTGGACCACGTGAACACCGAGATCTGCGAGGCGGTCCTGGGCCTGGATGCCTCCGAGCAGGCGCACATCGACCGCGTCCTCATCGACCTGGACGGCACCGAAAACAAGTCGCGCCTGGGGGCGAATGCCATCCTCGCGGTGTCCGTGGCATGTGCCAAGGCGGCCGCCGAGGAGACAGGGCTGCCGCTCTACCGCTACTTCGGCGGAAGCGCCCCGAGGCGCATGCCCGTGCCGATGATGAACGTGATCAATGGCGGCGCGCACGCCAACAACACGCTCGACTTCCAGGAGTTCATGGTCCTGCCGGTGGGCTTCGACTCCTTCCGCGACGCGCTGCGCTGCGGGGCCGAGATCTTCCACACGCTGAAGAAGATGATCGACAAGGAAGGCATGTCCACCGCGGTGGGCGACGAGGGCGGCTTCGCGCCCAACCTGGCTTCCAACGAAGCGGCGATCCAGTGGCTGCTGCGAGCGATCGAGGCCGCGGGCTACCACGCGGGCGAGCAGGTGATGCTCGGCATGGACTGCGCCGCGAGCGAGTTCTACAAGGACGGGAAGTACCGCTTCGAGGCAGAGAAGCTCTCGTACACCTCGGCGCAGCTCGTGGACCTCTTCGCGACGTGGTGCGACAAGTATCCGATCCTGTCCATCGAGGACGGCATGGCCGAGGGCGACTGGGAGGGCTGGGAGCTTCTCACCAAGCGGCTGGGCAAGGATGTCCAGCTGGTGGGCGACGACGTGTTCGTCACCAACACGCGCATCCTCGCCGAGGGCATCTCGCGCGGCGTGGCGAATTCGATCCTCATCAAGATCAACCAGATCGGCACCCTCTCGGAGACATTCGAGGCGGTCGAGATGGCCAAGCACGCGGGCTACACGTCGGTGATCTCCCACCGCTCGGGAGAGACCGAGGACTCCACCATCGCCGACATCGCCGTGGGCACCAACGCGATGCAGATCAAGACCGGGTCGCTGTCGCGCTCGGACCGCGTCGCCAAATACAACCAGCTGCTGCGCATCGAGGAGGAGCTGGGCGAGGGCGCGGTCTATGCCGGGCGCGGCGCTTTCTACCAGATCAAGTAGGTGAAATACCTCGCCACCACGCTCGCGGTCCTCGTTATCGCGCTGCAGTACCCGCTGTGGCTCGGCAAGGGCGGCTGGACGCGCGTGTGGGACCTCGAGCGCAGCCTGGCACTCCAGCGCGATACCAACGCGAAGCTGAAGGCCCGCAACGACGCGCTCGACGCCGAGGTGCGCGACCTGAAGCAGGGGACCGAGGCGATCGAGGAGCACGCGCGCCTCGAGCTCGGCATGATCCGCCGCGACGAGGTCTTCTACCAGGTCGTGCCGGGCCGCTAGCGTGGCGGCCCCCGCGGGCGCGCCCCGCGTCTCGATCCTCATTCCCGCCTATCGCGAGCGCTTCTTCGCCGAGGCGTTCGAAAGCGCGCGGGCGCAGTCGGCGAGCTCCTTCGAGATCGTGGTCTCCGACGATTCGCCCGGCGGCGCCATCCGCGCGTGCGTGGAGGCGGCACGCGATCCGCGAGTTCGCTATTTCCGCAATGAACCCGCGCGCGGCTTCGAAGGCAACTTCACATTCCTCTTCCGCGAGGCGCGCGGGAGCCTGCTGAAATTCCTGAACGACGACGACCGGCTGCGCCCGGAATGCGTGCAGCGCCTGGCAGGTGCGTTCGACGACCCCGGGGTGACGCTTGCGACCAGCCGGCGCGCCGTGATCGACGCCAACGGAGCGCCGCGCGCCGACACGCCCGCCACGACCGCGATTACCCACCTCACCGGAACGATCGCTGGCCGCGAGCTGGGCGACCTCGCGCTCGTGAACAGCATCAACTTCATCGGCGAGCCCACCACGGTGATGTTCCGCCGCGCGGACCTGACGCCCGAGGCGAGAGGACTCTTCACGTGGGGCGGGAAGCCGTACCGCTGCCTGGCCGACCTGGCGCTGTGGCTTCGCCTGCTCGCGAAGGGCCGCGCGTTCTACTCCGCCGCGCCGTTGAGCGAGTTCCGCATCCACCCGGGGCAGGAGCAGCGCGCGGTCGACATCGGCGTGGGCTGCATCACGGAGCGCCTCGACCTCACGCTCGCCGCGCGCGCCACGGGCTTCCTCGCCACGCCCGCGCAGTTCCGCACGGCCTTGCGGAACATCGATGGGATGGCAACCATGTGGCGTCGGCACCCGGGCGTGCCCGCAGCCCACGTGGAAGAGCTCGAATCGCTCTCGCGCGCGATCGCGACGTTGCTGCCGGCCTAGGCGCCGTTGCTTCCACGGCGCGCGAGGTAGATTCCCCCCAGCACCAGGGCGCCGCCAATCCATTGCGCGGGCCCGATGGCCTCGTGGAAGAGGAGCCATGCGAAGAGCGCCGCCATGACCGGCTGGATGAGCAGCGAGACCGAGGAGAGCGAAGCGGGAAGGTGCGCGAAGGCATATGCGATCAGCCCTTGCCCGAGCACCTGCGACACCATCGCGAGGCCGAGCAGCACGAGCCAGCCCGTGGAGTTCGAGGGAAGGAATGGCTGCGGCGCCAGGATGGCGATCGGCAGGAGCACCACCGCCGTGATCGTCGTGCTCCACGCCATGAGCCGTGCCGTCGAGGCGCCCGCGTCGCGCGCGACCTTGATGGTGAGGAAATAGCCGGCGTAGAAGACCGCCGTGAGAGCGCCCAGCGCATCGCCCAGGAGGGGTCTCCCGCCCGCGGCGAAGTTGGGCCCCACGAGGACGAACATCCCGGCGATGGAGGCCAGCATCCCGATGAGGAATATGCGCGTGACGCCGCGCTTCCAGAAGACCCACCCGGCGAGGGTGACGAAGATTGGGGCAAGGTTCGCGAGCACCGTGGAGTTCGCGACCGACGTGTAGAGGATCGAGAAGTGCCACACGCCCAGGTCGCAGGCGAAGAAAAGGCCCGCGAGGAGCATCGCGAGCGAAGTGCCGCGTGCGCGCTCGAGCTGGGTTCCCGCTTGCGCGGGAATGACGGCCAGTATCCACAGCACGGGGACCGCCAGCGCGCAGCGCCAGAAGGCGCTCGCGACCGGCCCGGTATCGGAAAGCCGCACGAAGATGGGCGCGAAGGCGATCGCGCAGCCGCCGGCGAGAAGGCAGAGGAAGGCTACCCGACTCATGGAGGCGGCTATCATAACGTCCATGACCGGCGAATTCCTCTCGGCCATCGTGCTCCTCACGCTGGTCGTGGACCCTTTCGGCAACGTGCCCCTGTTGAACGCGATGCTCGCGGACGTGGCGCCCGCGCGCCGGCGCATCGTGATCGTGCGCGAGTGCGCCATCGCGACCGGCATCCTCGCCGCGTCGATGCTGGGCGGCCAAAAGCTCCTCGACCTCATGCACCTGTCGCAGACGTCCTTGTCGATCGCCGGCGGTGTTATCCTTTTCATGATCGCGATCCGCATGGTGTTCGCGCATCCGGAGGGCGCCTTCGGGCCCACGCAGGGCGGCGAGCCCCTCATCGTGCCGCTCGCCATCCCGCTCATCGCCGGCCCGTCGGCGCTTGCCACGATCATGCTGATGGCCACGCGCGAGCCCCAGAACATGGCGATGTGGGCCGGAGCGCTCGCCATCACCATGGCCATCGCCACGTTGGTGCTGCTCTCGGGCGAGCGGCTGCAACGGGCGCTCGGAGAGCGTGCCATGCAGGCGATCGAGCGCCTCATGGGCTTGATCCTCACGGCGATCGCCGTGGAGATGCTGCTCGGAGGCATCCGGGAGTTCGTGGAAGGGCTATGAGCAAGGCATTCACTCGCGAGAGCGACGAGGATCCCGACGACTTCGACGGCGACGACGAGGCCAATCCGATCCCGCCGGGCTCGAAGAACTACCTCACGCCGGCGGGCTGGAGGCGCATGCGCGACGAGCTCACGTGGCTCGTGAAGACCGAGCGCCCCAACGTGACCAGCGTCGTGTCGTGGGCGGCGAAGCTGGGCGACCGCTCGGAAAACGCCGACTACCAGTACGGCAAGCGGCGCCTTCGCGAGATCGACCGGCGCATCCGCCATCTCACCAAGCGCCTGGAAGCCGCCGAGGTCGTCGATCCGTCCACGCGCGAGGACACCGACCAGGTGTTCTTCGGTGCGACGGTCACCTACGCCAACGCGGCTGGGGAGGAGAACACGGTGCGCATCGTCGGCATCGACGAGACCGACCCCGCGCACCACTACGTGAGCTGGATCTCGCCCGTCGCCCGCGCGCTCATCAAGGCGCGTGAGGGAGACAGCGTGAGCCTGCGCACCCCCGGCGGCGACGAGGAGCTGGAGATCCTGGAGGTGCGCTACGAAGCGATCCCCATGGCGCCCTTCGTCCCAATGCATAGCCAATGGAGCCCGAACTCGAAATGAAACGCCTCGCCCGCTTCGTCCTCGCCCTTGCCGCGCTCGCCGCCGCGCTTCCCGCGTGCGCCGTTTCCTACCTCTGGGAAGTCTCGTCGCTCACCAACCGCATCTATCTCTTCGGCACCGTTCATGCGGGCATGGCTTCGTGGTATCCGCTGCCCCGCGCCGTCGAGGATGCCTTCGACGATTCGCCGATCCTGGTCGTGGAAGCCGACATCACCGATCCGGACCTCATGCAGAAGAGCGCGCGCGCCACGATCTACACGCCGCCCGCGAACCTCGCGACCCACGTGCCGCCGGAGGACTTCGCGCGTTTCAAGCGCCTGCTTCCGCGCTATCGGTTGCCAGAGGACCAGGTCGTGCAGATGAAGCCGTTCGTGGCCGCCTCGCTCCTCGTCTTCAGCGAATGGGGGCGCCTGGGCTACGACGCCGGCAACGGCGTCGACGTCTACCTGCTGAAGAAGGCGAAGCGGCAGAAGAAGACGATCGTCGAGATCGAGGGCGTCGACACTCAGATCGCGCTCATGGATTCCCTCACCGACGCGGAGAATCTCGCCGTCTTCCACGGCACGCTCGAAGCGATCGACAGCGGCCTTGCCGACGAGCAGGTAAAGGGCATGGTGGCGGCGTGGCAGGAAGGCGATCCGGATGCGGTCCTCGCCGTGGCGAAGAAATACGACGACAAGATCCCGGTCGCCGCCGACGTCGAGGAGAAGTTCATCTGGTCGCGCCACGACGCGATGGTGGCGAAGATCCAGGATTACCTGGACCAGGGAAAGCAGCGCTATTTCGTCGCGGTGGGCGCACTGCACATGGCGGGGCCCCGCGGGCTCCTCGCCAAGCTGCGCGCGCGAGGCTACGTGGTGAAGCAGCTGTGAGCGCGCGCCACGGGGGGCGGCTCCTCGTGGACCAGCTGGTGGTCCACGGGGCGGACCTCGCGTTCACCGTCCCCGGCGAAAGCTTCCTCGCGGTGCTGGACGGCTTCTTCGACGTGCGGGAGAAGCTGAAGCTGGTCGTGTGCCGGCAGGAGGCGGGCGCGGCCAACATGGCCGAGGCCTACGGCAAGCTCACCAACAGGCCGGGCCTTTGTTTCGTGACGCGCGGTCCGGGCGCGACCCAGGCTTCGGTCGGCGTGCACACCGCGTTCCAGGATTCCACGCCGATGATCCTCTTCGTGGGCGACGTGGGCGGCGAATTCCGCGACCGCGAGGCCTTCCAGGAGGTGGACTTCGCCGCGATGTTCCGGCCGCTCGCCAAGTGGGCCGAGCGCATCGACGACGTCGACCGCATCCCCGAATACGTGGCGCGCGCCTTCCAGATCGCGACCTCGGGCCGCCGTGGCCCCGTGGTGCTGGCGCTCCCCGAGGACATGCTGGCGCGCGAATCGAAGGCTGCGGATGCAAAGCCGTATACGCCGAGCGAGCCGCATCCGGGAAGGGAAGCCATGGAGCGCTTCCGGCAGCTCCTCGCGACCGCCAAGAATCCGCTGGTGATCCTGGGCGGGCCCAACTGGAGCCACGAGGCGTGCAACGACATGCGGCGCTTCGTGGAAGCGAACGCGCTCCCGTGCGCCTGCGCCTTTCGCTACCAGGACCTCTTCGACAATCGCCACGAGCAGTACGTGGGCGATGTCGGTATCGGCATCAACCCGGTGCTGGCAGCACGCGTGAAGCAGGCCGATCTCCTCGTCGTCGTGGGCGCGCGCCTGGGCGAGATGACCACCAGCGGATACACGCTCCTCGATTCGCCGGTGCCGAGGCAGAAGCTCGTGCATGTGCACGCCGGGGCGGAGGAGATCGGCCGCGTTTTCCAGCCGGAGCTGGGCATCCTCTCGGCGCCCGCGCATTTCGCGCGCGCCTGCGCCGCCATGGACCCCATCGAGAATCCGCCGTGGAAGGGCTCGGCCGCCGAGGCGCGCGCCGATTTCGTCGCGTGGACTTCTCGGCGCGAGATCCCCGGCCGGGTGCAGATGTGGGACGTGGTCGACTACATCAACCAGCACGTGCCGGAGGATGCGATCTTCACCAACGGCGCGGGCAACTTCTCGGGCTGGCTGCACCGCTTCCACCGATATACGGGCTGGCGCACGCAACTGGCACCTACGTCCGGCGCCATGGGATACGGCGTTCCGGCGGCAATCGCGGCGAAGCTCGCGCGCCCGGAACGCACCGTGGTCTGCTTCGCGGGCGATGGCGACTTCCTCATGAGCGGGCAGGAGCTCGCCACCGCCGCGCAGTACGACGCGCCCATCATCGTGGTCGTCGTGAACAACGGCATCTACGGCACGATCCGCATGCACCAGGAGAAGCACTATCCCGGGCGGGTGATCGGGACGGACCTCGTGAACCCGCACTTCGCCGCCTACGCGCGCGCGTTCGGCGCCGTGGGCGAGATCGTCGAGGAGACCGCACAGTTCGGTCCCGCGTTCGATCGCTGCGTCGCTTCCGGCAAGCCCGCGGTCATCGACGTGCGCATCGACCCGCAGGCGATCACGCCGAACACGACGCTGGACGCCATTCGTGCCGGCGCGCTGAAGCGGTAATGTAACTGTCATACTGCGCGCGTACCTTGTGCGGGAGACCGCCATGACAGAGCACATTTCGAAGCAGTACGACCAGGACCTCGAGGCCATCCGCTCGCGCACGCTGCAGATGGGCGGGCTGGTGGAATCCCAGATTCGCGGCGCCATCGCCGGCTATCTCGATGGCGATGCCGACCGCATCGAGCAGGCCATCGCGGCCGACGCGCGGGTGAACGAGCTGGAGGTCGCCATCGACGACGACCTGCGCCAGGTGATAGTGCGCCGCCAGCCCGCGGCTTCCGACCTGCGCCTCATCATGGCCGTGAGCAAGACCGTGACCGACCTCGAGCGCATCGGCGACGAGGCCGCCAAGATCGCCCGCATGGCGCGCGAGCTCGGCGCATCGGGCCGCAAGCAGCCGGCGCGCCTCGCACCCGTGAACCACGTGGCCGAGATCGCGATCGGCATGCTGCGCAAGTCCCTCGATGCCTTCGCGCGCCTGGACGCCGCCGCCGCGGCGCGCATCATCGGCGAGGATGCCGCGATCGACGACGAGTTCCACGCGATCATGCGCCAGCTGATCACCTTCATGATGGAGGATCCGCGCACGATCACGACTTCCATCAACATCGTCTGGGTGGCCAAGGCCATCGAGCGCATCGGCGACCATGCCAAGAACATCGCCGAGCAGGTGATCTACATCGTGAAGGGCCGCGACGTGCGGCACACCCCGCTCGCCGAGGTCCAGCGGGAGGCCCTCGGCTGATGGCCGCTTCGATCCTCGTGGTGGAGGACGAGCCGGCGATCCAGGAGCTGATCTCCATCACGCTCGCGCGAAATGGCCACACGGTGCGCCGGTCGGTGAACGCCAAGGAGGCCTATGACGAGGTCGTGGCGGCGCTTCCCGACGTGATCCTCCTCGACTGGATGCTGCCCGACGGCTCGGGCCCCTCGCTCGCCCGGCGCCTGCGCAGCGAGGCCCGCACCCGCGAAGTGCCGATCATCATGCTCACCGCGCGCGCGAGCGACGACGACAAGGTCGCCGGCCTGGATAGCGGCGTCGACGACTACGTGACCAAGCCCTTCTCGCCGCGGGAACTGGAGGCGCGCATCCAGGCGGTGCTGCGTCGGCGGGCCCCGCAGCTGTCCAAGGAAGAGGTCGCGATCGAGGGGCTCATGCTGAACCCCGCCACCCGCGTCGTATCCGGCAAGGGCCGCCCGCTCAAGATGGGCCCCACCGAGTTCGAGCTGCTGCATTTCTTCATGACCCACACCGACCGCGTGTACTCGCGTGCCCAGATCCTCGACCAGGTGTGGGGCGACCATGTGTTCCTCGAGGATCGCACCGTGGACGTGCACATCCGCCGGCTGCGCGAGGCGCTCTCGCCCTCGGGTCACGACAGGCTCGTGGAAACGGTGCGCGGCACGGGCTACCGCTTCCGCTCGAGCACCTGACCTTGCTCGAGTGGAGCTTCGCCGCGCTGGCGTTGCTTGCGCTCATGCTGGTTCTCTACCACGTGCGCAAGCTGCGCGAGCTCGCCCATTGGCTGGAGCATGGCCAGGCGCCCGATCCCCCGCGAGCCCGCGGTGCCTGGGACCGCCTGCACGCGATCCTGCACCGCTCGCGCCGCGAATCGGCTCGCCGCGAAGCCGAACTGGTGGACATGCTCACGCGTTGGCGCGAGGCCGCGCGCGCGCTTCCCGACGGCGTCGTGATCCTCGACGAGGATCGCATCGCATGGTGCAACGACACCGCGCGCGCGCACCTCGAGATCGATCCGGTACGCGACGCCGGCGTGCCGATCACCCACCTTGTGCGCATTCCAGAATTCCTCGACTACCTCGAGCAGGGGCGTTACCAGCATCCGTTGCTCGTCACCGCGCCGCACTCGCTCGACCGCGTGTTGTCGCTCCAGGTGGTGCCCTACGGCGAGAAGCAGCGCCTGGTGCTCTCCCGCGACGTGACCCAGTTCCGGCAGGTGGAGCGCATGCGCCGTGAATTCGTGGCCAACGTCTCGCACGAGCTGCGCACGCCGCTCACCGTGGTGGCGGGGTTCCTGGAGACGCTGCGCGACGAGCCGGACGCGCAGGCGGCGCGCCATTACATCGACCTCATGAGCGAGCAGTCGCAGCGGATGTTGCGGCTGGTCGAGGATCTCCTCACGCTCTCGGCGCTGGAATCCTCCCCCCCGCCGCCCATGGAAGAGCCGATCGCGATGAGGAAGCTCCTCGATCGCCTGGGCGCGGAAGCGCGGGCGCTCTCCAACGGGCGTCACCGCATCGAGGTGGATGGCGAGGAGGGCATCGACCTCGTGGGCAGCGAGAAGGAGCTCTCGAGCGCTTTCGGCAATCTCGTCTCCAACGCGATCCGCTACACGCCCGAGCGCGGCACCGTGCGCCTTCGATGGCACCGAACGCACGAGGGCGCGGCTTTCGACGTCGAGGATACGGGCATCGGGATCGCGCCCGAGCATATCCCGCGCCTCACGGAGCGCTTCTATCGGGTGGATCGTGGCCGCTCGCGCGAGACGGGCGGCACGGGCCTGGGGCTCGCGATCGTGAAGCACGCGTTGTCTCGCCACGGCGCCGCGCTCGACATCGCGAGCCGGCCGGGCGAGGGCAGCCGTTTCAGCGCACGTTTCGCGGGGCCGCGCGTGCGCGAGACGCAGGCCGCCTGACCCTTCGCCGTCGCCTGCGCGTCACGGGCGCCAGGCGAGTTGTCATGTTTGCCGCGTAGTGTCGCGGCCATGAAGCTCGATGACCTGCCGCCCGGATTCGACGAACCCGTCGATGCATTGCTCGGTTTCCACCGCCGCATCGAGCGCCAGCTCGCCGCATTGGGGCGGCTACCCGCGCACATCGAGTCGCGCGGCATGGATGCCGAATCGAGCGCGTTCGCCGGGGCCGCGCTCGAGTTTTTCACCGAGTCGATCGCGCTGCACCACGCGGACGAAGAGGATCTCTTGCCGCTCATGGATGCGCGCGCGAGCGGTCCGGACCGTCGCGAGGCGCTGCGCGAGCTTCGCCACCACGTGGAATCCGATCATCGCGAGATGGACCGGGCGTGGAAGTCGCTGCGCCGGCCGCTGGAAGGCATCGCCGAGGGAATGAGCCGCGCGCTGCCGTCGGACCTCATGCAGTATTTCCGCGTCCTGCACGCGAACCACATCGCGCTCGAGGAATCCTGCCTGCACCTCGAGGCGGCACGATGCCTCCTGCCTGCCGATCGGAGCGCGCTCGGCCGCGGCATGGTGGCGCGCCGCTTCCGCCGCCGCCGCTTCGCGTAGGACTGTCGCGCAATTGTCATTGCGCGGTCACGGCGCTGACTTGGCGCGCCGCGACAATCGGTTGCGATGGATACCCCGATTCAGCATGAGGATGATGCGCCGGCACCGCTGAGATTCCGGTCGATCTTCATCTCGGACATCCACCTCGGCACTTCCGGCTGCCAGGCGGAGCGCCTCCTCGATTTCCTGCGCCACACGGACAGCAAGCACCTCTACCTCGTGGGCGACATCATCGACGGCTGGCAGCTGAAGCGCCGCTGGTTCTGGAACCAGGCGCACAACGACGTGGTGCAGAAGGTGCTGCGCAAGGCGAGGAAGGGCACGCAGGTGACCTATATCGCCGGCAACCACGACGAGGCCGCGCGGCAGTTCCTCGGGCTCGCCTTCGGTGGCATCGAGATCCGCGCCGAGGCCGAGCACCGCACCGCCGACGGCCGGCGGCTCCTCGTGATCCATGGAGACCTCTTCGATGCCGTCGTGCAGGGCGCCAAGTGGCTCGCCTACCTCGGCGACTGGCTTTACATCGTGACCTTGAGGGCGAACCGCTGGTTCAACCATGCGCGGGCGACCCTCGGGCTGCCCTATTGGTCGCTCGCGCAGTTCCTCAAGCACAAGGTGAAGAACGCCGTGAGCTACATCGGCGAATTCGAGGCGGCGCTCGCGCAGGAAGCACGCAAGCGCGGTTTCGACGGCGTCGTGTGCGGCCACATCCACAAGGCGGAGGTCCGCGACATCGGCGGCATCCTCTACTGCAACGACGGCGATTGGGTGGAAAGCCTCACGGCGCTGGTGGAGCTGGAAAGCGGCGAGCTCACGATCATCGACTGGAAGTCCATCGAGGCGTTGCGCAACGTAGCGATCAACGAGGGGAGCCGATATGCGCATTCTGCTGGTGACTGACGCCTGGGCGCCGCAGGTAAATGGGGTGGTGGTGACGCTGGAGAATACGGTGCGCTGCATGCGCCGCTGGGGGCACGAGGTCGAGGTGATCTCGCCCGAAGGCTTCCGTACGTTCCCGATGCCGACGTACCCGGAGATTCCCCTCGCGATCCTGCCGGGAGCCCAGGTATGGCGGCGCATCCGCGAGCTCGATCCGGATGCGATCCACATCGCCACCGAGGGGCCGATCGGCGCGGCCGCGCGCGCCTTCTGCCTGAAGCATCGCGTGGGGTTCACGACCGCGTACCACACGTGCTTTCCCGAGTACGTGAAGCCGCGCTTCGGCGTGCCGCTGGGGATCACATACGCATGGCTGCGGCGCTTCCACGCGCCCTCGTCGGCGCTGCTGGTGGCGACGCCCGCGATTCGTTCGGTGCTGGAGGCGCGCGGCTTTCGCAACATCGTGGACTGGTCCCGCGGCGTGGACAACGAGCTCTTCACCCCGGGCGAAGAGCGCTTCGCGGAGCTTCCGCGGCCCGTGTTCCTCTTCGTGGGGCGGGTCGCCGTGGAGAAGAACCTGCCGGCGTTCCTCGGGCTCGAGCTACCCGGCACGAAGGTCGTCGTGGGCGACGGGCCGCAGAGGAAATCGCTCGAGGCGCGCTTTCCAAACGCGGTCTTCGTGGGCGCCAAGCGCGGGCCCGAGCTCGCGTCCTACTATCGGCGCGCCGACGTCTTCGTCTTTCCGAGCCGCACCGATACGTTCGGGCTGGTTTTGGTCGAGGCGATGGCGTGCGGTACGCCGGTGGCCGCGTTCCCCGTGCGTGGTCCGGTGGACGTGGTGACCGATCCGTCGGCGGGGGTGCTCGACGAGGACCTGGGCGCGGCCGCGCTGGAGGCGCTGCGCCTGGATCGCACGAAGGTCGCGCGGTTCGCGCAACGCTACTCGTGGGAGCACTGCACGCGGCAGTTCATCTCGCACCTGGTTCCTGCCCGCCGCACGGAGGCCTGCCTTGTTCGAGCCGCCTAGCGCCGAGGCGCGCGCCGAGAGCCCGTTCAAGGGCAAGAAGGGCGTGATACGCATCATCCACGCGTTCTTCAACTCGCTCGCGGGCTTGAAGGATGCGTGGCGGCACGAGAGCGCCTTCCGGCAGGAGCTCCTCCTCGCCGCGATCCTCTTGCCGGTCGCATTCCTGGTGAACGCCAACGCCGCCGAGCGGGCAATGCTCGTCGCCTCGGTCCTGCAGGTGATCGTGGTCGAGCTTCTCAACACCGGCGTGGAGGTCGCGATCGACCGGATCTCGTTCGACCACCACTCGCTCTCCAAGCGGGCGAAGGACATCGGCAGCGCCGCCGTCTTCGTGGCGCTCACGCTTTGCGTGACGGTCTGGGCGCTCGTGCTGCCGGGGACGCTAGAATGACCCGATGCGCATTCGTCCCATCACTCCCGGCGACCAGCCGCACCTCTGGGAGCTCCTCCACGTCGCCCTCTGGGATCCGCCGCCCGCGGGGCTGCGGCCCCGTGCCGTGCTGGAGCATCCCGAGGTTCGCATCCATGCCGAAGGCTGGGGACGCGAGGGCGATGTAGGCGTCGTTGGCGAGGACGATCGCGAAGCCATCGTCGGGGGCGGCTGCCAGCCCATCAGCGCAAGGGCCTCGGCGAGAGGCTTCTGCGCGCCGCGATCGAGGCCGCGCGCGCGCAGGGTTTCAGCCAGGTGGCCCTCACGGTGCATCCCGAGAATCCCGCCATCGGACTCTACGAGAAGGTGGGTTTCCGCAATGCCGGATCGCGGCGAACATACCATCTCATGATCCGCGAGCTTGGCTGATGGGCACGCCCTACCGGATGGAGCTGGCGGTGCATGAAAGCTTCCTGCAAGCAACGGTGTTTGGGGAGCACACCCCGGAGAACGCCATGCGCTTCCTGCGCGAGGTCTACGAGGCCTGCCTCGCGAACCGGAAGGATTCGGTGCTCCTGGACATGCGCCTGGACGGGCCCACGATCGGGACCGCGAACATCTTCGGCGTCGTGCAGGAGCGTAGCGGCGAGGGCCGCGGCCTGCGGCGGATCGCCTATGTGGACGCGGCGCGGGAGCCGGAGAAGGCCAAGTTCGCCGAGACCGTGGCGAGGAATCGCGGCGTGAACGTGCGGCTCTTCGCGACGGTGGAGGACGCGAAGAAATGGCTGGGGAAGTGAC
>DATBAI010000052.1:0-36750 GCA_036271595.1 Usitatibacter sp.
TCAGCCGTTCGCGTGGATGAGCCGGCCTCCGGCGAAGCTCCAGTTCTCCCACTGGGTTTCCTTGAAGACGACCATCACGTTCTCCGGGTCGATCTTCGCGGCGGCCAGGCGCTGCATGAGATCGGCAAGGAACTTGCGGCGCACGTTCACCGTGCGGCCCACCGACCAGAGGATCTCGATCAACGCGAAATCGTCGGTGCGCGAGGTCTTCACGTCGGGATACTTCGAGTCGTAGCGAAAGTCGTCCGCGTCCAGCTCGAGGACCCGCTGGAACTTGTCGGCGGCGGAGACGCCGGTCGCGACGAGCGACTCGTTGACGGCGTCGAGCACGGCGGACTTGAAGGCGCCGGATTTCGGCTTTCGAACGGTGAGCGTGACGAGCGGCACGGCGATCTCCCGGCATTCGGATCGCGCATGATAGTCACGCGGCCATGCCAGCGGCGAATGAATAACACGCCGCCTCATCCATGCGCCTCGCGCATGGGAGTAGTCCCGGGTGGGAAGCCGCCGTAGGAGCTCGCGAAGGGTTCCCTCCAACGGGCCATGGGCGCGAGGAACTTCGCCCCGGATGCGATCTCGGACTTGATTGGATCCGATTCCCATCGCATGGAGACTGTCATGAGACTGAAGCTTGCCGCCCCGCTCGCCCTCGCCCTGGCCGGCGCCTTCGCGATCCCCGCATTCGCCGAGACGAACGAGGTCTACACCCCGATCCAGTCACGGCCGCAAGTCGAGTACACGCCGCCGACTTACTACGTGCCCGCGGATTCGTACTACGTGCAGCGCGACTATGTCCCGGAAACCACGACGGTGTATTCGTACGCACCCGACACCACTTCGTACTACGTCGCCCCCGCGCCGGTGTACTACGCCGGCCCGTACACGGTGTACGGCACGCCCGGCGACTACGATGCCGATATCACCGCCGACGTGCAGGACAACATCGCGGCCGATCCGCATATCTCGGGCCACGTCGACGTGAGCACGCGCGACGGCGACGTGACGCTCCAGGGCCTCGTGAGCACACCCGGCCAGGTGGACCGCGCCGGCTATCGCACCCGCGAGGTGGATGGCGTGGGCGACATCGACAACCAGCTCCGCGCGCGAGTGGGCGGCCAGTAACCACCCGTCTGCGCGAAACGGCGGCCGCCGCGAGGCGGCCGTTTTCTTTCGTCCCGCCGGGCCGCGGCCATTGACGGTCCATGCCATTTGGCATATCGTTGTCAGTCAAATGACGTCTCTTGCACATGCCCTGGGCGGCCGCGCGGTCATCGCCCGGGAACCGGCAACGGCCACGGAGTGGGTCGAGCGCATCCGCGCGGGGCTCCCCGCGGCCTCGGCCTTCGCGTTCAAGCGGGCCCTCGGAATCACGAATGGGGAGCTCGCGGCCGCGCTCGGCGTAAGCCCCCGGACGCTCGCGCGGCTCGATCCCGCTCGCTCCCGCCTCGATCCGGTCGCCGGAGACCGGCTGCTGCGTTGCGCGCGCCTCTTCGCCATCGCCACGGAAGTCCTGGAGGACGAGGCGGCCGCCTCGCGATGGCTCAAGGCGCCCCAGCGTCCGCTCGGCAACGCGGTTCCTCTCGAGCTGGCGCGAACGGACGTGGGCGCGCGAGCGGTGGAAGCCCTCCTCGGCCGCATGGAGTTCGGCGTCTACACCTGATGCGGGCTTTTCGCATCGTAAGAAGCGCCACGCGCTGGCCGCTTTTTCCGGAGAGGGGGCCCGCGCCTACGGCGGGCGCTGGAACCATCCGGGCTTTCCGATGGTGTATGCGGCGCAAACGCGGGCGCTCGCGGCGCTCGAATCCCTCGCGCACTATGGCGGCGCCGAGCGCCGCATTGCCTTCCTCGCCTTCGAGATCGAGATTCCGGAACGTCTCGCCATCCACGTGGCGGCGAGCACGCTGCCTCGTGGCTGGCGCTCGCCCGAACCCCTCCCGGCAACGCAGGGCATCGGCTCGGAGTGGCAGGCAAGCGGTCGCTCGGCCGTGCTGGTCGTTCCTTCGGTGCTGGTCCCGCAGGAGTGGTGCGTGCTCATCAACCCCGAGCATCCCGACATCGACAGGATCCTGGTGAGCTACCCCGAGCCCTTCCAGTTCGATCCGCGGCTTTGAGCGAATCCTCCTACGCCCAGCTCAGCACGACCTTCCCCGACTTCCCGGAGCCCATGGTCCGGAAGCCCTCGAGGTAGTCCTTCACGTCGAAGCGGTGCGTGATCATGGGCGTGAGGTCGAGGCCGCCCTGGATCATCGCGATCATCTTGTACCAGGTCTCGAACATCTCGCGCCCGTAGATGCCCTTCAGCGTGAGGCCCTTGAATATCACCTGCGTCCAGTCGATCGCCATGTCGCCCGGCGGGATGCCCAGCATGGCCACCTTGCCGCCGTGGTTCATGACGTCCAGCATGTCGCGGAAGGCCGCGGGCACGCCGGACATCTCGAGGCCCACGTCGAAGCCTTCCACCATGTTGAGCGAGGGCATCACGTCGCGCAGCTTCTCGCGTGCGACATTCACCGTGCGGTGGGCGCCCATCTTCTTCGCGAGCTCCAGGCGATACTCGTTCACATCGGTGATCACCACGTGGCGCGCGCCCACGTGGCGGCAGATCGCGGCGGCCATGATGCCGATCGGGCCGGCGCCGGTGATGAGCACGTCCTCGCCCACCAGGTCGAAGGAGAGCGCGGTGTGCGCGGCGTTCCCGAACGGGTCTAGGATCGCGGCGATCTCGTCGGGGATGTCGTCGGGAATGGGAAAGGCATTCACCGCCGGGATCACGAGGTAGTCGGCAAAAGCGCCGGGGCGATTCACGCCGACGCCCACGGTGTTGCGGCACAGGTGGCGGCGGCCGGCGCGGCAGTTGCGGCAATGGCCGCAAACGATATGGCCCTCGCCCGAAACCCGCTGGCCGATCGCGAGGCCGCGCACCTCGTCGCCCATGGCTTCCACGGTGCCCACGTACTCGTGGCCCACGTGCATGGGAACGGGAATCGTCTTCTGCGCCCAATCGTCCCAGTTGAAGATATGCATGTCGGTGCCGCAGATCGCGGTCTTGCGGATCTTGACCAGCACGTCGTTCGGACCGACCTGCGGCTTGGGCGCCTCGGTCATCCAGATGCCGGGCTCGGACTTGGTCTTGGCTAGCGTTCTCATACCTCGATTATTGCTTGGATTCCCGCCTACGCGGGAATGACGTCGAGTTCCTTCCCGACCTTCGCGAACGCCGCAACGGCTCGGTCGATATGCTCCGGCTCGTGGGCCGCCGACATCTGTGTGCGGATCCTTGCGCGGCCTTTCGGCACCACGGGGAAGGAAAAGCCGACCACGTAGATCCCTTCCTTCAGCAGGCGGTTGGCCATCTCCTGCGCAAGCGAGGCGTCGCCCAGCATCACCGGGATGATCGGGTGGCCCGCGCCCGCCAGCGTGAACCCCAGCCCGGTCATCTCGCGCCGGAAGCGCTCCGCGTTGCCGCGCAGCTTCTCGCGCAGCCCGTCGCCCTGCTGCAGCAGGTCGAGCACCCGGATCGAGGCGTGCGCGATCGCCGGCATCAGCGTATTGGAGAAGAGGTAGGGGCGCGAGCGGTTGCGAAGCCACGCGACCACTTCCTTTCGCGCCGCGGTATAGCCGCCGGAAGCACCGCCCAGGGCTTTGCCGAGGGTGCCGGTGAGGATGTCCACGCGGCCCATCACGTCGCAATGCTCCGGCGTGCCGCGGCCCTTGGTGCCGACGAAGCCGACCGCGTGCGAATCGTCCACCATCACCATGGCCCCGTGCTTCTCCGCGAGATCGCAGATGGCGCCGAGGTTCGCGACGATGCCGTCCATGGAGAAGACGCCATCGGTCGCAATGAGCTTGTAGCGCGCGCCGTCGGCGGCGGCTTGTTTCAGCTGAGCCTCGAGGTCCGCCATGTCGTTGTTGGCATAACGGTAGCGCTTCGCCTTGGAGAGGCGCACGCCATCGATGATCGAGGCGTGGTTCAGCGCGTCCGAGATGACCGCATCCTCTTCGCCAAGCAGCGTCTCGAAGAGCCCGCCGTTGGCGTCGAAGCAGCTTCCGTAGAGGATGGCGTCCTCGGTGCCGACAAATTTGGCGATCCTCCCCTCCAATTCGCGATGCACGTCCTGCGTACCGCAGATGAAGCGCACGGAGGCCATGCCGTAGCCGTGCTTCTCGATGCCCTCCTTCGCCGCGGCTTCGATGCGCGGATGGTTGGCGAGGCCCAGATAGTTGTTGGCGCAGAAGTTGAGCACGCTCCCGCCGCCCTGCACGTGGATCTCGGCCGACTGGTCGGAATCGATGATGCGCTCATGCTTGTACAGGCCCGCCGATTCGAGTCCTTCGAGCTGCGCCCTGAGGTGTGCGATGAACTCGGTCATGCCAACATTGTAGTCGGTGGTTCCACCCCTGGAATTCGAGGTCCGAAAACGGCGCGACGGCGGGCCTCTCCCCACCCACACTGGGGCCTCGCAAACAGGAGGAACCCATGTCATTCCGAGTCCGTGGCCTTTCACCCGACATCTTCCGCGCCCACTTCGTCATGAGCGACGCCGTCCTGCGCACCTTGGGCGCGCGCCGCGTGGTCGCCGACGACGCAGGCTTCCCATGCCGAGTGAGCCTTGCGCACGCCAGGGCCGGCGAGGAACTGCTCCTCCTCAACTACGAGCACCTTCCGACCGAAAGCCCGTATCGCTCGCGCCATGCGATCTACGTCGCCCGCGACTCGGCCGTGGCCTTCGACGAAGTGGATGTCGTTCCCGAAGTGATCCGCACGCGCCTCGTCAGCGTTCGGGCCTTCGACAAGCACGACATGATCGTGGATGCGGACGTCGTCGAAGGAAAGGACGCAGCCGCCCTGTTCGAGCGGTTGCTCGCGAATCCCGAGGCCGAGTACCTGCACGTGCACAACGCGAAGCGCGGCTGCTATTGCGCGAAAGTGGAGCGCGCGTAGGTGCCGTGCCATCACCCATGATCCTCAGGCTTCCGGACGAGTTGCGCAGCCGCCTGGCTGCCCAGGCGCAGGCCGACGGGAAGACGCCCACGCCGCGGATAGCCTAGAACTTCTCCACCCACGGCCGCAGGTCCAGCTCGTGCGTCCATGCGTCGCGCGGCTGGGCGTGAAGGTGCCAGTAGCTCTCGGCGATCGAATCGGGCGAAAGGAGCGACGAGGGACCGCGCTCCGCCGCCATGTTTCGGCGCCCTTCGGAAGCGATCTGGCCGTCGACGATCACGTGCGCCACGTGGATGCCCTTGGGACCCAGCTCGCGGGCCATGGACTGGGCGAGCGCGCGCAGCCCGAACTTGGGCACGGCGAGGTTGGCGAACCCGGCGCCACCCCGCAGTGACGCCGTCGCGCCCGTGAAGAGGATCGTCCCGTGGCCCTTCTCCGCCATGAGCCGCGCGGCGGCCTGGCCCACGAGGAATCCGCCGAAGCACCCCACCCGCCAGCAGCGCTCGAAGTCCTCCGGCTTGATTTCGAGGATGCCGCCGCGCTGATAGGCGCCGGCGTTGAAGGCGACCAGCGCGGGCGCTCCTTGTTCCCTCCCTACCGTTTCGAAGACGCGCGCCACGTCGGCGGGCTTCGTCGCGTCGCACGCCTCGAGCCGGACCCCCGGGAGGTCGCGCACGAGGGCTTCGACCTTGGCGGGATTGCGCGCGCAGGCGACCACGTCCAGTCCACCCCGGGCGAAGCGCCTCGCCAGCGCAAGGCCCAACCCGGGCCCCACGCCCACCACGATCGCGACCGGCTTCGACATTCAAGCACCTCCTCGCAAAGCGTATTATTCTCCCGCCCATGGACGACAAGCTCACGATCTTCGCGACGGAAGAAAACCCGCGCGCCTGCGAGCCCGGGGAGACCATCTTCCAGGCCTACGACATGGGCTCCGAGATGTACGTCGTGATCGAAGGCCAGGTGGAGCTGCGGATCGGCGACAAGACCATCGAGACGCTCGGCCCCGGCGAGCCCTTCGGCGAGATGGCCCTCATCGACCAGGCGCCGCGCACCGCGACCGCGATCGCCAGGACGGCGTGCAAGCTCGCGGTGATCCCCGAGAAGCGCTTCCTTTTCATGGTGGCGCAAACGCCGCACTTCGCGCTGCAGATCATGAAGGTCATGGCCGACCGGCTGCGCAAGATGAACGCGCGGGCCGAGCTCTAGGCGTTCACGACCTTTTCGAGGGTCTGCCAGGTCCGCGTGGTCTGGTCCTTGCCGAAGTTCCGGGCGATGAGCGCCATGAAGATCGGACCCTTCGGGTTGGGCGAATACGAGCTGAAGACGGCGCCTCCCTGGAAGCGCAGGATGCGAGTGCCGTCGCGCTCGATGGGCAGGACCAGCTCGGAGCGCGGGGCCCGCCGCACGAAAGTGACGATCCTCTTGGCGCCCTTTTCCGGCCGGCCGCTCCCGAAGGGATTGGACTCGATCATCTTGCGCAGCGCGTCGATCGCGCGGACGATCGTGACGAATTCGCGGCCCATGGCGTTCCTGAGCGCCGCCTCGGCCTTCTTCTCCAGCACGGCCGTCGCCGTGATGCGTGCGTCGAACACCACGTTGCCGGACGCGAGGACCGTCTTCACGTTGGTAAAACCCGCCGCCTCGAAGGCACGCTTCACCTCGGACATGCGGGCATTGGTCGGGGTCACGCCCCGTAGGAAGGCGGCATAGCGTGGCATGGGCGCCCATGATAGCTGCCCTTGCGCATTCTGGTAGCTGTTAATCTGGAAGCGATGCCCTCCGAGCCCAACGCCCAGGCCGCCTCGATGCGGGCCGCCGAGTACGAATTCGGGCCTTTTCGGCTCGACGCGGCGCGGCGCACGCTCTACCGGGGGGCCGAATTCGTCCCTCTCAGCCCCGATGCCGTGCAGCTCCTGGTGCTCCTGGTCGAGGAAGCCGGCCGGATCGTCTCCAGGGAGCGGATCCTCGAGCGCGCCTGGGCCGGCGCGGCGGTCGAGGAAGGCACGATCGAGAGCAATGTTTCGGCGCTGCGCAAAGCGCTCGATCCCGCATTCGGGGGCGAGGGGCCGATCGCCAGTGTCGCGAGGCAGGGATACCGCTTCACGGCGGCTGTTCGCCCCGCCGGGGCGGCATCGCAAACCGCGCCGGACCCCGCCCCCCGCCGGATCACGGATCGCGACACGATCCTCCTGGGCGACATCGAGAACAAGACCGGCGACCCGGTCTTCGACGGCACTTTGAAGCAGGCGCTGCTGCTCGCCCTCGCGCAGTCGCCCTTCCTGGACCTCCTCTCCGACCGGAAGGTGCGCTCGGCGCTCCAGATGATGCAGCGCCCGGTCGACACGCCCGCGGTGGGCGACGTGGCGCTCGAAATCTGCCAGCGCACCGGCGCCAAGGCCGCCATCACGGGGGCCATCTTCGCGCTCGGCGACGAGTACATGATCGGCCTCACGGCGCTCGACGCCGACACCGGCAGCGTGCTGGTGGCCGAGCAGGCGCGAGCGCACGGCAAGGGCGAGGTGCTGCGCGCGCTGGACGCGGCCGCCCAGGGAATGCGCACCAAGCTCGGCGAATCGCTCGCGTCGGTGAGGCGCTTTTCCGCCCCATTCGATGAGGTCGTCACCACCTCCCTCGAGGCGCTGAAGGCGTACACGCTCGGGCGGCGGGAATGGCACGACCGCGGCGACGCCGCCGTGATCCCGCATCAGCTGCGCGCGATCGAGCTCGATCCCAATTTCGCCTCGGCCTATTCGGGCCTCGCGATCGCCTACGCCAACCTGGGCCAGACGATTCGCGCGACCGAATTCATGCAGAAGGCGTACGACCTGCGCGAGCGCGCGACCGAACGCGAGCGCTTCCGGATCATCACGAGCTACCACGCCATCATCACCGGGAACCTGCACCGGGCCCTCGACGCGGCGAACGCCTGGGTCGTCAGCTATCCGCGCGACCTCGTGGGGCCCGGCAACGCGGGCGGCTATTGCATGCTGCTGGGGCTCTGGGAAAAGGCGCTCGAGCTCACCGAAGGCGCCGAGCAGAACAGCAACATCACCATGAGCAACCTCGCCATCATCCTGATGGCCCTGGGCCGCCACGAGGACGCGCGCCGGACGCTCGACGCGGCATTCGGGCGCGGGATGGACGCCTACTTCCTGCGCCTGGACGCCTACCAGGAAGCGTTCCTGCGTGGCGACGACGAGGCGATGCGGCGCCACTTCGACGCGGTGGCCGGGCGCCAGGGAGAGGAGGATTTCCTCCTCGGCGCGCAGGCCGATACCGAGGCCTTCTTCGGGCGCATGGACCGCTCGCGTGAATTCACCGCGCGGGCCGCGGAGTGCGCGCTTCGGGCCGGATCGCCGGAGACGAGCGCCACCTGGCTCGCGCAGGCCGCGGTGCGCGAGGTGGAGATGGGTTTCGCGGAGCGCGCGCTCGACATCGCCGACACCGCGCTCACCCGATCCGAAGGGCGCCACGTCCGGGCCATCGCGACTTATGCGCTGGCGCGGGCCGGCGACCGCACCACCGTCGATGCCATGGTCGCCGAGCTCGATCGCGACTATGCCGAGGACTCCGTGATCCAGCGCTATTGGCTGCCGTGCATTCGCGCCGCGATCGCGCTGGGTTCCGGCGACTGGCGTAGCGCGGTTCGCGCGCTCGAGCCCGCGCAGGCGATGGAGCTCGCCCTCACGGGACCTTTCGAGAGCGCGTTCGCCTTGCCGCCCTATCTGCGCGGCCTTGCGTACATCGCGGCCAAGCGCAACGACGAGGCCTCGCGTGAGCTCGCGAAGATCGAGGCGCGCCCCGGACTGGTGAAGAATTTCGTCACCTATCCGCTTGCCGTGAAGGCGCGCGCCTCCATTCGATAGTGGGTCGCTGCCACGAGCCGGCGACGCGGCCGATTGGGGGCCACCCCGTCCCCGGACGCGTTTTTTGCATTTAAAATGGTCTCTTGCTCCCTTCCGATTTCCATCCCGTACTTCGCCGCTGGTGGGGCGGGCGCTTTGGCGCGCCGACCGATGCCCAGTCCGAGGGCTGGTCCGCCATCCGGCAGGGCCGGCACACGCTCATCGCGGCCCCCACGGGCTCCGGGAAGACGCTCGCCGCCTTCCTGACCGCGATCGACGAGCTTTTCCGCGAGGGCGCCGAGCAAGGGGAGCTCCCGGACGAGGTGCGCGTGATCTACGTCTCGCCGTTGAAGGCCCTGTCGGCGGACATCCACAAGAACCTGGCCGAGCCGCGCCGGGAGATCCGTGCCATGGCCGAAGCCCTGGGCATCCGGGGCGCCAGGATCACCGCGGCGGTGCGTAGCGGCGACACGCCGCAGAGCGAGCGGGCGGCGATGTTGAAGACGCCGCCGCACATCCTCGTCACGACCCCCGAATCGCTCTATTTGCTTCTCACGGCCGAGCGCTCCCGCAAGATGCTCGCGACGGCGCGGGTCGTGATCGTGGACGAGATCCACGCGGTGCTCCAGTCGCGGCGGGGCGCTCACCTCGCCCTCACGCTGGAGCGCCTCGACCACCTCTGCGGCCGCAGGCTCCAGCGGATCGGCCTTTCAGCCACGCAAAAGCCCATCGAGGAGGTGGCGCGCTTCCTCGTAGGTAGTCATCCCGCCGAAGCTCGTCATCCCGCCGAAGCTCGTCATCCCCGCGAAGGCGGGGAGGTCACCATCGTCGACCACGGCCACAAGCGCAAGATGGACCTCGCCGTGGAGGTCCCCCGTTCGCCCCTGGACGCGGTCATGTCCCACGAGGTGTGGACCGAGGTGTACGACAAGCTGGTGCAACTGATCGAGGGCCATCGCACCACGCTCATCACCGTCAACACGCGCCGGCTCGCCGAGCGCATGGCGCACCAGCTATCCCAGCGCCTGGGCTCCGAGCACGTCGCCGCCCACCACGGCAGCCTCTCCAAGGAAACGCGCCTGGACGCCGAGCATCGGCTGCGCGAGGGAACGCTCAAGGTGCTGGTCGCGACCGCGTCGCTCGAGCTCGGCATCGACATCGGCCACGTGGACCTCGTGTGCCAGGTGTCTTCGCCGCACCGCATCGCGACCTTCCTGCAGCGCGTGGGCCGCTCCGGCCACTTCATCGGCGGCGTGCCCAAGGGGCGCATCTTCCCGCTCACGCGCGACGACCTTGTCGAATGCTCGGCCATGGTCCGCGCGGTTCACGATGGCGAGCTGGACAGGGTCACCGTCCCCGACCAGCCCCTCGACGTGCTCGCGCAGCAGATCGTCGCCGAGACATCGGCCGAGGGCGAATGGGACGACGACGCGATGCTGGAGCTGGTGCGCCGGGCCTATCCGTACCGCGCGCTCGGCAAGGACAAGTTCGACGAAGTGGTCGAGATGCTCGCCCACGGCTACGCCACGAAACGTGGAAGGCGCGCGGCGCTGATCCACCACGACAGCCTCAACCACAAGCTGCGCAGCCGCAAGGGCTCGCGCATGAACGCGATCCTGAACGGCGGCGCGATTCCGGAGGTGTTCGACTTCAAGGTGGTCCTGGAACCCGAAGGCCACGTCGTGGGTTCGCTCAACGAGGACTTCGCGATCGAGTCGCTTCCCGGCGATGTCTTCCAGCTCGGCAATACCTCGTGGCGGATCCTGAAGATCGGCAACGGCGTGGTCCGCGTGGCCGATGCGAAGGGCCAGCCGCCGACGATGCCCTTCTGGCTGGGTGAAGCGCCTGCCCGAAGCGACGAGATGACGGCGGCGGTGTCGCGCCTTCGCGCCGCGGTCGACGCGCGGCTCCCGTCGCCGGAGGATGCGCGCTGCGAGGGCGAGCTCGAGCCCGCCATCCGGTTCCTCGAAACCGAATATCTCCTCTCGCGCGAGGCAGCCACGCAGATCGCCACGTACCTGGGCGAGGCCAAGCGAAGCCTGGGCTTCGTGCCCACCACCGATCGCATCGCGCTCGAGCGCTTCTTCGACGAATCCGGCGGCATGCAGCTGGTGCTCCACGCACCTTTCGGCAGCCGCGTGAACCGGGCATGGGGCCTCGCGCTGCGGAAGAAATTCTGCCAGGGGTTCAACTTCGAGCTCCAGGCCGCGGCCACCGAGGAAGGGATCATCCTTTCGCTGAACGCCTCCCACTCGTTTCCGCTGGAAGAAGTATTCCGGTACCTGAATCCGAATACCGTGCGCGAAACGCTGGTGCAGGCGATCATCGCCTCGCCCATCTTCGAGACCCGCTGGCGCTGGAGCTCGACGCTCGCGCTCGCGGTGCCGCGCAATCGCGGCGGCGGGCGCGTGCCCAACCAGCTCCAGCGCATGTACGGCGAGGACCTCCTGCAAGCGGTCTTTCCCGATGCGGCCGCTTGCCAGGACAACCTGCCGGGCGCGCGCGAGATTCCGGACCATCCGCTCGTGAACCAGGCGCTGCACGATGCGCTCGAGGAAGCGGTCGACGCGACCGGCCTGGAGCGCCAGCTGCAAAGGCTCTACGCCGGCGAGATCGAGGCCGTCGCGCGCGATACGCCCGAGCCCTCGATGCTTTCGCACGAGCTGCTCAATTCCGCGGTGTACACGTTCCTCGACGACGCGCCGCTGGAAGAACGCCGCACGCGGGCCGTGTACACGCGGCGCGCCACGGAAGTGCGCAGCGCCGACGACCTCGGCGCGCTGGATGCCGCCGCCATCGAGCGCGTGCGCCAGGAAGCGTGGCCCATCGCCAATACCGCGGACGAGATGTACGACGCGCTCATGGTCGCGGGCTTCATCCGTGAATCGGAGCTCGCGCGGCACTGGCCGGCGCTCCTCGAGGAACTGGGTCCGCGCGCCGTGAAGAGGGAACGCGCGTGGTTCGCGCACGAGCGCGAGCATGACGACCCGCGTGAGATCCTTGCCGGCCGCCTGGAAGTGCTGGGGCCTGTCAGGGAATCGGGACTCTCATTCCCGTGGAGGCGGGAACCCAACCAGGACAGCGCAAGCGAAATTCTCCTGGCATTGGAAGGCCAGGGACGAATCCTTCGCGGCCGCTTCACCCCCGGGACACCGGAGATCGAATGGTGCGACCGGCGGCTCCTCGCCCGCATCCACCGCTACACGCTCTCGCGCCTGCGCGCCGAGATCGAGCCCGCCACGGCCGCCGACTTCCTGCGCTTCCTCACCCACTGGCAACACGTCGCCGGCGAGGACGCGGTGCGCGGCACGGAGGGCCTCGCCGCGGTCGTGGAGCAGCTCGAAGGCTTCGAGCTCGCCGCGTCCGCATGGGAGCACCACGTCCTGCCCGCCCGCGTCGCGGACTACGGCCCCGAGCAGCTCGATCGCCTCTGCTACAGCGGCCGCGTGATGTGGGGCCGCCTCACGCCGGGCACCAAAGCGCCGCTTCGCACCTCGCCGATCGCCCTCTTGCTGCGGGAGCACGTGTCGAGCGTCGTCACCCCCGTGGCGAGCGCCGTCACCCCCGTGGAGACGGGGGCCCAGCCTCTCGGTGCGGAAGCACAAGCCGTCCGCGACGCACTCTCAAAACGAGGCGCCCTCTTCTTCCGCGAGCTCGTAGCGGCGACGGGCCTGCTTCCCGCCCTCGTGGAGCGCGGGCTTGCCGAGCTCGCCGGCGCGGGCATCGCCACCGCGGACGCCTTCGCGGGCCTGCGCGCGCTCCTCGCCCGCCAGGACAAGCGGCGCGACCTCGTCGAAGCCGCCGGGCGCTGGTCGTTGCTGGACGCGCACGCGAACGATGTTGAAGCGATCGCGAAGATCCTGCTCAAGCGCTATGGCGTCGTCTTCCGCGTGATGCTGGTCCGGGAGACCAATCTTCCGCCGTGGCGCGACCTGGTGCGGGTCTATCGCCGCATGGAAGCGCGCGGCGAGATTCGCGGTGGCCGCTTCGTCGCGGGATTCGGTGGCGAGCAGTTCGCCGCGGCCGACGCCGTGGGAAGGCTTCGCGCGGTACGCAAGATGGAGAAGATCGGCGAACAGGTCGTCCTGTCCGCGGCCGATCCGCTGAACCTGGTGGGGATCCTCACCCCCGAGGCTCGCGTCCCCGCCATCCACACCAACCGCGTGCTGCTCGAGGATGGGCTGCCCGTCGCGGCACTCGAAGGCGGCGAGTTGCGGCGCCTCGCCGCGACCGGCCTGGGCGACGAGCAATTGACGACACTCCTCGCACGCCGGTCGTTACGGCATGCGCCGCAACCGCACCTGCGCAGCGCGACCGCCCGGGAGGCCAAGGCGCTCGCCAATCGCACCGTGCACTGAAGTCCACACCGCCCGACAGGAACAACATGAAGACACCCGCCTGGCGCCAGAGCGGCGAGGAACCCGATTACCGTTTCACGCTGGCCAACGAGCGCACCTTCCTCGCGTGGGTGCGAACGGCGCTTGCGATCCTCGCGGGCGGAGTGCTGCTCGAGCAATTCGCGACGACGCTCGAGCCGCGCATCGTGATCGTGGCCCTGGCGATCGGGCTCGCGGTCCTCGCCTGCGTCCTCTGCACCGCGGCATACGTGCGCTGGCGCGCGAACGAGATCGCGATGCGGCATGCGAAGCCCCTTCCCACCACCATCGTCATCCCGATGCTCGCCGCCATCGCCGCGATCGTCTCCGGAATCATCGCCGTCGTCGAGCTGCTGAGGTGAGCTCGTACGATCCCGGCCTGCAGCGCGAGCGCACCGCGATGGCGTGGACGCGCACCGGCCTCGCGCTCCTCGTGAACGCCCTGGTGGTACTTCGCGCGGGGGCCAACGCCGGGCAATCGCTGATCCTCGTCCTCGGATCCCTTCTCCTCGCGAGCGCCGGAGCGGCGGTGGCGTGCGGAGCGTGGCGTGCGCGGCGCCTTGCGAACGGCGCCGATCCCACCACGCCCTGGTTCGCCGTCCTTGCGACCGTCGGAGTCACGTGGATGACCTCGGTCGCCGCGTGTTTATCCATCTTCGCGACGCTGGATTGAACCCCCGAAGGGGTAAAATCCGCTGGCGACTTCAACGTAGCTCCTTCCTCCCGAAAGGCATCGAACGCGAAACATGCGTGCGGCGATCGTTTTCGTTCTCCTGGTCATCGTGGCCGCCGTGCTGGGCGGCGCCATCTACCTGAAGCCCCGCTTCGAATCCGAGCCGCCGCAGATCCGGCTCTCCACCGACGCGGACGTGCTGGGCCTGGCACCCCTCGAGATACAGGTCTCCGACCCCACGGGCCTCAGGTCCATCACCGCCACGCTCACGCAGAACGGCACGGAAAGGAAGCTCGCCGCCGAGCAATTCCCGCAGACCGTCCGCGAGAACAAGCTCACGGTCGAGCTCTCGAAGCTGACCGGCATCGCGGAAGGCCCCGCGGTGCTGAAGGTCGTCGCGCGCGACGCCTCGCTCTGGCACTGGGGCGCCGGCAACGAGGCCACGCTGGAGAAGAAGCTCACCGTCGACATCACGCCGCCCACCGTCGAGCTGGTCGCCGACGATCGCTACATCAACTTCGGCGGCGTGGGCGCCATCGTCTACAAATCCTCGCCCGACACGCAGAAGACCGGCGTGAAGGTGGGCGACCATTGGTTCCCCGCCTTCCAGGGCGTGGTGAAGGGCCACCCGGATTTCTACTTCGCCCTTTTCTCGCACGCATATGACGTGCATCCCACCGACCGCGCCACGATCGTCGCCACCGACAAGGCGGGCAACACGCGCGAGATGCGGCTCAGCTACGAGCTGAAGAACGTGCGCTACAAGAAGAGCACGATCGCGGTCTCGGACAATTTCTTCCAGAACAAGGTCGTTCCCCTGCTGAAGGACCTCTCCAAGCGCAACGGGACGGTGAAGGACGTCTTCATCGCCGTGGACAAGGGCGTGCGCAAGGAAAACGAGGACAAGATCGCCGAAGTGACCGGCAAAGCCACCCCCAAGATCCTCTGGGATGGCGGCGCCTTCGCGCAATTGAGCAACTCGAAGGTGGAAGCCAACTTCGCCGACGCGCGCACCTACACCTACAACGGCGAGCCCATCGATACCGCCTTCCACCTGGGCTACGACCTCTCCGTCACGAAGCACTACCCGATCGAGGCCGCGAACAGCGGCGTGGTCGCGTTCACCGGCGACCTCGGCCTGTACGGCAACGCGGTCATCCTGGACCACGGCCTGGGCCTCTTCACGCTCTACGGCCACATGAGCCAGATCGACGTGAAGGTGGGCGATTCCGTCGCCAAGCGCGGCATCATCGGCAAGACCGGCGAGACCGGCTTCGCCGGCGGCGACCACCTTCACTTCGGCGTTTACCTGGATGGCGTGGCGGTCCTTCCCGTCGAGTGGTGGGACGCGAAGTGGATCGCGGACAACATCACGCCGAAGCTCGAAGGGCGAAGCGGCGACGAGATCGCCGAGGCGCAACGCCCGTCACGGGTGGCGCACCGCAAGCGGCGGTAGAATCGCCCGGGTAAAAACCACGGGAGGGAACATGCGCTCGACGAAGCTGCTGCTGGCCGGCGTTTCCATCATCCTGGCGGCCTGTGCCGCGCAGCCCTCCGCACCCGCCGTGGACATGTCGGCGCCCCTCACCGTCGTCTCCGACACCATGGCCGCAGGGTTCGGCTGGCCCGAGTCCGTCGGCTGCGACAGCGGGCACAACGTGCTCTACGTGAGCCAGTTCGGTGGCGAGAAGCCCAATCCCCCCGCAAAGGACGGCAAGGGCTACATCAGCAAGGTGTCGCCCGACGGCACTATCCTCGAGCAGCACGCGTTCAACGTGCAGATGAACAAGCCCAAGGGCATCTGGATCGAGGGGACGCGCCTCTGGGTCACCGACATCGATTCGATCTGGATCTTCGACACGGTGAGCAAGCAGTACAAGCACCTCATGATCCCCGGCATCACGTTCGCCAACGACGTCGCCATATGGAACGGCGGTGCCTACGTGAGCGACAACCGCGCCGACGAGCTCTACCGCATCGAGCCCGCGGACTTCCTGAGGGGCGCGGCGCCTCGCATCACGAAGGTGTGGGAGAAGACGGGCATCTTCCCGAACGGCCTGTGGCCCGGCAAGGATGGCCGCCTCATCATGGTCGGCATGGAGTCGCCCGAGAAGCCCAAGGGCATCTGGGCGATGGACCGCGACGGCAAGCTCGAGGCGCTCTCCAAGCCCATCGGGCGGCTGGACGGCCTCTACGAGCGCGCCGACGGAACGTTGCTCGCGACCGACTGGGACAGCGGCTCGGTCTTCCGCTACGGCCCGAACGGCCACGTGCAGGTCCTGGGCAAGGATTTCAAGGGCCCCGCGGACCTGTGCGTGATGGGGGATACCGTGTACGTCCCCGATCTAGTAAAAGGGGAAGTGAGGCTCATCAAGCTGGACCGATAGCGAGGCATCATGCCAGGCAAGACCGCACCGATCGGCAGCACGAAGGTCCCGCCCCACCCGGACCCCAAGGATCCGCAACACGAGGATTGGCTCGTGGACGAAGCCGCCGACGAGAGCTTCCCCGCGAGCGACCCTTCGAGCGCGACACAGCCGAAGCCCAAGCCCGGAAGGAATTCATTCCCCAAGGCGTAAGAGTTTCGCGCGCCCGGCCCATGGATCGGGCATTCACCCTCTGTAAACCGCATCCCCGCGGGGAACGGTTATTGCAATGCCTCGTACCACGACCCACGAGCTTTGCAAGGAGGAAATCCATGCCACAGCGTCATTCCCATTCCCGTCGCGACGGCGGCAAGGGCCACGAGCGCCCGTACCAGGGCGGCTACGAAGGCGATACGTCGGCGGGCGGCGAAAACCCGGGCGGCCCCTACGAGGGCGGCACCGGCTGGGGCGCCGAAGAAAACGACTATGACGGCGAGCCCCTGCGATTCCAGAGCGGCGGATACGGCGGCCCGCGCGGGCGCATGGGCGGCGGCCAGTACGGCAATGGCGGGGGCGGCGGGACCGGCAGCGGCCCCGGCCGCGACCACACCCACCAGTTCGACGCCGACTACCTCAAGTGGCGTGACGAGCAGATCCGCAGCTTCGACGAGGATTACCACAATTGGCGCCAGGAGCGTTACGGGAAGTTCTCCGAGGAATTCAGCACCTGGCGCAAGAACCGCGAGGGCCGTCCCGGCAACGAGGGCGGCGGAAAGGAGCGCAAGTAATGGCCAGCACCAAGCAGAAAGCGGCGGCGCGCAGGAATATCAAGAAGGCGGCGAAAGCGGCACGCGGGAAGCGGACGATCTCGAATCTTCCCGCGCGCACCCGCACCGCCCTGGGAAAACAGGGCGCGAAGGTGGCGAAGCAGAAGCGCTCGCGAAGCGCCTGACCGCTGGCGCCCAAGTGGCATACTGGCCCTCCCAAGAACCAACAACTCCGGGAGGAACCATGAAAATCACACTGCCTGCATCAAAGTTCGCCGCGGGAGCGCTGCTATTGGCGGCCGCGCAGCTCGCCGCGGCCGATTGGAAAAGCTACGACGCGCAGACCTATGGCTACTCGATGCTCGTGCCCGAAGGCACCCGGATGACCACGAAGGAGCTAGGCGGCGGCTGGGGCCAGCTCTGGGGCGACTCGGACGGAGTGAAGCTGTACGGCCTGGCGAAGCTCGGCGCGAAGGAATCCGACGCCGACATCGAGAAGTTCGCCGTGAAGACGATCGGCATCCCCGCTGCGAAGTGGAAGATGGTCGATTCCGGCTCGGGCCGCGGGTTCGAGCGCTATCGCACCTTCGAGGCCGTGCAGGGCGGAAAGCTCTACTTCGGCGGCTACGGCGTGGGGAGGCAGGGCAACTACCTGCTCTATGTCGAGACAACCGTCGACGACTACGACGCCCACAAGGCCGACTACCGGAAGTGGTACGACTCGATACGGGTGTACTGAGTCAGCTGTCCAGCGGCCCGAGGAAATCCGACTTGCCGAGCTCGACGCCGTTGTGGCGCAGGATGTCGTACGTCGTCGCGCAATGGAAGAAGACGTTCGGCAGCACTCGCGTGAAGAGGTAGCGCGAGCCCGCCCAGGTCCTCGACTCCGCCTGCGCGGGAAAGGTGACGTTGCGGCTGCCGTCGTCGAACTGCTCGGGCTTGAGCGTCTCGAGGTGCGCGATGGTCCTCTTCACGCGCTCGACCAGCTCGGCGAAGCTCGCCTCGTTGTCGTCGTACTTGGGCGCCTCGACCTGCGCCAGGCGCGAGATCCCGATCTTCGCGACGTCGCAGGCGATCTGCACCTGCTTGTAGAGCGGGAACATGTCGGGATAAAGGCGGCTCGCGATGAGCACCGAGGGCTCGATCTTCTTTGCCTCGGCGTGGGCGGCGCCCTTCTCCAGGACGTGGACGAGGTTGGTGAGGGCGCGCGTGACCGTGGGAACGCTGGCGTCGTACATCGCGGGCATGGGTCTTCTCCGGTTGGAGCGGGCAGCGTATCACCGAACTTGTATTGACTTGTCTTAAGTCGAGGCGCAGAGTCGGCGGATGCCCCGGCCCCGCGCGGCTCGATCGCCGATCCTCTACCAGCGCATCGCCGACGAGCTGGCGGCGCAGATCCGCTCGAAGCGGCTCGCGGCCTTCGCGAAGCTGCCTTCGGAGGCGGAGCTGATCGAGCGCTTCGGCGTCTCCCGGGTGACGGTCCGCCAGGCCCTGCGCAAGCTCGCGCAGGCCGGGCTCGTGATCAGCCGCCAGGGCAAGGGCGTGTTCGTGGCGGGCGCGGTCGTGAACCAGGAGCTCACCGCGCTTCGCGGGTTCTACGACAACCTCGTGATGCAGGGCCACGATCCGGATTCCACCGTGCTGCGTTTCGAATGCCGCCGCTCGTCGGCCTCGGCGCCCGAGTTGCAACGCCTCGAGCACGACGTCTATTGCTTCCGGCGCCTGTGGCGGATCGGCGACCTGCCCCTTGCGGTGGCCGATGCCTCGATCCCGGGCGGGGGCAAGGAGGTGAGGCGCGAAGACGTGGAGCGCCTTCCCGTCTATTCGATCGTCCGCGAGGTGATCCGCCGCGAAGTGATCCGCGCCTCGGTGCAGGTCCGCGCGGCGAAATGCGCCGCGGACATCGCGAAGCTCCTCAAGATCGCTTCGGGCGAGACCATCCTCGAGATGGAGCGCATCTCCTACGACCGGCAGGGCCTCGCCGTCGAGCTCACGCGCTTCTCGGTGCCTCCGGAGCTCTTCGCCTTCCAGATGGAGGTGGCGGGGCCGATGCAGATCGCCTCCTCCATCAAGCGAGTCGCACCCGCATCCCGCGAGACAAACCGGGGGAAAGCCCGATGATCGCGAAGCTCCTGAAGGCGCTCCTTGCCGCGACGGCTGCATTCGCCTGCATGGCCGCGAACGCATTCCCGGACAAGCCGGTGCGGCTGATCGTGCCGTTCCCGGCGGGCGGCGCGACCGACGTCGTGGCCCGAACCATCGGGCAGCGCCTTTCCGTGCTGTGGAAGCAGCCCGTGATCGTGGAGAACAAGCCTGGGGCCGGCGGCAACATCGGCGCCGATGCGGTCGCGCACGCCGAGCCCGACGGATACACGCTGCTGGTGGCCTCGCCCGCCGAGGTCGCCATCAACCAGTTCCTCTACAAGTCCATGAGCTACGACCCGGAGAAGGACCTCGTGCCCGTGACCAAGGCGGCATCCGGGCCGCTCGTGCTCGTGGTGCATCCTTCCGTTCCCGCGAAGACGCTGCCCGAGCTCATCGCATGGCTCAAGTCGCGCAAGGACGGCACGCCCTACGCATCGTCCGGCATCGGCGGGCCGCAGCACCTGGCCGGCGAAACCTTCCGGGTCATGACGGGCACCAACCTGATCCACGTGCCCTACAAGGGTGGCGCGCCCGCCATCAACGACCTCGTCGGCGGCCAGGTGCTCATGTTCTTCTCGGGCCTGCCTCCGGCACTCGTGCACATCAAGGCCGGGAAGCTGCGCGCCATCGCCGTCACGACCGCGCAACCCTCCTCGCTCATCCCCGGCGTGCCGCCCGTGGATTCCGTCGTGCCGGGCTTCGATTTCGAGAACTGGCAGGGCGTATTCGCGACGAAGGGGACGCCGGAGGCGATCGTGGCGCAGGTCGCGCGCGACATCGCGACCGTATCGGATAGCGCGCTCGCCGAGGCGCTGGCGAAGCAAGGCGCCGCGCCCGCGCCGATGACGCCCGCGGACTTCACGGCGTTCGTGCAGAAGGAACGGCGAAAGTACCAGGAGGCGGTGAAGCTCTCGGGCGCGAAAGTCGATTGATCCGATAGGGAGGGACGAAAGATGAGCTTCCGCAGTTTTGCCCTGGCCGCAGCGCTCGCGGCCACCACGCTCACGGCGCTCGCCGAGGGCTATCCCGACCACGCGATCAAGCTCGTGGTGCCGTTCCCTGCCGGCGGCCCCACCGATATCGTCGCGCGCCCTCTCGCGCAGGCGCTCGGCGCGGCGCTCAAGCAGTCCGTCCTCGTGGAGAACCGCGGCGGCGCCGGCGGCTCCATCGGAGCCGACATCGTCGCGAAGTCGCCGGCCGACGGGTACACCCTCCTCATGGGCACGGTTGGCACGAATGCGATCAACGGCGCCCTCTATTCGAACCTTCCGCACGACGTGGTGAAGGATTTCACGCCGGTCGCACTGGTCGCGAGCTCGCCCGTGGTCCTGGTGGTGAACCCGCAGGCGCCCTACAAGAGCGTGGCCGACTACGTCGCGGCGGCGCGCGCCAAGCCCGGTGCAGTCTCGTTCGGTTCGGCCGGCGCGGGAACGCCGGGCCACCTTACCGGGGAGATGTTCGCGACCGCCGCCGGGGTCAAGCTCCAGCACGTGCCGTACAAAGGCAGCGCCCCGGCCATCACGGACCTCCTCGGCAACCACATTCCGTCCATGTTCGATCCGCTCCAGTCGCAAATCCCGCACATCCGCAGCGGAAAGCTGCGCGCGCTCGCGATCAGCGGCACGACGCGCTCGACGGCGCTTCCGGAGGTGCCGACATTCGCGGAGGCCGGCGTGAAGGGTGTCGAATCGCGTGCGTGGTGGGCGGTCTTCGGGCCGGCGAACCTGCCTCCGGAAGTCACTGCGCGCCTGCGGGGCGAGATCGGGAAGATCGCGAAGTCGCCGGCGTTCCGCGACCTGCTGGGCGCGATCGGCGTGCAGACGAACACCGAAGGCGTTTCGCTTCCCGAGTTCCAGCGCGAGGAAGTGGCGCGCTGGCAAAAGGCCGTGCGCGATTCCGGCGCCAAGGCCGACTGAAGGCGCGACCATGAGATTGGGCAGCGACGAGAAAGCGATGCTCGCGGGCGAGCTGGGCCCGGTGCCGAAAGCGGCGATCGAGCACCAGGTCAAGGTCGGCTCGTTCTTCGGCGCGAGAGACTTCGTGGCGGTGACGCAGGCGCACATCATGGCCGACACCGAGAGCCTGGGCGAGCACAACGTGCGCTGGCTCGAGATGCTGGCGGCGCAGACGAAGGGCGAGCGAAGCGTGCGCATCCCGACGATCACCGATCCGCGCGGCACCGACTTCACCAAGTCGAAGCAATTGGGGCAAGCCGAATGGATGGTGGAGCTGGAGCGGCGCACCGTGGCGGCCTTCGTGAAGCTGGGCGTGTCGATGACGGATACCTGCATCAACTACCAGACGATCCAGGCGCCCATCCGCGGCGAGCACGTCGCGATGGGAGACACGGGCGTGGTGATCTATTGCAATTCCGTCTGCGGCGCGCGTTCCAATTTCGAGGGCGGGCCGTCGGCGCTCTCGGCGGGGTTGACGGGCCGCACGCCGCGATATGGCTTTCATCTCGACGAGAGGCGCCGCGCCACGCTCCACGTGCGAACGACCTACATGCCGGATTCGCTCAACGACTGGGGAGCGCTGGGCGGCGTGATCGGGCGGCTCGCCGGCGACTATTGGAACGTGCCGGTGGTCGAAGGCATCGATCGCGCGCCCACCTCGGACGAGCTGAAGCACTTCGGCGCGGCGATGGCGAGCTTCGGGTCGGTGGCGCTCTTCCACCTCGTCGGCATCACGCCGGAAGCCTCGCGCCTCGCCGACGTGGCCGGCAAGCGCATGCGCAGGCACGCGGTGGGCCGCAGGGAAGTAAAGGCGTTGCAGGCCTCGTACGCCCTGGACGGCAAGGTGGACGTGGTGGTGTTCTCCGCGCCGCAGTTGAGCATCTACGAGCTGCGCATGCTGGCGGCTCTCTGCGACGGCAAGAAATTCAAGGTGCCGATGCTCGCCGTGACGAGCCCGCAGGTGAAGCCCGATTGCGACCGCTTCGGCTATACCCGGCGCATCGAGGCCGCGGGCGGCACGGTCTTCTCCGGCATGTGCTTCTACCAGTCGTACGCGCGCGAGATCGCCGAGGCGAATGGCTGGAAGCGCCTCGCCACCAACAGCGCCAAGATGGTGAACATCCTCGGCGGTTACGGCTACGTGCCGATGCTCGCTTCGATGGAAGCGTGCGTCGCGGCGGCGCAGAGCGGGAGGCTCGAATGACCGCGGCCAGGATCACGATCCACCGCAAGCCCACGGTCGGCGCCGCACGCGGCAAGGTGCTGTTGGCGCGACATGCGATGGGCCCGGCCGTGCGCGGCGAGGCGCTCGTGGCGAAGGACGGCTTCTCGGCGCGCTACGACCTCGATCGCATCGCGGGCATCTTCTCGCGTCCGGCCCACAAGCTCGCCGGCCAGTCCTATGTCGGGAAGATCCTCGTGCTCGACACGGCGAAGGGTGGAGTCGCGAGCGCGTGGATGCTGGCCGAGATGCATTCGCGCGACAAGGTGCCGCTCGCCATCGTGTTCAATACCGTGAACCCGATCCTCGTGCAGGGCGCCGCGCTCGCCGGCATCACGATGATGGCGGGGTTCGACGCCGATGTGACCGCGCTCGTGCCCATGGGCGCGCAGGTCGAGATCGATCCCGCCAGGCACACGCTGAAGGTTCTCTAGGCGGCGCCGGGCAACCCGGCACCCGCAGCTTCAGCCGGAAGTTTTTTGGTAAAATGGAGCCGTCTTCAACCCGAATGGAAGGAGGTGATCGTGGACAAGCCCCTGAATCACGCCGTTGCAGTGGTGGATCACGCAGCGAGGGTTACGATCGCCTGAGCGGCGAATCCTCCCTACCGCAACCGCGTAGGGACTCGAAAGGCCGGCCTAACCCGCCGGCCTTTTGTTTTAAGGGGTCAGAGCCCTTTTCTGCGTTAAAAGGGGACAGAGCAACTTACCCAAAGGAGTTGGAAATGCCCAGCACCATCCGACTGCACCGCGTCTTCAAGGCGCCGCCCGACCGCATTTATCGCGCCTTCCTCGATGCCGACGCCAACGCGAAGTGGCTGCCGCCGAACGGCTTCACCTGCAAGGTCCACCACATGGACCCGCGCGTGGGCGGCACCTACCGGATGTCGTTCACGAACTTCGCGACGGGGGAAAATCACTCCTTCGGCGGCAAGTACGACGAGCTCGTGCCCAACGAGCGAATCCGCCACACCGATAACTTCGAGGATGCGAACCTCACCGGCGGCATGATCACGACGATCACCTTCAGGAAGGTTGCCTGCGGCACCGAGCTCCACGTCGTCCAGGAAGGCATTCCCGACGCCATTCCGCCCGAGATGTGCTATCTCGGATGGGGTGACTCCCTCGCATTGCTGAAGCTGCTGGTCGAGCAATAGCGCGGTCCCAGGCGTCATGAACCCCCGCGCAAGTGGGGTGAATGCCGCACCACCAGCCGGATGATGACGGGCGCGAGTGCGATGGTCGCGAAGAGCCGGATCGACTGGAGCGCGAGCACGAACGGCAGGTCGACGCTGGGAGTGGAGGACGCGATGATCGCCGCAACGTCGGCGCCACCGGGGCTCATGGCGAGATAGGCCGTGAGGCCATCGACGTGAGCGAGGAGTGCCACGGCCCACGAGACAAGGCCGCAGAACGCGATCAACGCGAGTGCCCCGCCGAGCACCATCGGCAGTGCCCTCCCCGCACGCTTGAGCTCATCGCGGCGAAACCCCAGCCCGATGTGCCAGCCAAGAAGCGCATAGGCCGTGGCGAGGAGCCAGCGCGGCAGGTCGATCTCCAGCCAACCGGCCGCATGCAGCACGGAAAGAAAGAGCATGGGCCCGATGAGGCCATAGGCCTGGAGCCGCACGAGGCGTGCGATCTGCTGCCCGACGAGCGCCAGCGCCACCACCGCGCCGACATTCAGCCAATGCACGGGAGCCGTCCACGGCGCGCCTGGTGGGTGCGATTGCGCGCCCGCCCACCAATGGGCAACGAACGTGGTCGCGAACGCCACGCACAGGACGCGCGTGTATTGCATGAACGCGACCAGCGACTTGTCCGCACCATGCGCCTCGCTCAGCATCACCATCGCGCTCGCGGCGCCCGGCGACATGCCGTACACCGCGGTCGCGCCCGGCATCACGCCCGTGCGGCTGATGAGCCATCCCAACGCGGTAGCGCCGATGAGCGTCGTGGCCGCGGCGGCGACAAACAGCACCGCCCCGTGGCTCAGCGTCTGTGCGATCGCGGGCGTCATCGCTCCCGCGATCATCGCGGCGATCACCCCCTGGGCTCCGAGGTACGACCATCGCGGGATATCCAGCCGCGCGCCGTTCACACCCAGCACGATTCCCGCGATCATGGGCCCGATGAGGAGGGCGGCCGGAAGGCTCGCGTAGCTCCACAGGGCGCCGATCCCCAGGGATAGCACGAGCAGGGCCGACCATTTCGCCGGCGCGCTCCACGAAGCGACGTTCATCCGAACTGGATCGCCTCCGATGTCGCGGCCCGGGAGAGGCGTGGAAAGATATTCTTGAAGGCGAACGCGTGCATCTCCGCGCTCGAGGTCGTGCAGAGATCCTCGGCGATCACGAGCTCGTAGCCCAGTTCCCAGGCATTGCGCGCGGTGGATTCGACGCCGATGTTGGTCGAGATGCCGCCCAGCACGATGCAGCGAATGCCGCGGCGGCGCAGCTGCAGGTCGAGCTCGGTGCCCGTGAACGCGCCCCACTGGCGCTTGGTGATGACGACGTCGCCGGTGGCCGGTGGCTCGGGGAATTGGTCCCAGTCGGGCGGCAACGACCCGAAGTTGCTGGGCTGGTCGACCGGTTGCTTCGGCGCATCCACGCCGCCCGCGGAGAACGAAACGCGCACGCGAACCACGAGCCCCCCGGCATCTCGCACGCGCTGCGCAAGCTTCATGGAACGTTGATAGACCTCCATTGCGGGATGCGGCGCAGCATTCATCCCGAGAATGCCCTTCTGGAGGTCGATGAGGACGAGCGCCGTGGATTTGGCGGAAAGTTGCATGGTGGAATCCGTTTCGATGCGAGGGCGAAGCGTCCAGCCTACCAAGATTCCTCGGCGAGGCGCTGTGCTAGGCTCGCCTTTCCCATGCCCTCCCGCAACGCGAGAGCCCGGCTCGAAGCCATCGCACGCGGCGCGATGGTGAAGCAGGGACTGCAACCCGGCTTTTCCCCCCAGGCGCTTGCCGAGGTGCAAGGCATCACGCATGCGGCCGTGCCAGGCGCCGCGACGCGCGACCTGCGCTCGCTCCTCTGGTGCTCGATCGACAACGACGATTCGCTCGATCTCGACCAGCTCTCGGTGGGCGAGGAGCTCGCCGGCGGCGCCGTGAAGATCCTGGTCGCCGTCGCCGACGTCGATGCGCTGGTGAAGCAGGGCTCGGCGCTCGACGACCACGCCAGGACGAACACGACCTCGGTCTACACCGCGGGCGGGATCTTCCCGATGCTGCCGGAGAAGCTCTCGACGGACCTCACTTCGCTCGCCGCGGGTGCCGAACGCCTGTCGATCGTCGTGGAAATGACGGTGGCACCCGCCGGAACCATCACCGCTTCTCAAATCTACCCGGCGCTCGTCCTCAACCGCGCGAAGCTCGCCTACGATTCGGTGGCGGCATGGCTCGAGGGATCCGGCCCGGCGCCCAACCCACTGGCCGCGGTGCCGGGCATGGACGCACAGATCCGCTTGCAGGATCGCATCGCGCAGGCAATGCGCCGGGAACGCCAATCCCATGGAGCGCTGCGCCTCGAGACGACCGAGGTCCACGCGATCTTCGATGGCGACGCCCTCCAGGACTTGCTCCCCGACCGGAAGAACCGCGCCAAGGAGCTGATCGAGGATTTCATGATCGCGGCCAACGGCGTGATCGCACGGTACCTCGAGGCCAAAAAGCTCCCCTCCCTTCGTCGCGTGTTGCGAACGCCCAAGCACTGGGATCGCATCGTGGCGCTCGCCGCCGAGGCGGGCGAGAAGCTTCCGTCCACTCCCGACGCCGCCGCGCTCGACGCCTTCCTCGGGAAGCGCCGCGCCGCCGATCCGGCGAGATTCCCGGACCTCTCGCTTTCGGTGATCAAGCTCCTGGGCTCGGGCGAGTACGCGCTCGAGGTGCCGGGCGATCCGCCCGAGGGCCACTTCGGGCTCGCCGTGAAGGACTACACCCATTCGACCGCGCCGAACCGCCGCTTCCCGGACGTCATCACGCAGCGCCTTCTCAAGGCCGCATTCGCCGCGGTCGTGCCGCCCTACTCCGCCGATGAGCTGAAGGCGCTCGCCGCGCACTGCACGCTCCAGGAAGACAATGCGGCCAAGGTCGAACGCCAGGTCGCCAAGTCCGCGGCGGCGCTGCTGCTCGAGTCGCGCATCGGCGCCCAGTTCGATGGGATCGTGACTGGCGCATCCGGCAAAGGCACCTGGGCGCGAATCACGCAGCCCATCGCCGAAGGCCGGATCGTTCGCGGCTTCGAGGGATTGCAAGTCGGCGATCGCGTGCACGTGCAGCTTGTCCATACCGATGTCGAACACGGCTTCATCGACTTCGCGACCGTGAGGAAATCCGCTTGAGCCCCACCGATCCGCCGCGCCTTTCCGTCGCCTACCAGGACACGTCGTTCATGGAAGGCGACGACGCGCGCCCAATCCGCATCCTCGCGGAATACATCGCGCCCATGAGCGCCTTCCAGCGCGAGCGCATCTCCGACACGATCGTGTTCTTCGGTTCGGCGCGGATTCGCCCCGACGGCCCGCTCGGGCGCTACTACGACGCCGCGCGCGAGCTGGCTCGCCTCGTCACCGCGTGGTCGAAAGGCCTTCCCTCGCACGAGCACCGCTATGTGGTCTGCACCGGCGGCGGCCCCGGCATCATGGAGGCAGCCAACCGCGGCGCGAGCGATGCGGGCGGCATGACCGTGGGCCTGAACATCGGGCTCCCGCACGAGCAACGTCCCAATCCGTACATCACGCGGGGCCTTTCGTTCGAGTTCCACTACTTCTTCATGCGCAAGCTCTGGTTCGCGCTCCTCGCCCGCGCACTCGTGGTTTTTCCCGGCGGTTTCGGTACGTTGGACGAGATGTTCGAGGTGCTCACGCTGATGCAGACGCAGAAGGTGGACCGGCGCATCCCGGTGATCCTCTTCGGCTCCGAGTATTGGAAGGAGATCGTGAATTTCGAGGCGCTGGTGAAGCACGGCACCATCGACCGGGAAGATCTCGCGCTCTTCCGTTTCGCCGACGATCCCGCCGCGGCGCTCGACATCCTGAAGGCGGGGGTCCATCCCGAGAGCGCCGGCCAGGCACCCGACATCGCGCACTCGCGAACGCAGCACGACGCCGAAAGCCCCGCCCGGAAATGACCGAGACCGACATCCGCAAGGACCGCTCCGATTCGCTGGTGCTCTTCGGCGTCACCGGAGACCTCGCGCACAAGAAGATATTCCCCGCGCTCTACGCGATGGCGAAGCGCGGCACGCTCACGGTGCCCGTAGTGGGAGTCGCGTCATCCGAGTTGAGCGACGCGCAGTTGCGCAAACGCGCGGAGGCATCCATTCGCGAGGCCGGGCCCATCGACGACCGCGATGCGCTTCGCCGGACGCTGAAGTCCCTCCACTACGTGCAGGGCAACTACAACGACATCGGCACCTTCGCCAAGATCAAGAAGGCGCTCGGCAATGCGCGCCGTCCGGTGCACTACCTCGCGATCCCGCCCGTTCTCTTTCCGAAAGTGATCGAGAGCCTCGGCGCGACGAGCCTCGCAAGCAACGGCCGCGTGATCGTCGAGAAGCCGTTTGGCCGCGACCTCGCCTCGGCCCGGGCGCTGAATCGCATCGCGCGCGCGGTGTTCCCGGAAGACGCGATCTTCCGCATCGATCACTTCCTCGCCAAGGAAGCGATCATGAACATCCTGTACTTGCGCTTCGCCAACTCCTTCCTCGAGCCGATCTGGAACCGCAACTACGTGGCGAGCGTGCAGGTGACGCTCGCCGAGTCGTTCGGCGTGGAAGGGCGCGGAGCGTTCTACGAGACTGCCGGGTGCCTGCGCGACGTGATCCAGAACCATCTCTTTCAAATCGTCGCCTTGCTCGCCATGGAGCCGCCCACGTACCGCTCCTTCGGCGCGGTCCACGGCGAGACGGCCGACATCCTCCAGGCGATGCGTCCACTGGTTCCCGATGACGTCGTGCGCGGCCAGTACGAGGGCTATCGCAAGGAGCCCGGCGTCGCCAGGAGTTCCGACGTCGAGACCTTCTGCGCGCTACGGCTCTTCATCGATTCGTGGCGCTGGTCGGGCGTGCCTTTCTACCTGCGATCGGGGAAGGGCCTCGCGGAAACGGCCGCGGAAGTGATCGTGCAGCTCAAGGCGCCGCCGCAGCGGCTCTTCGAGGATTCCGCTGCGGTTCCGCGCGATGCCGATTACTTCCGCTTCCGGCTACAGCCCAATTCGGCCATGGCGCTCGCGGTGCGCGTGAAGCGAACCGGCAAGGAATTCATCGGCGATCGCAAGGAGCTCGTGCTGATCGACGAGCGCCACAACGAGGAATCGCCCTACGAGCGGCTCCTGGGCGACGCGATGGATGGCAACGGCGCCCTCTTCACGCGAGAAGATGCGGTGGAAGCCGCGTGGGCAGTGGTCGACCCGGTCCTCGAGCATCACCACCGGGCGCGGCCGTACAAGCGCGGCAGCTGGGGCCCCACGGAGGCCGATACGCTGATCGCCGCGGACGGTGGATGGCGAAATCCCGGGCGAACAAGCTAGGCGCGAGGGTGTCCAACCCCAGGAAGATCCTGGTCGTCGACGTGGGCGGCACGCACGTGAAATGCGCCGTCACGGGAGACGATTCGCCACGCGAGTTCAAGTCAGGCCCGAAAATGACGCCCAAGCGGATGACAAGGCAACTGCTCGCCCTCACGAGCGACTGGCGCTTCGACGCGGTGTCCATCGGGTATCCCGGCGTGGTCCTTCACGGCAAGATCGTGCGTGAGCCGTTCAACCTCGGGCGCGGCTGGGTCGGCTTCGATTTCCGCGCGGCATTGAAGCGGCCGGTGCGGATCGCGAACGACGCGGTGATGCAGGCGCTCGGCTGCTACGACGGCGGAAAGATGCTGTTCCTGGGCTTGGGCACGGGCTTGGGCTCGGCATTGATCATGGATGGCATCGCCGCGCCCATGGAGCTGGGGCACCTCCACTGCGGCCCAAGCAGGACCTATGAGGACCTCCTGGGCGAGCGCGGGCGCAAGCGCGTAGGCGACCGGCGCTGGCGCAAGCGTGTGGACGACGTCGTCCAGAGTCTCTCGCGTGCCTTGCTTCCCGACTACATCGTGCTCGGCGGCGGCAACGCGCGCCGGTTGAAGAGACTACCGCCGAACGTGCGTCGTGGCGACAACAGCTACGCATTCCCGGGTGGCGTGCGCCTTTGGGATGACAAGCCGGTCCGTGGAAACCGCTAGCGTCGTCTTCCTGCTGGATTGCGACAACACGCTGCTCGACAACGATCGCGTGCAGGACGATCTGCGCCAGCACCTCACGAAGGAGTTCGGCTCCGCGAGTTGCGCGCGCTACTGGGCAATCTTCGAGGAGCTTCGCAAGGAGCTGGGTTACGCGGATTACCTCGGCGCGCTCCAGCGCTACCGGTTGGACGACCTGCACGACCCCCGGGTGCTCCTCCTGTCGGCTTACCTCGTCGATTATCCGTTCGCCGCTCGGCTCTATCCCGGCGCGCTCGATGCCATCGCGCATCTCTCGCGGCTCGGCACTACCGTGATTCTCTCCGATGGCGACGTGGTCTTCCAGCCGCGCAAGGTCCAGCGCTCCGGGCTTTGGGATGCGGTCGACGGCCGCGTGCTCATCTACATCCACAAGGAGCAAATGCTCGACGACGTCGCGGATCGCTATCCCGCGCGGCGCTACGTCATGGTCGACGACAAGATATACGTCCTCGCGGCGATGAAGGCGATCTGGAAAGATCGTCTCACGACGGTTTTCGTGCGCCAGGGCCACTACGCGTTCGATCCCGCGATCGTCGCGGCGTCTCCAGCGGCGGATATCACCATCGAGAGCATCGGCGAGCTCGCGCAATTCGATCTCGAGGAGGTCACATGAAACCCACGAAACAGCTTCACGATCTCGGCCAGAGCCTGTGGCTGGACAACATCACCCGCGGGATCCTCGACGACGGCACCCTCGAGCGCTACATCCGCGACTACGACATCACCGGGCTCACGTCGAACCCCACGATCTTCGATCTCGCGATCAAGGACTCCGACACCTACGACGCAGCGATCGCCGCCAAGGCGCGCGCCGGAATGTCGGGCGAGGCTCTCTTCACCGAGCTCGCGATCGAGGATCTCGTGCGGGCGGCGGATCTCTTTCGCCCGGCGCACGACGCGAGCGGTGGATTGGATGGATGGGTCTCCCTGGAGCTCTCGCCACTCCTGGTGAAGGACACCGCGGGTTCGGTGAGGACCGCCGCCGCGCTCCATGCGAACGCCAAACGGCCGAACCTCTTCATCAAGATTCCGGGCACGCCCGAGGGCGTTGCCGCGATCGAGGAATCGATCTTCGCCGGAGTGCCGATCAACGTGACGCTGCTCTTCTCGCGCGAGCAATACCTCGCCGTGGCGGAAGCGTACATGCGCGGCATCGAGCGGCGCATCGCGGCCGGCCGGCCCCCGCGAGTGACCTCGGTGGCTTCTCTCTTCGTGAGCCGCTGGGACGTGGCGGTGAAGGACAAGGTGCCCGCTGAGCTTCGCAACCGCCTGGGCATCGCCATCGCCCGGCGCACGTACAAGGCATATCGCGAGCTCCTCGGATCGGCGCGCTGGAAGAAGCTCGAGGCCGCCGGCGCCATGCCGCAGCGTCTTCTGTGGGCGAGCACGGGTACGAAGGATCCGAACGCCCGCGATGTGCTCTATGTCGAGGCGCTTGCCGCGCCCGATACCATCGACACGCTTCCCGACAAGACGCTGCACGCCTTCGCCGATCACGGGAAGGTCGAGGGTGTCATGGCGGTGGATGGCGGGGATGCCGAGGCCGTGCTCACCGAGTTCAAGACGGCAGGGATCGACGTGGATGCTCTCGCGACGCAACTCCAGCGCGAGGGTGGGGAGTCGTTTGCGAAATCCTGGGGCGACCTGATGGAGCAGATCGCGTCGAAGAGCGCGGCCCTCCAGCACTGAGGGTCCCGGTTCTCAGGGAGCGTGATATCGCGCGCGCAGGTATTCCTGGAGCTGCGGCAGTGAGAGCAAGCCTGCGCGAGCGCCTTCGATCGAGTCGTCGATCTGGTCCCTGGAGAGCGTGAGTCGCGTCGGGATCGCCTCGATTCGCTCGCGATACGGGCTGGGGAGGTCCTGCATCGCGAGGTGCGCCAGCGAAAACCTGATGTCGGCGCACGCCCAGCCCGCCGAAGCGCCGAGCCGCGCCGCCTCGTCGCGCTTGAGGCCGCAGCGAAACGAGATGACGGACTTCTCCCAGTCGCCGATCATCTTGTCGAAGGCGTCCGCGGCGAGCTTCGCCGCCGTATCCACGGCCGCGTCCGTCCCCGAGAGCGCGAGCTCGAGGCCGGCCGGGCCCTCTTCATGGTCGATCCAGTCGCCGTTCGGGCCGCGCGACGCATCGACCACGATCACCAGCAGGCGGCGCACGCGGACCGCGTCGCGCGCCGACATGGGTGCATAGGGCGTGCCGTATGCGGTTCGCAAGTTCGTAAGGAGCGACACCGCGTAGTTGTCCGTGAGGCCTCCGTCGGCGAGCTTGATGTAGTGGACCTTTCCGTCACGGTAAGCCGCGAGCGCCTGCGAGATCGCGTCGATCGACTGCGATCGCTTCGCGCTCGCGCGGAGGTTGTCGACCTCCCGGGGCAGCGGCGGGCAATGGTCGGGGAACGTCCGAACGACGATGGGGGCGAACACCAGCGGCACGGCCATCGACGCTGCGACGGCGTCCGCGATCGGATAGCTCGCGATGTCGCTGCAAATCACCTCGAACACGGGCGGGAAGAACGGGAAGGGGACGCGGTGGTAAAGGTCGGTCGCGTGAATGCGCACCGCGGGGCGGCCTCGCTTGTAGAGGTCCGCGAAGGTCGCGCCATGGAACACTTTCTTGTCGAGAACCTCGCCCACATCCTCGCGGGTATTGAGGCCGCCGCTCAGGAGCCGTGAGAGGTTCGCGGGGCTGAGGAGCGAAAGTCGCATCCCGCCTTCGAAACCGGGCAGGAGGACACTTTCGCGAAAGCGCTCCAGGCCCTCGCGGCCGTACAGCCCGTAGTACGCGGAAGTGAGCGAGCTTCCCGAGACGCTGCTGATGAGGGAAACGTCGTCGAGCAGGTCGCCCTCGGGCGTCTTCGTGCCTTCGAGCGCGGTGAGCACTCCCAGCGAGAACGCGGCCGCGCGCAATCCTCCACCGGAAAACGTCAGCATGATGGAGTTTTCGTGCATGACGTCGGAAGGCGCGCCCATGTCCGGGGGCGTTCCGGGCACCCAGGGCTTGTTGCTCGCCTTGTTGTAGACGGAGGCGCAACCCGCGAGCGCGAGGCAAGCGAAGATGAGGAAGACGGAAACGTTCTTCATAAGCGGAGTCGCCGCGAGATGACGGCGCTCCGCATTGTAAAGCCGGCGAGCAGCAGCGCGGCGGCGTCCTAGATCCGGCCTTCGGGCTGGAGCCGCCGGCCGACGCGCTCAATCTCGGCGGCTTTGGCGTTCATGAGCGTCCCGGGGATCAAGCGGCCAGGGCCAGGGGCTGCGCGAGCCTCTGGATCGACTCGTGCGCCTTCGTGAGCGCCGCATTCTTCGGCGCGTCGCCCATGGCAAGCCCTTCGGCGTAGACGAATTCCACCTGGTCGATGCCGAGGAAGCGCAGGAAGTCCCGCACATACGAACTCTGCGTGTCGAGCGGCGTGCCGGCGTAGAGGCCGCCGCGCGCGGCGAACACGTACGCCTTCTTCCCGGTAATGAGCCCCTTGGGCCCCTTTTCGGTGTACTGGAAGGTGACGCCCGCCCGAGCGATGTGGTCGAAGTACGCCTTCAGCGTCGAAGGCACGCCGTAGTTGTACATGGGAAGGCCAAGGACGATTTCGTCGGCCTGGCGCAGCTCGTCGATGAGAGCATCCGAATACGCGGCTACGGCCTGCTGCTCGGCCGTGCGCGCCTCGGGCTTCGCGAGGAAAGCCTGGAAGCGTTCGGCGGTGAGGTGCGGAACGGGCTGGGCGCCGATGTCGCGCGCGATCACCTGGCCGTCCGGGTTCGCGGCGCGCCATTCGTCCACGAAACGCTGGGCGAGCTGGCTCGATTGGCCGCCGGAGGAGAACATGCTCGCGTGGATCTGGAGAAGGGTCTTCATTTGCGGCTCCTGCGATGGGTTGGGAATGACTCCATCATCGGCTGGTGCGATTCGATAAAAAAGCGCAAAATTTCGCCTCTACCTATCGATCCCATGAATATGTCCCAGACCCTCCGGGTGAGCCTCGATCAGTGGCGCGCGCTGCAGGCCGTGGTCGAGGCCGGCGGATACGCCCAGGCGGCGGAACGCCTCCACAAGACCCAGTCCACGATCACCTACGCCGTGCAGCAGATCCAGAAGCTTCTCGGAGTGAAGGCCTTCGAGATCAAGGGGCGCAAGGCCGTGCTGACCGAGCCAGGCCGGGTGCTCTACCGCCGCGCGAAGACATTGCTTGAAGAGGCCGCGACACTCGAGCGTGGGGCCGCGCAGATGTCGAGCGAATGGCAGCCCGAGATCCGCCTCGCCGTCGAGACGCTTTTCCCCACTTGGCTGCTGCTGGAGGCGCTCGAGATTTTCGCGCGCGAGAGGCCCGAGACGCGGGTCGAGATCTACGAAACCGTCATCTCGGGCACGACCGAGCTGCTGGAAAGCGGGCGCGTGGACCTGGCCATCGGTCCCGAGGAGAACGGCATCCGCGGCATTCCCCTCATGCCGGTGCGCGTGATCCCGGTGGCGAGCCCCGGCCACCCGTTGCACGCGCTGCGACACCGGCTCACCGACCGCGACCTCAAGCGGCATCGCCGCATCTTCATGCGCGACACGAGCGCGCAGCGGGCACCCGAGGTGCAAGGCGTGGAGCTGCGCTGGACCGTCAGCAACAAGGCGACGCAGATTCGCGCGCTCATCATGGGGCTGGGCTTCGCGTGGATGCCGGAGGACACGATCCTGCCGGAGCTGCGCTCGGGGCAGCTCAAGCCCTTGCGGCTTCAGTCAGGCACCCATCGCACGGCGCACCTGCACGTCGCATTCGCCGATCCGGAGTTTCCCGGACACGACGTGGCGCGACTTGTCGAGATCCTCGGCGAGCGCGCAAGCGCCGCATGCCGGAAGGTCCAGCGGAGGAACGCCAGGGTCCGCTAGGTGTTGCTTCGAGGGGCCTCGAGGCCGCTCGCGGGGAGGCTATCATTGCCGCATGTCCCACCCCCTCAAGCTTCCCAAGAAGCCGCCTCCGAAGCCGCCGGAGCCGAAACCGCCCTCCGCGAAACCGCCCGAGCGCAAGCATTTCGACCGCAAGCCGTCCGATAGAAAGCCATCTGACCGCAAGCCGCCCGACCGCAAGGCACCGGATCGCAAGCCGCCGGATCGCAAGCCGCCGGATCGCAGGCCGCCGGACCGCAGGCCACCTGATCGCAAGCCGTCCGAGCATAGACCGCCACGCCCCTCGCCCACCGCCGCCTCCGCGTCCCAGGATCCGCGCCTCTCGAAACGCATGAGCGAGTTGGGGCTCTGCTCGCGGCGCGAAGCCGACGAATGGATCGAGAACGGCTGGGTCCGGGTGAATGGCGAGGTCGTGAAGACGCTCGGCGTGCGCGTGCCCCCGGATGCGAAAATCGAAGTGGAAGCCGCCGCGACCCAGCACCAGAGCGAACAGGTGACGATCCTCCTGAACAAGCCCATGGGCTATGTCTCCGGCCAACCCGAGGACAACCACCAGCCCGCGATGGTGCTCATCAAGCCCGAGAACCGCTGGGCCGAGGATCCTTCGCGCACGAAGTTCGTACATTCGCACCTGCGTGGCCTGGCGCCGGCGGGGCGGCTCGACATCGATTCGACCGGGCTCATCGTCTTCACGCAGGATGGGCGCATCGCCAAGCGCCTCATCGGCCAGGACTCGGACGTCGAGAAGGAATATCTCGTGCGGGTCGAGGGCACGCTCACCGAGGAGCAGATGAAGCTGCTGCGCCATGGCATGGTGCTGGATGACGTGAAGCTCAAGCCCGCGCAAGTCTCGTGGGCCAACGAGGACCAGCTGCGCTTTGCGCTGCGCGAGGGACGCAAGCGCCAGATCCGCCGCATGTGCGAGATGGTGGGCCTCGTCGTCACCGGGTTGAAGCGCGTGCGCACCGGCGGCGTGCCTCTCGGCCCGCTCCCCGTGGGACAGTGGCGCTACCTTCGCAAGGGCGAGAAGTTCTAGGGGCGCGAACGACCATGGACGATCTCGAGGGACTGCGGCTCAAGCTGCGCGATTTCGCGGCGGCGCGTGATTGGGAACAGTTCCATTCGCCCAAGAACCTCGCGATGGCGCTCGCCGGCGAAGCGGGCGAGCTGCTCGAGGTCTTCCAGTGGCTGAGCGAAGACGAGAGCAAGCGCCTCGACGCGAAAGCGCGCTCCGCCGCAGCCGACGAGATCGCCGACGTATTGCTGTACCTCGTGCGCCTCGCCGACAAGCTCGGACTCGATCCCATGGCCGAGGCGAAGCGCAAGCTCGTCGAGAACGAGCGGCGCTACCCGGTCGACAAGGCGCGCGGCTCCTCCAAGAAGTCCACCGAACTCTAGTGCGGCACCACACGATCGTCCACTGGAACGAAGACGGGGAGGCTCGCTCGGCACGCTGGCAATCCGAGCGCGGCGCGCCGCCTCCGCGCAAGGTGTCCGTCGTCGACGACCGCGTCACCGCGGACGACGCGTATGGCCTCGCGTGCCAGGGCACCGGGCTCATTTGGCGCGGGGACTTCCAGAATGCGCGGCAGCTCATGTCCGCGCTGGTGAGGCGCGCGGAGCATGAACCGCGAAAACCGGGCAAGGCCGGCAAGACGCTCACGGACGCGTTCAACCTCGAGAGGCAGGCACGCGCGCAACGCGCCCGCACGCTCGGGATGCTGCTCCTACCGGTCGATGCCGACTATTCGATCCCATTGCGAAGGGCGCCCGATTTGCAGGAGGCGTGCGTCGAGGCGTATGGGCCTCCCTCCGACCCGTTCGTGGTGTCGTTACGGGAATTGCTCGGCGTGAATGGCGCGCACGAGTGGCGCCGCAAGGGAATCGAGGTGCCCGGGGTCAAGGGACGGATCCATCCGCACTATGGTGTGTTCGCGCCGATCCGCAGCGAGTATGTGGATCTCGTGGCGAAGGCGCCGCTGCCCGCAGCACTGTCGACCAACTCGCTCGCATTCGATATCGGGACCGGGACGGGTGTGCTGGCTGCAGTCCTCGCACGGCGTGGGGTGCAGCGAGTCGTCGCCACCGACACGGACGAGCGGGCGCTCGCTTGTGCCAGCGAAAACATCGAGCGCCTCGGCCTGGGCAAGCAAGTGGAGGTGATGCGCGCCGATCTCTTTCCCGAGGGACACGCCGCGCTCATCGTGTGCAACCCGCCCTGGGTTCCCGCGCGGCCGAGCTCGCCCCTGGAGCACGGCATCTACGATTTCGAAAGCCGCATGCTGCAAGGGTTTCTTCGCGGA
>DATBAI010000053.1:0-67627 GCA_036271595.1 Usitatibacter sp.
CCGAAACTATGGCAAAACTTCAAGGATTTTGAATGGGCGCCTATTGTGCCAGAGCCGCAATTTCCTCGAGACTCCAAACATGCTCGCTCAGGCCCGCCTCCATCGCCGGGGTGACGCGAAGCGACTTGTGAATGCGCCCGAAGTTGTAGTGCATGAAGTGAAGGGCGACAGCGCACTCAAGGTTCTGCACCTTCTTTGAGAATCCGTTCGTGAGTCGAGTGAACCGGCGCATTCCCATGCGCATGGTGAGGTTCTGCCGCTCGACGTAGCTAGTTGAAACATGCTTCTCGTCGGGTTCACCGCATACCGTTCCCTTGATCGCGCCACAGCAAACGCCTTGGCTATAGCGGCGCTCGGGCTGGTTGCCTTCGGCGGGGCCATAGATCTTCACCAGCATCGCGTAATCAATATCAGCTCCGAATGCGTGCTCGACCGCGCCTAGGTATGCCTTGTGTCCGTCGGTCGTGAGCTGCACGCGATGCGTGAGGCGGTGCGCTAGGTCTTGAATGAAATAACGTGCGTCCTGGTAGCTGCGCCGACCGACCATGTACGAGGCGATTAGCTTCGTATCCGCATCAATGGCGGTCCACGTCCAGACGTCACCAAAGCCGAGTTCGCCTTTGTGCGCTGGCGCGACGTTCTTTTCCTTGGAGTAGCAGAACGACCAGATTTCATCACATTGGATCTTCTTGCAAGGAAGATCGCGCATGAACTTGTCGTGATACGCGAGGCATGCGGTTCCAACGTCAACCAGGAGTTTCGTAACCGTGTTGATGCTCACGTCGCACATGCGGGAAGTAGCCCGCATGGAGTTTCCCTCGACCAAACAGTGGAGGATTTTCGCTCGCTGAGGAAGTGGTAGGCGGTTCATTATCGACCTTTGCGGAGGTTGACAATCCCTCCGATTTAGTTGACAATGTACCAGAGTAAAGTTTCCAATGTCAAGCTGTTAGGTTGACAATATTTACAGCGAGGTTTCCAATGGCCGGGGCGGTACGTGGACGAACGGAGGACATACGCAGGTTCATCCTGGACCATGTCGAGGCCCACCCGGACGACATTGCAAAAATCACGGCCGAGAAGTTCGACATTAGTCGGCAAGCGGTCAACAAGCACATGACCCGCTTGCGCAGTGAAGGCGCGCTATCAGAATCCGGAAACACGCGAAGCCGCGCATACAAATTGGCGGCGTTGACCGAGTGGAGGGGCCTTTATGCGATAGGACCGAATCTCGCAGAGGATCAGATTTGGACCGCCGACATAAGACCAAACCTCGGAGACTTGCCTCATAACGTCATGAACATTTGGCACCATGGGTTTACCGAAATGTTCAACAACGCCATAGATCACTCAGAAGGGACCACCATTAAGGTGACTATTGCGCGAACCGCTATCGCAACTCAGATGAGCATTGGCGACAACGGGGTTGGCATCTTCCAAAAAATTCAGAGGGCACTGAATCTTCTAGATGCCCGCCATGCCCTCCTAGAGCTTTCCAAAGGAAAACTGACCACAGATCCGAAACGTCACTCCGGAGAAGGCATTTTCTTTACATCCAGAATGTTCGATTCGTTTGATATTCACTCAGCAGAAATAATGTATTCCCATGAATTTGGGAAGGCGGAAGACTGGCTCCTTGAGTTCCCGACGGTGATAGGACCGGGGACATTGGTGTTAATGAAATTGAATAACCACACCGTAAGAACGACGACGAAAATCTTCGACCAATATGCCTTCGGGGAAGACTACGGATTCAACAAGACCGTGGTCCCGGTGCGACTCGCGCAATATGGCAATGACCAGCTAATTTCTCGCTCACAGGCCAAACGTCTTCTAGCGCGAGTAGAGCTGTTTAAGATTGTCGTGTTCGATTTCCGAGACGTGCCCGCTATCGGCCAAGCCTTTGCCGATGAAATCTTTAGGGTGTTCGCCAACAGTCACCCTGATATAGAACTCGATCCAATACACACCAGCTCGGAAGTAAGGCGAATGATCGACAGAGTGCGGGCGGGGACGGAAGAACCAGGCCAGGGAAGACTCCTGCCTTAACGGCGTCCCTTCCAGCGCGCTTGTGCGGCCTTCTTAGCAATCTCAGCCCGCTTCTTGGCGCTTAGCGCCCTGGCTCGCGCCTGACCGCCCTTAAGGCCACCTAGACGCCCTAGGGCTACGGCTGCGGGATTTTTGCCTTGATCCGGGGCTTGGGTAGCAGCTCCGGCTCGGGGAGCGATTCCTGAGCCGGAGCGGCCAGAGCTTTCCTTTGTCGTTCGCTCTCCTGATACTCCTGGAAGGACCGAACTGCCGCTTCCTCTCTCTCCAGAATGTGCCTCAGTGGCGAGCTGTACCACCCGGAACCCCGTGACATTCGCATCACCCCTAGACTTGCTTGAGCGTTTAGGCATAGGCGAAAAACTTATCACTAGACAAGGCCAAAAGACAAGAGTACCCCGCTCTCAAACTGAGACACTACCCGTGGGTCGGTGGTTTGCGCCGCTGTGGATAACCGTGCACATTCAAGATAAAATTTACGATCGCCAGCCGCTCTCCTCCCCGCACCTTTTCCTCCCCGATTTCACGCATGGATTCGCTTTGGCCTTCGCTCGCTGCCGAACTCCGCAAGGAGCTTCCGGCACAGCAGTACGACACGTGGATCAAGCCGCTGCGAGCCGAACGCCAGGATGACCAGCTGGTGCTCGTGGCGCCCAACCACCACGTGCTCAAGTGGGTACGCACCAACCTGCTGGGAAAGATCGAATCGAGGGTCGAGCGCGCGGCGGGAGGGCGCCTCTCGGTGAACCTGGTGCTGGATGAGCGCACGAGCGAAACCGAGATCGTGGTGCCCGAGGCCGTTCCCGTCCCGACGCCCGCGGAGCGTGCTTCGCGCGAGGAGCATCGGCTGAATCCCGGCTTCACCTTCACGAACTTCGTGAACGGCAAGGCGAACCAGATCGCGCGCGCCGCGGCGATCCAGGTGGCCGAGAACCCCGGCACCGCCTACAACCCGCTCTTCATCTATGGCGGCACGGGCCTGGGCAAGACCCACCTTCTCCAGGCCATCGGGACCGAGGTCCTCAAGCGCAATCCCAAGGCGAAGGTTCGCTACATCCACGCCGAGCAGTTCGTGGCCGATGTGGTGCGCGCCTACCAGCACAAGAGCTTCGACTCGCTCAAGCGCTACTACCGCTCGCTCGACCTCTTCCTCATCGACGACGTGCAGTTCTTCGTCGGCAAGTCGCGCTCCCAGGAGGAGTTCTTCTATACGTTCAACGCGCTCTTCGAGGCGCACAAGCAGGTGGCGATCACGAGCGACTGCTTCCCGCGCGAGATGACGGGAATCGAGGATCGCCTCATCTCGCGCTTCGGCTGGGGCCTCACGGTGGCCGTGGAACCGCCCGAGCTCGAGATGCGCGTGGCGATCCTGCTGAAGAAGGCCGAGAACGATGGCGTGAGCCTGGATGAGAACGTCGCCTTCTTCATCGCCAAGCACATCCGCTCCAACGTGCGCGAGCTGGAAGGCGCGCTGAAGCGCGTGCTCGCTTACTGCCGCTTCAACAACGCAACGGTGTCGGTCGCGACCGCGCGCGAGGCGTTGAAGGATCTGCTCGCGGTGTTGAACCGCCAGGTCTCCATCGAGAACATCCAGAAGACCGTCGCCGACTACTTCAAGATCAAGGTCTCCGAGATGTACTCGAAGAAACGCTTCCGCTCCGTGGCCCGCCCCCGCCAGGTCGCCATGGCGCTCGCCAAGGAGCTCACGCAGCAAAGCCTGCCGGAAATCGGCGAGGCCTTCGGCGGTCGGGACCACACGACAGTGCTCCATGCCTGCCGGAAGACCGCGGAGCTGCGCGAGACCGACCAGGAATTCGCCCGCGACTACGCGCAATTGCAGCAGATCCTCCTGGGATGAAGCGCCCGGAACCCATGAAGAACCTGTGGATGATTTGCGCTCCCGCTTCGGGGCTCGAAGTTACGCACAGCGCCAGGTTGCCGAACCCCGGTTTCGTCCCCATCTGTTTGGTACCTCAAGCTCTTGATCCAAATGGGCAATCCAGAGTTATCCCGCTCCGGGGCGTCTCCTATTAGCTGTTAGCCGTTCTTTATTTAAGAAGATCTTCAAAAGATAAAGACCATGCTGAAAATCAAGACCACCAACGACAAGCTCCTCGGGCCGCTCCAGCAGGTCACGGGGATCGTCGAGCGCCGGCACACGCTGCCCATCCTCTCGAACGTCCTCATCACGGCTACGGGGCCGAAGGTCGAGTTCCTGGCGACCGACCTCGAGGTCCAGATCACGTCCCAGGCCGAGCTCGGCAATGCGGCCGAGGGCTCGGTCACGGCCGGCGCCCGGAAGCTCTACGACATCCTGCGCTCGCTTCCCGAGGACGCCGAGGTGGCCCTCGAGGCGAAGGAAAACCGCATGACGGTCCGCGCCGGCAAGAGCCGGTTCAACCTCCAGACCCTGGCGGCCGCGGATTTCCCGAAGATGGTCGAAGCCAAGGACGCCTCCAAGACGCTCACCCTGCCGCAGAAAGCGCTGAAGGACGCCCTTCGCCTGGTGCAGTTCGCCATGGCGGTCCAGGACATCCGCTATTACCTGAACGGCGTCCTCTTCTCGGTGGACAAGGAGACGCTTCGCGTCGTGGCGACCGACGGGCACCGGCTCTCGTACGCGAGCCGCGACCTTGGAAGCGACCACGGATCGGTGGAGGCGATCCTGCCCAGGAAGACCGTGCTGGAGCTGATCAAGCTCCTCGCCGACAGCGACGAGCCGGTCTCGCTCGCCATCGGCTCGAACCAGGCGCGCTTTTCCTTCGGCGGCATCGAGATCGTCTCGAAGATCGTCGAGGGCAAGTTCCCCGACTACCAGAAGGTGATCCCTTCGAGCCACAAGAACCTCGTGTCGCTCGACCGCGCGACGCTCGCACAATCGTTGAACCGCGCGGCGATCCTCTCCAACGAGAAGATCCGCGGCGTGCGCCTGGTGTTCACCAAGGACGCGCTCTCGATCATCTGCACGAACAACGAGCAGGAGGAGGCCGAGGAAGGCGTGGCGATCGAGTACGGCGGGGATCCGCTCGACATCGGCTTCAACATTTCGTACCTCCTCGACGTGCTGAACCACGTCGATTCCGAGACCGTGACCTTCACCATGGGCGACTCCACCGCGAGCGCGCTGGTGCAGATTCCCGGCCGCGAGGATTTCAAGTACGTCGTGATGCCGATGCGCATCTAGGCGAGAAGCAAACAAGGAACTGAATGGCAACGCTTCCCGAAGTGACGAGCAACGCCCGCGCGGCAGCCGAATACGATTCCTCGAGCATCAAGATCCTGAAGGGGCTGGATGCCGTCCGCAAGCGCCCCGGGATGTACATCGGCGACACCTCCGACGGCACCGGGCTGCACCACATGGTCTTCGAGGTGGTCGACAACGCCATCGACGAGGCCCTGGCCGGCCATTGCGACGACATCAAGGTCGTGATCCATACGGACAACTCGATCTCCGTCGTGGACAACGGCCGCGGCATTCCCACGGACATCAAGGAAGACGACGACCTCAAGCGCTCCGCCGCCGAGATCGTCATGACGGAGCTGCACGCGGGCGGCAAGTTCGACCAGAACTCGTACAAGGTGTCCGGCGGCCTGCACGGCGTGGGCGTCTCGGTGGTGAACGCGCTATCCGAGTGGCTGAAGCTTCGCATCTGGCGCGACGGCAAGGCCCACTTCATGGAGTTCCACGACGGCGTGGCCGTGAAGGACCTCGAGGTGACCGGCGAGACCGACCGGCGCGGCACCGAGGTGCACTTCCTCGCCTCGAAGGAAACCTTCAACCTCGTCGAGTTCCACTACGACATCCTCGCCAAGCGCCTTCGCGAGCTCTCCTTCCTGAACAACGGTTGCGCGATCGAGCTCATCGACCAGCGCGCGGGAAAAAGCGAAAGCTTCGTCCACGCGGGCGGCGTGAAGGGGTTCGTGGACTACATGAACCGCTCCAAGACGGTCCTCCACAACAACATCTTCTACGCGATCGGCGAGAAGGAGGGCATCACCGTCGAGGTCGCGATGCAGTGGAACGACTCGTACGGCGAGTCCGTGCAGGTGTTCACGAACAACATCCCGCAGCGCGACGGCGGCACGCACCTCACGGGGCTGCGCAGCGCCATGACGCGCACCATCAACAACTACATCGAGAAGGAAGAGATCGCCAAGAAGGCGAAGGTCGAGACCACCGGCGACGACATGCGCGAGGGCCTCACCTGCGTGCTCTCGGTGAAGGTGCCCGAGCCCAAGTTCTCCTCGCAGACCAAGGACCGCCTGGTGTCCTCCGAGGTGCAGCCCGTGGTCTCGGAGGTGGTCGGGCAGAAGCTCGCCGAATTCCTGATGGAGAAGCCCACCGACGCAAAGATCATCTGCATCAAGATCGTCGAGGCCGCGCGCGCGCGCGAAGCGGCGCGCAAGGCGCGCGAGCTCACGCGCAGGAAGGGCGTCTTCGACGGGGTGGGCCTGCCGGGCAAGCTCGCCGACTGCCAGGAGCGCGACCCGTCGCTTTGCGAGCTCTACCTGGTCGAGGGCGACTCCGCCGGCGGCTCCGCCAAGCAGGGGCGCGACCGCAAGAACCAGGCGATCCTGCCGCTGAAGGGCAAGATCCTCAACGTCGAGCGCGCACGCATCGACAAGATCATCACCTCGCAGGAAGTGGCGACGCTCATCACCGCTCTCGGCGCCGGTATCGGCGAGGACTTCAACCTCGACAAGCTGCGCTACCACCGCATCATCATCATGACGGACGCGGACGTGGACGGCGCGCACATCCGCACGCTGCTCCTCACGTTCTTCTACCGGCAGATGCCGGTGCTGGTCGAGAAGGGCTACATCTACGTGGCCCAGCCCCCGCTCTACAAGGTGAAGAGCGGCAAGGAAGAGCGTTATCTCAAGGACGAGCTCGAGCTGAAGCAGCACCAGCTGCGCAGGGCGCTGCATAGCGCGGTACTGGTCCCGGGTGTGGGCGCGCCCCCCCTCGTCGGCGATGCGCTCGAGAAGCTCGCCTCCGAATACCTCACCACCGAGGCGATCATCGAGCGGCTCTCGCAGGCGATGGATCCCACGGTGCTGCGCTCGATGTTGTCGATGACGCGCATCTCGCTCGCCGACAAGGAGGGCGCCTCGCAGGCGGCGAAGGATTTCCACGAGGCGCTGCAGCCGCATCCGCCCAAGGCGCACATCGAGCGCGATCCGACCTCCGACGGCTGGCGCCTGCGTCTCGAGAAGGTCGTGCACGGCAACAAGGTCGAGACCGTCATCGACCACGCCTTCCTGGAAAGCGGCGACTACGCGCAGATCTTGAAAACCGCGCAGACCCTCGTCGGGCTCATTCGCGAGGACGCGCAGGTGAAGCGCGGCGAGACGGTGCGCTCGGTGCGCTCGTTCAAGGAAGGCCTCGACTGGCTCCTCTCGGAAGCCAAGGGTGGCATGTCGATCCAGCGCTACAAGGGGCTAGGCGAGATGAACCCCGAGCAGCTCTGGGAAACGACGATGGATCCGACGAAGCGGATCCTCCTCAAGGTGCAGATCGAGGACGCCATCAGCGCCGGCGAGATCTTCTCGACGTTGATGGGCGACGAGGTCGAGCCGCGCCGCCAGTTCATCGAGACCAACGCGCTCGGGGTGACGAACCTCGACGTCTGATCCCGGTCCGATTCCGGTGATGCCCTCGATCGCGAGCTGGTGCTAGCCGGAACTTTCCGCTCCCTGCGGGAACGCAACTATCGCCTCTGGGCGGGCGGCGCGATCGTGTCCAACATCGGCACGTGGATGCAGCGCACGGCACAGGACTGGATCGTGCTGGCCGAGCTCACGCCGCACAACGCGACCGCCGTGGGCATCACGATGGCGTTCCAGTTCGGGCCCTCGCTCCTGCTGCTGCCGTTCTCCGGCTTCGCCGCGGACCACTTCGACCGGCGCAAGCTCCTGCTCTGCACGCAGGCGGCGCAGGGCATCCTCGCTTTGGCGCTGGGACTGCTCACCGTCACGGGCGTGGTGCAGCTCTGGCACGTGTACGTGTTCGCGTTCCTGCTGGGCTGCGTGACGGCCTTCGATGCGCCCGCGCGGCAGACCTTCGTCGCGGAGCTGGTCTCCGATTCGCTCCTCTCCAATGCCGTCGCGCTCAACTCCACGTCGTTCAACGCCGCGCGCATGATCGGCCCGGCGCTCGCGGGGGTCCTGATCGCCGGCGTGGGCACCGGGTGGGTCTTCCTCATCAACGCGGCGTCGTTCGTCGCGGTGATCGTGGCGCTGTCCCTGCTGCGCGTTTCGGAGCTCCACGGCAAGGAACGCGCGGTGCGCAAGCCCGGCAGCTTCATCGAGGGCTTCCGCTACCTCGGCCAGCGCCCGGATCTCCTCACCATCCTGGGCATGCTCTTCCTCATCATGACATTCGGGATCAACTTTCCCGTGTTCATCTCCGCGATGGCCGTGAAGTCGTTCCACGCGGGGTCGGGTGCGTTCGGCGCGCTTTCGTCGATGCTTGCCGTGGGCTCGGTGACGGGCGCCCTTTTCGCGGCGCGGCGCGAGAAGCCGCGCCTCATGCTCCTGCTCGCGGGCGCCGCGATCTTCGGCGTGGGCCTCACGATCGCGGCACTGATGCCGACCTACGCTCTGTTCGGCATCTCGCTGATCCTCGTCGGCTGGTCGGCGCAGACGTTCAACACCACGGCCAATAGCTCGGTGCAGCTTCTCACCGAACCGGTCATGCGAGGCCGCGTCATGGCGATCTACATGGGCATCGCCATGGGATGCACGCCGCTCGGCGCGCCGCTCGTGGGGTGGGTTGCCGATGCCTACGGGCCGCGATGGTCGATCGCCGTGGGCGCGGCGGCGGGGTTCCTCGCCGCGATCCTCGGCGTCGCATACCTCTTCCGCTACCGCGGTCTCACCATTCGCTGGGAACGCGGAGGCCTGCGATTCTCGTTGCGGGGACGCGAGCCCGCCACCGAGAAGAGCCTCGCGGGCTATCGGGCGCCGGATCCCCAGACGAAGTAAGCGCAACGCCCCGCATCGTTTCGTAACACCGCAGGGCGCGAACGCGCACTAGCATCGTCGCATCCATGAAGCGACGTGATGCGCTGAAGCTGGCCCTCGCCGCCCCGGCGATCGCCGCCCTCCCCACGCGGGGGGAGCCCGCGCCGGTGCTGCGCGTGCAACGGCTTTCGTGGGCCGGCGTGAAGCTGGTGTGCGGCGGCTCGACGCTGTTCATCGATGCCTCGTACGATCCGTCCAGCGCGAATACCCCAACACCCGACGTCGCGCTCACGGTGGATACGCGCGACCGCAATGCGCTGATCACGCACCACCACGGCGACCACTTCGACGCGGCGGCGCTTCGCACCGCGCTGGGCGACAGCGGCATCCTCGTGGTCCCGGAGTCGGTCGCTCCCTGGGCGGACACGCGGCAATTCCGCGTGCAGCCCGCGAAGCTCTTCGAGCCGGTCTTCCTTCCTCGCGGGAGCGCCGCATTCGTCGCGATCTCGGTTCCGGCGGTCGATGGCCTCGGACATCCGCAGGTTTCATGGGTGGTGAGCGCCGGCGGCAAGCGGCTCTTTCACGCGGGCGACACCTTGTGGCATGGCCACTGGTGGGACATCGCGAGGGCCTATGGGCCCTTCGACCTGGCGCTCCTGCCGATCAACGGGTTTCGCCAGGTGCAGGGACGCTATACGGATACCGGAATCCCGATGGACCTCACCCCGGAGCAGGCGGCAGCCGCGGCACAGGTGCTGGACGCGCGGCTCACCGTCCCGATCCACTACGGGGGCGCCAACGAGTCCTACTTCGAGGAACCCGATGCCACGGGGCGATTCCTCGCGGCGGCGAAAACGAAGGGCGTGAATGCGCGGCTGGTCGCGCCGGGAAGCTGGATCGAGATCTAGCGCGACGGCTTGCTAGGCGGCCTTGCGACGGGCCTTCGTAGTGGCCGGCGCCCGCGCCCGCGCGCCTCCACCCTTGCCCTTCGGCTTTCCGCCCTTGCCCGCCTTGGCGGCGATCAGCTCGAGCGCCTCTTCGAGCGTGATCGTGTTGATGGCGTTCTGGTCGGGCAGCGTCGCGTTCACCTTGCCATGCTTCACGTAGGCGCCGTAGCGCCCCGAATAAAGCGCGACCGCCTGGTTGTCCGAGGGATGCTTGCCCAGCACCTTGAGCGCTCCGCGCGCGCCGAACTGCTTGGGCTCCTTGAGCAGGGCCACGGCACGGTCCAGCGCGATGTCGAAGACGCTTTCTTCCTTCGGGATCGACTTGAATTGGCCGTCATGGCTCACGTAGGGACCGAAGCGGCCGATCGCGGCGAGCACCTTTTTCGAGGTCTCGGGGTGGGGGCCCAGGTCGCGTGGGAGCGCGAGGAGTTTCAGCGCGACCGCGAGATCCACCGAGTCGGGCGCCACGTTCTTCGGGACCGAGACCCGCTTGGGCTTCTTGTCGCCTTCCATCTCGCCCAGCTGGACATAGGGGCCGAACGGGCCGAAGAGGAGCTGGATCAGCATCTGGGTATCCGGGTCCACGCCGATCTCGCGCTTCTGGTTCTGCTCGCCCTCGCCGCCATCGACGTTGCGCGTGTAGTCGCAGTCCGGATATCCGGCGCAACCGATGAAGCGCCCGCGGCGCCCCAGGCGAAGCGCGAGCTGGTGCTTGCCGCACTTGGGGCACACCTCGTCCATCTGCTCCTGGGTCACTTCCTTGCGCGAGACGCTTTCCTTCTCCTCGATCTGCGCCGAGAAGCCCTTCCAGAATTTCTCCAGCATCGGCACCCATTCCTCCTTGCCGTTGCTGATGTCGTCCAGCTCGTCCTCGAGCTTCGCGGTGTACTCGTAGTCGACCCAATGGGCGAAGTGATCGGTGAGGAACTTGTTCACCACGCGGCCCACGTCCGTCGGCTGGAAGCGCTTCTTGTCCAGGGTCACGTACTCGCGGTTCACCAGCGTGGAGATGATCGAGGCGTAGGTCGACGGCCGCCCGATGCCGTACTGCTCGAGCGCCTTCACGAGGCTCGCTTCGGAAAAGCGCGGCGGCGGCTGGGTGAAGTGCTGCTCGCCGTAGAGCTTCTGGATCTTCACGCTGTCGCCCTTCTCCAGCGTCGGCAGGCGCTTCTCCTCTTCCTCGACGGCGTCGTCCTCGTCCTCGTGGTAGACCGCGTAGAAGCCCGCGAAGACCATGGTCTGGCCGGTGGCGCGGAAGAGGTTGCCTTCGCCGCCCACCGTGAAATCGACGGCCACGGTATCGAAGCGGGCCGGCGTCATCTGGGACGCGATCGCCCGCTTCCAGATCATCTCGTAGAGCTTGCGCTGCTCGTCGTTCAGGTAGGGCGCGACCGAATCCGGCGTGCGTGCGATGGAGGTGGGCCGGATCGCCTCGTGGGCCTCCTGGGCGTTCTTCGAGTTGGCGCGGTACTCGACGGGGGCTTTCGGAAGATATTCGCTTCCGTAGTTCTTGGTGATGTAGCCGCGCATCTCGGTGAGCGCCTCCTTCGAGAGCGTGACCGAGTCCGTGCGCATGTAGGTGATGAGGCCGGTCACGACGCGGCCGACGCTCACGCCCTCGTAGAGGCTCTGCGCGACCTTCATGGCGCGGTCGGTCGAGAAGCCGAGCTTCCTCACCGCTTCCTGCTGGAGCGTGGAGGTGGTGAAGGGCGCCGCGGGGGAACGAAGCTTCCTCTTCTTCTCCACTTCCTGCACGCGAGCCGTGCCGCGCGCGTTCTGCTCGAGGAATTCGCGTATTTCGGCCTCGCGCCCGGCGTTGCCGATGGCGAACTGGTCGAGCTTGCCGCCCTTGAAGTGCGTGAGGCGAGCGGAGAAGGCGATGCGGTCCTTCTCGCTGTCGAAATGCATCGTCCAGTATTCCTGGGTCTTGAAGCGCTCGATTTCCAGCTCGCGCTCGACGATGAGGCGCAGCGCCGGGCTCTGCACGCGCCCGGCCGAGAGGCCGCGCCGGATCTTCTTCCAGAGGAGCGGCGACAGGTTGAAGCCCACCAGGTAGTCGAGCGCGCGGCGCGCCTGCTGCGCATTCACGAGCTCCATCGAGATCGCGCGCGGGTTCTTCACCGCTTCCTTCACGGCGCCCTCGGTGATCTCGTAGAAGACGACCCGCTTCACCTTCTTGTCCTTCAGCGCCTTCCTCGACTTGAGGATCTCGGAGAGGTGCCAGGCGATCGCTTCGCCTTCGCGGTCCGGGTCCGTCGCGAGCAACACGGTGTCGACATCCTTCACCGCCTTGGTGATGGCGTCGACGTGCTTGGCATTGCGCTCGATCAGCTCGTATTTCATCCGGAAGTTGTCGTTTGGATCGACGGCGCCGGTCTTCGGCACGAGGTCGCGTACGTGCCCGTACGAAGCGAGGATCTCGAAATCCTTGCCGAGGTATTTCTTCAGCGTCTTCGCCTTGGAGGGCGATTCCACGATGAGCAGGTGCGATGCCATGTTCTAGTGAGTCACTTCACGCGCTGGAAGCGCGCGCCAGGGATGGATTGGACGGTTCCGTCGATCTGGAGCCGTGTGAGTCGGGCGGCGAGTGTAGCAGCCTCGAGGCCGGTGCGCTGCACCAGCTCGTCGATCGATTGCGGCGCGAACCCCAACACGGCAAGCAGCGCATCGCTCGGCGCCGCGGCGGCGCGGGGTGTTTCAGGAGCCGTCGAAACGCCGGCGATGCCGAGCTCCGACAGGATGTCGTCCGCGCACTCCACGAGCTTCGCTCCCTCCTTGATCAGCCAATGACATCCCTTCGAGAGCGTAGCGTGGATCGAGCCGGGCACGGCGAACACGTCGCGATCCTGGTCGAGCGCTTCTCTCGCCGTGATGAGCGAGCCGCTTCCGAGCGCCGCTTCCACGACCAGCACGCCGCGGGCGAGCCCACTGATGAGACGGTTGCGCCGCGGGAAGTTCAATCGGTCCGGCGGCGTGCCCAGGGGCAGCTCGGAGAGTAGACACCCGCGCGCGGCCAGTTCCTGCGCGAGCTCCCGGTTTCGCCGGGGATAGAACACATCGGCGCCGGTTCCCAGCACCGCGATGCTGGACGAAGCCCCCGCGAGGCCGCCGCGATGCGCGGCCGCGTCGATGCCGAGCGCCAGCCCGCTCGCGATGACGAGACCCGCATCCGACAACGCGCGCGCGAAGCGCTGGGCATCCTCCGCGCCGAGCACCGTCGCATTGCGGCTGCCGACGATTGCGAATGCCGGACGGGAAGTGAGCTCGATGCGGCCTCGTGCGTAGAGAACTGGGGGCGGATCGGCGATCTGCAAGAGCGGCGCGGGGTAGCGCGCATCCGATATCGTGAGCATGTGATGGCCGGGCTCCTCCAGCCAGGCGAGCGTGCGATCCAGGAGGACGGGGTCGGGACCACGGATATAAGCGTCGAGCCCCGCTGCCCCGAGATGCGCGGCCAACGCCGCATGCGGTGCGCCGGCGATCGCCAGCGGCGAGCCGAATGCCTGGAGCATCGTGCGTTGCGCGCGCACCGGGACGCCGGGCACGAGCGTGAGGTGTAGCCACGCGAGTGTCTCTTCGCGCGAGTGCGGGTTCGGTTCCATGGCGAAATGCGTGGGGAAGATCCCGTCAACGGTTGGCGGCGTTGCCGCGCTGACAGGAAACGAAAAAGGGGCCGAAGCCCCTTTTTTCGCGGGTACCGCGAGTCTCGCCCTAGGGAGTCTTCACGAGGTCGCCGACATAGATGGGCTTGTTCGCCTTCATCACGATGGCGTACGACATCTTCTCGAAGACGCGGAACACGAAGATGAGGCCGTTGCGCTCGTCGGGCAGCTTCACGTTGCCGCCGGAAAGCACGGCCCCGGCCTTTTCGGTTCCGGGCGCGGGCGTGCTGCGCGGCGAATCGGGCACGACCGGAACGGGCTTCGTGTTCCAGTTGCTGCTCCAGCCGCCCCAGTTGCCGAACCAGCCGGAGGGCTTGAAGCCCAGCGCGAGGTCGCTCGTGTGGGTCTCGCCCGATGGGTTCACGATGGGGCCGCGGTGATAGCTCGCGAGCACATAACCCACCTCGACGCCGTCGCGCGCGCCGCGATTGATCGTGACGATGTCGAACTGCCCGACCTCCTGGACACCACCCTCGACGGTCATGATCGTGCCGTCGAGCGGCTTGTCGGGAGCGCGCGGGATGTAGCTCGGGAACGAGGTCTCGCGCGAGGGCGCCATGCGGTCGCCGCGCGCGATCTCCTGCCGGGCCTTGACGATCTCGAGCGTCGTGGGGTTGCCGAAGCGGCGCACGCGTGCGTCGCCCAGGTACTTCGCCTCGATGCCCAGGACCTCGTTCGTGTCGGGGTCGCGGATCGCATCGCCGGGCCGGTACACCTGCCAGTTCACCCCGTCGCTGGTGCCGACGCGGTCGGCGTAGGCGACATCGCCGGGCCCGACCACTACGCGGCTATCCTCGGTCGCGAGGATCGTCGGCGCACCGTCCAGGCTGCTGCTGTCGATGATCAGGGGCTGCGTAAGGAAAGGCCCGATGGCATTGCCCGGGATGCTCGGAACCGCGGACTCGAGGTTCTCCACGCGCACACGGGGGTTCACCACGACCACGTTGTTCTGGGCTTCGGCCTCGGTGCCGCCGGAGGGGCCGGTGCTCCCGGCCCCGCCGCCTTGCAGGCTGAGCCTCGGATTGGCGCCGGTCTTGTCCAGGCGGATGACGTTGCCGGGATAGATCCAATGGGGATTCTTGATGTCGTCCCGGTTCATCTCCCAGATCTGCGGCCATTTCCAGGGATCTTTCAGGAACCGCCCGGCGATGCCCCATAGGGTGTCGCCCTTCACAACCGTGTATTGGTCGGGAGCGTCGGCCGCGAGGTCCGACATCGTGACCTTCGAGCCGTCGGGCTGCGTCGCGGGGGCTGACTTCTCGGCCGACGGCGGCATGCCATCGGGACGGACCAGGGCCGGAACCAAACTGGCCACGGCGACGACTAAAGTTATAATTGTCTTTCGCATGGCGACACTCACTTGTGGATATGGTTTTCGGGACCCATATTCAGAAAAAGGGTTACGTCTCCTTTTTCAAGTAGTGCGGTAGATTCTGCACATAATTTATTCAATTAGCAAGCATTTATGGCGATTCTAGAGATTCTCCAGTACCCCGATCACCGCTTGAACACTCCGGCCCGGCGCGTCGAGAAAATCGACGCGGCGACGCGCAAGCTGATCGACGACATGACGGAGACCATGTACGCCGCACCCGGCGTGGGCCTTGCGGCCACGCAGGTGGACGTCCATAAGCAGATCCTCATCATCGACGTGAGCGAGGATCGCAGCGACCTGCGCGTCTTCGTGAATCCCGAGATCACCCGCCGCGAGGGGATCGCCGTGAACCAGGAGGGCTGCCTGTCCCTCCCGGGAATCTACGACAACGTCGAGCGCGCCGAGAGCGTCACCGTGACCGCGCTCGACCGCAACGGCTCGCGCTTCACCCTGAACGCCTCGGGGATGCTGGCCACCTGCATCCAGCACGAGATGGACCACCTGCAGGGCAAGATCTTCATCGACTACCTGTCGGACCTGAAGCAGAACCGCGTTCGGGCGAAGATCAAGAAACGCCAACGCAAGGCCGCCTGATTTCCCGCGGGCCTTGCGCGTCGCCTTCGCAGGCACCCCGCCCTTCGCCGCCCGCGCCCTCGAGGCCGTCGCCGGCGCGGGCCATGAGATCGTCCTCGTCCTCACCCGGCCCGACAGCGCCGCCGGCCGCGGGCTGAACGTGGCCGCGAGCGCCGTGGGGCAGCTCGCGGCGCGCGAGGGCATGGATGTGTCCAAGCCGCGCAGCCTGCGCGAGGCGCTGTCGTGGGAGCCGATCGCCCGCGCGGCTCCCGACGTGATGGTGGTCGCCGCCTACGGCCTCATCCTTCCGCCCGAGGTGCTCGCTATCGCGCGCCTGGGATGCCTGAACATCCACGCATCGCTCCTGCCCCGCTGGCGTGGAGCGGCGCCGATCCAGCGCGCGATCCTCGCGGGGGATGCGCGTAGCGGCGTCGCCATCATGCGCATGGACGAAGGCCTCGATACGGGCCCGGTGCTCCTCGAGAAAGGGATCGACCTCGCGCCACGCGAGACCGGCGGCTCGCTCACGGCGCGGCTGGCCGAGCTTGGAGCGCACGCGATCGTCGAGGCGCTCGATGGCATCGAACGGCTGGCCGCGAAGCGGCAGGACAATGCGTTGGCGACATACGCGGCGAAGATCGGCAAGCCTGAAGCCCTCATCGACTGGCACCGCCCCGCCATCGAGATCGACCGCCTGGTCCGGGCGTTCGACCCGGCGCCCGGCGCTTATGCCAGATGGGCGGGCGAGAGCCTCAAGGTATGGGCCGCGGACCCGGAAAATGCCCGGGGCGAGCCCGGGACCGTCCTGGAGGCCTCCAACGGCCGGCTGGTGATCGCCGCCGGCGAGGGAGCCCTCGCTCTCACCACCATCCAGAAGCCGGGCGGAAAGCGGCTTTCCAGCGCGGAATTCCTTCGCGGCACCCGCCTTTTGCCTGGAACAAGGCTCGAAACGGCGCCCTCCGTGGCGTGAAATGCACACCTTTCGCTCCAACCCATTGAAATAATGGATTAAACGGGTGAGATTGGCGTGGAAAGAAACTGGTATCTCCACGGGAAAAGTGGTAAATTGTCTCCTACCTGCATCACCTGTATCGCGCATACCACACTCGGGGATACCCATGAGTCCTGCGCTTCTTTCGCTCGTTCGCCTTCGTGCCCTGCTGTCGGGCGCGTCGCGTTGGGCTGCGCGCTCGCTCCTCGCATTCTCCATGCTGCTCGCGCCGGCGCTTGCCCATGCCGACGGCATCAACGTCACCACGGCCAACCTGGAGCTGGGTGACGACGGCTGGCAGCTGTCCAGCGAGTTCGACATCACCTTCAGCCCGCGCCTGGAAGAGGCCGTGAATCGCGGCGTTCCGCTTTATTTCGTGGTCGATTTCGAGGTCGCCCGGCCACGCTGGTACTGGTTCGACGAGAAGCCGATCCAGGTGAGCCTCACCTACAAGGTGAGCTACACGCCGCTGCTGCGCCAATACCGGCTTTCGGTCGGCAACGTGTCGCAGAACTTCACCACTTTCGAGGAAGTGGCGCGCGTGCTTTCGCGATTGCGCGGCTTGCAGGTCGCCGGCCGCAACTCATTCACCAAGGGAGTCACTTACCAGGCGGCTATTCGCATGCGCCTGGACACCGCCCAGCTGCCTAAGCCTTTCCAGCTCGACGCCTTCGCCTCGCGCGATTGGGCGCTCGCCTCGGATTGGTACCGCTGGGCAGTCACTCCGTGAAGTTCCTGGTCTTCCTGTGCGTGGTCACCGGCGCGGCGCTGGTGTACCTGATGTCGGAAGCGTCCTCGAACAACGCGTTCTTCCAGAGCAACTACTTCACGCTGTTCTACCTGGCCGTGGGCCTCGCCGCCGGCCTGATGGCGCTCATCGCCTACCAGTTCTGGTTGATCGTGAAGAAGATCCGCCACCGCGTCTTCGGGTCGATCCTCACGCGACGCCTGATGGTGGTGTTCATCCTGATGGCGCTCATCCCGGGCGGCCTGATGTACGCGCTGTCGTTCCAGTTCCTGCAACGCTCCATCGAGTCCTGGTTCGACGTACGCCTGGACGAGCCGCTCACGCGCGGCCTGAGCCTCGGCCAGCGGGTGCTGCAAAACTCGCTGAAGGAGCTCCAGCAGAAAGCCGACGTGATGGCGCAGTCGCTCGCGGCCGCGCCCGGCAACGAGGCCGCGACGTTGAACCGCCTGCGCGAGACCCACTCGGTCGACGAGGCCACGCTCTTCAATTCGCGGGGCCACCCCATCGCCCAGTCGAGCATCGAGCCCGTGCGGCTGCTTCCAGAGCTGCCGTCGGCCGACGTGATGCGCCAGGTACGCGCGCAGCAGCGCGTGGCCAAGATCGAGCCCATCGGCGACAAGGGCCTTTACCTGAGGGTCATCGTGCCGGTGAACGTCCTCACCATCGCCGACGACATTCGCGGACTGCAGCTCGTCCAGCGCATCCCGCCCGCCCTGGTCGATGACCTGATCCTCGCCGAGAAGGGCTACACCGACTACAAGCAGCTCCAGGAAGCGCGCGTGAACCTGAAGCGCATCTTCGGCATCACCCTCACGCTCGCGATGCTGCTCACGCTCTTCTCCGCGATCGCGCTCGCGTTCGTGCTTTCCGAGCGGATCTCGGCGCCGCTCTCCGCGCTCGCCGAGGCGACCCGCGCCATCGCCAAGGGCGACTACTCGAAGCTGAATCCCGTGAAGAGCCGCGACGAGTTCGGGGTCCTCACCCAGTCGTTCAACACGATGACGCGCCAGATCGCCGACGCAACCGAGGCGATGGAGCGCAACCAGCAGCAGCTCGAGAATGCGCGCGCATACCTCGAGAGCATCCTCTCGAACCTCACCACCGGCGTTCTCACCTTCGACGATCGCCTGTACGTGAAGACCATGAACGCGGCCGCCGGCGCCATCCTCGGTGTCGAGATGGGCGCGTTCCACGGCGTGAAGCTTCCCGACTGGCCCCGCCAGGTCCAGGCCCTCGCGCCCTTCGCCGAGATCGTGGTGCGGCAGTTCGCCGCCTCGGGGGCGAAGCAGTGGGAAGAGCAGATCGAATTCCGGCGCGGCGACGGGCAGCGCACGCTGCTCATGCGCGGCACTCACCTGGGCGTGAGCGGCGAGAGCGGCTACGTGGTGGTGTTCGACGATGTGACGCACCTCATCCAGGCGCAGCGCGATGCCGCCTGGGGTGAAGTGGCACGGCGCCTCGCGCACGAGATCAAGAATCCCCTCACGCCCATCCAGCTCTCCGCCGAGCGCCTGCAGTTGAAGCTGAAGGACAAGCTGCCGGCGAACGAAGCCGACATCCTGCAGCGCGCGACGGGCACGATCGTGACCCACGTCTCCGCCTTGAAGGGCATGGTGGACGACTTCACCCAGTACGCGCACGCCTCGCGCATGAACGCGCGCGCCGTGAACCTGAACGACCTGGTGCGCGAAGTGCTCGTCCTCTACGAGGCGATGGGGGTGGCGATCGAGCCGCGCCTGAACGAGACGCTGCCGGCGATCCACGCCGACCCCGCGATGCTGCGCCAGGTGCTGCACAACCTCTTCCAGAACGCGATCGACGCGCTCACCGGCGTGGAGAACCCGCGCATCCTCGTTTCCACCAGCCTCGGAACCTCCGGCGTGCTGCTCACGGTGCGCGACAACGGCACCGGGATCGCCGAGGCCGTCATGGGCCGCATTTTCGAGCCCTACGTGACCACCAAGCCCAAGGGCACGGGCCTGGGGCTCGCGATCGTGAAGAAGATCGTCGACGAGCACCATGGGCGCATCCTGGTGGAGAATGTGAAGCCCCACGGTGCGAACGTGAGCATCGTGCTGCCACCGAAAGCCGCGTAAGGCCCGAATGTCCGCAAACCAGATCCTGGTCGTCGACGACGAAGTCGGCATCCGCGAGTTGCTTTTCGAAATCCTGCGCGACGAGGGCTATGGCGTGCGCCTGGCCGAGAACGCGCAGACCGCGCGCTCGGCGAGGAAGGAGATGCGTCCGGACCTTGTCCTGCTCGACATCTGGATGCCCGACACCGACGGCATCACGCTGCTGAAGGAGTGGGCGGGCTCGGGGCTGCTCACGATGCCCGTGGTGATGATGTCCGGCCACGGCACCATCGACTCTGCGGTGGAGGCGACGCGCATCGGCGCGTTCGATTTCCTCGAGAAGCCGATCAGCCTCCCCAAGCTGCTCGCGACCGTGGGCAAGGCGCTCGCCGGCGGACGGGTCCTGCCCAAGACCGGCCTCACGCTCGTGAACCTGGGCCGCGCGCGCGTGGTGCAGGAGCTTCGCCAGCGGCTGGACCAGGTCGGGCGGCTGCGCACGCCGGTGCTGCTCATCGGCGAGCCGGGCTGCGGCTTCGAGCTCTGCGCGCGCCACCTGCATCTCGCCAACACGCCGTGGGTCGCCCCGGAGGACACCGAGTGGCTCGCGAGCAACCCCTTCGAGCCGTTGAACGAGGCGCGCGAGGGCACGCTTTTCCTGCCCGAGGTGTCGGCGATCGGCAAGGCCGAGCAGAAGGGTCTCGCGCAGCTGCTGGGCAAGCTCGAGAAGTTCAACGTGCGCCTGGTGTGCGCGGCCACGGGCCCGCTTCCCGCGATGGTCGAGGACGGCCGCTTCGACGCGGCGCTCTACCACCAGCTCTCGGGCCTCACGATCCGCGTGCCGGCGCTCTCGGACCATCCCGAGGACATTCCCGACATCGCCGCCACCATGCTCACGCATCTCGTGGACGCGAACGAGGTGCCTCTTCGCACGCTCACGGTGGGTGCGCTCAACGTGATGCGCAATCTCGATTGGCCGGGCAACCTTCCGGTCCTGCAGAACGCCGTCAAGACGCTCGCTCTCACCGCGCTCGCGAACGACGTCACCGGCGATGACGTGAACCGCGTCGCTCGCGAGTTCAACCTGGGCCCGCGCGAGCAGGCGACGACGGAGGTCGGCGTCTCCCTGGACCTGCCGCTGCGCGACGCGCGCGAGCAGTTCGAGAAGCAGTACTTCCTGCACCACATCCGCCGCGAGGATGGAAACATGTCGCGCGTGGCCGACCGCGTCGGCCTCGAGCGCACCCACCTCTACCGCAAGCTGAAGCAGCTCGGCATCCGCCCGTCCGGCAAGAGCGAGGACGCCGCGGGAAGCTAGGCGCTCTCGAGGCGGCCCAGGCGCACCGCGGTGAGCCCGGTCTTCACGTTGTGAGGCACCGGCATGATGAGCACGCAATTGTCATAGGGCGCGCGCACCGGCTTGTCGCCGTCCCAGGCGATCACGTCGCCCTCGCGCGGTACGATTTCCAGCCCCGTGAAGGTCCTGGCGAAACGAAACGCCGGCGAGTTGGCGACCACTGCTTGCGTGACGCGGATCAGCTTCTGCGGCGCGCTCGCCGGCTCGATCTGCGCCTCGGCCGTCGCGCGGTCGACGACGTCCAGGTGCCGCAGGAACCGCCAGGTGGTTTGCGAGGCGACCCGTTCGGCGTTTCGCTCCCAATGCTGGCCGCATTCCACCAGCAGCGCGTTCTTCGGGCTCGCGGGATCGCCGAAGCCTCCGTAGTCGCGCATGCGCGTGCCGTTGGCATGGCCCACGTCGCACACGATGTGCTCGGGGATGCCGACATCGAAGGCGAAGCGGATCCCCTTGTCGAGCGGCCCCGAGATCATCACCGGCGGGCTGGGCTCGAGCATCGAGTGGATGTCGAGGAGGTAGTCGGCGTTCTCCACGAACGCCCGGAGCTGCCGCGCACGTCGCAGCTCGGTGCTGTCGCGCGGCCCTTCGAGCGTGGCCGGAGTCCACACGCGATTGAAGTCCTCGTCCACGAAGCGCGAGGCGAAGGGATTGGCCGCGTCGAAGCGCGCGAACGCCTCGATGTTGGCGAAGGCGAGGGTGAGGCGCCCTCGCGTGGGACGCAGCGCCCGGCGCAGGAGCCGATCGACGACGATGGCCCCGCAGATCTCGTTGCCGTGGGTGAGGGACACCACCATCACGTGCGGCCCGGGCTTGCCGCTGTCGAAGGAATGGATGAAGTCGACGCCGGTCGCCGAGTGGCGATGCGGCTCGATGTCGGGTGCTTTCAGCTCGACGATGGTCATGGTCGTTCAGTGCTCGTGGTCGTGGGAGTGGCCGTGGGGATGATCGTGGTCGTGGGGATGATCGTGGTCGTGGTGGTGGTCATGGCCGTGGCCATGATCGCACGCATGCGAGCGTTCCTGCGCGTAGGCCGCGACGGCCTCGAGCAGCCGCCCGATGTCGGCACGCAGCTTCTCGAATCCGGCGCCCTTCTCCCGGGTGCGTTCGTCCATGTAGAGCTTGCGATTCACCTCGATCTGCAGGCTATGGCGCTGGCCGGCCGGGTCGGAGAACGCCCGCACCAGCTCCACTCCCTTGTACGGGTCGTTGATCTTCACCTCGTAACCCATGCCGCGGAGCGTCTTCGCGGCGAGCTCGGTGAATGCCGGCTCGCACGTGGTGCCATCGCGGTCGCCGAGGACGAAGTCGGCGCGCGGCTTGCCGGGGCCCTCCTCGGAGATGCGTCCGGAGAGCGCCGGCATGGAGTGGCAGTTGATGTGCCATACCCCGCCGAAGTGATCGTGGGCCTCGTCGAGCGCGTCCTTCACCGCCCGCTGGTAGGGCTGGTGGTAGTCGACGATGCGCCGCTTCACCTCTTCCACCGAGAGCTTCCTCGAATAGATCGGGTCCCCGGAGTCGAGCCTGCGCCAGATGAGCCCGATGCCGAGCTCGGTCTTGCGGCTCGGAATCGCAGGCCCGGGCCAGGGCGCCTCGAGGAGCGAAGCGTCGATGTCGAGGAGCGAGCGGTTGGGATCGATGTAGCTGCGCGGAAACTCCGCGGCGATCAGCGTCGCGCCCAGGCCCGGCCCGGCCGAGTAGAGCTCGTCCACGAAGCTGTCCTCGGAGGCGCGCAGCTGTTCGCGTCCCACGGCGGCGCCGAAGTCGTCGGGATACCGGGTGCCGCTGTGCGGCGAATCCAGCACGAGCGGCACGCGGGTGCCGCTGGGTCGGGTAATGCGGAAAGCGTTCATGGGGTCTTCGAGTCGTTGAGGTGGCAGGCGGAAAGGCGGCCGGGCGCTATCTCGGCGAGCCTCGGCACTTCCTCGCGGCAGCGCGCGAATGCGTGCGGGCAGCGGGGATGGAAATGGCAGCCCCTGGGGGGCGAAAGCGGCGAGGGAATCTCGCCACGGATCGGCACGTAGGCGCGATGGCGCGCGTCCAGCCGCGGCACCTCGGCCACGAGCGCCCGCGTGTACGGATGGTTGGGATCGGCATAGACCTCGGCGGTACACCCGCTCTCCACGACCCGGCCCAGGTACATCACGACCACCCGATCGGAGACGTGCCGGATCACGCCGAGGTCGTGGCTGATGAAGAGGTAGGTGAGGCCCAGCTCCTCGCGCAGCCGGATGAAGAGGTTCAGCACCTGCGCCTGGATCGAGACGTCGAGCGCCGCCACGGCCTCGTCGCAGATGAGGAATTGCGGCTGCACCGCGAGCGCCCGCGCGATGCCGATGCGGCTTCGCTGGCCGCCCGAGAATTGGTGCGGGAAGCGGCGCAGCGCGCCGGCGTCGAGGCCGACGCGCTCGAGGATCGCGGCAACGAAGCCTTCGCGCTCGCGCGCTGCGACGAGGCCATGCACCACCGGGGCCTCGCCCACGATGTCGACCACGCGCATGCGCGGGTTGAGGGACGCATAGGGGTCCTGGAAGATCATCTGCACCGCGAGCCGCTCGCGGCGCGCGCCGCTGCCCTCGTATTCGCGATACGGGCGGCCTTTCCAGAGACGCTCGCCGCCCGTGGGATCGAGGATGCGGCTCGCGACCCGGCCCAGCGTGGACTTGCCGCAACCCGATTCGCCCACGAGGCCGACCACCTCGCGGCTCGCCACCCGCAGGCTCACGTCGTCGAGCGCCTGCACGCCCGGGTCGAAGCGTTTCGACACGCCGCGCAGCTCGAGGAGCGCCGGGTTCGCGCCTTCGTGGGAAAGACGGGCGGTGTTCACGGCAGCGGGTTCACGCAACGCAGCCCCCGGCTCGGCGTGGGCGAGCGCCACGCCGGGTCCATGCGGCAGGCGTCCACGGAGCGCGTGCAGCGCTCGCGAAACGCGCAGCCCGGCGGCAGGCGCATGAGCGACGGCGTCATGCCGCGGATCTGCGCGAGCGGGCGCCCCGGAACATTCCTCGCGGGAACGGAATCGAGCAACGCGCGTGTGTACGGGTGCACCGGGCGATCGAGGATTTCGTCGACGCTTCCCGACTCCACGATGCGCCCCGCGTACATCACGCACACCTCGTCGGCGAGGCCGGCGACGACCGACAGGTCATGCGTGATCCAGACGAGGCTCGTGCCCGAATCGCGGCACAGCGCCTGCACCTCGGCGAGGATCTGCCCCTGCACCGTGACGTCGAGCGCCGTGGTGGGCTCGTCGGCGATGATGAGCGCCGGCTCGTTCAGGAGTGCGATGGCGATCGCGACACGCTGGCGCATGCCGCCGGAGAATTGGTGGGGGTATTGGCGCAAGCGCTCGCCGGCCGATGCGATGCCCACGCGCTCCAGGACCGCCCGCGAGCGCTCGAGCGCTTGTGCGCGCGAGACCTTGCGGTGCGCGCGCACCGCCTCGATCATCTGCGTATCGACGCGCAGGACCGGGTTCAGCGTCATCATCGGGTCCTGGAAGATCATCGCCACGCGGTCGCCGCGCACCTTGCGCCATTCGCGGGGGGCGAGCGAGGTGAGCTCGCGTCCCTCCAGCGTCACGCGGCCGGAAACGATGCGCCCGGGAGGATCGACGAGGCCCAGGATCGAATAGCCGGTCATGGACTTGCCCGAGCCGGACTCGCCCACGAGCCCGAGGATCCGGCCGCGCCCGATCGCGAAGCTCACGTCGTCCACCGCCTTCACGACGCCCTCGCGCGTGAAGAAGTGGGTGCGCAGGCCCTCGACCTGGAGGATCGGTTCGCTCATCGGCGCAGGCGCGGATTCAGCACGTCGCGCAGTTGGTCGGCGACCAGGTTGATCGAGACGATGGTCGCAAGGAGCGCGAGGCCGGGATAGAAGCTGATCCAGTACGTCCCGGACAGCAGGTACTGGAAGCCGTTGGCGATGAGCAGTCCCAGCGACGGCTCGGTGATCGGCAGCCCCAGCCCCAGGAAGGAAAGCGTTGCCTCGAGCGAGATCGCATGGGCCACTTGCACGGTGGCCACCAGGATCAGCGGCGGCAGGCAATTGGGCAGCAGGTGGCGAAAGACGATGCGCGCACGGGAAAGCGCTAGCCCACGCGCCGCCTCGATGTACTCCTTCTGCCGTTCGACGAGCGCTGCCGAACGCACGGTGCGCGCGTAGTACGCCCATTGCACCGTCACCAGCGCGGCCACGATCTTGCCCGCGCCCTGTCCCATCAGCGCGAGGAGGATCAGCGCGATGAGGATCGCAGGAAACGAGAGCTGGATGTCGGCGATGCGCATCACGAGCGTGTCCACCCAGCCGCCGAAGTAGGCCGCGGTGAGGCCCAGCGTGAGCCCGAGGGCGAGCGCGATGACGGTGCTGGAAGCGCCCACGGTGAGCGAGATCCGCAACCCGTAGAGGATCGCCGACAGCATGTCGCGGCCCTGGTCGTCGGTGCCCAGCCAGTACGTCTTGCCGGTCGATGAAGAATGCTCTCCGGGCGCGAGCTTCGAGTCCAGCACGTCGAGCTGCGCGAGATCGTACGGGTTTTGCGGCGATACGATCGGCGCGGCGACCGCCACGAGGACGATGGCCGCGAGGAGCACGAGCCCGGCCATCGCAAGGCGGCTCTCCGCGAACTCCTCGGCGAAGCGCCGCCACGGCCCCTGGACGGGCGCCGGCGCCGCGCCGGGCTCGGCATCCTGGACGATGGCGGTGGGAACCTTCAATGGGCGGGGGCGGCGGCGAGGCGCACGCGCGGGTCGAGGAACGAATACAGCACGTCCACGACGAAATTGATGACGACGAAGATCGCGACCGTCACCAGCAGGTAGGCGACGATCACGGGCCGGTCGAGCTGGTTGATGGAATCGATGAGGAGCTTGCCGCTCCCCGGCCACGCGAAGATCGATTCGGTGACCACGGCATACGCGATCACCGAGCCCAGTTCCAGGCCGATCACGGTGACGATCGGGATCATGATGTTCTTCAGCACGTGCACGCCGATGACGCGCCCGGGCGAAAGGCCCTTTGCGCGTGCGAATTTCACATAGTCCTGCAGCAGCGCCTCGCGCGTGCCGCCGCGCGTGAGGCGCACCAGAAGGGAGAGCTTGAAGATCGCGAGGTTGGTGGCGGGCATGGCGAGATGCCTCAGCCCGTCGAGCGTGAGGAAGCTCACCGGGACGCCGAAGAGGAGCACCGTTTCGCCGCGGCCGTTGGGCGGAAGCCAGCCCAGGTTCACCGAGAACACCATGATCAGCACCAGGCCCACCCAGAAGGTGGGAAGGCTGAAGCCCACGATCGAGCCCGCCATGATCGAACGCCCCACCCAGGAGTCCGGCTTCAGCCCCGCGAGGAGCCCCAGGGGGATGCCGAGCACTACGGCGATCACCATGGCTACGGCGGCGAGCTCGAGCGTGGCGGGCAGCTTGTCGAGGATCAGCTGGATCGCCGGCACGTTGTACACGAAGGAGCGGCCCAGGTCGCCATGCAACGCGCGCACGACGAAGGTCGCGAACTGCGCCGTGAGCGGCTTGTCCAGCCCCAGCGCCGCCGTCGCGCGGGCGCGTTCCGCGTCGTCGGCCTGCGGGTTCACCAGCAGCTCGGTCGGGTCGCCGATCGCGTATACCCCGATGAACACCAGGGCCGACATCACCGCGAGGACCAGGAGGCCCTGGCCCAGGCGGCGAAGCGTGAAGCCGATCATGGCGCTACGGGCCTAGCGCGCGGGGCGCAGGTCCATCACGAGGGTGTATTGGTCGGTGCGCGGCGTGTACTTGAGGCCCTTCGCCGTCGCCCAGGTGCTCACCTCGTAGTGGATCGGGATGAGCGCCGTGTCGTTCATCGCGATCTCGGCGGCCTTCTGGATCAGCGCCTCGCGCTTCGTGTCGTCCATCGTCGAGAGCGCTTCTCCCAGGACGCGATCCATCTCCGGGTTCGAATAGTGCGCCCGATTGGTCACGCCCATGCCTTTGGCCGCGTCCTTGGTGGCGAGCAGCGAGCGCAGGCTCGAGCCCTGCTCGCCGGACTCCGTCCCCCAGCCGAGGAGCATGTATCCGTATTCGCCCTTCGTCGCCCGCGTGAAGTAGACGCTGGAGGGCATCGTGTCGACCTTCGCGTCAAGGCCGATTCGCGAATAGAACTGCGCAATCGCCTGCGCGATCTTGGTGTCGTTGATGTAGCGGTCGTTGGTGCCGAAGATGGTGAGCGCGAAGCCGTCGGGATAGCCCGCCGCGGCGAGCAGCTTCTTCGCTCCCTCGGGATCGTACTTGGGGGGCTTCAGCTTCTTGCTCGTGCCGTAGAAGGAGTCCGGCAGCAGCTGCCCCGCGGGAACCGCGCGCTTCTCCATGATCCGCGTGTCGATCGCGTCGCGGTTGATCGCGATGGACAGCGCCTTCCTCACGCGCGGATCCATGAAGGGGTTCTTGCCCAGCGGCGAGCCGTCCTTCGCGGTCACGAAGGGCGCGGCCTTGTCGTTCCATTGGTAGAGGTGCGCGTAGATCACGCGGTTGGACACCTTGTCCACGAGGTTGAAGTTCCTGTCCGTGGAAAGCCTGGCGATGTCCGCGGTGGGCACCGTCTCGATCAGCTGCACGTCGCCCGAGAGGAGCGCCGCCACGCGCGCCGCCGGGTTCGAGAGGATCTTGAAGGTGACCTTGTCCCACGGCTCCTCGCCGCCCCAGTAGCCGTAGTTCGCCTTCAGCACGATGCGACTGTTGGGGACGTACTCGGCGAACTTGTAGGGGCCGGTGCCGATGGCGGCCTTGCCCGAGTTGAAGTCCTCGGTCGTCGCGTGCTCGGCTACCGCCTTCGGGATGATGTATACCGACGCGAGGTCGCTCGGCATCAGCACGTGGGGGCTCGCCGTCTTCAGGATCAGCGTGTACGGATCCGGTGCCTTCATGTCCACGATGGGCTTCACGAAGGTCGCCATGGACGAGGGGCTGTTGGGCACGTTGGGAACGCGCTTGAAGGTCGCGATGACGTCCTCGGCGGTAAAGGGCGAGCCGTCGTGGAACTTCACGTTGCGGCGCAGCTTCACTTCCCAGGTGAGGTCGTCGAGCGCCTTCCACGACGTGGCGAGCGCCGGAACGAGGCGCATGTTGGCATCGCGCCAGATGAGCGGCTCATAGATGTGCCGCAGCAAGCTGTTGTTGGGTGAAAGGTTGTGGTAGTGCGGGTCGATCGACGTGATCGCGGCCTGCAGCCCCACCGAGATCTCGCGGTCCTTGGCGTGCGCGCCCATTGCGGCGGCGAGCACCAGCCAGGCCCATGCGGCGTATCGAAGCATGCGCGACATCGGGAAATGCCTCCTCGAGTCCTGGAAGATGAACGGATAGATTCGTCAGGGGGGGTGCCGGCCCATGATACCGTGAATGCCATGGATCCGGCCGCGCGCTTCGAAGCGCTGCTTGCCTCCGGCAAGGACAGCGCCCTGCTGCGCTTCAGCCTCGGCATGCAGTACCTCGCGTCCGATCCCGCACGGGCCGCGACGCACCTGCGCTCGGCCGTGGAACAGGACACGGGCTACTCGGCCGCGTGGAAGCTCCTGGGGCGCGCTCTCGAGGCGACCGGCGATGGCCCCGGCGCGGCGAAAGCCTACGAGAGCGGAATCGCGGCCGCCGATGCGAAGGGCGACAAGCAGGCGGCGCGCGAGATGGGCGTATTCCTGAAGCGCCTTCGCAAGCCCGCGGGCTAGGCCGCGGCCTCCTCGAGGAACTCGCGCAGCACGCGTGCCGGGGTGTCTTTCACGACGGCGCCGCGGCCGATGGCGTCCAGGAGGATGAGGGTGATCCGCCCGTCCTCGTTCTTCTTGTCGCGTCCCATGTATTCGAGCCAGGTCTCGACGGGGAAGCGTGGCGCCTCCACCGGCAGGCCCAGGCGCGCGAGGAGGCGCACCAGCCGATCGGGCTCCGCGGAGGCAATCCGGCCCAGGCGCGCCGAGAAGCGCGCGGCCATCGCCATCCCGATCGCGACGGCCTCGCCGTGCAGGAGCGTGCCGTAGCCCGCGGCCGATTCGATCGCATGGCCGAAGGTATGCCCGAAATTGAGAAGTGCGCGGGCGCCCGCCTCGCGCTCGTCGCGTGCCACGATGTCGGCCTTGATCTCGCAGGAGCGCAGGATCGCATGCGCGAGCGCTTGCGGCTCGCGGGCCAGGAGCCGCTCGCCGTGGGCCTCGATCCAGTCGAGGAACGCGGTGTCGAAGATGGCGCCGTACTTCACGATCTCGGCCAGGCCCGCCGCGAGCTCACGCGCCGGGAGCGTCGCGAGCGTCGTCGTGTCGGCGACCACGGCGATGGGCTGGTGGAATGCCCCGATCATGTTCTTGCCGAGCGGGTGGTTGATGCCGGTCTTGCCGCCCACGGAGGAATCGACCTGCGCCAGCAGCGTCGTCGGCACTTGCAGGTGCGCGATGCCCCGCTGATATGCGGCGGCCGCGAAACCGGCGATGTCGCCCACCACGCCGCCGCCGAGCGCCACGATCACGCCCGAGCGCCCCACGCGCGCTTCGAGGAGCGCCCCGAATACGCGATCCAGCGTCTGCCAGGTCTTGTGCTCCTCGCCATCGGGCAGCACCACGCGAAGCGCTTTCGCACCGGCGCGCTCGAGCGTGGCTTGCAACCGCGCCGCATAGAGCGGCGCAACGGTCTCGTTGGTGACGAGCACCGCGACGCGCCCGTGCACGTGCGGCGCGAAGGGCGCGGGATCGTCGATGAGCCCCGCGCCGATGTCGATCGAGTAGGACCGATCGCCGAGGGCGACGGCAAGCCGGCGTGCGCTCACGGGGAGTCGGCCGCGCGGGCGGCGAGCGCCGCGAGGACACGCTTCACCACCGTCTGGGTGCTCTGCGAGCCGGTTTCCACCACGACGTGCGCCGCGTCACGGTAAAGCGGCTCGCGCTCGACGAGAAGCGACTGGAGCTTGGCGCGCGGGTCGGGCGTGGCGAGGAGCGGCCGCGTCGCGTCGTGGCGCGTGCGCTCCCAGAGGTTGTCGACGCGCGCGCGCAGGTAGACGACGGTGCCGGCCTCGCGCATCGCGAGCCGGTTCTCGGCGGCGAGGATCGAGCCTCCGCCGGTGGCGACGATCTGGCCGTCGCCTTCCGCGAGCTCGACGATCACGGCGCACTCGCGGCGCCGGAAGCCCTCCTCGCCCTCGATCTCGAAGATGGTCGCCACCGGGACGCCGGTGCGTTCGGCGAGCACGCGGTCCGAATCGACGAACTCGCGCCCGAGGTGGCGGGCGAGCGCCCTGCCGATGGTGGTCTTGCCGGCGCCCATCATGCCGACGAGGAAGATGTTGCCGCGTCCCATCGCCCGGTTTCCATAGCAGCCATCGAGCATAACGAAAAAAAAGCCCCGGCGAACCGGGGCCTGGAGGATTGCTGTGGGTTGCGCGCTAGCGCACCGTGAGCGTGTCCTTCACGATCTTGGGCGTGACGAAGATCAGCAGCTCGGTCTTGTTGTCCAGCTTGTTCGTGCGGCGGAAGAGGAGTCCCAGCACCGGGATGTCGCCCAGGAACGGGACCTTGTCCACCGTGGTGCGGGTCTCCTGCTCGAAGATGCCGCCCAGCACGATGGTGTCGCCGTTGTCGACCAGGACCTGGGTGGAAACCTTCTTCGTGTCGATGGTCGGTATCGTGCCGCCGTTCGATCCCGACGGCACGAGGGCGCCGATCGCGTCCTTCTTCACGTCGAGGTCCATGATGATGCGGTCGTCGGGCGTGATGCGCGGCGTTACGGAGAGCTCGAGCACCGCGGGCTTGAACGACACCGTGGTCGCGCCACTCGCCGCGGCCGTGAGGTAGGGGATCTCCGTGCCCTGCGAGATGACGGCCTTCTTCTTGTCGGCCGTGACCACGCGCGGGCTGGACACCACCTTGCCGCGGTTGTCGCTCTCCAGCGCGGTGAGCTCCATGTTCACGAGGTTGCCGCTGCCCAGGTTCAGGATCGAGAGGCCGATCGAGCCCGCCGCGCCCGCCACCGGCAGGTTCACGTTCAGCTGCTCGGGCTGCGCGCCGAGCGGAATCACGCCCTGGGTGGGAGACACGCCCGTGAAGAGCAGGTTCGGGTTGGCGCCGGCGTAGGTGAGCGACGACGAGCCGCGCGAAAGCGGGTTGTTCGCGATCGGCGCGGTCGTGTCGAGCAGCGTGCCCGAGACGCCCACGTTGTAGTTGCTCGTGTTGAAGGCCGACTGCGTGCCGAAGCGAGCGCCCAGCTGGCGGCCCCAGTTGTCGTCGGCGATCACGATGCGCGCCTCGATCAGCACCTGGCGCACCGGCACGTCGAGCTGCTGGATCAGGCGCCGCGCCTCGTCGAGGCGGCCACCGGTGTCCTGCACGAAGAGCGTGTTGGTGCGCTCGTCGACCGTGGCGCTGCCGCGCTTGGAGAGGATGCGCTGGTCCTTGCTGGACAGGAGCGTCTGCACGTCCGCGGCCTTGGCGTACGAGAGCGGGAAGGACTCGGTGCGCACCGGCTCCAGGTCGCCCACGGCGGCCTGCGCCTCGAGCGCGAGCTTTTCCTTGGCGGCGAGCTCGTCGGTCGGGGCGATCAGCACCACGTTGCCGTTCTTGCGCTTGGACAAGCCCTTCGCCTGCAGGATGATGTCGAGTGCCTGGTCCCACGGCACGTCCTTCAGGCGCAGCGTGAGGTTGCCGCCCACGGTGTCGCTGGTGATGATGTTCAGGCCCGTGAAGTCGGCGATCACCTGCAGCACCGCGCGCACCTCCACGTTCTGGAAGTTGAGCGAGAGCTTTTCGCCCGAGTAGCCCGGCGTGGAGCTCTGCACCAGGCGGTTCGGGTCTTCCTTGACCGGCTTCACCTCGACGATGAACTGGGTATCCGTCTGGTAGGCCGAGTATTCCCATATCCCGCGCGGCTCGATCACCATGCGCGCGTTGCCGCCCTGCTCGAAGGTGTCGACGAAGCGCACCGGCGTGCCGAAGTCGCCCACGTCCAGGCGCCTCACGAGGTTGCGCGGCACGTTGGTGTTGATGAAGTCCAGCACGAGCTGGCGGCCCTGCTGGCGGATGTCGATTCCGATGTTGGCCGACGAGAGGTCGATCACCACGCGGCCTTCCGAGGCCTGTCCGCGGCGGAAGTCGACGTCGCGCAGGTTGTAGCGGACGTTGTTGCCGGCGGGTGCCTCGGCGAAGGTCGCCGTCCCGGCCGAAGGCGCGGTGGCCACCGAGCCGCTGCCCGCCTGGGGTTGCGACGCGTCGATCGTCACCAGGAGCATCTTGCCGTCGATCGCCTGGGTGTAGGTGAGGTTGCGGGCCAGGTTGATCACGAGGCGCGTGCGGTTATTGGTCTGGACGACGGAAACGCTCTTCAGGTCGCCTTCGCCGGCGTCCACCTGGTTGCGGTTCAGCCCGTTCACGGTCTCGGGAAGGTCGATCGCGATGCGCGGCGGGTTGGTCACCGCGAAGCCTTGCGGCACGGCGGCGAGCGGCTCCTTCATCCCGACCTTGACCATGATCTTGCCGCCCTGGGTCTGGGAGAAGTTGATCGATTCGACCGCGTTCTTGGCGCCTGCCTGGGCCCAGGCGAGCGGCGCGGCGAACGCGAGGACGAGCGCTGCGAACGCCGTCACGAACCGGTCGTGGTATGCCTTGCGGAGCGTTGTTATCACTTTCTTTCCCCTTTGCCAGCTTCCTCCAGCAGCGGCAACACGCTCTGCCGCTCGGCCCAATCGCCGGCGCTGTCTTGAACGATTTCCTTCAGCTTGATCTCGTTGTCCGTCACATCGCTGATCAGGCCGAAGTTCTGCCCCATGTAGTTGCCCTTCTTGACCCGGTAGAGGGTCTTGTCGGCGCGGACCAGGGCGTAGGTGTCCTTGCCTTGAGAGAGCGTGCCCACCATCTTCAGCTGCTCGAGCGGGAAGGCCTCGAGGGGCTCCTTGCGTCGGTTGAGGTCGGGGGCCACGCCATTGGCGCCGCTGCCTTCCTTGGGCGCCGAGAGCTTGCGGGGCTTGAAGGGATCCGGGAGGTCGAAGCCTTCGTACGCGAACGGCTCGAAGGGCTTCACCGCCGGCAGCGGGTCGATCCGCCGCGGCAGGCCCTTGTCGGAGTCGCGCACGAACTGCTTGAGGTCGTCCATCTCCGAGCTGCATCCGCCCAGAGCGGCGGCCATGGCCGCGGCCACGACGATGCGCTTCATCACTTGCCTCCCGCCTTCTTGGCGCCCTTGGTGCTCTTGCGCTGCTTGGCGACTTCTTCTTCGTCGAGGTAGCGGTAGGTCTTCGCGGTGGCCTCCATCGACAGCACGCCTTCCTTCGGCGGGTCGATGCTGATGTCGGTGAGCAGCACGATGCGCGGCATCTTCGCCACGTCGCTCGCGAAGGCGCCCAGGTCGTGGTAGTTGCCCGTCACCTTGATCTGGACCGGCAGCTCGGCGTAGAACTCGGTGAAGTTCTCGGTGGCCGCCGGCTTGAAGAGGTCGAAGGCGAGGCCGCGGCCCAGGCCCGCCTGGTTGATGTCGATGAGGAGCGCGTCCATCTCGCTCTTGTTGGGCAGCTGCTTCAGGAGCGCGCCGAACGACTGCTCGATCTCGGCGCGCTGCTGCTTGTACGCGTCGAGGTTCACCGCGAGCTTCTTCTTCTCGAGGAACGTTTCCTTCTGCTTGGCGACGTCCTGGCGGCCCTTGTCGATGTTGTCGAGCTGCGGCTGCCAGAAGAAGTACCACGCGACCACCTGGATCACGACGAACAGGAGCAGCAGCCCGCCGACCTTGATCGGCCACGGCCAGTTGCCCGGCTGCTTGGGGTCTAGGGTTCGGAGCTCTTCGAGAAGGTTCATTGTGTGCCCGCCACCTTCGGGGGAGCGGCCTTCTCCTCAGGACGCGTCCGCTTGATCGAGATGTTCATGTTGAACTCGTTCACCCGGTTCCCGGACTTGTCGGGGGCGGCGACCGCCTTGATCTCCACCAGCTCCGGGTTCTCGAGGTAGGGCGAGGCGCCGAGGTTGCGCATGAGGGTGGACACGCGCGCGTTCGACTGGGCGTAGCCCTGGATGTTGACCTTCGCGCCCTGCTGCTTCACCTGCTTCAGGTACACGCCTTCGGGCAGCTGGCGCAGCAGCTGGTCGAGGAGCTGCACCGGCTCGGAGCGGTTGCTCTGCAGGCCTTCGACCACCTGCTTCTTGGCGAGGAGCGACGCGGTCTCCTCGCGGATCTTGCGGATCTCCTCGATCTGCTTGTCGAGCTTGTCGATCTCCGCCTTCATGTAGTTCACCTGCGCGTGCTGGTCGTCCTCCTGGCGGTCGAGCACGAACCAGACGGCGCCCGCCACGACCAGGGCGAAGAGCGCAGCGACCCCGCCCAGGATCGCGAACTGCTGCTGGCGGCGCTTGCGCTTCTCTTCGCGGTGCGGGAGTAGGTTGACGCGGATCATGACGGGTCGAACCTCCGCATCGCCAGGCCGCACGCCACCATGAGCGAGGGCGCGTCGATGGTGAGCTGGCGCGGCTTGATCTTGGACGAGAGCGCCATGTTCGCGAACGGGTTCGCGACCACGGTATGGACCTGGGTGCGCTGGGCGACCATCTCCTCCAGCCCGTCCAGCATGGCGCAGCCGCCCGTGAGCAGGATGTGGTCGACCTTGTTGAACTGTGTCGAGGTGAAGAAGAACTGGAGGGCGCGCTGGATCTCCAGCACGATCTTCTCGTTGAAGGGCTGGAGCACGTCCGGGCCGAAGTTGTCGGGCAGGTTGCCCACGCGCTTGGCGGCCTCGGCCTCTTCCACGGGCATGTCGAACTGCCGGGCGATGTCCTGGGTGAGGGAATTTCCGCCGATCTGCTGCTCGCGGGTGTAGACCGTCTGGCCGTTGTGCACGACGGTGACGCGGGTGACGGTGGCGCCGATGTCCACGATCACCGTGACGTCGCCCTCGGAGATGCCGGCGCTGCCGCCGCAGATCAGCTCGAAGGCGGTCTGGGCGCAGTACGACTCGACGTCCATCACGAGGGTCTTCAGGCCCGCCGCCTCGGCGGCCGCGACGCGATCCTCGATCTTTTCCTTGCGGGAAGCGGCGATCAGCACCTCCACCTCGTCGTCGCCGCTGGGCGCCGGGCCCAGCACCTGGAAGTCGAGGTTCACCTCGTCCAGCGAGAAGGGGATGTACTGGTTGGCCTCGCCCTGGACCTGGACTTCCATGTCCTCCTCGCGCTGGTTGGCGGCGAGGATCACCTTCTTGGTGATGACGGCGGCGGCGGGCAGCGCCAGCGCTATGTTCCGGATACGGGAACCGAGGGCCTTGTGGGCGCGCTTGATCGCCTCGCCGGCCGCCTCGATGTTCGCGATATTGCCGTCCACGACCGTATCCTTGGGCAGCGGCTCGATGGAATAGCGCTCCACCACGTAAACATTACGGCCGCGCTCGGCCAGCTCCACCATCTTGACCGAAGACGAGCTGATGTCGCAGCCCACGAGGGGCGGCGCCTTGGCTTTCAGGAAGTCGAACTGGGCTGCTAATTTTTCTTTAAGCATGGTGGAAGGTTAGCACCCAAACGAAAGAATCTACTTTAGATGCTAGCAACAAGTCCTAGGCCTGTAAAGCATTTTGTGGCAAGGCCTTAGCGCGGTCGCGGCGACTATAATCGCCCTCAAGCCTCACATGTCCGTACCTTCCGCATCGATGACTTCCCGTTGGTGGTTTTACCCGGCCCTGATCGCCGTTTCCCTCGTGCTCGTGGGGATGGGGGTAGCGGCCCTGACCGTGGTCCTGCTGTGGCCGAACCTTCCCGGCCTGGACGTGCTCACCGACTACCGTCCGAAGATCCCGCTCAGGATCTACAGCGCGGACGGGGAGCAGATCGGCGAATACGGCGAGGAAAAGCGCGCCGTGGTGAAGATCCAGGACGTCCCGCAGGTCATGAAGGCGGCCATCCTGGCCGCCGAGGACGACCGTTTCTACCAGCACGGCGGGGTGGACTACGCCGGCGTCATCCGAGCGGCCGCGGCGAACCTGCGCGGGCGCCGCCAGGGCGCCAGCACCATCACCATGCAGGTCGCCCGCAACTTCTTCCTCACCCGGGAGCAGACGATCGCCCGCAAGCTCTCGGAAGCGCTCCTCGCCTTCAAGATCGAGGCCAACCTCAGCAAGGACCAGATCCTCGAGCTCTACATCAACCAGATCTTCCTCGGCCAGCGGGCCTACGGCTTCGCGACCGCCTCCAGCGTCTATTTCGGCAAGACCCTGGCCGAGCTCACGCCGGCCGAGGCGGCCATGCTCGCGGGGCTGCCCCAGTCGCCCTCCCGGAAGAACCCGATCGTGAACCCCAAGGGGGCCCAGGAGCGCCAGCACTACGTGCTCGGCAGGATGCGCGAGGTGGGCTGGCTCTCGGACGAGCAGTACAAGAAGGCCATGGCCGAGCCCCTGCACCTGAACACGGCCGAGCGGGACACCTACCCGGTCAAGGCCGACTACGTGGCCGAGATGGCGCGGGCGGCGGTCTTCGAGCAGTACGGGGAGTCCGCCTACGTAAGCGGCCTCAAGGTCTACACCACGATCCGGCGCAAGAATCAGGAGGCGGCCGACGAGTCGCTGCGCACGGGCCTGCTGGAATACGACCGGCGCCACGGCTACCGCGGTCCGGAAGGCTACGTCGACCTGCCCAAGGAAGCCGGGGTGGAGGACGACGTGGACGAGGCGCTCGCCGAGCGGGAGCCGGTGAACGACCTGGTGGCCGCCGTCGTGCTGGAGGCCTCGGGACACGAGGTCCGGGCGATGCTGCACCACGGCGAGGAAGTGAAGGTGTCGGGCGAAGGGCTCAAGTTCGCCGCGCACGCGCTAGCCGAGAAGAATCCCGACCGCGCGATCCGCCGCGGCGCCATCGTGCGCCTCCAGCCCGTGGAAAAGGGCGGCTACGCGATCGCCCAGGTGCCCAAGGCGGAGGCGGCGCTCGTGTCGCTGGACCCCTCCAATGGCGCGATTCTCGCGCTCGCCGGCGGCTTCGACTACAACTCCAGCAAGTTCAACCACGTGACCCAGGCCTGGCGCCAGCCGGGCTCGAGCTTCAAGCCGTTCATCTATTCGGCCGCGCTGGAGAAGGGCTTCACGCCCGCCACGGTGCTGAACGACGCGCCGTTCGTGATCGACGCCTCGAAGACGGGAGGCCAGCTCTGGGAGCCGCACAACTACGACAACAAGTACGACGGCCCGATGCGCCTTCGCACGGCGCTCGCGAAATCCAAGAACATGGTCTCGATCCGGCTGCTCCAGGCGATCGGCACGGGCTACGCGCAGGACTACATCCAGCGTTTCGGCTTCGACCCGAAGATGCACCCGGCCTACCTCACCATGGCTCTGGGCGCGGGCTCGGCCACGCCCCTTCAGATGGCCTCGGCCTACTCGATCTTCGCCAACGGCGGCTACCGTGTGAAGCCCTGGTTCATCGAGCGCATCGAGGATAACCGCGGGCAGGTGCTGTATTCGTCGCATCCCGAGACCGCCGGAGCGGACGCCGAGCGCGTGCTCGACGAGCGCAACGCGTTCCTCATGACGACCCTGATGCGCGACGTCGTGCGTTACGGAACGGCGGCCGCGGCGATGCGTTTGGGCCGCAACGACCTCGCCGGCAAGACCGGCACGACCAACGACCACGTGGACGCCTGGTTCTGCGGCTTCCAGGCCCATTTGGTGGCCGTAGCCTGGATCGGCTTCGACACGCCCGCCAACCTCGGCAACAACGAGACCGGCAGCCTCGCGGCCCTGCCCATCTGGATGGGGTACGCGGGCAAGATGCTGAAGGGAGTCCCGGAGAGCGAGCTCGCGCCACCGGCGGGCGTGGTCGCGGTGAACATCGACCCCGTGACGGGGCTGCGCGAGCGCGACTCCACGAGCAAGACCCTCGAATGGTTCTACCAGGAGTCGCAGCCACCGTACGGCGACGACAGCGCCGTGGCGCGCGACGGCAGCCCGCCGCAGGAAGTGAAGAACCAGATCTTCTAGCCATGGCCCGGCCTCGATCCCGTCGCGACGTGAACCTGCGCCGCCGCCTCGCTTATGTCGCCGCCCGCATGATGGCCGAGGATGGCATCGCGGACTTTGCGGCGGCGAAGATGAAGGCCGCGCGCCAGGAAGGGCTCGCCGATGCGCACCTCCTGCCCGACAACAACGAGATCGAGGAGGCGCTGCGCGAGTACCAGGGCCTCTACCAGAGCGACGAGCAGCCCGCTCGCCTGCGGCATTTGCGCGAGATCGCCGTGCGCGTGATGCGCAGCCTCGATGCCTTCCGCCCCGCCCTGGTGGGCTCGGTGCTCTCGGGCACCGCGAGGCAGCATTCGGACGTGAACCTGCAGCTCTTCACCGACGACCCGAAGGCGCTCGCGATGTTCCTGCTGAACAAGCGCTACCGTTTCGAGGAAGGCTCGCGCCGGTTGAAGCGCGGCGACCGTGTCGAGGAAGTCCCCCAGCTTTCCCTCGAGGTCGAGGACGTGACGGTCACCATGTTGGTGCTCGATCCGGGCGACGAGCGTTCGGCGCCGCGAGCGCGCGGCGATGCGCAGCCGCAGTTACGCGCGAGGCTCGCCGAAGTCGAGGCGATGCTGGGCAGCTAGGCCACCAGGATCCCCGCCGGGGCTAAAGCGCGCGAAGGCGCTTCGCGGCTTCGATCGCGTAGTAGGTGAGGATCGCGTCGGCGCCCGCGCGGCGAAAGCCCAGGAGCGCCTCCATCATGCAAGCGTCGGCATCGAGCCAGCCGTTCGCGCCCGCTGCCTGGATCATCGCGTACTCGCCGCTCACCTGGTAGACGAACGTGGGCACCTCGAAGCGCTCCTTCACGCGCCGCACGATGTCGAGGTAGGGCATCGCGGGCTTCACCATCACGAAGTCCGCGCCTTCGGCGAGGTCGAGCGCCACTTCGTGCAGCGCCTCCTGCGAGTTGCCCGGATCCATCTGGTAGGACTTCTTGTCGCCCGTGCCGAGGCTCGCGCCCGAGCCCACCGCGTCGCGAAACGGGCCGTAGAAGGCCGACGCGTACTTCGCGGCGTAGGCGAGGATGCGCACGTGGATATGGCGCCGCTCGTCGAGCGCACTGCGCACCGCTGCGATCCTGCCGTCCATCATGTCCGAGGGCGCGACGATGTCGGCCCCGGCCTCGGCGTGCGCGAGGGCCTGCTTCTGCAGCACCGGCAGCGTGACGTCGTTGTCCACATAGCCGGTCGCATCGACGAGGCCGTCCTGGCCGTGGGTCGTGTAGGGATCGAGGGCCACGTCGGTGATCACGCCCATCTCCGGGAAGCGGCGCTTCACTTCGCGGATGCAACGCGGCACGAGCCCTTCGGGATTGAATGCTTCGTCCGCCGTCGCGCTCTTTCGCTCGATCGCGATGACCGGGAAGAGCACGATCGCCGGAATACGCAATGTGAGCGCTTGCTCGACGGTCTTCAACAGCTCGTCGATCGTCTGGCGATGAACGCCGGGCATCGAGGGCACGGGTTCCCGGACCGCATTTCCCTCACGGACGAACACCGGCAGGATGAGGTCCTCGGGTGCGAGGCGCGCTTCGCGCACGAGGCGGCGCGTGAAATCGTCGCGGCGCGAGCGTCGCATGCGGCGATCAGGAAAACGGCCGAGGTTGGGGATCATGGACGCGCCGGAAAAGGCGGGAACTTTAGCACGCGGCACCCCTCATATCCCGTGAAGGGTTACTCCTTCCCCGCTTCTCCTCCCTGAGCGGGCGCCTTAATCCCAATTAAGGCATTTTTGGCCCCGGCTTTACTCCCCTTTAGCCGGGGCTTTGTTTTTTTCTGCCGCCAAATGCGCCAGCGCCTGGGCGGCCTCGTCGATCCCTTCCCTCTTCAGGCTTGAAAAAAGCTGCACCGTGGAGCGCGGACAGAGGAGTGCCAGCTCGCGCCGCACGCGTAAGAGCGTGGCGGCGGCGGCCTGTCGTGAAAGCTTGTCCGCCTTGGTAAGCAGCACGTGGACGCGGCGGTTCGCGCCATTCAGCCATTCGATCAGCTGCCGGTCGAGCGCGGTGAGCGGATGGCGCGCGTCCATCACGATCACCACGGCCGCGAGCGATTCGCGGTTCGCGATGTAGCCGCCCACCAGGCCCTCCCAGTGCTCGCGCACTTCGCCGGGAACCCCCGCGTAGCCGTAGCCGGGTAGGTCCACGAGGTAAGCGGACTTGCCCAGCGAGAAGAAGTTGATGAGCTGCGTTCGTCCCGGCGTCTTGCTCACGAAGGCGAGGCGTGTGCGCCCGGTGAGCGCGTTGATCGCGCTCGACTTGCCGGCGTTGCTGCGCCCTGCGAACGCGAGCTCCGGAACCCCGGGAGGCGGCAGCTCTCGCGGATCGTGCACGGAGAGCGCATACGCGGCCTGCGCGAGGGCGAGCGCGGGGCCGCGGCGTCTGGCGGGCGCGCGGCGCGCTACGCTAGAATCGGAGTCTTTCCGCCCTCGAGGTTCACGAATGCGTGTCTTCACGGCTTTGGCCGGGCTCATGGCGCTAGTCTACGCAACCGCCATCGGCGCCGCCCCCGCCGAGATCGCCAAGCCCGACCTGGAGCGCGGCAAGCAGCTCGTCTCCACGGTGTGCGCGGCATGCCACGGCGCGAACGGCGTGAGCCCATCACCCGCGCAGCCCAACCTCGCGGGCCAGAACGCCGGGTACATCGCCACGCAGCTCGCTCTTTTCAAGGCCGGCACACGGCAGAACCCCATCATGCAGGGCATGGCGGCCGGCCTTTCGCCGGACGACATGCGCAGCGTCGGCGCGTACTTCGAATCGCTCGCGCCCGCGCATTCGGCCGCGCATGACAAGGCGCTCGCCGACAAGGGACAGAAGATCTGGCGCGCCGGCAACAAGCAGCTCGGCATTCCCGCCTGCGCGGGTTGCCACGGCGCGGCGGGCCATGGCAACGGCGCGCAATTCCCGCGGCTGGCGGGCCAGTACCCGGATCTGGTCACGGCATGGCTCAAGGCCTACGCGGCCGGCACCCGCTCGAGCGACGTGATGGGCCCCATCGCCTCGCGGCTGAACGACGCCGATACCAAGGCCGTCGTCGAGTACGTCTCGGGGCTCCAGTAGCCGGCGTTCAGGCCGCGCTCTTCTGCGCGTCCGTGGCACCTCGCGGCAGGGGCGCCATCTGCGAACGGTCCTTTCCCTCGCGCTTGGCGGCGTAGAGAGCCGCATCCGCGGCGCGCTGCAGCGATTCGGCATCCGCGCCATGCACCGGAAAGAGCGAGATGCCCACGCTCGCGCCCAGGTGCGCGGCCGCGCCCTCGAGGGCAAAGGGCTCCTTCAGCGCTTCACGCAGCTTCTCGGCCACACCCAAGGCACCGGCACTCGTGGTTTCGGGAAGGACCGCGAGGAATTCGTCTCCGCCCAGCCGGCCCACCGTGTCCGAAGCACGCACGCATTTGCGGGCTCGCTCGGCAACCGCGGCAAGCACCCGGTCTCCCGCGGCATGCCCCCAGGTGTCGTTCACGGCCTTGAAGCCGTCCAGGTCGAAGAGGAGCACCGCGAATCCGCTCCCGGTGCGGCGCGCGCGAGCCAGCTCCTGGGCGAGGCGATCGGCGAGGAGCGCGCGGTTGGGCAACCCCGTCAGCGTGTCGAAATGCGCGAGATACTGGATGCGGCGCAGCGCCTCGCGCTCGCGCCATTGCACGCGCCGGTAGCCCATGTACAGGGCGCCGAGCACCGCGGCGGCCACCACGAGGAGCCCGGCGATGTAGTGGCGCAGCCGGTCGCCCACCTCGAGCTGGCGCTCGGTGCGCTCCTTGATGCGAAGCGTAAGGCGTGCGAGGACGCCATCCAGCGCCTGCGCGGCGTCGTTGCTGAGCGTCTCGGCGCGCTGGGCGAGGAGCGTGGCGGATTCCGCGCCATGGCTGCTCCTCGCTTCGGCGACCGACCGGGCGTGCATCACGAGCATCCGCGAGGTGGTGGCGAGCCCCGCGATGCCGGGCAGGTCGTCACCCTGGGAGGCGCGCTCCTCGAGCACGGCGAGCTCCGTTTCCGTGTCGGCCGCGCGCCGCTCGATGAGGTGGAACGCGCCCGGCTCGCCGGTGCGCGCGCCCAGGCGTGCGGCCGAGCGCAGCTCGGCGAGGTGTGCGCGCAACGCATACAAATGGTCTTTGTCGGATTGCGCGACGATCACCTCGCGATGTACGCGCGCGTCGCGGTCGAGGTCGAGCAGCACCGCGATCGCGATGGCGGCGATGGTGAGCGTCGCGAAGGCGAGCCCGAGGCCGGCCAGCCGCGCGCGGGAAGGAAGGATGCGCATCATCGCGGGAGGCTCGCGAACGCCTCGCGCGCGACGCCCGCGGTGGCGTCGATGTCGGCCGCGGTGTGCGCGGACGATACGAAGCCCGCCTCGAAGGCCGACGGCGCGAGATAGACCCCGCGCTCGAGCATCGCGTGGAAGAAGGCGTTGAATCTCGCCCGGTCGCTCGCCATCACCTCGGCGAAATTCGCGGGCGGGGCGGCGCGGAAGAACGCCCCGAACATTCCGCCCAGGGATGCGCCGCTGAAGGAGACGCCGGCGCCCTTCGCCGCGGCGGTGAGGGAATCGACCAGGCTCGCCGTGAGCGGCCCCAGCTTCTCGAAGAAGCCGGGCGCGAGGACGCGTTTCAACGTCGCGAGGCCCGCGGCCACCGCGACCGGGTTTCCGGAGAGCGTTCCCGCCTGATAGACGGGCCCGACCGGGGCGAGCTTCTGCATGATGTCGCGCCGCCCGCCGAAGGCCCCGACCGGCATGCCGCCGCCGATCACCTTGCCCAGCGTGGTGAGGTCCGGTGTCACGCCGAAAATGCCCTGCGCCCCGCGTGGGCCCACGCGAAAGCCCGTCATCACCTCGTCGAAGACGAGCACGGCGCCGTGGTGCGTGCAGAGGCTGCGAAGCGTCCGGATGAATTCGTCCGACGGGCGCACGAAGTTCATGTTCCCGGCGACCGGCTCGAGCACCACCGCCGCGATGTCGCCGCCGAGGCGCGCGAAGGCGTCCGCGACGTGCTGCGGTGAGTTGTAGTCCAGCACGAGCGTGTGCGCGGTGAGCTCGGGCGGGACCCCCGCCGAGGTCGGGTTGCCGAAAGTGAGCGCGCCCGAGCCCGCCTTCACCAGCAGGAAGTCGCTGTGGCCGTGGTAGCAGCCCTCGAACTTCACGATGACGCTGCGCCCCGTGAAGCCGCGGGCGAGCCGCAGCGCGCTCATCACGGCCTCGGTCCCCGAGCTCACGAGCCGGACCTGCTCCATGGAGGGAAGGGCGCCCGTGAGGAGCTCGGCCATCTCCAGCTCGAGCGCCGTGGGCGCGCCGAACGACAGGCCGCGCCGCGCCGCGGTGGCGACCGCCTCCACCACTTCGGGATCGGCGTGGCCGAGGATGAGCGGCCCCCAGGACCCGACGTAGTCGATGTACTCGCGGCCGTCCTCGTCGAATACGTGGGCGCCTCGGCCCTCGCGAATGAAGGGCGGGGTGCCGCCCACGGCGCCGAACGCGCGTACCGGCGAGTTCACTCCTCCCGGTATCAGCCGCGTCGAGCGCTCGAAGAGCTCGCGGTTGCGGCTAGCCATGGGTACGGCGCGCCGAAGCCGAGAACGGCCCGGAGAGACCGCGCGCGGCGAAGCGCACGTCGTCCGCCTCGAAGAGCGCCGAAATCACGGCGGCCATGTCCGCGCCGGCCGCGGCCACCTGGGCCACGTTGGCGGCGTTGATTCCGCCGATGGCGGCGACCGGCAGGCCGCCCGCGAGGCGCGCCTCGGCGATCTGTCCAAGCCTCGCGCGCGCCGCGCCGGGCTTGGTCGCCGAGGCAAAGACGGATCCGATGGCGACGTAGTCGGCGCCGGCCGCCGCGGCCGCGCGAGCGCTTTCGGGCGTGCAATAGCAGGACACGCCCAGGATGCCGCGCGGCAGTGCGGCACGCGCCGCGGCAGGAGCCGCGTCCTCGCGGCCGACGTGCACGCCGTCGGCTCCAGCCGCGAGGGCGAGCTCCACGCTGTCATTCACGATGAGGGGAACGCGGTGCGCCTGGCAGAGCTTCGCCAGGCGGCGCGCCTGTTCCAGCGCGATCGCGGCGGAGAGCTCTTTCGCTCGGTACTGCACGAGCGAGGCGCCGCCTTCCAGCGCATGGAGGACGCGTTCGACCAGGCGCTGCGTGTCGGCCATGACCGGCGTGATCGCATAGAGCCCGGCCAGCGCGAAGCGCGCTTCACTTGTCATCTTTCTCCGAGGCGCCCTCGCGCGCCCAGAACAGGCGATCGGGCAGGTACTGCCCCATGCCCGGCCGGAACGCATGCGCGAGCGCCTGCCACGTGTAATCCTGGGCCTCGTAGACGGCGTCGCCGATGTCCAGGCCGCGTGCGAGGTTCGCGGCGAGCGCCGAGGCGAGCGTGCAGCCCGAGCCGTGGTAGCTGCCCGGCAGGCGTTGCCAGGTATCGGCGCGCAGCACGCCGCCGCGATGGTAGAGGGTGTTCACGACGTCCGCCGTCGAGTCGTGGGTGCCCGTGACGAGCACGTACTCGCAACCGGTGTCGAGGAGGGCCTGGGCGCAGTCGTCGATGCTCGCCTCGTCGTTGTCGTCCTCGCCGGCGAGCCGGCGGAGCTCCGGAATGTTGGGCGTGACCACGGTGCTCTGCGGAACGAGGAGCTCGCGGATCGCCGAGATCATGTCCTCGCCGGCGAACTCGTCGCCGCGGCCCGAGGCGAACACCGGGTCGAGGACGAGCGGCACGTCGGGATAGTCGGAGACCACCTCGGCCACCACGGTGACGATCTCCGTGGACCCGAGCATCCCCATCTTGAAGGCCGCCACCGGCATGTCCTCGAGGATGCAGCGTGCCTGGTCGGCCACCCAATCGGGGTCGATGGCGAGGAAGGTCTCCACGCCGGCGGTGTCCTGCACGGTAAGCGCGGTCACCACCGAAAGCGGGTAGCACCCCATGCTCGCCAGCGCGAGCAGGTCGGCCTGGAGGCCCGCGCCGCTGGTGGGATCGGTCGCCGCGAATGTGAGGACCGCGGGAAGGCTGGGAGGCGTCTCGTTCATGGGCAGCGGGTCGGGGGGTTACACTTGAAACCCGTTCCGCGTTGCGCACGCCTCCCGGGAATCCTAACCTTTGATGCAGCGGCAAAGGCGCGCGACGTCCATTCTACTCAACCGTCCACGCCTTCGACCATGTCCTTACCAGCGCCCCACGCACAACCCCTCAAAATGTGGCGCTGCCTCGCCTGCGGGCTCATCTACGACGAGTCCGAAGGGTGGCCCGAGGACGGCATCGCGGCCGGCACGCGCTGGGAAGACATCCCGGCGGGATGGTGCTGCCCGGAGTGCGGCGCGCGCAAGGATGATTTCGAAATGGTGGAGTTTTGAATTAACGACGCAACCTTTCGAATTCCCTTTAGAATTTAGTGGTTAGCGTTTGTTTTGGCAGGACAAAGTTGTTTTGCCCGCGCGAATGGAATAAATTCGAAGAAGCGCGAGGCGAGGGGGCTCAGGGAGGGGGAAAACCGACACCGGCCGCGAAGGGGCGGCGGGCCATCCTTCCCGGGCGAACGGCATCTAACTCGAGGGAAGCGTGGCGGACTCCAAGAACCTCACGGGCGTACGCGTGATGGTCATCGACGACAGCAATACCATCCGGCGAAGCGCGGAGATATTCCTCATGCAGGCTGGCTGCCAGGTGATCCTCGCGGAAAACGGCTTCGACGCGCTCGCGAAGATCGCCGACCACCAGCCCGACCTCATCTTCGTGGACATCATGATGCCGCGCCTGGACGGCTACCAGACATGCGCGCTCATCAAGAAGAGCGGCAAGCACCGCACGACGCCCGTGATCATGCTCTCGTCGAAGGACAGCCTCTTCGATCGCGCGCGCGGCCGCATGGTGGGCTCCGACGAGTACCTCACCAAGCCCTTCACCAAGGAAAGCCTGCTGAAGGCGGTGGATTCACATCTCTCGCAGCGCAGTCCCGCATGAACGAACAACGACCGCACACGGACCGAAAGCGACGCACATGACAATCAAGAAAATCATGGTGGTGGACGATTCCCCCACCGAACGTGCCTTCATGGAAGGCGTCCTCAGGAAGCGCGGCTACGACGTGCTGCTGGTCGACAGCGGCGAGCTCGCGATCGAGCGCTCGAAGAACGAGCAGCCCGACCTGATCCTCATGGACGTCGTCATGCCGGGGCTGAACGGCTTCCAGGCCACGCGCGCCATCACGCGCGAGGAGAAGACCAAGCACATCCCGGTCATCATCTGCACCACCAAGGACCAGGAGACCGACAAGATCTGGGGCCTTCGCCAGGGCGCGAAGGACTACGTGACCAAGCCCATCAGCGAGAGCGACCTTCTCGAGAAGATCAAGGCGCTCGGCTGACCATGGCGCGGCGCACCGGATTACGCGAGTTCCAGCTGTCGGTTGCGGAGCGCATCCGCAACGCTTCCTCGCGCGCCGCCCTGTCCTCGAAGCTCGGCTTCCAGGTGGGCGGCGACAACTGGTTCGTCGCGCTGACCCAGGTGAACGAGGTGATCCCGGTGCCGCAGGTCGTCGCCGTCCCCCTCACGCATTCGTGGTTCCGCGGCGTGGCCAACGTGCGCGGCAACCTGTACAGCGTGCTCGACTTCTCCGCCTACCAGGGCGGGGACGCCATTCCCGGCGGCATGGAGCGGCGCGTGATCCTGGTTTCCGACCGGCTCGTGGCCGGCGCGGGGCTCCTCGTCTCGCGCATGCTGGGCCTTCGCAACCCCGAACAGTTCGCGTCCGCACCGCGGCCGGCCAGCGCGCCGTCCTGGGTCGCGGGCGCATATACCGATGCCGGCGGCACGCGCTGGCTCGAGCTCGATTTGCCCGCGCTCGTCCGAGAGCAGCGGTTCCTTGAAGTCGGCGCGTAGGAGAGAGAGTCCATGGCGAAAGCACAGGCGATGAAACCCAAGTCCTCCCTCGGCGATTGGTTCAAGCGCCTCACGGGCCCCAAGGAACGGCCCGCGGCGCGGCCGGGATCCGGCGGCGGGACCTCGACGATGACCAACATCCCCGCGCAGAACACGCATACCCGGATGAAGGCCGCCTCGGCCGCGGCGCAGAAGGCGCCGAAAACGCAGAAGGCACAGAAGGCGCCCAGCGTGACGCTCTCGGGCTTCCGCGTCCCGGGCATCGGCACGATGCCCATCGCGCAGCAGATGCAGATCCTGGGCGCCGCCGCGGCGGGGCTCATGGTCCTCACGGCGGTCGCGGTGTACTTCGACACCCGGACCCGCACGCGCAGCGCGACCGAGGTTTCGATCGCCTCGCAGATGCAGTACCACACGCAGCGGCTCGCGAAGGCGGCAGGCCTCGCGGCGCGCGGCGACAAGGGCGCGTTCGTGCAGCTGCTGGACAGCCGCGAGCAGTTCGCCGACTACCTCAACACGCTGCGCAACGGCGGCCTCGCGCTCGGCATCACCGTGCCCAGCGCCATGACGAACGATTCCCTCACCAGCCGCGTCGAGGACGTCTCGAAGCGCTGGCCGGAAAGCGACAAGGCGGCCGGCACCATCCTCGCCGCGCAGAAGGACCTGGTCGCGCTCGCCAACAACGTGGCCCAGGTGCGCGTCGGCGCCGACGACCTCGCGGCGGAGAGCCAGGAGCTCACCGGCCTCATGCAGCAGTCGGGCTCGTCGCCCGCCCAGGTGCTGCGCGCCAACCGCCTCACGTTCCTTTCGGAGCGCCTGGGCCGCGGCGCCGCCGAGATCCTGGGCTCGGAGGTGATCGATCCCGAGGTGCCCTTCCTCATCGGCAAGGACACCAACGAGGCCCGCACGCTGATCCAGGCGGTCGAGAACGGCAATGACGCCATGGGCATGACCCCGGTGCGCGACCCCGAGGCGCGCGCCAAGCTCCAGGAGCTGAAGAAGACCTTCGCCACCTTCGAGCAGAACGCGGGGCCGATCCTGCGCGAGCTGCAGAAGCTGGTGTCGGCACGGCAGGCGGGCGCGCAGCTCGTGGCCGCGAGCGAGCAGCTCCAGGCGGCGGTGAAGGCGCTGCAGGACTCGCTGCAGGAGGAGACCTCGAACGTCTCGCTCGCCGGGATCATCGTGCTCAGCATCGTGCTCGTGGCGGTGCTGGCGCTTACCGCAGTCGCATTCCTCGCCGACTCGCGGCGCAGCGCCGCGCAGGCCGAGGCCGAGAACAAGCGCAACCAGGAGGCGATCCTGCGGCTGCTGAACGAGATGGGCGACCTCGCCGACGGCGACCTCACCATCCGCGCGCAGGTGACCGAGGACATCACCGGCGCCATCGCCGACTCCATGAACTACACGATCGACGAGCTGCGCAACCTCGTGCAGGGCGTGAACAACGCCGCGATCCAGGTGACCCAGAAGACCGCGCAGGCGCAGTCGATCTCGGCGGAGCTGCTGGGCGCCGCGGAACGCCAATCGCGCGAGATCGAGGACACCACGGCGCAGGTGCTGCAGGTGTCGCGCTCGATCTCGGAAGTATCGTCCACCGCCGAGGAGGGCGCCCGGGTCGCGCAACGCTCCCTCGCCGCGGCCGACAAGGGCCGCTCCGCGGTGCAGGACTCGATCTCCGGCATGAACGACATCCGCGAGCAGATCCAGGAGACCTCGAAGCGGATCAAGCGCCTGGGCGAGAGCTCCCAGGAGATCGGCGAGATCGTCGAGCTGATCTCGGACATCACCGAGCAGACGAACGTGCTGGCGCTGAACGCCGCGATCCAGGCCGCGTCGGCCGGCGAGGCGGGACGGGGCTTCTCGGTGGTTGCCGAGGAGGTCCAGCGGCTCGCCGAACGCTCGGGCGAAGCGACCAAGCAGATCGGCGCGATCGTGAAGACCATTCAGGCCGACACGCAGGACGCTGTGGCGGCCATGGAGAAATCGACGCAGGGCGTGGTCGAGGGCGCGAAGCTCTCCGACGCGGCGGGCCAGGCGCTCACCGAGATCGACTTCGTGACCAAGAACCTCGCGCAGCTGATCCAGGCGATCTCGCAGGCCACCCACACGCAGGCCGACGCCACCAACAAGGTCGCGCAGAACATGCAGGACATCCTCGAGATCACGCGCCAGACCACGCGCGGCACGCAGCAGGCGGCGGGCTCGATCCGCGACCTGGCCGCGGTGGCGCAGGAGCTGAAGAGCTCGGTGTCGGGTTTCAAGCTGTAAGGCGCGAGAAAAAAGCGAGACGATCCGATGGCAGTGAACCCGGCGACCGATTTCGACCTTGGCCCCCTGTCGTGGGTCAAGACCGAGATCGACCACTCCCTCAACCAGGCCCGCGAGAACCTCGACAAGCTGGCCGCGGGCCCGGCCGATCGCGCGCCGGTGAAGTACATCCTCACGCACCTGCACCAGGCCACGGGCGCGCTTGCCATGGTGGGCCTCGCCGCGGCCACGCGCTTCAACGAGGAGCTGGAGAAGCTGGTCGCCTTCCTCGAGGGCGAGGACGCGAGCCGGCTCCCCGGCTCGGTCGCCACTGCGAAGAAGGCGATCTCGGCGCTCTCCTCCTACCTGGACACGCTCCTCGGCGGGCAGGCCGATCATCCGATGCGGCTCCTCGCGCCATACCTGGAATTGAACCGCGCGCGCGGCCAGGCCGATGCCAACGAGGGCGACCTCTTCTACCCGGATCTTTCCGCGCCGCTCCCGCCGGCGGTGCCCGGCGCCCCGCTCGACGAGCCGGTGCTCGCCAAGGCGCTGCAGCTCCAGCGCCAGCAATACCAGCAGGGGCTGCTGCGCGTCATCAAGGGCGCCGACATCCCCGAGGCGATGCGCCAGATGCACGGCGCGGTGAGCTCGATCGAGTCGATGCTCGCCGCCAGCGACAACCGCGCCTTCTGGACCGCCGCGACGGCGTTCCTGGATGCGCTGGTGTTCGGGGGCCTGGAGCCCGGGCCGTCGTCCAAGCCGCTCTTCGCCAAGCTGGACCAGCAGGTGAAGCAGCTGATCGAGGGCTCCGGCAAGGTCGCCGAACGACTTTTCCGCGATATCCTGCTCGCGGTCGCCCGCGCGCGCGCCGTCTCCGAGCGTATCTCGACCCTCAAGCAGGCCTATCGCCTGGAGCAGCTGATCGCGCTGCCCGAGGGCCTGCACGCCACCGAGGATGACGAGGAGCTCGCTTCCCGGGTCCGCGAGCTGCGCGAGCTCACCGCGCAGCAGAAGGACACCTGGCTCAAGTACACGTCCGGCAACCGCGCCGCGCTCGAGCCGTTCGGGCGCCAGGGCCTCGCGCTCGTGGAGCGCTCCGCCCGGCTTCCCAATCGCGACATCCACGATGTGTTGCAGCGCCTCACCGAGGTGGCTCCGCAGCTTCGCGCGAAGGCGATCCCGCCCTCGGAAGCGCAGGCCCTGGAAGTCGCGACCGCGATCCTCTTCGTCGAGTCCGCGCTCGAGAACTACGTGCGCCTCGGCGCCGATTTCGCCCGCCAATCGCGCACCGTCACGGCACGGCTCGGGGCCGCCATGGCGGGCGAGAAGCTGGCGCCGGTGGACGCGATCGAGGGCGGCCTCCTCGACGAGATGACGCGCCGCGCCCAGGAGAAGCTGCTCGTCTTCCAGGTGGGACAGGAAGTCCAGGTCAACCTGCAGAATATCGAGCAGGCGCTCGACACGTTCTTCCGCGACGAATCGAAGCGCCCCGAGCTCACGTCGCTGGCGGGCCTCTTCGCGCAGGTGCAGGGCGCGCTCATGATCATGGAGCTGAACGACGCGGCCGCGCTCAACGCCGCGGTCATGGCGCGCGTGCAGCAATTCGCCGAGAACTCGCTCGCCGGCACCGGCGAGGACGCGGACATGGTGGCCGACGGCCTCTCGGCGCTCAGCCTCTACGTGACCGCGTTGCAGCAGGGCTCCAGCTCGCCGCGCGAGATCCTCATGCCCGCCCTGCTGCGCTTCGGCCTGGCCGAAAAGCCGATGACCGTGGGCGTGGAGAGCGTGCTGCGCCGCACCGGAACCGTGTCGCCGCTGGACATCGAGGTGCAGAAGCAGAAGGTCCAGGCGCTCTACCAGGACTGGAGCGATGCGCCGCAGGAAGCCGGCACGCGCGAAAAGCTCGAGCGCGCCGTGGGGGAATTGAAGCGCGATGCCGTGGTGGTCGCCGATTCGGCGGTCGCCCAGCAGAGCGAGGCCGCGCTCCAGGCGCTGCACCAGGCCGAAGGCCCGCAGCAGACCGGCGTCTTCCAGGCGCTCCAGGGCCTGGCGCCCGAGAACGCGCCCGAGGAACCCGCCCCGCAGGTGGTGCAACTCGTCGACGCGCCGGGCTCCGAGGTCGACCGCGAGCTGCTCGAGATCTTCCTCGAGGAGGCGCGCGAAGTGGTCGATACGGTCGCCACGAACCTCGAGGCTTGCCGCGAGTCGCCGCACGATCGCGAATCGCTCACCACGATCCGCCGTGGCTTCCATACCCTGAAGGGCAGCGGCCGCATGGTCGGCCTCATGGAGCTGGGCGAAGTCGCGTGGCAGTGCGAACAGGTGATGAACAAGTGGCTGAAGGACGAGACGCCTGCCACCCGGGGATTGCTCGACTTCATCGAGCTCTCGCGGCAATCGTTCTCCGGCTGGGTCGAGCGCATGCTCGAGGGCGGCCCGGTCCCCATCGATGCCGCGCATATCACGCGCCGCGCGGAGCAGCTGAAGAGCGGCGAGGCCGATGCCGAGCAACCGGTGGTCGCCGAGGCGCCTGCGCACGCCGCCGAACCATTGGTGGAGGAGCCCGCGGCGGCCGAGCCCGCACCGTTCGCCGAGGAGGAACCTTTCGCCGGCGAGGAAACGCGCCTCGAGGCAACGCCGGCGCCCTTCGCAGCGGAGGCGACGCGCCTGGATGCGGAGCCTGGACCCTTCGCGCCCGAGGAGACACGACTCGAGGCGGATCCGCCCATCGCGGCGGAGCCTTTCGCACCCGAGGCGACCCGGCTCGAGCCCCAGGAACCACCCGCCATCGTCGAAGACGACCTTTCCTTCGAGTCGCTCGCGAAGGAAGCGCCGGCCGAGCCCGCGACGGCGACACCCGCCGTTGCCGATTTCACGTTCGAGTCCCTGGATCTCGCGCCCGTGGCCGAGGCCGCAAACGAGGCGGAGCCCGAATCGCTGGCGGCCGAAGAGGAAACCGACGTTCGCGTGGGCTCCATCGCGGTGCCGCGCGCGCTCTTCTTCATCTACCTGGGTGAGGCCGAGCAGCACGTGGCCGCGCTCGACGCGCAAATGGCGGCCATCGAGGCCGACGCGCTGCATCCCGTCGGCGCCGATTTCATGCGCGCCGCCCACACGCTTGCCAGTACGTCGCGCACGACCGGCTTCGAGACGGTCGCCGACGTCGCGCACGCCCTCGAGCGCTGGCTGCAGGAAGCGATGGAGGTTCCGCCCGAGTTCGACTCGCAGCGCCTCGCCGTAACGCGCCGCGCGGTGGACGCTCTGATCGCGATGGTGCAGTCGGTGCGCGGCCTCGCCGTGCCATTCCCACGCGAGGACGTCGTGGCCGAGCTGGTCGAGCTGCACGAGCAGCTGCGCGGCGCACGGCGCACCGGTGAAGGCACCCACATCAAGATGCCCGGCCTCGAGGCCGTCCAGCCGATGGTCGAGCCCGCGATGCCGCCCATCGGCGCCGTCGAGCCCGTCGTCGAGGCCGTCCCCGAGCCCGAAGCGATAGCTCCTGAGCCGGAAACGGTGCCCGAGCCGGAAGCGATGGCTCCCGAGCCCGAATCGATAGCGCCCGTCGCCGCGCCCGAGCCGGCGGTCGCCCCCCCGGTCCACGTCGAGCCTGCAACGGCCGCGGCCCCCGAGGCGCCGGTCCCCGCGGCATTCGAGGCGGGCAAGGAACAGCGCAGGATCAAGGACGACGTCGATCGCGACCTCCTGCCGATCTTCCTCGAGGAGGCCCGCGAGCTGGTGCCGCAGGTAAGCGAAGGGGTGCGCCGCTGGAAGAATGCGCCCACCGACCACGCGCCCGCCGCGGAGCTCGCGCGCCACCTGCACACGCTGAAGGGCAGCGCCCGCATGGCGGGGCTCATGCGCCTGGGCGAGCTCGCGCACGTGCTGGAGGAACGCATTGCCGCCATGGACGCGGCCGCCCAGCCGTCGGTGAAGGCCTTCGACGAGGCGGAGGAGCGCGTGGACCGCTTCTCGCTCTCGCTCGAGCGCCTCGCTCGCGGCGAGGACATCATCGAGGCCGAGCCCGTGCAGGTGCCGGTCGCCGCGGTCTTCGAGCAACAGAGGGACAAGCCGGGCGCCATCGCCGTCATGGCCGCCGCGGCGCAGGAGAAGGCCGAGCGCGACGCGTTGCCGCCCGAGATGCGGGGCGAGCGCGTGGCGCTGCTGCGCGTGAACGCGGAGATGATCGACCGTTTCGTGAACGACGCAGGCGAGCTTTCCATCGCACGCTCGCGGATCGAGGGCGAGATGGCGAATTTCCGCCGCTCGCTGGGCGACCTAACGGACAACATCGCGCGCATGCGCGCGCAGCTTCGCGAGATCGAGCTCGCCTCCGAGTCGCAGATGCAGAGCACGATCAAGGCGAAGGAAGAGCACGGCGAGGCCTTCGATCCCCTCGAGCTCGACCGCTTCTCGCGCATGCAGGAGCTCACGCGCTTCCTCGCCGAAAGCCTGGGCGACGTGATCACGCTGCACCAGGGGCTCCAGAAGAACCTCGACGAGACCGAGCTCGCGATCCACGCGCAGGCACGGTTGAACCGCGAGCTGCAGCAGGGGCTCATGGGCGTGCGCCTGGTGCCGCTCGCCAACCTCGCGGATCGTTTCTACCGCATCGTGCGCCAGACCGCCAAGGAGCTCGACAAGAAGGCGAACCTCGAGCTGAAGGGCTCGCGCGTCGAGCTCGACCGATCGGTTCTGGAGAAGATCACGGCTCCCTTCGAGCATTTGCTGCGCAACGCCATCGCCCACGGGCTCGAGAAGCCCGAGGCGCGGGCCGCCGCCGGCAAGGCGGAGATCGGCGAGCTCGCGCTGGAAGCGGTGCAGCGCGGCAACGAGGTCGTGCTCACGGTGAGCGACGACGGCGCCGGCCTGAACTACGCGCGCATTCGCGAGAAGGCGATCGCAAATGGCCTCCTCGCGCCCGACGTGGAGCTTCCCGAAGCGCAGCTCGCGCAATTCATCTTCGTCTCCGGCTTCTCCACCGCGACCGAGGTGAGCCAGGTGGCGGGCCGCGGCGTCGGCATGGACGTGGTGAAGAACGAGATCACGTCGCTCGGCGGCCGCGTCGAGATCGCCTCCACGCCGGGGCGCGGCACGACGTTCACCATCACGCTGCCGCTTACGCTCGCCGTGACGCAGGCGGTGATGTTGCGCGCCGGCGAGCGCGTCTTCGCCGTGCCGTCGGTCATGATCGAGCAGGTGCAGGAATTCAAGGCTCCCGCCTATGCGGAAGCCATGGCCCAGGGCGAGATCGCCTGGAAGGACAACCGGTACCCGCTACGCTCCCTCCTGCCGTTGCTGGGCGAGATCGACACGGCGCACCCGCTGCGCCAGATCCCGGTGCTGCTCCTGAAGAGCGGCGTGCAGCGCGCCGCCATCCGCGTGGACGAGATCATCGGCAACCGCGAGGTGGTGGTGAAGACCATCGGCCCGCAGCTTGCCCGCCTCGCGGGGATCGCCGGCGCCACGGTGCTCGGCAACGGCCAGGTGGTGCTGATCCTGAACCCCGTGCAGCTCGTGCACCGCGACGCCCCGGCGATGGCCACTCCCGTTCAGGCGCCGCCACGCGCCGCCGAGCCCGCGCTGGTGGTGGATTCGAAGTCCGGGGCGCCGCTCGTGATGGTGGTGGACGATTCCCTTACGGTGCGCAAGATCACGAGCCGCATGCTCGCGCGCGAGGGCTACGAGGTGATCACCGCCAAGGATGGCGTGGACGCGCTGCAGCAACTCCAGGACATGAAGCCCGACTGCATCCTGCTCGACGTGGAGATGCCGCGCATGGACGGCTTCGAGTTCGCGCGGAACCTGCGCGCCGACGCCGGCACGAAGACGATCCCGATCATCATGATCACCTCGCGCACCGCCGACAAGCATCGCAACCACGCGCTCGACATCGGCGTGAACGAGTACATGGGCAAGCCCTACCAGGAAGACCAGCTGCTGGCGCTGATCAGGCGCTACACGACGGAAGCCGCGATCGCGTAAGGTTCGCCCGCGAGCGCCGTCTAACCCCGAAATTCCCTTCGGAGGCGCGATGGATGGCAAGGACGGCGGTGACGGTCCCTATCTCGGCGCGCGGCTCGCGCGCCGCCATTTCCTGCGAGCGGCCACGGCGGGCGCCGGCGGGCTGATCCTGCCTATCGCCTCGCTCGCCGCGCCCGACCAGGTGCACGACCTGCGCGGCAAGGTCACCATCAACGGCCGGCCGGCGACCTACAAGTCCGACATCATTCCCGGCGATCGCGTCGTGACGGGCAACGACGGCCATTTCGTATTCGTGATGGGCCGCGACGCGTTCATGGTCCGCTCGCGCAGCGAGCTCGTGATCGAGAGGCACGATGAAACCACCGGGTTCCTGCGGCTCGTGACCGGTGCGCTGGGCGCGGTCTTCGGCAAGGGCCGGCGCCGCGAGATCCACGCGCAGAACGTGACCGCCGGCATCCGCGGTACCGGCGTCTACACCGAGACGCGCGGCGACGGGACTTACTTCTGCACCTGCTGGGGCGAAGTGGAGCTCGCGTCGGTCGACGATCCGAAGGACCGGCAGGTCGTGGTGTCGGCGCGCCACGAGCCGCGCCTCGTCGCGGCGCGCGCGAGCGGCGCCACGCGCTTCGCCGATGCGCCCTTTGAGACCCACACGGACGAGGAGATGGACATCCTCCAGAAATGCGTGGGGCGCCGCTCCCCGATCCTGGTGCCCGGCGGGGACGACCCGAAGGCCTAGGCGCCTACCGCCAGAAGTAGGCGAGCACGGCCGCGCCCAGCGCGATCCGGTACCACGCGAACGCCTTGAAGTCGTGGTGCGCCACGTAGCGGATGAGCGCCTTCACGGCGAAGAGCGCGAACACGAAGCTCACCACGAAACCCACGGCGATGTTGGTGAGGTCGTCCGCCGAGAGGAGCGCCCGGTTCTTCACCATCTCGTAGCCCGTCGCGGCGAACATCACCGGGATCGCGAGGAAGAACGAGAACTCGGTGGCCACGTTTCGCGACAGGCCACGCAGCATGCCGCCCATGATCGTGGCGCCCGAGCGCGACGTCCCCGGAATGAGCGAGAAGCACTGCGCGATGCCGACCACCAGCGCGTCGCGCCACGTCATGTCGTAGACCGAGAGCACGCGCGCATCGCCCCTCTTCGCGTACCAGCGCTCGACCGCGAAGATCACGAGCGCGCCCACGATGAGCGCCGCCGCGACGCTCGTGGGGTTGAAGAGGTGGGCCTTGATGGCCTTCTGGAACGCGAGCCCGACGATCGCGGCCGGCAGGAAAGCGACGAAGAGGTTGGCCGCGAAACGCTGCTGCACGGGGTCCTTCGCGAGGCCGCCGAAGGCCTTCACGATCCGCACGCGCAATTCCCAGCACACGGCGAGGATCGCGCCCAGCTGGATCACGATGTCGAAGACCTTGCCCTTCTCGTCGTTGGCCCCGAGGAAGTCGGAGACGATGATGAGGTGGCCGGTGGACGAAACCGGGAGGAACTCGGTGAGTCCCTCCACGATCCCCAGGATCACGGAGTCGGCGAGCGGCGGGAGCTGCATCGGCGGCGCGTCCTATTGCTTCGCGTAGAGTTCCGCGCCCTGGCGCACGAACTCCACCGCCTTCACTTCCATTCCCTTCGCGAGCGCCTCCTTGTCGGAGACCCCATGCTTCGCCGCGAAATCGCGCACGTCCTGCGTGATCTTCATCGAGCAGAAGTGCGGCCCGCACATCGAGCAGAAGTGGGCGAGCTTGGCGCCCTCCTGGGGCAGCGTCTCGTCATGGAATTGCTTCGCCTTGTCCGGGTCGAGGCCGAGGTTGAACTGGTCTTCCCAGCGGAATTCGAATCTCGCCTTGGAAAGCGCGTTGTCCCTGATCTGCGCTCCGGGGTGTCCCTTGGCGAGGTCGGCCGCGTGGGCGGCGATCTTGTACGTGACGATGCCTTCCTTCACGTCGTCCTTGTCGGGCAGGCCCAGGTGCTCCTTGGGCGTCACGTAGCAGAGCATGGCGGTGCCGTACCAGCCGATCTGCGCCGCGCCGATGCCGCTCGTGATGTGGTCGTAGCCCGGTGCGATATCGGTGGTGAGGGGGCCCAGGGTGTAGAAGGGCGCCTCGTGGCAGTGCTCGAGCTCGAGATCCATGTTCTCCTTGATGAGCTGCATGGGCACATGGCCGGGCCCTTCGATCATCACCTGGCAGTCGTGCTTCCACGCGATCGTGGTGAGCTCGCCCAACGTCTTCAGCTCCGCGATCTGCGCCTCGTCGTTGGCGTCGTAGATGGAGCCGGGGCGCAGCCCATCGCCCAGCGAGAACGACACGTCGTAGGCCGCCATGATCTCGCAGATCTCCTCGAAGCGTTCATACAGGAACGACTCCCGATGGTGCGCGAGGCACCACTTCGCCATGATCGAGCCGCCGCGCGAGACGATGCCGGTCATTCGCGACGCGGTCATGGGGATGTAGGGCAGGCGCACGCCGGCGTGGATCGTGAAATAGTCCACGCCCTGCTCCGCCTGCTCGACCAACGTGTCGCGGTAGATCTCCCACGTGAGCTCCTCGGCCTTGCCGTCGACTTTCTCCAGCGCCTGGTAGATCGGCACGGTACCGATGGGCACCGGCGAGTTGCGGATGATCCACTCGCGCGTCTCGTGGATATGCCGGCCCGTGGACAGGTCCATCACCGTATCGCCGCCCCAGCGGATGGCCCAGGTCATCTTGTCGACTTCCTCGGCGATCGAGGAGCTGACCGCGGAGTTGCCGATGTTGGCGTTGATCTTCACGAGGAAGTTGCGGCCGATCACCATCGGCTCGCTTTCGGGGTGGTTCACGTTCGCCGGGATGATGGCGCGCCCGCGCGCCAGCTCGTCGCGTACGAATTCGGGCGTCACCTCGGCGGGAATCGAAGCACCGAAGGATTCGCCGCGGTGCTGGCGGCCGAGAAGATCGGCCATCTTCGCACCCGTCGGCCCGCTCGCGCGAAGCTCCTCCAGGTATTCGCGCCGGCGCAGGTTCTCGCGGATCGCGACGAACTCCATCTCGGGAGTCACCAGGCCCCGGCGCGCGTAGTGCATCTGCGTGACGTTGGCACCGTGCTTCGCGCGGCGCGGCGCGCGCGCGAGCGAAAAGCGCAGCTCCGCGAGCTTCGGATCCTGGAGACGCTCGCGACCGAAGCGCGACGTCGGGCCCTCGAGCGGCATCGTGTCGCCGCGCTCCTCGATCCACTTCCGTCGCAGGGCCGCGAGCCCCGAGCGGATGTCGATGCGCGCCGCGGGATCCGTGTAGGGGCCGCTCGTGTCGTAGACGTACACGGCCGGGTTCTTCTCGGCGCCGAAGGACGCCGGCGTATCGGTTTGCTCGATCCTGCGCATCGGCACGCGAAGGTCGGCGCGCGAGCCTTCGACGTAGACCTTGGAAGACCGCGGCAGGGGCTGCACCGCGGCATCGTCCACGTGGGCGGCGGCGGCGATGAATTGGGGATGGGCGTTCATGGGCACACTCCGTGAGGCGCGGGCACGAGGCACGAGGCGCGACAGGTTGCCCTGCTCACGCTCCCTACGCCGGCATGACCCGGATCAGGTTCCAAGGGTTTCTCTCACTGCGGATGTAGGACATCCGCAGACCCCTGCGTTCGCGAACGAGTATATCAAGGGTGACCTACCCCTTTGATACAATGGCAACCCTCCCGGAACCGAGCCTTTTTGCCCTTCGCGCCGTGCCTCGTGCCTTGCGCCTGCCATGAACATCGAACAAGCCCGCTTCAACATGATCGAGCAACAGATCCGCACCTGGGAGGTGCTCGATCCGCAGGTCCTGGACCTCCTCTTCCGGGTGAAGCGCGAGCAGTTCGTGCCGGCGGAACATCGCGCGCTCGCTTTCGCCGACCTGGAGGTGCCGCTCGGCCACGGCGAGGCGATGATGCAGCCCAAGGTGGAAGCGCGGATCGTGCAGGAGCTGGCGGTCCAGCCCCACGAATCGGTGTATGAGGTGGGAACCGGCTCGGGCTACCTCACCGCGCTCCTCGCGAGCCGCGGGCGGCACGTGACGAGCGTGGAGATCCACGGAGACTTCAAGGCGCGTGCCGGGGCCGCGTTGCGCGGCGCCGCGATCGCGAACGTGACGCTCCTCGAAGGCGATGGCGCCCGCGCGCCGCTCGCCGAATCCGCCTTCGACGTGATCGTGCTGACGGGCTCCACCCCGGTCCTCCCTCAGGCGTTCCTCGATCGCCTCAAGCCCGGCGGCCGGCTCTTCACGGTGCTGGGCGATCCACCGGCGATGAAGGCGGTGGCCGTCCGCCAGCCCGCGGCCGGCGCCTTCCAGCACGTCGAGCTCTTCGAGACGTGGGTGAAACCCCTGGTGAACGCGGCGCAGCCGCCGCGTTTCCGCTTCTAGCCGAATCCGCTCCCGCGCGCCGTACCGTCCAAAGCGGGTCCCGCGCCTCCAAGGTCCATTCGATGACATTCCGCCGCACCCTCCTCGCCGCCGCGCTCGCCGTGGCGGCCTCCGGCGCCAGCGCCGCCGACCTCCTCGCGATCTACCACGACGCGCAGGTGAGCGACCCGGTCTACCAATCGGCGCGCGCGCAGTACAACGCCTCGATCGAGGCGCTGCCGCAGGCCCGTGCCGGGTACCTGCCCCTCATCTCCGGCAGCGCTTCGATCTTCCGCAACTACGTCGACCAGGAGATCGCGGGCAAGCTCGACTACACCACCAGGACCTACGCGATCACGCTTTCGCAGCCGATCTTCCGCCTCCAGAACTGGATCGCCATCACGGAAGCCGAGCAGCAGGTGCTCCAGGCGCAGGCGACCCTCGCCTCGTCGCAGCAGGATCTCGTGGTGCGCGCCTCCCAGGCCTACTTCGATGTGCTGCTCGCGCAGGACAACGTGGCGCTCTCCCAGGCGCAGGAGCGCGCGATCGCCGAGCAGCTCGCGCAAGCCAAGCGCAATTTCGAGGTGGGCACCGCGACGATCGTCGATACCCTCGAGGCGCAGGCGCGCTACGACCAGGCAAGCGCGCAGGAAATCTCCGACAACAACGACCTCGAGGTGAAGCGCCGCGCCCTGCAGGTGCTGATCGGCAAGCCCACCGAGGGGCTCACGCCGCTTCGCGAACCGCTCGAGCTCTCGCCCCCGCAGCCCAACGACATCGAAGCCTGGGTCACGTCGTCCGTGGAAAGCAGCCCCGCGATCGCCAACGCGCGCGCCAACCTCGAGATCAACAGGCAGGAGGTCGGCCGCCAGCGCGCGGGCCACCTGCCCACGCTGGACCTCTCCGCCACCTGGCAACGCACCAACGACCCGTCGCAGGTCGTTCCCGGAATCCTCGGCCCCACGACCAACGTGAGCTCCATCGGGCTCGTGCTCGGCGTGCCGCTTTATTCGGGCGGGCTCATCCAGTCGCGCGTGCGCCAGGCGCTCGCCAACCGCGACCGGGCCGAGCAGGACCTCGAGAATGCGCAGCGCACCGTCGCGCAGAACGTCCGCACCAACTTCCTCAACGTGACCTCCGGCATCGCCCAGGTACACGCCCTCGAACGGGCCCTCGCCTCGACGCAGAGCCAGCTCGACTCCACGATCCTCGGGCGCGACGTCGGCGTGCGAACCAGCGTGGACGTGCTGAACGCGCAGCAGCAGGTGTTCCAGACCCGCCGCGACCTCCAGCAGGCCCGCTACAACTACCTCCTCTCGACGCTTCGCCTGAAGTCCGCCGCCGGCACCCTCACCGAGGACGACGTCGCCTCGGTAAACCGCACCCTCGCAAGAGGCTGACGCTAAAAGGGGTCAGAGCCCTTTTCTCGCTGAAAAGGGGACAGATCACTTTTTCGCGGTAGCGGCGATCCAGTCCGCGAGGCGCTCGACGGCGCCGCGGTGCGCGGCCACGAAGGCAAGGCCCTTGGCGCCCATGGATTCGCGCCGCGGCGCATCGGCCGCCAACGCCTTTGCTTCACGCATCGCCGCGCCGGCGTCGGCCACGCGCAGCGCTGCGCCCGCGGCCACCGCGCCGCGCGTCGCCTCCTCGAAGTTGTAGGTGCGCGGACCGACGATGACGGGGCGACCCAGAGCGCAAGCCTCGATGAGGTTCTGCCCGCCGAAGTCGAGGAAGGTACCTCCGATGATCGCGACGTCCGCCGCGGCATAGTAGGCGAGCATCTCGCCCATGGAATCGCCGATGGCGACGCGCGCCGACGAAGGCACGGGCCCCGCGTCGCTGCGGCGTGCCACCTCGAAGCCGCGCTCGGTTGCGAGCCGCGCGGCCTCCTCGAAGCGCTGAGGGTGACGGGGCACGATCACGAGCAGCGCGCCGGGATCCGCGCCGCACGCGGCGAACGCATCGAGCAGCAGCGCTTCCTCGCCCTCGCGCGTGCTCGCCGCGACCCACACCGAACGCTCGCCGAAGCGCTCACGGAACTGCGCGCCGCGCTCCACCATCGCCGCGGGAACCGTGAGATCGAACTTCACGTTGCCCAGCACGACCGGCCCACGCGCGCCCAGCGCGGCGAGCCGCGCGGCGTCGTCCCCCGTCTGCGCGGCTACGCCCGCGAAGTTGCCCAGCGCCCATCGTGCGAGCGCGGGCGCACGTGCATAGCGGCGAGCCGAACGCTCCGAGAGCCTTGCGTTGGCGAGCACCACGGGAATGCCGGCGGCCTTCGCCTCGTCGATGAGGCGTGGCCAGATCTCGGTCTCCATGATCACGCCGACTTCGGGCCGATAGCGCGCGAGGAACCGGCGTACCGCGAACTTGAGGTCATACGGCAGCCACGTGCGCTCGACGGTGTCGCCGAACGCCTCGCGGCCCGTGGCGAGCCCGGTCGGCGTCATGTGCGTGACCAGGATCTTGCGTCCCGGGTAGCGGGCACGCAGTGCCTCGACGAGCGGGGCCGCCGCCCGGGTCTCGCCCACGGACACGGCATGGACCCAAACGTAAGGCCCGCGCGCGCCGCCTCTGTAAAGACCGAAGCGCTCGCCGACATTCTCGAGATAACCGCGCTGGCGACGCCCGCGCCATGCGAGCCGCAGCAGGACGAGCGGCGTAGCGATGAGCCATGCGAGCGCGTAGAGCGCGCGGATCATCGAGGAGCCGCACCCGCAAGCCCGATGGCGGCGGCTACTTCGGCGACCGATGGCGGCTTCCCCGCCGCGCCCACGTTCACCGCGCGGGCGCCGCCGTGCAGCCCGGTGAGGGATGGCGAGGTCGCGCCGTAGATGCCCACCGTGGGAACGCTCAAAGCGACCGCGAGATGCGTGAGGCCGGTATCCACGCCGACGACACCATCCGCATGCGCGAGCAGGGCGGCGGCGTGCAAGAGTCCCATGGCGGGCGCGGCGATCGCGCCGCGAATCTCGCGCGCGAGGGCGGCGGCCGCTTCGCGCTCGGTTTGCGTCCCCCCCGGGAAGATCGCCGTATAACCCTGGGCCGAAAGCGTCTTCGCGAGATCCACCCAGTGAGCGTTTGCCCAGCGCTTCGAAGCGCGGCTCGCGGCGTGCAGCATCACGACGTAGGGCGATCGCGGCGCCCAGTCGGGGGATTGCGGCGGTGCGACGATGCCGTAGCGGGCTTCCCCGAGCGGCTTGTAGCCCAGCACGGCGCCCACGAGGACGCGGTTTCTCTCGACCGCATGCAGCTCGCGCGGGACAGCGAACTTCACGTCGTAGAACCGCGCGGCAAGCCGTTCGCGCGCGCTCGCCGCATCGAGGCCGAAACGGGGCGCACCCGAGGCATGCGCGATCCATCCACTCTTGATGAGCCCCTGCGTGTCGATCACATAGTCCCAGCGGCCTTCGCGAACCTCTCGGCGCGCGGCCCTGAGCCCCGCCCAGCGGCCCCCCGCGAACGGATTGCGACGCAACCCGCGCAGGCCCACCGCGATCGTCCGTGCCACCGCGGGATGAAGGCGTGCGATGTCCACGTACGCCTCTTCGACGGCCCACGCGATGTGGGCATCCGGATGATGCAGCGCGGCATCGGTCACCGCGGGAAGATGGTGCACCACGTCGCCCAGCGACGAGAGCTTCACGAACAGGATGCGCGGGCCGGGCATGGGGCGCATTCTAATCCGGCGGCTGCGGGTAGAATGTCGCTCCCACGCCATCGCCAGCCCAAGCCGTGGCGCCATGAACGCCCCGAAGCTTTCCCTCACCGTCGCCATCATCGCCCGCAACGCGGCCTTGCAGCTGGGCCCATGCCTCGCAAGCGTCGCCTTCGCGGACGAGACGCTGGTGCTCGACTCGGGCAGCACGGACGACACCATCGCGGTGGCGCGAGCGCACGGTGCGCGCGTCGAGACGGGAGAGTGGCTGGGCTTCGGCCGGCAGAAGCAGCACGCCGTGGGCCTCGCCCGGCACGACTGGGTCCTCTGCCTGGATGCCGATGAGCGCGTGAGCGAGCGGCTCGAAAGCTCGATCCGGGAGGCGATGGCGGGCCCACGCTACCACGCATGGCGCATGACGCGGCGCAATCGTTTCCTCGGTCGCTGGCTCGCGCACGGTGAGGGTTATCCCGACTGGACGCTGCGTTTCTTCCATCGCGCGCATGCGAGCTGGTCCAACGACGAGGTGCACGAGGCGGTGCTCACGACCGCGGAGGTGGGCCGCCTCGAAGGTGACCTGCTGCACGAATCCGCCGACGACATCGCCACCTATGTCGCGAAGCAGAACCGTTATACGACGCTGCACGCGCAGGCCCTCTACGAGCAGGGCGTGCGCGCCGGCTATTGGCGCCTCGTCGCGAGCCCCGTGGTGCGGTTCCTCAAGTTCTACTTTTTGCGGCTGGGCCTCCTCGACGGCGGAGCCGGCTTCGCGCACATCGCGATCGGCTGCAACAGCGCTTTCCTCAAGTACCTGAAGCTGATCGAGCTGGAGCGCTCGGCATCGCCGGCAGCGAGGCGCACGCCGTGATCCTGGTGACGGGCGGGGCGGGGTTCATCGGCTCCAACTTCGTGCTCGACTGGATCGCGAAGGCGGGCGAAGGCGTCGTGAACCTCGACAGCCTCACCTACGCCGGCAATCCCGCGAACCTCGCGAGCCTGGAGGGCGATTCGCGGCATGCGTTCGTGCGAGGCGACATCTGCGACCGCGCGCTGGTGCAGGGCCTCGTCGCCAAGCACCGGCCGCGCGCCATCGTGCACTTCGCCGCGGAAAGCCACGTGGACCGCTCGATCCGCGGGCCCGATGCCTTCGTGCACACCAACGTCCTGGGCACCTTCGAGCTGCTGGAAGCCGTGCGCGAGCACTGGCAACACCTCGCGGGGGGCGAGCGCGATGCGTTCCGGTTCCTGCACGTGTCCACCGACGAGGTATACGGCTCGCTCGCGCCCGGCGAGCCGGCGTTCTCGGAAACGACGCCGTACCGGCCCAATAGCCCGTACTCCGCGTCCAAGGCGGGCTCGGACCATCTGGTGCGCGCGTACCACCATACGTACGGGCTTCCGGTGGTCACCACGAACTGCTCGAACAACTACGGCCCTTACCAGTTCCCGGAGAAGCTGATCCCCCTCATGATCTCCAACGCGATCGAGGCGAAGCCCCTTCCGGTGTATGGCGACGGATTGCAGGTGCGCGACTGGCTCTACGTCGCCGACCATTGCGAGGCGATTCGCGTGGCGCTCGCGAAGGGCCGCCCCGGGGAGACCTATAACGTGGGCGGCAACGCCGAGCGAAAGAACATCGACGTGGTGAACGCGATCTGCGATGCGCTCGAGGCGCTTCGGCCGCGCGCCGGAGGCTACCGTTCGCTCATCACGCGCGTGGCCGACCGCCCGGGCCACGATCGCCGCTATGCCATCGACGCGCGCAAGATCGAGGCCGAGCTCGGGTGGAAGCCGCGCGAGAGCTTCGAGTCGGGCCTCGCCCGCACGGTACGCTGGTATGTGGACAATCCCGCGTGGGTGGCCGGCGTGAAGAGCGGTGAGTATCGCCGCTGGATCGAGACGCACTACATGGCGGGAGGAGCGGCATGAGCCGACGCGGCATCATCCTCGCCGGGGGTTCCGGCACCCGGCTCTACCCGGCCACGCGCGTAGTGTCCAAGCAGCTGCTGCCGGTGTACGACAAGCCGATGGTGTACTACCCGCTCGCGACCCTCATGCTCGCGGGCATCCGCGAGATCCTCGTGATCTCCACGCCGCAGGACACGCCGCGCTTCGCGGAGCTGCTGGGTGACGGGCGCGACTGGGGCCTTTCGCTTTCCTACGCGGTGCAGCCTTCGCCCGGCGGCCTCGCGCAGGCGTTCATCGTGGGGCGCGCCTTCGTGGAGGGCCGCTCTTCGGCGCTCGTCCTGGGCGACAACATCTTCCACGGGCATGACCTCGCGGCATCCCTTGCGCGCGCGAGCGCCGAGCGCAAGGGCGCGACGGTGTTCGCATATCCGGTGAAGGATCCGGAGCGCTACGGCGTGGTCGAGTTCGACAAGGCCGGCGCCGCGGTATCGATCGAGGAGAAGCCGCCGCGACCCAAATCGCGTTACGCCGTGACGGGCCTCTATTTCTACGACGAGCGCGTTGCCGACATCGCGACCGGGCTCACGCCTTCCCCGCGCGGCGAGCTCGAGATCACCGACGTGAACCGCCGCTACCTGGAGATGGGCGAGCTCGCCGTCGAGGTGATGGGCCGGGGCACCGCATGGCTCGACACGGGCACGCACGAGAGCCTTCTCGAGGCGGCGCACTTCATCGAGACCATCGAGCGCCGGCAGGGATTGAAGATCGCATGTCCCGAGGAAGTCGCGTATCGGATGGGTTACATCGATGCCGCGCAGCTGGAGAAGCTCGCGGATCCGATGAAGAAGAATTCCTACGGCCAATACCTGCTTGCCGTGCTTCGCGATCGGGTTTTCTAGGTGAAGGTAACGCGCACCTCCATACCCGATGTGCTGGTGATCGAGCCGAAGGTGTTCGGTGACGACCGCGGGTCGTTCTTCGAGAGCTGGAACCGGAGCGCCTTCGATGATGCGGTGGGACGCGAGGTTCGCTTCGTGCAGGACAACCAGTCGACGTCGGTGCGCAACGTGCTGCGTGGGCTGCACTACCAGGTGCATCAGCCGCAGGGCAAGCTCGTGCGCGTGACCCAGGGCGAGGTGTTCGACGTGGTCGTCGACCTGCGCCGTTCCTCGCCCACTTTCGGCAAATGGGTGGGCGAGCGCCTGGACGGCGCCGGCGCGCGGATGCTCTGGGTCCCCGAGGGCTTCGCGCACGGCTTCGTGGTGCTCTCGGAACATGCGCAGTTCCTCTACAAGACGACGGACTACTACGCACCACGACACGAGCGCACGCTCCTCTGGAACGACCCGGCGCTCGGAATCGACTGGCCGATCTCGGGGGCGCCGCTCGTGAAGGCGAACGACGCGGCGGGCCGGCCGCTCGGCGAAGCGGACACCTTCCCTTGATGCGGGTGCTCGTGACGGGCGCCGGCGGCCAGGTCGGCACCGAGGTCGCACGCGCTCTCGCGGGGCGCGCGGAAGTGATCGCGTACGGGCGCGACACGCTCGACCTGTCCGATCCGGGCCAACTGGTCGCGCGCATTCGCGAAGCCGCGCCGCAGGCCATCGTGAACGCCGCCGCCTATACCGCCGTGGACCGCGCCGAGAGCGAGCCGGAGTCCGCTCGCACCGTGAACGCCGTGGCGCCGGGGCTTATCGCCGGCGAGGCGCGGCGCGCGGGAGCGCTGCTCGTGCACTTTTCCACCGACTATGTCTTCGACGGCAGCAAGCGCACCCCCTACGTCGAGGCGGACACGACCAACCCCCTGGGGACATACGGTCGCACCAAGCTCGAGGGCGAGCACGCCGTCCTCGAGTCCGGGGCCGCCGCGATCGTGCTGCGCACCGCGTGGGTGTACGGATCCCACGGGCGAAACTTCATGCTCACGATGCTGCGCCTTGCCGCGAAAGGCGAGCCGCTGCGGATTGTGGACGACCAGCGCGGCGCCCCCACCACGAGCCTCGCGATCGCCCGCACCGTGGCCGCGCTCCTGGCAACCGGCTCGAAAGCGGGCGAGATCACCGCGGAGAGCCTTGCCAAGGCCGCCGGCTCACGCGGGCTCTATCACGCGACCGCGAGCGGCGAGACGACCTGGTATGGGTTCGCGCGGGCCATCTTCGAGGAGCGTGCGCGCACCAGGCCCGGCTTCGCCGCGCCCGGGCTCACCCCGATCATGACGGCCGAGTATCCGACGCCCGCGAAGCGCCCCGCGTATTCGGTGCTCGACAACGGCAAGCTCGAACGGGCCTTCGGCATCTCGCTCGGGGGATGGCGCGAGGGTCTTGCCGAGGCGCTTTCAGCCCTCGCCTAGCGCCGTACCTTCGCGCACGAGGGCGAGGCACACGCGTCCCGGCCGATTGTCGGCGAGCTCGACGCGATATCCCGCCTGCGCCGCCATGCGAGCCGCCTGGTAGAGGCCGATGCCCAGGCTCCCTCCGCGCTCGATCGGCTCGCGAAAGAGGCGCCGCACGATCTCCGGATCGACGGGCGACCCCGAATCGGAAACGGCGAGCTCGATGCGTTGCGGCGTGCAGGTGAGCTTCACCTTGATTTCGATATCCGGGTCCTCGCGCGACTTCTGCCTCGCATTGTCGATGCCGTTCTCGACGAAGCTGTCGAAGACGGCCGCGGGCACTTCCATGTCGGATTCGATCGTCGCATCGAGCTCGATCGCAGGATCCGACACGCGCTTCCCGAGCTCGCTCCACCATGCCCGCGCCGACGTAGTGAGCTCCCGGTTGGCGACCTCGGGGGCGCGGAGCTTGTCCAGCGTGGTGCGCAGGCGTTGCGCGAGCTGCGGAAGCTGGCGCTGCATGAGGCCCCCGGTGCCTTCGCCGGGAAGCTGCTGCGCCATGGAGGTGAGGGCATACAGCGATTGCAGCAGGTT
>DATBAI010000054.1:0-69963 GCA_036271595.1 Usitatibacter sp.
ATATTGGTTGGAATCTGATAAGGACTGGAGTGTCCGTTAAGGACTGAACGTCCGTTAAGGATTGTCCGCCCAGTCCAAAAGCCGGTCAACGCGTTCGGCACTGGCCCCGTTCTTCGTGAGAACGCCGCCATGCAACCCGACGCTCCGTCCCCCGCAGCCCCGCGCCTGTTCGATCAGGTCCGCAATGCCATTCGCGTCCGGCATTACAGCGTGCGCACCGAGCGCACGTACTGCCATTGGATTCGCCGCTACATCCTGTTTCATGGGAAACGCCATCCAAGGGATCTGGGGGATGCGCACGTCTCCGCCTTCCTTTCCGCATTGGCCACCAAGGGGCAGGTTGCCGGGGCCACGCAGAACCAGGCATTGGCCGCCGTGCTTTTTCTCTACCGCCAGGTGCTGGGCATTCAATTGCCGTGGATGGACGGCATTGTCCGGGCGAAGCTTCCCAAGCGCGTGCCTACCGTCCTTACTGCCGAAGAGGCGAAAGCCTTGCTCGCCCGGCTGGAGGATGAGCATGGCCTGCAAGCGCGGCTCATGTATGGCACGGGGATGCGCGTGACAGAGTGTCTCTCGCTGCGGGTAAAGGATTTGGATCTTCCGAAGCGCCAGATCGTGGTCCGCCATGGAAAGGGCGGCAAGGACCGCGTCACCATGGTCCCCGGCGCGCTCGTCGAGGATTTGCGCGACCAGCTGGGGGCTTCGCTTGCGATCTGGCGCTGCGATCGGCGGCGCGAGGTTGCCGGCGTCGAGATGCCGTTCGCCTACGAGCGCAAGAATCCCGCGGCGGGGCGCACCTGGTCGTGGCACTGGGTCTTTCCGCAAGATCATCTGTCGCACGATCCGCGAAGCGGCATCAAGCGGCGTCACCACGCGTACGACCAGACGCTCCAGCGCGCGATCAAACGCGCGGCGATCCAGGCCGGGATCGTGAAGCCCGTTACCACCCACACCCTGCGCCACTCCTTCGCCACCCACCTCATGGAAGCGGGCTACGACATTCGTACCGTGCAGGAGCTGCTGGGCCACAAGGACGTGAGCACCACGATGATCTACACGCACGTCTTGAACCGCGGCGGGCGCGGCGTGGTGAGCCCGCTCGACCGCTAGCCGGAGGAGTCGCTGCCGGAAGCGTTCGAGAGGCGAGCCACCGCTTCGCGTAGCGTAGCGACTTCCGCCTCGAGGCGATCGATGCGGGCTTGCACGTCGCTTGCGTCCATGGGCTGGGTTCCCGCCTTCGCGGGAATGACGGCTTGGGCGGGAATGACAGCCTGGGCGGGAACCGCCGGCGCACCCGAGAGAAGGTGCGCCCACCGTGTCTCACGCGCCCCCGGCGCCTTGCCGAGCTCCACCACCAGCGCGCCGTCCTTGCGCTCGGCGAGCTCGTTGAGAAAGGCCTCCACGGAAAGGATGTCGCCGAACTTGTGCAGCCGGTCGCTATGGATGCGAAGCTCGCCGGCCGTCTGCGGGCCGCGCAGGAAGAGCACCGCGAGGAGTGCGGCCGATTGCGGCGGAATGCCGAGCACCTTGCCGAGGTTCTGCGCATAGCGCATCACGCGCCCACCGCTCGACTCCATGACCAGCGAAAGGGATTTCAACCGGTCGATCGCCGCCTGCACCTCGGTCTCGGCGGCCTCGATCACCGGGTCGCGGCTGGTCTTCTGGTTGCAGCCGGCCGCGAGCGCATTCAGCGTGAGCGGATAGGTGTCGGGCACCGTGTGCTGCTTCTCGAGCAGCACGCCGATGACGCGGGTTTCGAGGAGCGAGAGCGCGGGGACGTTTGCCATCCCCGCGAGTGTGTCAGAACTTGACCCCGCCCAGCAGGCCCAGGACGCCCACGGCGATGAGGTAGATCGCGACGATGTAGTTGAGGAGGCGCGGCATGATGAGGATCAGGATGCCGGCGATGAGGGCGATGAGGGGGCTCAGCAGGACCATGTTGTTGATCTCCGGGCGGACGGGGTGCCCTTTAAGATTGGACCCCGCCCGTTTGGTTCAGCGCCCGAGCCAGCCGTCCAGGAGCTCCGCCACCTGCCGGGGCTGCTCGATGGTGGCCATGTGACCCGAGTCCTCGATCATCTCGAGCCTCGCTCCCGGGATGCCCAGCGCCAGCTCCTGGAGGATCTCCACCGGCATCAGCTGGTCATGGCGCGCCGCGACCACCAGCGTGGGGCAGCGGATGGCGTCGAGGCTCGGGCGGCTGTCGATCCGCCCGATGATCGCCGCTTCCTGCCTCAGGAAGGCGTCCTTGCCCACGGCGAGCGCCATTTCGGTGATCGTGCCGCGCAAGTCCGTGTCCTCCAGGTGGCGGGGGGTCATGAGCTTCGGCATGAGCGTCTCGATCACCGCCGGGAAGTCCTTGGCCGCGAGCGCCATGAGGCGGCGGCGGTTCTGCGTGGCCTCCTCGCTGTCCGGGCGCGCGTGGGTGTTGAGGAGGGCGAGGCGCTCGATTCGCCGTGGCGCCTGGCGCATCGCTTCGAGGGCCACGTAGCCGCCCATCGAGTGGCCCACGAGGCACAAGGGGCCTTCGGGGGCCACCTTCAAGGCTCGCGCGGCGAGCGCCGCGATCGAATCGGCTTCCGTGAGGTCGGCGACTATGCAGGTCGCGTGCGGCCGCAGCCGCTCCACCTGCGCGGCGAAAGCGTCCGCGTCCTCGAGGAGGCCGGGAAGGAAGAGCACGGTTTGATTGGCCATGCTCCCATTGTCGCCCGTCCGCTCAGCGGTGTGGCACCGCGCGCTTCAGGAACGCGTCCGCCTCGACGGCGCGGCGGTCCATCTCGGCGGCGAGGCCTTCGCCCATGGTGCGTCCCGCCTGGGCGAACGCGGCCGCGAGGCGATCGATTCCCACCGCGATCAGGTGCGCGATGTGCGCCGAGCGCTGCAGTTGCGCGCGCCGGATGTGCTCGTCGACGGCGAGGAACTCGGGATAGTGGCTTCTGGCATCCATTTGCAATCTCCTTCGTGGAAGCTCCCGCGAAAAGCGGGAACCGGGCTTGAAACGAGCCCGTCCGAGGGAATATAGGTATGATGTTGCACTGCAACAACCGATTTGTTTTCCTGCAACAGACGAGGATCGTTGCGCCATGGCCAGGATCACCGACCGCCTTCCGCCCCTGAATGCGCTGCGCGCCTTCGAGGCCGCGGCGCGCCACCTGAGCTTCAAGAAGGCCTCCCGGGAGCTCCACGTCACTCCGGGAGCCGTGGGGCACCAGGTGAAGCTGCTCGAGGACCACCTGGGCACTCCGCTCTTCGTGCGCCTCACGCGGGCCCTCGAGCTCACCGGCGAGGCGCACGCGATGCTCCCCAAGGTGCGCGAGGGGCTGGACGCGCTCCATGCTGCGATGCAGCGCGCGCGCGAGCGCGAGCATACGCACCCGCTTGCCGTGGTCTCGCCGCCCAACTTCGCGGCGCGCTGGCTGCTGCCCCGTTTGGCGAGCTTCGCCGAGAAGCACCCCGAGATCGAGCTGCACCTCACCAGCCGCCAGGAGATGGTGGACGAAGGCAACGACGACATGGGTTTCGTTCCGGGGCTGGATGCGCCCGCGGAGGCGCCCATCGCGATGGTGCGCTTCGGCTCGGGCCACTATCCGGGCACGCGGTCCGACGAGGTCTTTTCCGCGCGCTACGTGCCGGTTTGCAGCCCGAAGCTGCTGCGAAGCGAGCATCCGCTGCGCAAGCCCGAGGATCTTCGCCACCACACGCTGCTGCATGACGACACGGTGGTCCAGGAGGGAGCGCGCCCGAGCTGGTCCGATTGGCTTCACCTTGCCGGGGTCGAGGATGTCGACGCCTCGCGCGGGCCGCATTTCGGCGACGCGGCGCTCGCCATGGACGCGGCGATCGAGGGGTTGGGCGTGACGCTCGCCATCGAATCGCTGTTGAGCGCGGACATCGAGGCCAAGCGCCTCGCGGTGCCTTTCCGCATCCCGGCGCCCACGGGCTTCTCGTACTACCTCGTCACTCCCGAGGCGGCCGCGGATAATTCCGCGGTCTCCAGCTTCAGGTCGTGGCTGCTCGAGGAGGCCGCGGCCGAGCGAGCCTCATAGCCAGCCGGTGCGGCGGAACTTGGCCCACAGGTAGGCATCGATCGCGATCATGATGGCGATCGACATCGGATAACCGAACACCCAGTCGAGCTCGGGCATGTTCTTGAAGTTCATCCCGTAGATCCCGGCCACCATCGTGGGCACCGCGACCAGCGCCGCATAGGCCGCGAGCCGCTTGGTGACCTCGTTCTCCGAGAGCGAGATCATCGAGAGGTTCACCTGCATCGCGGTGATCACCATGTCGCGCAGCCCGTCCAGCTGCTGGCTCACGCGCAGCAGGTGGTCGTAGACGTCGCGGAAGTATTCCTGCGTCCCCGAGCAGACCTGCGGCACGCGCCCGCCATAGAGCTTGTGCACCGCCTCGATCAGCGGCTCGACGGCGTGGCGGATCACCATGCCCTTGTGCTTCAACGCATAGAGCGCCTGGATGTTGGCCTTGGCCGAGTCGCCGGCGAAGATGCGCTCTTCGATCTTCTCCAGCTCCACCTCGAGCTGGTCCACCAGCGGGAAGTAGCGGTCCACCACGTTGTCCATGAGGGCGTAGAAGACGAAGCCCGAGCCGTTCTTCAGGAGCTCGGGCTCGCTCTCGGCGCGCGCGCGCACTTCTCCAAAACCGTGCTGCGTGCGTTGGCGCACCGAGAGGATGTAGTTGGGGCCCACGAAGATGTCGATCTCGCCCACTTCCACGTCGTCGCCCTGCATCTCGGGCACGTGCAGCACGCAGAAGAGCGAGGTGCCGTACTCGTCGATCTTGGGGCGCTGGTGGCCGTGGAGCGCATCCTCGACGGCGAGCTCGTGCAGGTTGAATTCGCGCCCCATCTCCTCCAGCTCGTCGGGCGTGGGGTCCTTCAGCGCGACCCAGACGAAGACGTCCGGGCGCTGCACGTAGTCGCTGATCGCTTCCTTGGCGATGTCGGCGAGCTTGTGGCCGTCCTGGTAGGCCGCGCAATTGACCAGCATTCCCTTCCCTCCCTACCAGCTGGCGGTGGCCTGCATCGTCGCGGCGCCTTCGGCGTCTCGCGTCCAGAGCCGTGCGCTGCGTTGCGCCTCGTCGGGCAGGCCGCAGGTGAAAAAGCTGGCCGTATCGTACAGCGGCTTGGCGGCGCGGAAGCGATATTCCTTCACTTGCGTTTCGGGGCGGCTACGGCGCAGCAGGTCCAGGAGGAGGGTGGCGATGAGCGGCCCGTGAACGACGAGGCCGGGATAGCCCTCGACCTTCGTGGCGTAGGGCTGGTCGTAGTGGATGCGGTGGCTGTTCAACGTGACCGCGGAGTAGCGGAAGAGGAGCACGGGGTCGGGGCGGATCTCGCGGCGCCAGGCCTCGCCGTCGGGAGCGGGCTCGGATCGGGGTGCGAGCGCCGTCTCGCCGCGATAGACGATGTCCTGCTCGTCGACGAGGAGGGTGCCCTTCGCGTCCGCGATCTCGTGGCGCGCCGTCACGAAGACGAGCGGGCCGCTGCGGCCTTCCTTCACGTTCACTTCGGTGATGGTGGAGCGCCGCGTGATCGCCTCGCCCACGCGAAGCGGGCGCTCGAAGCGGATGCGGCTTCCGGCCCACATGCGCCGCGGCAGCGGCACGGGCGGCAGGAACCCGCCCTTCTCCGCGTGGCCGTCGGGGCCCGCCTCGGAGATGCGATAGCTGGGGACGAAATAGAGCCAATGCGCGAGCGGCGGCGCGGCATCCCCGGGGCGTGGCGGCGGGTCGTCGCGGTCGAGGAGGCCCGCGAGCGCGACCAGCGGAGCGGCGGTGACCGTGTCCTCGCGCGTCTCGCCACGACCCACCCACTGCGACAATCCCGCGAAGCCCTCGTGGGCCTGCGCGCTCATTGCCACGTCCCTCCGAGCGCGCGGATGAGCCCCACGGAGGCGGCGAGCTGACGGCCCATCAGGGTCACGACCGTGCGCTCCTCGTTCAGCTGCGTGGCCTGCACCGTCACCACGTTGAGGTAGCTCACCGTTCCCGCCTTGTACTGGTTCACCGTGAGCACCACGCTTTCGCGCGCGGCGCGTGCGGCCTCGGCCTCCACCTTGCTCTCGTCGGTGAGCCAGCGCACGGTGGCGAGGTTGTCCTCCACCTCCTGGACGCCGTTCAGCACCGCCTGGCGGTAGTTCGCGACCTGCTCCTGGTACTGGCCGCGCGCGGTCTCCACCGCCGCCGCGCGGGCGCCGAAATCGAGCAGCGTGTCCGCGAGCGAGGCGCCCAGCGCCCAGACGCGGTTGGGCGCCGAGATGAGGTTGTGCAGCTGCGTCCCCGCGAAGCCGATGCTTCCCGTGAGGTCGAGCGTCGGGAAGTACGCGGCTTCGGCGGCGCCGATGCGCGCGTTCGCCGCGGCCATGTTGCGCTCGGCCGTGGAGATGTCGGGACGCCGCTCGAGGAGCGTGGTGGGCAGGCCCGGCGGGACGGTGGGGATGTGCACGTGCAGCGGCGCGGGGGCGATCGAAAGGTCGGCCGGCGGCTTGCCGATCAGCGTCGCGATCGCGTGCTCGAGCGTGGCGCGCGTGGCGTTGAGGTCGATCGCCTGCGCCTGGGTGCTGAGGAGTTGCGTCTCAGCCTGCACCACGTCCACCTTGCCGGCCACGCCCGCGTCGTAGCGGTTCTTCGTGACGTTGTACGAGATCTGGAAGGCCTTCACGCTGTCGGCGAGGAGGTCGCGCTGCGCGTCGGTCACCCGCAGCTGGAAGTAGTCGGTGGCGAGCTCGGCCTGCATCGAGAGGCGCACGTTCTCCAGGTCCGCGGCGCTCGCCTCCTCGGCGTAGCGTGCCGCTTCGACAAGGCGGCGTACGCGTCCCCAGAGGTCCACCTCCCAGTCCGCCTCGAGCGTGATCGCGTAGCGATTGGGCACGGCGCGCTGCCGGTTCGCCGTTGCCCCCACGCCGACGGTGGGGAAGAGCTGTGCGCGCGCGGCCTGCACCGCGGCGTGCGCCTGGCGATAGCGCGCCTCGGCCGCGGCGAGCGTCTGGTTGGAGACGCTGACCTCCTCTTCCAGGTCGTTCAGCACCGGATCCTGGAACGCTTGCCACCACTTGCCCTTGGGCGCGGCATCGGCCGGCTTGGCAACGGCCCAGTCGCCCGCTTCCTTGTACTGCGCCGGCGTCGCCGACTCCGGCCTCTTGTAGTCCGGCCCCACGGCACATCCCGCGACGAGACAAGCGAAAAGCATTGAAAACGCAGATGGCCGCGGATGGTTTGAGCGTGTGTCCGTACGTCGCACGCGTAGGCACGAAACTCTCGGGGCTTTATCGGAGCTCATCTGCGCTTCATCTGCGTTCATCTGCGTTTCCGTCTTAGTCCGCGGCGGCCGAAGTGGGTTCGAGGTGCTGCTCGCCCAGGTGCGCGCGGCGCCGGGCCCAGAGGCGGAAGCGGTCGAGGTAGAGGTAGATCACCGGTGTCGTGTAGAGCGTGAGGAGCTGGCTCACCAGCAACCCGCCGACGATCGAGATGCCGAGGGGGCGGCGCAGCTCCGCGCCGTCGCCGGTGCCCAGTGCCAGCGGGATCGCTCCCAGCATCGCCGCCATGGTCGTCATCATGATCGGCCGGAAGCGCAGCAGCGCCGCCTCGCGGATCGCGGCCTCGGTGTCGGTGTGCCCGGAGCGCTCGCGCTCCAGCGCGAAGTCGATCATCAGGATCGCGTTCTTCTTCACGATGCCGATCAGCAGGATCACCCCGATCAGCGCGATCAGCGTGAACTCCTGGTTGAAGAGCCGCAGCGCGAGCAACGCGCCCACGCCGGCCGAGGGGAGCGTCGAGAGGATCGTGATCGGATGCACGATGCTCTCGTAGAGGATGCCGAGCACGATGTAGACCGTGAGGAGCGCCGCAAGCACCAGCCACGGCTCGTTGTCCAGGCCCTGCTGGAAAAGCTTGGCGGTGCCCTCGAAGGACGCGTAGATCGTCGAGGGCACGCCGATTCTCTGCATCGTCTGCTTGATGACGTCGGAGGCCTGCGACATCGACACGCCTTCGGGGAGATTGAAGGAGAGCGTGGCGGCGGCGAACTGCCCCTGGTGGTTCACCGAGAGCGGCGCGAGCGTGGTCTCGTAATGCGAGATCGCCGAGAGCGGCACCTGCCCGCGCTTGGGGGAGAGCACGTAGATCTGGTCGAGCGTCGAGGGGTTCTGCCACCACTGCGGCGCCGCCTCCATCACCACGCGGTACTGGTTGCGATCCTGGTAGATGGTCGAGACCACGGATTGCCCGAAGGCGAGGTTCAGCGTCGTATCGATCGTGCGCGGCGTGATGCCCATGCGGGCGGCGGTCGGCCGGTCGATCACGAGCGATATCTGCAGGCCCTTGTCCTGCTGGTCGGAGGTGACGTCGGTGAGCTCGGGCCGGTCGCGCAGCGCCGCCTCGAGCTTCGGCGCCCACGTGCGCAGCTCCGCGAGGTCGTCGCCGCGCAGGGTGAACTGATTGCTCGCCTCCGTCTGGCGGCCGCCGGTGCGGATGTCCTGGATGGGGTTCAGGAAGAGGTTCGCGCCCGGCTCCTTGGAGAGCTTCGGGCGAAGGCGGTTCAGGATGTCGTCGAGGCTCGCGTTGCGGTCCTTGAGCGGTTTCAACGAGATGAACATCTGCGCCGAGTTGCGCTGCCCGCCGCCCGTGAATGCCGTCACCGAGTCCACGGCGGGATCGGCCATCACGATCGCTGCCAGGTGGTCCAGCTTCACGCGCATCGCCTGGAACGAGATCGACTGGTCGGCGCGGATGAAGCCGATGAGCCGCCCCGTGTCCTGCTGCGGGAAGAATCCCTTGGGGATCTCGGCGTACATGAAGACGTTGAGCGCCACGGTGGCCGCGAGCACGAGCACCATGAGCAGCGGGAATCGCAGCGCCCACCCGAGGCTCCGCTCGTAGCCGCGGTGCATCGCGTCGAAGGCCTTGCCGCTCCAGCGCGCCACGCGGCTTTCCTTCTCCTCGGAGGCGCGCCTCAGGAGCCGCGAGCACATCATCGGCGTGGTGCTGAGCGAAACGACGAGCGAGATCCCGATCGCGACCGAAAGCGTCACCGCGAATTCCCGGAAGAGGCGCCCGATGATCCCGCCCATGAAGAGGATGGGAATGAACACCGCCACCAGCGACACGCTCATCGACACGACGGTGAAGGAGACTTCGCGTGCGCCCTGCAGCGCCGCCTCGAAGGGCTTCATCCCCTGCTCGATGTGGCGCGTGACGTTCTCGAGCACCACGATCGCATCGTCCACGACGAAGCCGGTGGCGACGATGAGGGCCATGAGCGAAAGGTTGTTCAGGCTGAAGCCCAGCACGTACATCGCGGCGAACGTGCCGACGAGCGAGATCGGGATCGCCACCGCCGGGATGAGCGTGGCGCGGCCGTTGCGAAGGAAGAGGTACACGACGAGGATCACCAGCGCCACGGAGACCATCAGCGTGCGTTCGACGTCGCGCAGCGACGCGCGGATCGTGCTGGTGCGCTCCATCGCGACGGAGATGTCGATGCCCGCCGGCACCGTGGCCTGCAGCTCGGGCATGAGCGCGTAGATCGAATCCACCACCTCGATGATGTTGGCGTTGGGCTGGCGAAAGACGATCATCAGGACCGCGGGCTTGCCCTGCGACATGCCGTAGTTGCGCACGTCCTGCACGCCGTCCTCGACGTCGCCGAGGTCCGAGAGGCGCACCGGGGCGCCGTTGCGCCACGTGACGACGATCGGGTTGTATTCCACCGCCGTCTTCGCCTGGTCGTTGGCCTGCACGGTCCAGAGCTGCTTGCCGTCGTCGAGGAAGCCCTTGGGCCGGTTGGCGTTGGTGTTGGTGATCGCCGTGCGCACGTCGTCGAAGGCGATGCCGAGGCTGTTCATGCGCTGGGGATTGAGCTCGACGCGCACCGAGGGAAGCGACCCCCCGCCCACGTTCACCTGCCCCACGCCTTTCATCTGCGAGATGCGCTGCGCGAGGTTGGTGGAGGCCATGTCGTAGAGCTGCCCCCGGTTGAAGCGCTCGCTGGTGAGCGCGATGATCATCACCGGCGCGTCGGCCGGGTTGATCTTGCGGTACGTGGGGTTGTTCGGCAGCGACGTCGGCAACGTGCTCCTCGCAGCGTTGATCGCCGCCTGCACCTCGCGCCCCGCGGCGTCGATGCTGCGCGAGAGCTCGAACTGCATGGTGACGCGCGAGCTTCCGAGCGAGGAGCTGGACGTGAGCTCGTTCACGCCCGCGATGCGTCCCATGGCGCGCTCGAGCGGCGTGGCCACCGTCGCCGCCATCACCTCGGGGCTCGCGCCGGGGAGCGAGGCCGAGACCGATATCACCGGGTAGTCCACCTGCGGCAGCGGCGACACCGGCAGCAGTGTGAAGCACACGATCCCCACCAACGCCACGCCCGCCGACAGCAGCGTCGTCGCGACCGGCCTGCGTACGAAGGGTTCGGTGATGTTCACGTCAGTCGGCTTCGCTCGGCGAGGGCTCCTCGCGGCCGCTGTCGTCCTCGAGGGGACGGGTCCTCATGCCCCAGCGGCGCGAGAGGCGGTCGAAGTAGAGGTAGATCACCGGCGTCGTGAAGAGCGTGAGGAGCTGCGAGAAGAGGAGCCCGCCCACCATCGCGATGCCGAGCGGGTGGCGCAGCTCCGAGCCCACGCCCCAGCCGATCATGAGCGGGAAGGCTCCCAGCATCGCGGCCATCGTCGTCATGAGGATCGGCCGGAAGCGCAGCAGGCACGCCTGGTGGATCGCTTCGCGCGGCTCCTTGCCCTGCTCGCGTTCGGCGTCGAGCGCGAAGTCGATCATCAGGATCGCGTTCTTCTTCACGATGCCGATCAGCAGGATGATGCCGATGATCGCGATGATCCCGAGGTCCTGGCCGGCGATCATGAGCGAGAGGAGCGCCCCCACGCCCGCCGAAGGCAGCGTGGAGAGGATCGTCACCGGGTGGATGTAGCTCTCGTAGAGCACGCCCAGGACGATGTACATCGTGACGATGGCGGCGAGGATGAGGAGGAGCGTATTGGTGAGCGAGCCGCGGAACGCGGCCGCCGCGCCCTGGAAGTCGGTCCGCACGCTGATCGGCATCCCGATCGCGTCGCGTGCCTTCTCGATCGCCGTCACCGCGTCGCCGAGCGAAGCCTTGGGTGCGAGGTTGAAAGAGATCGTATTCATCGGGAATTGCCCGAGGTGCCCGATCGAGAGCGGCCCGGTGCGCTGCTCGATGTGCGCCACCGCCGAGAGCGGGATCTGGGTAGCGCCCGCCACCGTGGGCGCGCCGCTGGTGATGAGCACCTGCGTGCTGCCGTTGTTGTTCGAGGCCTGGACGCCGGCGGCCGGCACGTAGATGTTGTCCAGCGCCGTGGGCCCGCGCTGGAAGTCGGGCATCACTTCCAGGACCACGCGGTACTGGCTCGCCTGCGTGTAGATGGTGGAGATGAGGCGCTGGCCGAACGCGTCGTAGAGCGCATTGTCGATGGCGGCGGCGGTCACGCCCAGCCGGCCGGCCGTGTCGCGGTCGATCACGACATAGGCCTGCAGCCCCTGGTTCTGGAGGTCGGACGCGACGTCCTCGAGCTGCGGCAGCGTCCTCAGCTTGTCGGTGAGGCGCTGGGTCCACAGCGTGAGGTCGTTGGAGTTGGAGCTCTCCACGGTGAACTGGTATTGCGTGCGGCTCACGCGGTCCTCGATCGTGAGGTCCTGGACGGGCTGCATGTAGAGCGTGATGCCTTCGTCCTCGGCCACGCGTTGCTTGATGTTCTCCATCACCGTGGCGACCTTGGGCCGGTCGCCGTGGGGCTTGAGTGCGATCAGCAGGCTTCCGGAGTTCATCGTGATGTTCGTCCCGTCCACGCCGATGAACGAGGAGACGCTCTGCACCGCCGGGTCCTTGAGGATGGTGGCGGCGAGGTCGCGGCTTCGCTCCGACATGGAGGTGAAGGACGCGGTCTGCGGCGCTTCCGACACGCCCTGGATGAGGCCCGTGTCCTGGAGCGGGAAGAAGCCCTTCGGGATCGCGACGTAGAGGACGACCGTGAGCACCAGCGTCACGAGGAACACGATCATCGTGAGCGGCTGGTGGTCGAGGACCCAGGTGAGGGCCTTGTCGTAGCGCGCGATCACGTCGTCGAACATCTGCCCGGTGCGCTTGAAGAACCGGCTCTGCTTCTCGGGCGGGGTGTGCTTGAGGAGCCGCGCCGACATCATGGGCGTGAGCGTGAGCGAGACCGCGGCCGAGATGAGGATCGCGACCGCCAGCGTGATCGCGAACTCGCGGAAGAGGCGGCCCACCACCTCGCCCATGAAGAGGAGCGGGATCAGCACGGCGATGAGCGAGAAGGTGAGCGAGATGATCGTGAAGGCGATCTGCGCCGAGCCCTTCAGCGCCGCTTCCTTCGGATCCTCGCCTTCCTCGACGTAGCGGGCGATGTTCTCGATCACGACGATGGCGTCGTCCACCACGAAGCCGGTGGCGATGGTGAGCGCCATGAGGGTGAGGTTGTTGATGCTGAACCCCGCGAGGTACATCACCCCGAAGGTGCCCACGATCGAGAGCGGCACCGCGATGCTCGGGATGATGGTGCCGGCGGCGGTGCGCAGGAAGACGAAGATCACCATCACCACGAGCGCGATGGCGAGCGACAGCTCGAAGAGCGTGTCGTGGACGGAGGCGCGGATCGTGACGGTGCGGTCGGTGAGCACCTGCACGTCGATCGAGGAGGGCAGCGTCGAGGTGAGCTGGGGAAGCAGCGCCTTCACCCGGTCGACGACCTGGATCACGTTCGCCCCCGGCTGCTTCTGCACGTTGAGGATGATCGCGGGCGTCGTATTCATCCACGCCGCGAGCTTGTTGTTCTCGGCGTCCTCGACCACGTCGGCGATGTCGCCCAGCACGACCGGGGCGCCGTTGCGGTAGGCGATGATCACCTGCTTGTACTCGTCGGCGCTGCGCAGCTGGTCGTTGGCGTCGATGGTGTAGGCGCGCGCCGGCCCGTCGAAGCTGCCCTTGGCCTGGTTGGTGTTGGCCGAGTTCACCGCGTTGCGGATGTCCTCGAGGGCGAGGCCCTGGGCCGCGGCCGCCTTCGGGTTCACCCGCACCCGCACGGCCGGGCGCTGCCCGCCCGAGAGCGTGACCAAGCCCACGCCCGAGGTCTGCGAGATCTTCTGTGCGATCCGCGTATCGACGAGGTTCTGCACCTGCGTCATCGGCAACGTCTTCGAGGTGATGCCGAGCGTGATGATCGCCGCGTCGGCGGGATTCACCTTGCTATAGACCGGCGGCTGCGGGATGTCGCTGGGGAGCAGGTTGTTCGCCGCGTTGATGGCCGCCTGCACGTCCTGCTCCGCCGTATCCAGGCTCTCGGATAGCTCGAACTGCAATGTGATCACCGAGGCGCCGCCCGAGCTGTTGGACGACATCTGCTTCAGTCCGGGCACCTGCCCGAACTGGCGCTCGAGGGGCGCGGTGATGGACGAGGTGATCACGTCGGGGGAAGCGCCCGGGTAGAGCGTGAGCACCTGGATGGTCGGGTAGTCCACCTCGGGGAGCGCCGAGAGCGGGAGCTCGCGATAGGCGACCACGCCCGCCAGCAGGATCGCCACCATCAGCAGCGACGTGGCGACCGGCCTCAGGATGAAGATTCGGGACGGGTTCACTTCCCGACCGCTTGGCCCGTGGATCCCTGCTTGCCCTGGCGGCGCTGCTTGAGCGCGTCCCGCTCCTCGGGCGTCATGTTCTGGTACTTCTTCTTCGCGGCCTCGCGCTCTTCCGGCGTCATGTTCTCGAGGCGTTTCTTGTAGTCGCCCTGGGCGTTCTGGGCGCCGGGGGGGGCGGGCTGCGCGGCCTGTCCGGCCGGCGGCGCCACCTCGACCTTCATGCCCTCGCGGATGCGGTCCACGCCGTCGGTCACGACGCGCTCACCCGCCTTCACGCCCGAATCGATCGAGGTGACTTCGCCCTCCGCGGGCCCGGTCTTCACGGTCCGCACCGAGATCGTGTCGTCGGCCTGCACCACGTACACGATCGTGCCCTGCGTGGAGGAGCGCTGGATCGCGGCCGTGGGCACGGTCACGACGTTCTTCAGCGTGTACACGATCATGCGCACGTTCACGAACTGGTTCGGGAAGAGCTGGCCCTGGGGATTGGGGAACTGGGCGCGCAGCTTCACGGTGCCGGTGGTGACGTCGATCTGGTTGTCGGTGGTGGCGAGGTAGCCCTTGGCGAGGATCTGCTTGTTCTCGCGATCCCAGGCATCCACGGGCGGCTTGTCCCCGGAGTTCAGGCGCTGCATCACTCGAGGCAGCACATCCTGCGGGATGGTGAAGAGGACGGTGATCGGGTCGAGCTGCGTGATCACCGCGATGCCGTTGGAATCCGATCCGTGCACCTGGTTGCCCGGGTCCACGAGCCTGAGTCCCACGCGGCCGCCGATGGGCGAGGTGATCTTGGTGTACGAGAGGTTCAGCTTCGCGGTATCGAGGTTGGCCTGGTCGATCTTCACGGTGCCCTCGAACTGCTTCACCAGCGCCGCCTGTTGGTCCACCTGCTGGCCGGCGATGGAATCCTGCGCGAGGAGCGTCTGGTAGCGCTGGAGGTCGAGGCGCGCGTTGTTCAGCATCGCGGCGTCGCGGGCGAGCTGCCCTTCGGCCTGCTCGAGCGCCACCTGGTAGGGAATCGGATCGATCTGCGCGAGCACCTGCCCCTGCTTCACGATCTGCCCTTCGGCAAAGGGCACGCTGTCCAGCTGGCCGTCGGCGCGGGTCTTCACGGTGACGGTGCGCAGCGCGGTGACCGTGCCCAGGCCGGTCTGGATCACGTCCACGTCGCGCGCCTGCGCGGCCGCGACCGCCACGGGAGAGGCGGTGTTGAAGTTGCCGCCCTTGCCGCCTTTGCCGGAGCCCTTGCCCTTGCCGCCGAATTGGCCCTTCCCGGCCTTGTCCGTAGCCTTCGCGTTGCTTTCACCGGACGAGGGATTGGTCGTGGGCGAGCGCCAGAAGAGCCACCCCACCACGAGGACGAGGATGGCGGCGGCGACGATTGCGGGAATCAGCCAGGGCTTGCGCCGGCGAGGCTTGTCGAGGGAGGGGTCGAAATCGGCCATGTACCGTTGTCGTTATTCGGTCGTGCGTTGGAGCCGCGATTCTCGCGGCAGTTTCACGCCACAGGTGCGTCGAAATGTAACTTGGCTAACGCGCAACCAACGGGGGCTCCTGGAGGGCGGCTACCTGCTCGCGCAGCTCGAGCACCCGATCCTGCCAGTAGCGCTGAGTATTGAACCACGGAAAGGCGATGGGAAACGCCGGGTCGTCCCAGCGCCGCGCGATCCACGCGCAGTAGTGCAGCAGCCGCAGCGTGCGAAGCGCCTCGACGAGCGCGAGCTCCCGGTCGTCGAATTCGGCGAAGTCCTCGTAGCCGCGCAGCAGGACGGCAAGCTGGCGTCCCATGGACGCGCGATCTCCCGAGATCAGCATCCACAGGTCCTGCACGGCGGGGGCCATGCGGCTGTCGTCGAGGTCGACGAAGTGCGGCCCGCCGGGCCCGGCCGCCGAGGCGGGTGCCCACAGCACGTTCGACGGGTGGCAGTCGCCATGGCAACGGATCGAGGGTACGCGGCCCGCGCGATCGAAGGCCGCGCGCACGCCTTCCAGCGCGAGCTTCGAGACCTGCGTCCAGGGTTCGACGAGCTCGGCGGGAATGAGGCCGCTCGCGAGCAGGAACTCGCGCGGCTCCTCGCCGAAGGCTGCGATGTCCAGGCGTGGGCGGTGCGCGAAGGGTCGCGTCGCGCCGATCGCGTGGATGCGGCCGATGAAGCGCCCGAGCCATTCGAGCACGTTCTCGTCGTCCAGCTCGGGTGCGCGTCCGCCCCGGCGAGGGTAGGCCGCGAAGCGGAAGCCCTCGAATTCATGGAGCGTGGCGCCCGCGAATGCCTGCGGTGCCACCACGGGCACCTCACCCTCGGCCAGCTCCGCCGCGAATGCGTGCTCCTCGAGGATCTGCGCATCGCTCCAGCGGGCGGGGCGGTAGAACTTCGCGACGATGAGGCCGGGGTCGCTGTCCAGGCCCACTTGATATACGCGGTTCTCGTAGCTGTTCAGCGCGAGCAAACGCCCGTCGCACCGAAGCCCGAGGGAATCGAGCGCGTTCAGCACGACATCGGGGGTGAGCCGCGAATAGGGATGGGAGTCCGCCACGTGTAATTCTAACCCCTTCAATCATTGGGGCTTTTCCAATCGCCTGCGCAACACGGTGCTAGAATCTGCTCCGCATGACTTCCCAATTCCTCGGAGTCGAACGATGAAAAATCCGTTGGATACGCTTTGGGGCACCGTCATCAGCGGCTTCGTGCTGACGGCCATCCTCTACTACCTTGCGCGCGCCATGATGGGAGGAGGCTGACATGGGCGACATCATCCAGCACGGCATCGGACGCTGGCTGCACATCATGTCCGGCGTGATGTGGATCGGCCTGCTGTACTACTTCAACTTCGTGCAGGTCGACGCGATGAAGAAGGCCGCGGCGGACACCCCGCCCACGGGCGCGGGCATCAGCAAGCACGTGGCGCCGCGCGCGCTGCTCTTCTTCCGCTGGGCTGCCGTGGCGACCGTGCTTTTCGGCGTCATGATCCTCGGCGACAAGACGCTCGACGTGCTGCTCTTCCGCGACAAGGCATACGTGCCCCTTGCGATCGGCGGCTGGCTCGGCCTCATCATGCTCTTCAACGTCTGGGTGCTGATCTGGCCCAACCAGAAGAAGATCCTGGGGATGGTCGCGGCGAGCGACGAGGAGAAGGGCAAGGCGCGCCGCGTGGCGTTCCTGGCATCGCGCACCAACACGATGCTCTCGATCCCGCTCCTCTTCTTCATGTCGTCGTCCGCGCTATTCCACGCGCAGATGTTCGCCCGGTAGCTACTTGAGCGGCGGGAGGCCGGTGACCTTGTCGCCGGCCTTCACCTTGTTGCGCTCGAACCAGCCGATGTTGGTCTCGATCGCGTAGCGCGCCGGGCCCGCGGACGTGTGCGTGTCGAGCGTCTGGGGCTGCATGTCGAGCACGTTGAGGATGCGCCCATCGCCGTCGAGGAACGCGACCGAAAGCGGGATCAGCGTGTTCTTCATCCACATGCTCTCGTAGGCGGGCTCGTCGAAGACGAACACCATGCCGTCGTCGCGCCCCAGCGCCTTGCGGAACATGAGGCCGTGCTCGCGCTGCTCCTCGCTCAGTGCGAGCTCCACCTTGAGCGCGTGCGGGCCCACCTTCACCTGGGACGTCTTGAAGGCGACCTCCTGGGCGTTCGCGGCCCAGGAAAGCGCGGCGAAAGCCGCGATGGCGAGAAACCGGGCCGCGCGCACGCGGTCGAATCCGTACGTGGGTCTTTGCATGGGAGGATGTTAGCGCATGGAGACGGCAACGCGCGGTCGCATCGCGGTCGCACTCGCGGCATTCATGCTGGGCGCATGCGCGCTGGCCCCGCCGGCGCCGGTGGCACCCCCGCGCGTGGAAACCCCGAAGGAAGGGGCCGAGCGCAGGGCCAGGGCCGCCAAGCCCACGTACAACCTCACCGGCTATCCACCCGCGGTGCGCGAGGGTTACATCGACGGCTGCGAAAGCGCCAAGCGCTCGGAGTTCGCCCGCAAGGATGCCGCGCGCATGACCGGCGATCCCCAATACTCCATGGGCTGGAACGACGGCTACTCGCTCTGCAAGGGCAAGTAGCTACTCGGCGCGCGCGAGGATCCATCCGGAGATCGCCGCGAGGAGCTCCGGCACCTCCCCGATGGCCGTTTCGAGCGCGATCGGCACATGCGGACGCGCGGCCCGTATCTCGCCGAGGATGCGCGGCACGTCCTGCTTGAGATGGCCGCCCTGCGCCAGGAAGAGCGGGAAGACCGTGACGGACGAGGCGCCTTCGCTGCACACCGCATCGATCGCCTCCTCGAGCGTGGGCGCCATCAGCTCCAGGTAGGCGAGCGCGATCGGGTACTCGGGGCGGCTTGCCCGAACACGGTCGCGAATCGCCTCGAAGGGCCTCGCCCATTGCGGGTCGCGCGCTCCGTGCGCGAAGAGCACGATGCCGCGCATCAATGCTTGCCGGTGGACCCGAAACCGCCGGCGCCGCGCCGGCTCGCCTCGAAATCGTCGACCACGTTCAGCTCGACCTGCACGATCGGCACCACCACCAGCTGCGCGAGCCGCTCGAGCGGCTTCAGCTCGAAGGGCTCCTTGCCGCGGTTCCAGCACGACACGAATACCTGTCCCTGGTAGTCCGAGTCGATGAGGCCCACGAGGTTGCCGAGCACGATGCCGTGCTTGTGGCCCAGGCCCGAGCGCGGAATGATCACGGCGGCGAGCCCGGGGTCGTCCAGGTGGATCGCCAGCCCCGACGGGACGAGCGTGGAGTCGCCGGGCTGCAACGTGATGGGCGCTTCGATGGCGGCGCGCAAATCCAGGCCCGCCGAGCCTTCGGTCGCGTACGTGGGGAGATGGGAGCGCATCCGCTCGTCCAGCACCTTCACATCGAGGCGGCGCCTCTTCACCCCCGCGGTCACGAAGCTTGCCGCGCGGGCTTGGCGTGGCTCGCGCGGTGCGCGGCTTCGAGCGCCAGCGCGTGCTCCACGATGCCGCGCGCGATGCGCGACTTCGGGGCTCGCGCGAGCGAATGCGCGCCCGCATCGTCGTAGATGGTCACCTCGTTCTCTTCCTTGCCGATGGTGTGCTGCACGAGGTTCGCGACGATCATCGGGATCTTCTTCTTCGCGCGCTTCGCCTGCGCGTAGTCGGCGAGGTTTTCGCTCTCGGCGGCGAAGCCCACGCAGAACGGCCCGCCCTGGATGGTGGCCACGTACGCGAGGATGTCCTCGGTGGGTTTCAGCTTGATCTCCATCGGCTCGGCCGACTTCTTGATCTTGCGTCCCGAGGGCGCCACCGGCGTGTAGTCGGCCACCGCCGCCACGCCGAAGAAGAAATCGGAGCCCGCGACGTGCGCTTTCACCGCGTTCAGCATTTCCGCCGCGGTGGTCACGTATACGAAGTGCGACGCGGCGGGCGGCGGCAACGCGGTGGGCCCGCTGATGAGCGTCACGTCGGCGCCCAGCGACGCCGCGGCTTCGGCGATCGCATAGCCCATCTTCCCGGAGCTGAGGTTCGTGATGCCGCGCACCGTGTCGATCATCTCGAAAGTGGGGCCGGCGGTCACGACCACCTTGCGGCCCGCCAGGCGCTTGGGCGCGAAGTAGGCGAGCACGGCTTGCAGGATCTCCTCGGGCTCGAGCATGCGGCCCATGCCCACCTCGCCACAGGCCTGGTCTCCGGGGGCGGGCCCCAGCACGGTCACGCCATCGGCGCGAAGGGTCGCGACGTTGCGCTGCGTGGCCGGGTTGTCCCACATCTCCACGTTCATGGCGGGCGCGACCAGCAGCGGGCAGTTGCGCGCGAGGCATGCGGTCGAGAGAAGGTCGTCGGCGATGCCGTGCGCGAGCTTGGCGAGGAAGTCCGCGCTCGCCGGAGCGGCCAGGATCGCGTCGACGCCGCGCGAGAGCTCGATGTGCGCCATGTGGTTCGCGAAGCTCGCATCCCAGAGGTCGGTCACCACGGGCTTGCCGGTGAGGGCCTGGAAGGTCGCGGGCGTCACGAATCGAGTCGCCGCGGCGGTCATCGCGACCTGCACGTCGACGTTATTCCTTATCAGGAGGCGAGCGAGCTCGGCCACCTTGTAGGCGGCGATGCCGCCCGTGACGCCGAGCAGCACGCGGCGATTCAAGACCTTGTCCATAAAGGCATTTTACCCATACCCGAGGCGCGCATGTCGATGGCCGGGAGGGCGGCTTGCGAGCGGCCCCGCGAAAGATTGCTGGCGCAAGGACCCCAGGCGTTGTCGGACGCCGAGCTGGTCGCGCTCTTCATCGGCACCGGCGTGCGCGGCCAGAGCGCGCTCGACGTGGCCCGCGAGCTCCTCGCCCGCTTCGGCCGCATTTCGCGACTGCTTTCGGCCGCGAAGCGCGAGGTCGACGCGGTGCCCGGCGTGGGTGCGGCCAAGTACGCGCAGATCGCCGCGGTGATGGAGCTCGCGCGCCGTGCGCTCGCCGAGGACATGCGTGCGCGCGACAGCCTCGCCTCGCCCGCCGCGGTGCGCGGCTATCTTCGCCTTCGCATGCAGCACCTCGGGCACGAATGCTTCTATTGCGTGTGCCTCGACGCGCAGAACCGGGTGATCGTCGCCGACGAGCTCTTTCGCGGCACGCTCACCCAGACGTCGGTTTACCCACGCGAGGTCGTGAAGCACGCGCTCGCACACAACGCCGCGTCCGTCATCCTCGCGCACAACCATCCTTCGGGCGTCGCCGAGCCCAGCATCCAGGACCAGGCCCTCACCCGCACGCTGTCCGAGGCGCTGGCCCTCGTGGACGTGAAGGTGCTGGACCACTTCATCGTCGCGCCTGGGGCTTGCCTCTCCTTCGCGGAGCGGGGGCTCATGTAAGTTGCCGGAGGCCCGCGTTTCACGGTATAATTTCTGGCTTTCCTTCATCGAATCATAAGTTTCGGAGATTTCATGTCCCGCGTCTGCCAAGTGACTGGCAAAGCCCCCCGAGTCGGGCACCACGTATCCCACGCCAACAACAAGACCAAGCGGCGCTACCTGCCGAACCTCCAGTACCGCAAGTTCTGGGTCGAGGGCGAGAACCGCTGGGTGAAGATGCGCCTTACGAGCGCCGGGCTACGCCTCATCGACAAGAAGGGCCTCGAAGTGGTCCTCGCGGACATGCGTGCCCGCGGCGAGAAAGTCTGAGGAGCCTAGGCGATGCGTGAAAAGATCAAGCTCGAAAGCTCGGCCGGCACCGGCCACTTCTACACGACGACCAAGAACAAGCGGACCATGCCCGACAAGCTGGAGATCAAGAAATACGATCCGGTCGCGCGCAAGCACGTCACCTACAAAGAGACCAAGATCAAGTAAGGCCGCAAGGCCCGAAGAGAAAAGCCCCGCCGGAGCGGGGCTTTTTTATTGCCTGGATCCCCGCCTTCGCGGGAACCGCGCCGGAACGAATCGCTTCGTTCCGGGCCGGGTGTCACTTCTGCTTCGCGATGATGTCGTCCTTGATCTTGTCGTACACGCCCTGCGTGAGAATCTTCTTCTGCACGAGGTCGTCCTTGCCCTTGTAGGGACGGCCCTTCACGATCGCCTTCGAGCGCACCTCGCCGATTCCGGGAAGCGTCGCCAGCTCGGCGGCCGAAGCGGAGTTGATGTCGATCTTCTCCTTCCTGGCGGCATCGGCCTTCGGGGCGTCGGCTTTCTTGCTGTCGGTGACGGCGGGCTTTGCCGCAGCGTCGGCTTTCTTGGCGGGGGCCTGGGCGTAGGCAAGGCCGATCGAAGCGATGGCCGCCACCAGCAACGCGGTGATCTTGTTCATGCGATTGTTCCTCCACTGGAGTTTGTCGGGAGACCGGGCATCCCCACCCGGTCGAGTCAGCGGCGACAGTGTAATGAAAAAACCCCGCCGGAGCGGGGTTTTCGTGGAGCGAGGGACCGCTATGCGTAGCAGCGCAGGCGCCGCGAGAACGTCACCAGCTGCGGCATGTCGCTTCGCTCGGCGCGCTCGCACCAATCCTTCAACTGGCTCACGAGCTGCTCGGTGGTGAGCGTGGAGCGCTCCCAGAGGCGAGCCAGCTCCTGGCGCATCGAGGCGGTAGTCGAGAGCATCGGGCTCGAGGCGAGCACCGCGCCTACCTTCTCGCACTTCGGCAGGTCGCGCGCGTCGCTATGCAGCCACTTGCGCAGGGTCTTCAGCGCGGCGCTGTCGTGGCCCTTGGCGCGCATCGAGGCGAGCTCCAGGGCGCAGGACTGCTTCATCGACTTCGCATAGTGCGCGAGCACGTCGTAGCGATGCGCGATCACCGCCTGCAGCGTGGCGGCATCGACCTCGAACTTCGAGGGATCGAGCTTCACCTTGGGCGCGGTCTTGCGCACGGTCGCGAGGCCGAGGGCGGAGAGCACCTGGATGTAGAGCCAGCCCAGGTCGAACTCGTACCAGCGGATCGAGAACTTGGCCGAGGTGGGATAGGCATGGTGGTTGTTGTGCAGCTCTTCGCCGCCGATCCACGCCGCGATGTTGGTGATGTTGGTGCTCGCATCCTCGGTCACGAAGTTGCGGTAGCCCCACCAGTGGCCGATGCCGTTGATGACGCCGGCGGCCCAGAACGGGATCCACGCCATCTGCGCGCCCCAGATGAGCGCCCCGGGGATCACGCCGAAGAGCGCGATGTCGACCGCCAGGGTGAGCAGGATTCCCCACTTGTTGAGGGGCGTATAGACGTTGCGCTCGAGCCAGTCGTCGGGCGTGCCATGGCCGTAGCGCGACATCGTCTCGGGTTTATGCGATTCCTTCACGTAGAGCACCACGCCGCCCCACAGCACGCGGTTGATGCCGAGCACCTGCGGGCTGTGCGGGTCGTTTTCCGTCTCGCACTTCGCATGGTGCTTGCGGTGGATCGCCGCCCACTCCTTCGTGATCATGCCCGTGGTGAGCCACATCCACAGGCGGAAGAAATGGCCCACGATCGGGTGGACGTCCAGGGCACGGTGCGCCTGGCAGCGGTGCAGGTAGACCGTCACGCCGGCGATGGTGATCTGTACCAGCACGAGGCCGGCGAGGATGTCACCCCACCAGGGAAGATTCAGGAGACCGTTGAACATGGGCTAGTTTGCGCCTTTGGATTGGTCTTATGTGGAGACGATCGCCGTGGATTGTAGCCCACCCGGGTGGACTGGAGCCGGTTTCGGGCAAGAAATGCTCAAACAGTTGATTATGTTGGTATTTTAGGAGTTTCAGGCGTAGCAATGAGGCGCACCTCGCGCCTCGGATAGGGGATGGAAATCCCCGCCTTGCGGTAGGCCTGGATCAGCTCCTTCAGGATATCGCTGCGCAAGTCGCCTTCGCCCACCGTCGGGTCGGCGATCCAGACGGTAAGTTCGAGGTCCACGCCGGCCGGCGTGAGCTGCTTCACGCGGGCGGCCACGGGCGGATCGGTGATCACCCGGTGGTGGCCTTTCGCGATCTCGGCGAGCAGCTCGCAGGCGCGCTGGATGTCGCTCTCGTAGGCCACCGTGACCGGGATCACGAGCGACACCTTGGGATCGCTGTAGGTGTGGTGGCTCACGCTCGTGGTGATGAGCGTCTCGTTGGGGATGATGGATTCCACCCCGTCCGAGCCCTTGATCACGGTGTAGCGCGACTCGATCGCCTTCACCTCGCCGCGGCGCCCGTCGATCGTCACCACGTCGCCGATGCGAAGGCTCCTGTCGAGCAGCACGATGAAGCCGCTCACGTAGTTGCTCGCGATCTTCTGCAGGCCGAATCCCAGGCCCACGCCCAGCGCGCCGCTGAAGATGGAGAGCGTGGTGAGGTCGATCCCCGCGAAGGGCAGCGCCACGAAGATCGCCACGAGGATCGCGGTGATGCGCACCACCTTGCCCACCACCACCTTGGTGGTGATTTCCATGGACTCGGAGGCCATCACGCGCGTCTCGGTCACTTGCGAGAGCCAGAGCGCGATGGTGAACGCGAGGAAAAGCGCGGCGACCGCCTTCAGCGCGTCGAGGGCGGTGACCTCGTGGGCATTCTTTCCCAACACCACGCCGTGCGCGTCCAGTGCCTCGAGCACTTCCGGAAGCAGTCCGACCAGGTGCAGGATCACGCCGATCCAGGCGATCCAGACGACCGCGCGGATGAGCGCCTTCTGCAGGCCGCCCTCGGGCAGCACGAGGCCCAGGACGTATGAGGCGAGGCGAATCAGCGCGTAGGGCACGAGGAGCGAGATCACCACCTCCATCGGCCCCGAGTCGGTCTTCTGGAAGCTCGCGACGATGTGCTGCGCGATCGCGGTGAAGCCGAGTGCGATCAGCGGGAACGCGACGCGCTCGAAATCGCCCTTGCCGAACCTCCAGCGGCGGCTCTCCGGGAAGCGCATGCAGATGCCGCGGGCGATCATCCACGCAAGGCCGATGGTGGCCGCGCAGACCGCCGCTTGCACCACGAGGTCGCCGGCCGACGTGGCATCCACTACCGCGTCGAAGGAGCGCTTGATCGGCGAGATGTCGAAATCCATGGCGCGATTCTAGCGACGCCGCTGCATCACGGCCGCGAAGAACCCGTCGGTATCGTGAAGGTGCGGGGAAAGGCGCAGGTATTCGCCCATGCCGGGGATTTTCACGTTCTGGCGTTCGAGGACCTCGCTCGCGGGAACGAGCTCGAAGTCCGGATGGGCAGCGAGGAAGTCCCGCACGATGTCCTCGTTCTCCTCCGAGAGGAGGCTGCACGTGCCGTACACGAGGCGACCGCCGGGTTTCACGAGGGAGCCGGCGGAGGCGAGGATCGAGCGCTGCTTGGCGGCGAGCTCCGCGAGCGCCGCCTCGTCCTGCCGGCTCTTCAGGTCCGGGTTACGCCGCAGGGTCCCCAGGCCCGTGCACGGCGCATCGACAAGCACGCGGTCGATCTTGCCGCGCAGGCGTTTCACCTTCGCGTCGTTCTCGTGCGCGATGCGCTGCGGGAAGACGTTCGAGAGCCCCGAGCGCTTGAGGCGCGGCGCGAGGTTCGCGAGGCGCTTGTCGGAGACGTCGAAGGCGTAGAGCCGGCCGGTGGAGCCCATGGCCGCGCCCATCTGGAGCGTCTTGCCCCCGGCGCCGGCGCAGAAGTCGACGACCATCTCGCCGCGCTTCACATCCATCATCATTCCGAGGAGCTGGCTTCCCTCGTCCTGCACCTCGACGGCCCCGTCGAGGAACATCGGGTGGGTGTTGAGCGCCGGCTTTTCGCGCAGGCGCACCCCGATGGGCGAGAAGCGCGTGGGGTGCGCCGCGATCTCGTCGAAGGCGAGGCGATCCAGCACGCCCTGGCGCGGCGCCTTCAGCGTGTTCACGCGAAGGTCGAGCGGGGCGGAAAGGTGAAAAGCTCGGGCGAGGGCGAGGACTTCCTCCTCGCCCATGCGAGGCACGAGGCGGGAGAGGACCCAGTCGGGGAGATCGGCCCGCGTTGCGAAGGGCAACGTCTCGAGGTCCAGCGCCTTCAGGTTCACGAGCCATGCGCGCTCGTCGTCCTTCAGCACCGACTCGATCTGGCCGATGCCCACGCCTTGCAGCTTCACCAGGGCGGCAAGCGCGATCTCGCGGGGCGTGGCGTGCGGCGTCACATGCTCCAGCATGCGGCGGCGCCGAAGCGCTGCGTACACCACGTCGGCGACCAGCGCCCGGTCGCGTCCGCCCAGCGACTTGTGCTCGCGGAAGAACGTGCGCAGCTGCGCATCGGCGGGAGCGCGGGCGGGGAGGATCACGGTCAGCGCATCGACGATCGCGTCGAGCTGGGCGCGGGCGAGGTTCATGGCGAGGCTGATACTACTCGGACACGCTCGTGGCCGATTGCTCCACCATGAGGCGGTTGCGGGCGACCGGGTAGCGCAGCTTCACCGGGAGGTAGTGCTGGTCGATGCCCAGCCACACATCCACGATCTCGCCGTCCTTCGGGTCCACGTGGCGCATGTGCAGCGTGCGCACCTTGCCCATGGGGATCTCGATCTCCTCGGGCCCGATCACGATGAGGTGGAACTCGTAGTAGCGGCGTTGGGTGTACACGCGAAGGTCGTAGCTGTCGCCGGTGGGCGGCACGCTTGCCATCTGGAAGATCATCGACAGCCAATCCATCGTGTTGCCGGTGATGTCCTCGGTCTTCTGCTTGTCGCCGCGGTCGAGCGTCACCTTGCGCGTGGCCCAGTCGAACTGCACGCCCTCGGCGGGCTGGTTGGGCTTGTGCTCGCTGAAATGGTCCGGCTTGAGGCCAGTGGCGGTCACCACGCCGCTCGCCTCCTGCAGCAGCCGGCCCTCGAGGAACAGCGTGAAAAATCCCTCGGCCTGGGCTTCCCCTTCGATCGTGTACTTGTCGCCATCGCGCGCCCACGTGTACTTCGCCACGCCATCGGCGAAGGCCGAGGTGAGCTTGTACGAGATGGTGAGGTTCGCCGGCAACGCCTCCACGGGGAACGCGGGCGGCGCCAACGCAGGCACCGGTACCGCGGGCTGCGCCATCGCGACCACGTCCGGCTGGGGAGTCGGCGGGGGCGGCACGTCGATGGCCGGCACGTCCATCTGCGGGACGAGCGTGCCGGGCTCGAGCGCGGCCAGCGCCCCGGGCACTTCGACGGGCCCGGGCTTCGGACGCGGGCGAGGGTGGGAGTGGTGCGTTGCACGATGGGCTTGGGCCGGCACGGGGATGGCCGCGGGCTCCGTCGTCACGGCTTCGAGCGTCGCCGTGAATCCGGGGCCGTCGGAGGCCTCGTCGGGAACATCCGCATGGAACGCCGAGCTCACGAAGACCGCCGCATGGACCGCGGCCGAGACGGCGAGCGCGACGAAGGCTGCGCGATACCGCGAGAGGAATTCGCGCGTGCGCATCCGCTAGCGGGTGTCGAGCGCCTCGATGGTCTGCTCGAGGCGAAAGCCTTTCGGATCGTCCAGCACGATGCGAACCGGGAAGTTGTAGCGATCCTTCGCGAGCCACACGTCCGCCTTCGTGTCCTTCGGATTGTTCACGACGCGCTGGTAGTGGCGCGTCGCGAAGTCGCCCGCGGGCGTGGCGATCGTGCCCTCGTCGACGAGCTTGTAGGTAAAGAACTCGACCTTGCGCCGGTCGGCCATGGGGACCACCAGCGTGTCGCCGAACTGCTTCATGTTCACGAACTGGTACATCATCGAGATGCGGTCCTGGGTTTCCGCGGGCAGCGCGACCTCGGTGGCCTCGCCGTGGAGCTGCGTGCGCATCACGCCCTTGGTCCAGTCGAACTCGCTCTTCAGGTCGCGCTTCGAATCCTTCTGCCGGTGCTCGTTGTAGGCGAGCGGCTGGAGGCCTTCGGCGCCGATGCGGCCGGTGCTCTCGACGGTGATCTGGTCGTCCACGAACATCTTCAGCATTCCCTCCGAGCGCGTGACGCTCTGGATCGAGTAGCTGTCGCCATGCCGGACGAACGTCTCGCTCACGCTGCCGATCATCATGCCGCTGTTGGTGATGCCGTAGCGCGCGGAGATCTCCATCGGTTGCGCGGCGGCGGCCGCGGCGGCGAAGGAGAGCGTGGAAATGAAGATTGCGACGAGTCTCACTGTAGGTTCCCGGGTGCGATCAGTTGCTCGGTGCCGGCTGCGGCCCCGCGCACCTGGACGCGGCCGTGGCCATCGAATTCGATCCGCCCCTCCACGAACCAGCGCACCGCCCGCGGATAGATGCGGTGCTCCACCTCGAGGACGCGCGCCGCGAGGCTCTCCTCGGTATCGCCGGGCGCCACCGGCACGGCCGCCTGCGCCACGATGGGGCCGCCATCCAGCGCCGCCGTGACCACGTGCACCGTGGCCCCATGCAGCTTCACGCCCGCTTCCAGTGCCCGGCGGTGCGTGTGCAGCCCGACGAAAGCGGGCAGCAGCGACGGATGGATATTCACGATCCGCCGTGGGTAACGCCCGATGAAGCCTTCCCCCAGGACCCGCATGAATCCGGCCATCACGACCAACTCCGGCTGGTACCCGTCGACCGCCTCGGCGAGCGCCGCGTCGAACGCCTCGCGCGCCGGGTATTTCGTGTGGTCGAGGACGCGGACCTCGATGCCGCGCGCGCGCGCCCACTCGAGCCCCTTCGCGTCGGGCCGGTTCGACAACACCGCCCGCACATCCAGCCCCGTTCCCGCCTCGACGATCGAGCGCATGTTGCTGCCCCGACCCGAGATGAGGATCACTCCCTTCAGGCGACCACCGCCTGCGGCGCCCCGGCCGCACGTTCCACGATGGAGCCGATCTCGTAGCTCTCGACGCCCTCGGCGGCGAATGCGTCGATCGTCGCACGGGCGTCGGCCGCGGCCACCATGACGACCATGCCGATTCCGCAGTTGAACGTGCGGTGCATTTCCGCCTCCGCGATCCGGCCTTTCTTCTGCAGCCAATCGAAGATCGCCGGGCGCGGCCAGCGGCTCACCTCGAGGTGCGCGGCGACGTCGAGCTGCAACACGCGCGGGACGTTCTCCGTGAGCCCGCCGCCCGTGATGTGCGCGAGGCCCTTGATCGCGACCTTCTGCATCACCGCCAGCACCGGCTTCACGTAGATGCGGGTGGGCTCCAGGAGCGCCTGGCCCAGCGTGCGCTTCGCATCGAAGGTCTCGAAGAGGTCCGAGCCGCTCACCGCGACGACCTTTCGCACCAGCGAGTAGCCGTTGGAATGCGGGCCGCTCGAGGCGAGCCCGATGATGGCGTCGCCGGCGCGGATGGATTTCCCGTCGATGATCTTCGATTTCTCGACCAGTCCCACCGCGAAGCCCGCGAGGTCGTATTCGTTGGGGTCGTACATGCCGGGCATCTCGGCGGTCTCGCCGCCGATGAGCGAGCAGTTGGCGAGCTCGCAGCCGCGCGCCACTCCCTTCACCACGTCGGCGGCCACGCCCACGTCGAGCTGGCTGCACGCGAAATAGTCGAGGAAAAAGATCGGCTCGGCGCCCGACACGAGGATGTCGTTCACGCTCATCGCGACGAGGTCGATGCCGATGGTGTCGTGCTTCTTCATGCGGAAGGCGAGCTTCAGCTTCGTGCCCACGCCGTCCGTGCCCGAGACCATCACCGGGTTCTTGTACTTCTTCGAGACCTCCACCAGCGCTCCGAAACCGCCGATCCCGCCCAGGACCTCGGGGCGCATCGTCCTCGCGGCGAACGGCTTGATGCGCTCAACGAGCGCGTCGCCGGCGTCGATGTCCACGCCCGCGTCGCGGTAGGTGAGGGGTGCGCCGTTCGTTACCACGTCGGGAGCGAACTCCGGGTCTGCGAGAGGCAAAATTCTAGCCGATTTACCCCTTCGACGCCCCGTTTTCCTACGGATGTAAGGGGGGTCAGGAGTAACGCCGCCCGAGCCAGTGATCGAGGGAGATACGGCCCGGGCCGTAGAAGAGGGTGACCAGCATCAGGGCGCCCCACAGCATGTGGTCGACAAGGCCCGCATCGGAGAGGTCGGGGTATGAGACGACCGCGACGATGTTGAAGACGAAGAGCGCCGCGGCAGCGAGCCGCGAGCCCAGGCCCAGCGCGAGGAGGACGGGGAGCCCCACCTCGGCCGTGGTGCCGAGCGCGGCCGCCACCTGGGGCATGAAGAATGGCACGTGGTACTCGTTGGTGAAGAGCGCGACCGTGATGTCCCAGTCGCGCAGCTTGGTGAGGCCGGAGAGGAAGAACACGCGCGCTACGTAGAGCCGCACCGCCAAGGCGAACACCGGCTGGACGGCATCGATCCAGCGGACGCCGTTCGAGTAAAGCCGGACCACGGTGCCGGGCAACGAGCGCGCGTGCGTGTTCATCTCTACTTCTTCGCCGGGGCCGTGGCCGCACCGCCCATCTTTTCGCAGGTTCCCTTGGCGACGTACTTCCACTCGGCGGGGTCGTTATCCGCCTTGCTGCTGGCGGCGCACGCATGCTTCGCGGTGCCGCAATCGTTTTGGCCGGCCTTGGCGACGCCGTAGCACTTCTCGGTGCCCGAGGCCTGTTTCACGGGGCCTTCGGCCGCGGCGGAGGCCGCGAGGCCGAGGGCAATGAGGCCGGCGATGGCGGCGTGGATGGGGGTATTGCGGTTCATCGTTGTTCTCCTGGGTCGGTTTGTGGGCAGGCGGTGCCTGCTGCCGTATCCGTCGCGCGGACCGACCGGACCTTACAAGGAAAACAACCAGGGCGCCATGCGGCGCCCGGGATGCGCCGGCGTCAGTTCTCCGCCTTGAAGACCACGTCCGTGCAGTAAGTGCGGTGCCCGACGCCCGTGGGAGCGGGGGCGAACTTGAAGTCTAGGAGCGCTACGCGCACCTGGTCCTCGAAGGGCAGCATCAGCTGCGGCACGCCGCGGGGATAGGCCGTGGCAGTGGTGTCCACCACGTTGCCCGAGGAATCGATGGTGGCGCGCGCGAAGACCACGGCGCCCTCGTGCCAGCGGAAGGTGCTCACCTGGTGCGGGTAGATGGCTTCGCGGATGTGCACCGGGCGCGGCTGCCGGTCACCCTTGAACACCGGCGAGATCGGCGAGAGCGCGAAGCGCGACGTGCCGTTCTCGGTCTCGAACCAGGCGCGCATCTTGATGCGCTCGCCCGAGGGCAGGCAATCCTCGCCCAGCGGGGCGTAGAAGAGCCACATCGGGAGCGCGTCGTGCACCGCGTCGGCGAACGGCTTCGAGGCGGGGCGATCCGGGGTGAGCACCACGTCCTTCAGGTAGCCGCGCCAGTCGACGCTGCCCTCGACGTCCACGTAGCCGCCGATTCCCTCCGCGAGCGCCTCCTTCGGGTAGCGCGGCTCGCCGACCAGCCAGGGCGCGCCCATGTGGTCGTTGGGGGAGCGCAGGTTGCCGGAAATATCGGAGCAACCCGCGGCGAGCAGCAGGATCGAGACGGCGATCGAAGCGGTTCTCATGCGTGCCTCCGGGGGAGTGACGAAGCCGATGCGGCCGAGATTAGCGCGGCTTGCGCCGGCGCGCGCGCCGGCGGAACACTTGGTAACAGGCGGGCCTAGTGGCCCAGCCGGAACGACACGTCGTAACAGGCGGTGCGGCCGCGGCCGGAATTCTCGACCGGGGCGAATCGGCACTGGCGGAAGCTCGACTTCACTTCCTCGGCGAAACGCTCGGTGTCTTCTTCCTTCGGATAGGCGATGGCGTCGATGCCCGACACGGCGCCGTCGGGGCTGATCTCCACGCGCGCGAAGACGTTGGCGGACATGCCCTGGCGCATCGCACCGCCGGGGTATCGGGGGGACGGGCATTGGGCGTGCAGCTCTTTCGTGGTCCTGCCCGTGGGTCGCGGCAGCTCCAGGCTGATGTGCGGCGATCCGGCCTGGATCTCGTAGATCACGCGAAACGAGATCCGCTGCTCCTTCGAAGGAAAGCAGCCGCTCCCGGTTGCCCTCGGATGGAAGAGCCAGAACCCGGCCACTTCCTGGAGCCCGGGAACGAAAACCTGGGCCTCGGGCGTGCCGGCCACGAAATGGACGTCGTGCAAGGTGAGCAGGCCGTCCACGGACGCGTCGACATCGACGTAGCCCGTGACACCGCGGGCGAGCGCCTCCTTGGGATAGTCGGGCGCCACGAACTGCTCGGGCCGTCCGGCCGTCGCGGGGCTATAGAAATCGACCTCGCCGGCCGCCGCCGCGGGCAACGCCGCGAGCGCCAGCAAGCACATCGCCAGGGCGCGGGCGTTCATGCGTCGCCGCTCCCCTGGAAAGCCGGCAGGCTGCGCTTCGCGAATTCGAGCATGCGTTCGATGGGAAGCTTGGCGCGTCGGCCGATTTCGTCGTCCACGTGCACCTCGTGGCCCGGCGCGCCGTCGAGCGTGTCGAGCAGGTTGTGAAGACCGTTCATCGCCATCCACGGGCAATGCGCGCAACTCTGGCACGTGGCGCCCTTGCCCGCGGTGGGCGCCTCGATGAAGGTGACGCCCGGCAGGCGCTTTTTCATCTGGTGGATGATGCCGCCGTCCGTGGCGACGATGTACTCCTTCGCGCCCAGGCGCTCGGCGGCCTGGATGATACCGGTGGTGGAACCCACGGCGTCGGCCATCTCGATCACGGCCGCGGGCGACTCGGGATGCACCAGGACCTTGGCGTGCGGGTGCAGGAGCTTCAGCTCGGCGAGGCCCTGCGCCTTGAACTCGTCGTGCACGACGCAGGACGCGTTCCACATCAGCATGTCGGCGCCGGTCACCTTCTGCACGTAGGCTCCCAGGTGCTTGTCCGGCGCCCAGAGGATCTTCTTTCCCTGCCGGTGCAGGTATCCCACGATCTTCTCGGCGATCGAAGAGGTGACCATCCAGTCGGCGCGCGCCTTCACGGCGGCGCTGGTGTTCGCGTAGACCACGACCACCCGGTCGGGATGCTCGTCGCAGAAGCGCGAGAAGGGCTCGATGGGGGTGGCGAGGTCGAGCGAGCACTCGGCCGCGAGGTCGGGCATCAGCACCCGCTTCTCGGGGTTGAGGATCTTTGCGGTCTCGCCCATGAAGCGCACCCCCGCCACGACGATGGTCTTCGCCGGGTGCTCGCGTCCGAAGCGGGCCATTTCGAGCGAATCGGAGACCGTGCCGCCGGTGGCCTGCGCGAGGTCCTGCAGGTCGGGGTGCACGTAGTAGTGGGCGACCAGGACGGCGTCGCGTTCCTGGAGCAGCTTGCGGGCGCGCTCGATCAGCGCCGGCTTCTGCGAAGCGGGAATTCGGTCCGGCGGCTTGGCGGGAGCGATGCCCACGTCGCCGTTGAAGCGCTCGAAGCGGATCTGGATGGGGGTTGCAACGGCCATGGCGTCCATTCTAGACCGGGGGGTGCGTGGTAACATTCTTCGCGTCTGCGTCACGCCGCCTTCGGCGGGGCGCGCCCGGGCCAAGCCAGCCGCCGGATCCTCCGCGGGGCGCCGGCCCCGCGGAAACCATGAGGCAGCTCCTCCTCGACTTCACCCAGGCGCCTGCGCCGACCTTCGCCAACTTCGTGTGCGGCGGCAATGCCGAGCTGGCCCACGCGGTGGAGGCCGCCATCAATGGCCGCTCGCCGGAACGTGTCCTGTACCTGTGGGGCGAAACCGGCGCCGGCAAGACCCATCTCCTCAAGGCCTTCGCCCACGCCGGGGCGCCCCGCGCGCGCTACGTGCCGGCACGCGATTTCATGGATGCCGGCGGGGCGGGAATGTTCGCCGTCGACGACGTGGAGCAACTCACCGACGACGAGCAGGTCGCCTTGTTCAACGCGTTCAACGAGCGCTCCTTCGAATTCCTGCTGGTTTCGGCGAGCGCCGCGCCCCGCGACGTGAAGCTGCGCCGCGACCTCGCCACGCGCCTCGCCACCGGGCTCACCTATCGCGTGCTTCCGCTCACCGACGAGGAGAAGCGAGCCGCGCTCGCCGCCCATGCGAGGGCGCGCGGCTTCGCGATCCCGGAGGAGGTGACGGCCTACCTCCTCAGCCACGCGCGCCGCGACATGGGCTCGCTCATCGGGGCGCTCGACTGCCTCGACCGCTACTCGCTGGAAACCGGGCGACCCATCACGATTCCGCTCTTGAAAGAGGCACTTCAGGCGGAACTGCCGATCGAAGGTGGCAGATGAAGCTCGCCCTCTTCGACCTCGACAACACGCTGCTGGACGGCGACAGCGACGTCGCGTGGGCCGAGTTCCTGATCGAGGAGGGCGTGCTGCACCCCGAGGAGTACCACGCGAAAAACGAATGGTTCTTCGAGCGCTACAAGGACGGCACGCTGGATATCCACGAGTTCCTCGACTTCCAGCTGGCGCCCATCGCCAACCGGCCGCGCGCGCAGCTGGACGCCTGGCACACGGACTTCATGCAGCGCAAGATCCGCGCGATGATCCTGCCGAAGGCGGTCGAGCTGATCGCGAGCCATGGCGGCGCGCGAACGGCCATCGTCACGGCCACCAACCGTTTCATCACGCGGCCCATCGCCGACGAGCTGGGCGTGCCCAACCTCATCGCCACCGACATCGAGGAGAAGGACGGGCTCTTCACGGGAAAGCCGCGCGGCACGCCCACCTTCCGCGAAGGCAAGGTCGAGCGCGTGAGCGAGTGGCTCGCTTCGCAAGGCGCTTCGCTGGGCGGCTGCGAGAGCTGGTTCTACAGCGATTCCCTGAACGACCTGCCGCTGCTCGCGAAAGTGACGCACCCCGTGGCGGTCGATCCCGACGCAACCCTGCGCGCCCATGCGATGGAGCGTGGATGGCCCGTGATTTCCCTTCGATAGGGATGGCAAACCCATGATCAAGCGCTATATCGACAAGCTTTTCGGACGTCGCGAACGCGTGACGCACAAGGACGCACGGCCGGTCGTGCACCCGAAGGAGAAGCACGGCATCGGCCGCGAGAGCATCAGCAAGTGCGCGCGGCGCACCTGCGAGGAGCTCCAGCGCGCGGGATTCGCCGCATTCGTCGTGGGCGGCGCCGTTCGCGATCTCCTGCTGGGCTTTCGCCCGAAGGACTTCGACGTCGCGACCAGCGCGACCCCGGAGGAGGTGCGTTCCGTGTTTCGCCGCTCGCGCATCATCGGGCGGCGCTTCCAGATCGTGCACGTGCTCTGCGGGCAGGAGACCGTGGAGGTCTCGACCTTCCGCGCGCACTTCGCCCGCGAACCCGACGCCGAGAATACCGACGAGCACGGCCGCATGCTTTCCGACAATGTCTTCGGCACGCAGGCCGAGGACGCGCTGCGCCGGGACTTCACCGTGAACGCGCTCTTCTACGACCCGGTGAAGGAAGAGGTCTGGGACTACGTGCATGGCCTGAAGGACCTGAAGGCCAAGAAGCTCGTGATGATCGGCGACCCGGCCACGCGCTACCGCGAGGACCCGGTGCGGATGCTGCGCGCGGCGCGGCTCGCGGCGAAGCTGGGCCTCGCGATCGATCCGAAGACGCGAGAGCCGATCCGCGGCTCGAAGCACTTGCTGGAGAACGTGCCCCACGCGCGCCTCTTCGAGGAAATCCTGAAGCTCCTCCTCTCGGGCAATGCCGTGGAATGCGTGCGGCTCCTGCGCGAGCTGGAGCTGCATCATGGGTTGCTTCCGCTCCTGGACACGGCGCTCGACGACCCGCGCACCGGGCCTTTCGCCCTCGCCGCGCTGCGCGCCACCGACGAGCGCCTCGCGGCCGACAAGCCCGTGTCCCCCGCGTTTCTCCTCGCCGCGCTCCTCTGGGGCCGCGTGCAGAAGAACCTCGAGAAGTTCGAGGAGCGCGGGCAGCCCACCATTCCGGCGCTGCACTCGGCGATGCACGAGGCGCTGGACGAGCAGCGCGAGTCGCTCGCGATCCCGCGGCGATTCGACGCCACCATGAAGGAGCTCTGGCTCCTGCAACCGCGCTTCCTGCAACGCGGCGGCCAGCGGCCCTACCGGCTCCTCGAGCACCCACGCTTCCGCGCGGCCTACGACTTCTTCGCGCTGCGCGCGGCTTCGGCGGACGCGCCGCAGGAAGCCGCCCAGTGGTGGGAGCGCTTCCAGCACGTGAACGCCGACGAGCGCGAGCGCATGCTGGTGAACGAGGAGTCCGGCCCGAAAAAGAAGCGCCGGCGCCGGCGCGGCAAGCGTAAGCCCCTGGACGGCGCTCCACCCACGGACCACGAGGAAGGCGCTGCATGACGCGCGCGGCGATCGCGCTGGGCTCCAACCTCGACGATCCCGAGGCTCACGTGCACCAGGGCTTCGAAGACATCGCACGACTGCCCGGGACCCGGCTCCTCGCGCGCTCGAAGCTCTACCGCACGAAACCCGTCGGTTATCTAGACCAGCCCGACTTCGTGAATGCCTGCGCGCTCGTGGACACCACGCTCGCGCCGCGCGCGCTCCTCGACGGCCTCCTCGCGATCGAGCAGAAGCACGGCCGCAAGCGCGAGTTCCAGAATGGGCCGCGCACGCTCGACCTCGATATCGTCCTTTATGGCGACGAGGCGATCGACGAGCCCGGGCTCACGATTCCGCATCCGCGAGCGCGGGAACGCGATTTCGTCATGAAGCCTTTGCATGAGGTTTGGCCAGGTGCGTCACGGCTGGGCCCCCTTCTCCACGGGGATGACGAGCCGTGAAGCACCGTTACGTCGTCGTCGAAGGCCCCATCGGCTGCGGCAAGACCACGCTCGCCAACCGGCTCGCGCAGCGCCTGGGCGCGGCGACGCTCCTCGAGGACGCCGCGGCGAACCCGTTCCTGCCGCAGTTCTACCGGGACATGCGCCGCTACGCGCTGCCCACGCAGCTCTTCTTCCTCTTCCAGCGCGTTGAGCAGCTCGAGTCGTTGAAGCAGCTCGAGCTCTTCGGCAAGCCCACGGTCTCCGACTTCACGCTCGCCAAGGATCCGCTCTTCGCCCGCCTCACGCTCGACGACGCCGAATACCAGCTCTACAGCCAGATCTACGGCCATGTGAAGCCACGCGCACCCGTGCCCGACCTCGTGGTCTACCTCCAGGCCTCCGTCGAGACGCTGGTCGCCCGCGTGAGGAAGCGCGGCAACCCGGTCGAGCGCGGCCTCGACGAGGACTACCTGCGCCGGCTCTCGGAAGCGTACACGCGCCACTTCCATGGCTACGACGAAGGGCCGCTCCTCATCGTGAATAGCGAGCGCCTGGACTTCGTCGCCAACGCCGAGCACCTGGAGCTCCTGGTGAAGCGCATCGACGGCATGCGCGGCGGTCGCGAATTCTTCAATCGAGCGTAGGATTGGCACCCTCATGAGCGCACAAGGCACCGACAAGAACGTCCGGGTTTCCATCCCAAAGCTGCAGGAACGCGCACGAGCCGGCGAGAAGCTCGTCATGCTCACCTGCTACGACGCGAGCTTCGCGCGAATCTCCGACGACGCGGGCGTCGACATCCTGCTCATCGGCGATTCGCTGGGGATGGTGATCGAGGGCCACGATTCCACGCTGCCGGTGACGATCGAGGCGACGGAATACCACGTGCGCTGCGTGGCGCGAGGCAGCGAGCGCGCGCTCGTGATCGCCGACATGCCGTTCGGGAGTTTCCAGGAGTCGCCCGCGCAGGCCTTCCGCAACGCCGCTCGCCTCATCGCCGCGGGCGCGCAGATGGTGAAGCTCGAGGGCGGCTCGGTGATGGCCGAGACCACGAAGTTCCTCGTCGACCGCGGCATCCCCGTGTGCGCGCACATCGGGCTCACCCCCCAGTCGGTGCACACGCTGGGCGGCTACCGCGTGCAGGGCAAGCAGGACGCGGCGGCCGAGAGGCTCCTCGAGGATGCGAAGGCCAACGAGGCGGCGGGCGCGGCTTTCGTGCTGATGGAGGCGATGCCGGCGTCCCTCGCGAAGCGCGTGACCGATTCGCTCTGCGTTCCCACCATCGGCATCGGCGCGGGTCCCGACGTCTCGGGCCAAGTGCTCGTGAACTACGACATGCTCGACATCTATCCCGGGCGCAAGGCGCGCTTCGTGAAGAACTTCATGCAGGGCGCGCCTTCGGTCAAGGCCGCGATCGAGGCGTACGTGAAGGCGATCAAGGCGAAGACCTTCCCGGGGGCCGAGCACTCGTTCTAGCACCCCGGCGAATACCGGGGTCCAATCTGCATGGATCTCATCCACACCGTCGACGAGCTGCGCCGCCGCCTGAAGGACGAACGTTCCGTCGCCCTCGTCCCGACCATGGGCAACCTGCACGCCGGGCACCTCTCGCTGGTGCACCTCGCGCAGCGGCACGGCCAATGCGTGGTGGCGTCCATCTTCGTGAACCGGCTGCAGTTCGAGCCCGGCGGCGATTTCGAGCGCTATCCGCGCACGCTCGAGAATGATTGCCGGCTGCTCGAAAAGGCCGGCTGCCACGTGGTGTTCGCGCCCGGCGAGAAGGAGATGTATCCGGGGCCGCAGGAGATCCTGGTGATGCCGCCCAAGGTCGCGCACCAGCTCGACGGCGATTTTCGCCCGGGCCATTTCCAGGGCGTGGCGACCGTCGTCTCGAAGCTCTTCAACATCGTCCGGCCGCAGGTCGGCGTGTTCGGCAAGAAGGACTACCAGCAGCTCCACGTGATTCGCGATCTGGTGCGGCAACTGAATTTCGGGATCGAGATCGTCGGCGCGGAGACGGTGCGCGAGACCGATGGCCTCGCGATGTCGTCGCGCAACGCCTATCTCTCGGCGGACGAGCGCTCCAAGGCGCCGATGCTGCACGCCGAGCTCGCCAAGCTGCAAGACGCGATCGAGAAGGGCTCGCACCGCCAGCATCGCCACGAGGAAATGGCGCGCGGCGCGCTCGAGACCGCGGGCTGGAAGGTGGACTACGTGGCGCTGCGCGCGCGCGAGGGTCTCGCCCTCCCGCAACCCCACGACAAGGCGCTCGTCGCGCTCGCCGCCGCGTGGGTCGGCAAGACGCGCCTCATCGACAACCTGGAGATCGACGCATCGTGAGGCCAATCCTTCGCTTGCTTGCCGGTACCGCGCTCGCGCTCGTGATGGCAACCGCGCTTGCCGACGACTCGTATCCCGCGAGGCCTATCCGGCTGGTGGTGCCGTTTCCGCCGGCGGGCGGAACCGACGTGCTGTCTCGCGGCATGGCACAAGCCATGTCGCTGGATACGAAGTGGACGATCGTGATCGAGAACAAGCCGGGCGCGGGGGGCAACATCGGGCTGGATGCCGTGGCCCACGCGGCCCCCGACGGGTACACCATCGGCATGGGCCAGACCGCCAACCTCGCCGTGAACCCGGCGCTCTATTCGTCGATGCCGTTCGATCCGTTGAAGGACTTCGCGCCGGTCATGCTGGTGTCGTCGCAGCCGCTCATCCTCGTGGTCGACGCGAAGTCCCCGTACAAGACGCTCGCGGACCTGGTCGCCGCCGCGAAGAAGGACCCCGGCAAGGTGAACATGGCCTCGCCCGGCAACGGCACCATCGGCCACATCGGTGGCATCCTCTTCCAGCACCGCGCGGGCATCACGATGACTCACGTGCCGTACAAGGGTGCTGGCCCCGCCGTGACCGACCTCATGGGAGGCAACGTCGATTGCTACTTCGGGAACAGCCAGGCGGTGGGCGGGCTCGTCACGGGAGGAAGGCTCCGCCCGCTCGCGGTGACGTCTCCCCAGCGCCTCGCGAGCTTTCCAAACGTCCCGACGGTCTCGGAATCCGGCTATCCTGGATTCGAGGCCGCCACGTGGAGCGGCATCGTGGCGCCCGCGGGAACATCACCCGCGATCGTCGCGAAGCTGAACGCTGCCGCGAACAAGGCGCTCTCGGGTAGCGCGATGCAGAAGCAGCTCGCCGACGAGGGCAGCACGCCGCTGGGCGGCACGCCCACGCAGTTCTCGGCATTCCTGAAGGGCGAGCACGCGAAGTGGGGCGCAGCGGTGCGTGACGCCCACATCAAGCTCGACTGAAGCATGTGGAATCTTTCGAACAAGCCACCGCAAGTCATCGAAGCGCGCGTCCTCACGCGCCTGCCTGACGCATTCCGCCGCAAGCGTCGCACCGAGTGGAGCGACGCGAACAAGCCCGGCTACGAGGTCGACAGCTTCCTCGAGGGCCCGACGTTCGATCGCGAGGGCAATCTCTACGTCGTGGACATTCCCTTCGGGCGCATCTTCCGCATCTCACCGGCGCTCGAGTGGACGCTCGTCGCCGAGTACGACGGCTGGCCCAACGGCTTGGCGCTGCATCGCGACGGATCGCTCTGGATCGCCGACTATCGACGGGGACTGTTGCGCTTGTCGTCCTCGACGCTGGCCGCTTCTTCGTCATCCCCGACGCGCGCGAGCGCAACGATCGGGGATCCAGAAGTTCTCCTCGCCCATCGCAACAGCGAATCCTTCAAAGGCCTGAACGACCTCACCTTCGACCGCGACGGCAACTGCTACTTCACCGACCAGGGGCAGACGGGCCTGCACGATCCCTCGGGGCGCGTGTATCGCCTGCGCACGACCGGCCAGCTCGACCTCGTGATCGGCGGCATTCCCAGCCCCAACGGCGTGGCGCTCGATCGCGACGGCAAGTTCCTCTACGTGGCCGTCACGCGCGCGAACCAGGTGTGGCGCGGGCCGTTGCTCGCCGACGGCAACGTCTCGAAGGTGGGCGCATTCCGAACCTTCTTCGGCACGAGCGGGCCGGACGGCATGGCGGTAGATGTGGACAACCGAATCGTCGTTGCGCACGCAAGCCTGGGCGGCGCGTTCGTGATCAACGCGCAGGGCGAGGTGACGCACTTCGTGAAGAGCCCCGCCGGGTCGACGGTGACCAACGTGGCCTATCGTCCGGGCACAGCCAGGCTGGTAGTGACCGAATCCGAAAGCGGCTCGATCCTCGAGGCGGAGCTTTCTGCGCCCGGGGCACCGCTCTTCTCGCATGCCTAGCGCCGCCATACGAGCGACTCCCGGACATATTTCCGCACGCCGCGCCTTCACGTGGTGGATTTCCGGTCTTCGGCTTTGGGCTCGCGCGCCCATCCGGCTCGCGATCGTTTGCTGGCTGCCGATTTTCGCCGAAGCGATCATCCAGTTGATTCCCCTTGCCGGAACGCCTCTGTCGAAAGTCGCCGTTGCGCTCCTGGGAAACGGCTTGTGGCTCCTCTTCGATCGGATCTCGAGCACGGGACAATTCGCATGGCGGGATCTTCTGTGGAGCTTCGAGCGAAAGAATCGCGGACGAGCGCTGCTGCTTGCATTCATCATGGCGTCGATCTTCGTCTTGCAGGTGCTGCTGGTCACGATGATCTACGGCCTTCCTGCGCTCGACGCGGTTGTCTTTGGGCATCTGCGTGAGCATCCCGAGCTCTACAACCAGGTTTTCGTCTTGGTGTTGATCCTACCGGGCCTTCTGCCGTCGACGCTTCTGATGTTTGCCACGCCCCTGGTGGTTCTCGACGCGATGAAGCCGATCGAGGCGGCGAGGGAGAGCGTCCTCGTGCTCCTGGCATCGCCTGGCGCGCTCGCGGCGGTTCTCGCCGTCACGGTAGCGTTGATCGCGATCGCGCTGCTGTGGGGATACGGTCTGCTGTTTCTCCCATTCGCCCCCTGGTTCGGCTTGATGGCCTATTGCGCCTACCGCGATGTCTTTGGCGCGCCCGCGACTCCACATCCGTAGGGCGCCCCGTACAACCCCACGACGCCCGCCGAGGCTACTCGATCGCCTGCTCCAGGATTCGCCGCAGGCCCGGGGGATCGGCCCAGTCGCGCCGGAATACAAGTCGCGGCAATGCCCACTGGTTGCTTCGCTCCTCGAGGAAGCCGCGGCGATCCGTGAAAGCGGCGCGGATGCCCAGCTCTTCGCCCCTTCGCGGCAGGTAACTATCGGTGAGGAATGCGTTGGCCTCGCCATAGGGATATGCAAACAACGCCAACCCCGCGTTTGGCGCCTCGCTCGCGAGGCGCGCCTGCGCGGCCGCGATTTCGTAGTCGGCCAGTTCCTCGGTGGAGATGTTGGAGAAGGTTCCTCGCGCGATGCCCGGGAAGTCCTCCTGGGGCAAGGACTCGTGGTTGTGGTCCCAGCTGTGGTTCGCGATCTCTACCAGGCCGCTCGCAACGGCCGACGCCCACCAATCATCGTTCCACCAATGCTGGCCGATGAGGCAGGTAACGTCGAGCGTGGCGCGCGCCTCCGGCGATACAATCACGAAACTCGTCAGTGCCAGCTCGGGTTGGCTGCCGGGGTGGCCCTCGCGAAAGTCGCGCAGGATGTTGAGCATGCTCCGCTGGCGGCCCACGACAGGGTGGGGCAGGTCGCGGTAGTCGAAGTCGCTGCCGTCATCGCAGGTAAGCGCGATGAGGCGGCGCGAGCGCAGGGTTTGGGGCGCCGATAGCCACGCATCGACCAGGCGCGAAAGCGGCATGACCTCGAAGCCCATCCGGGTGATGGTGGCGAGATCCGAGTCGAAGGCAACGAGGTCGTTGTTGGCGTAGCCGCCAGCGGCGATATCGAGCGAGTGATAGGTGAGGATCGGGATCTTCATGCCGAGGAGGCCATTCTAGTGGCAAGAAGCTTCATGGTGATCGAAGTGAAGGATGCCCAGCCCTTCGTGGGCGAGCTCTTCCAGCGGGTCTTCGCGGCGAAGCCCCCCGATTTTCCAAGGCACTTCGTGTGCTTCCTGAACGAAGGCGAGGGGAGGCTGCGGGTCGCGGGGTACGCTCATTTCAGCCGCTTCGAAAGCGTCTGGCTGGGCGGGGGCCTGGTGGTGGACAAGTCGATCTATGCCACGGTCACCAAGGAGGAACTCGCGGGTGTCGGGCCGAATGGCTCCATCGGCGAATTCACCGTGGCGGATTCGATTCGCCAGCTTGGCGACGACAGCCCGGTCCTTGCCTATATCGGTGACCCACGCTCCATCACGGTGAACCTCAACGCGGGCTATGTCGAGACCCATGTGCCCAAGATCTACGCCTGCTGGAAGCGGCGATTCGCGCCCGAGGTCGAACGGGCCATTTGCGAGCGGGTGAGCCGGCTCGCCCCGTTCTGAACGCGAACCCTACTGGGCCTTGATGCCCGCGTCCTTCACCACCTTGATCCAGCGCGCGTTCTCGGCGCGGATGTAGGCGCCGGTCTCCGAAGGCGACATCACGAGGATCTCGGAGCCTTCCTCGAGCAAGCGCTTCTTCAAGACGGGGTCGGCGAGCGTCTCGTTCACCGCGGCATTGACCTTCTGCACGACCTCGGCGGGAATGCCTTTCGGGCCGATCACCGCGCTCCACGTGCCGACCTCGAAGTCTGGAAGGCCCAGTTGCGCCATGGTGGGCACATCGGGCACCGCGGTGTTGCGCTCCTTCGAGGCGAGCCCTATGGCGCGCACCTTGCCGGCGCGGATCTGCGGCACGACCGCCGGCAGCGTCGCGAAGTTCACCTGCGCCTCGCCCGAGACGATCGCGAGCACCGAGGGTGCGCCGCCCTTGTAGGGCACGTGCGTGAGGTTCGCGTGCGAAGCCTTCACCAGCAGCTCGCCCGCGAGGTGCCCCGGTGAGCCCACGCCCGAGGACGAATAGAACATGGGCGTCGCGTCGGTCTGCGCCTTCAGCTCCGCGATGGTCTTGAACGTGGTCTGCGGCGAGGCGATCATGATCATCGGGTAGGAACAGACCATCGCGATCGGCGTGAAGTCGTTCACGGCGTCGAAGCGTTGCTTGTACAGCCCCGGATTGATGGCGTGCAGGGCGACCGTGGACATCATCAGCGTGTAGCCGTCGGCCGGGGCCTGCAGCATCAGCTCCGCGGCGAGGTCGCCCGCCGAGCCCGGCTTGTTCTCGATCACGACGGGTTGGCCGAGCTTCTCGCCCAGCTTGCCCGCGATGAGGCGCGCCACGACATCGGTGGAGCCGCCGGCGGCGTAGCCGATGTAGAGCTTGATGGGGCGCTCGGGCCACGCAAAAGCGGTCATTGCCGCGAAGGCGGCGATCCAAACGAGGAGGCCACGCGCGTGTTTCATTTCATTTCCCCTTGAACACGGGCTTGCGCTTCTCCATGAACGCGCGCCGGCCCTCGGCATAGTCGTCGCTCTCGAAGCAATCGAGGATCATCCCTTTCGCGAGCTCGAGGTCCGCGTCCTCGTTCTTCAGCACCTCGCCGATGATGCGTTTGCCGGCCTTGATGGTGAGCGGCGCGTTGATCGAGATCGCGTCCGTGTATTCGGCGAGCAGCGCCTCCATCGCGCCGGGATCGGCCACGCGGTTCACGAGGCCCATGCGCAGCGCCTCGGCGGCGTCGATGCGGCGCGCGGTGAAGAAGAGGTCCTTCGCGTTTCCCGGCCCCACGAGGTCGGTGAGGTTCTTCATCGCCGAATAGCGGTAGCCCAGGCCCAGGCGCGAGGCGGGAATCGAGAACGTGGAATTGGACGAGGCGATGCGGATGTCGCAGCAGATCGCGACGTTCACGCCGCCGCCGATGCAATAGCCGCGGATCAATGCGATGGTGGGCTTCTCGAACTCGAGGATCCCTTGCAGTGCCGTCTCGGCCATGGCCTCGTACCTCGAGACCGCCTCCTTCGCGGCGCGCATGTCCTCGAACTGCGAGATGTCGGCGCCGGACACGAATGCCTTGCCGCCTTCGCCCGACAGCACCACGGCCCGGATCGCGTCGTCCTTGCGCGCGCGGTCGAGGAGCGGCACCAGCGCCTCCCACATGTCCACCGAGAGGGCGTTATGTTTTTCGGGATTGTTGAAGCGGATGTGGAGCACGGTGCCCTCGGCCCACGTCTTCACGCGCTCGGTGGTGCTCACGTAGCTCATGTCGTTCATCAATAGACTCCAGCGGCCTTCATGCGGGCGAGGTCGGCGGCGGAGTATCCGATCTCGGCGAGGATCTCGTCGGAGTGCTCCCCGCGGCGCGGGGTCGCGCGCGCGATGGTGGAAGGAGTGCGCGTGAGCGTCACGGGCTGCCCCGTCATCGCCTGCTCGCCGAAACGCTCCGAGACCACTTTCTTCAGCAGGCCCAGGTGCTTCACCTGCGGCTCCTCGAAGACTTCCTTCACGTTGTTGATGCGCCCGCACGCCACGCCCTCGGCGTTCAGCTTGCCGATCCAGTGGTCGCTCGTGTGCGCGGCGAGCTTCTTCTCGATCTCGGCATTCAGCCAGTCGCGGTTCACCGAGCGCCCGGCCTTGGTCTTCGAGCGCTCGTCCTCGATCCACTCCGGGGCGCCGAGCGCATGGCAGAAGCGCTCCCAGATCTTGCCGCCGAAGACCGCGATGTTGATGTGCCCATCCTTCGTCTTGTAGACGCCCGTCGGGATGCTGGTCGGATGGTAGTTGCCCGCCTGTCCGGGGATCTCGCCATCCAGCGTCCAGCGCGCGGTCTGGAAATCCATCATGTAGATCTGCGCTTCCAGGAGGGAGGTGTGCAGCCACTGCCCCTTGCCGGAAACCTCGCGCTCGAGGAGGGCCACCGTGACGCCATAGGCGGCGAAGATGCCGGCGCAGAGATCGGCGATCGGGAGCCCCACGCGTAGCGGCCCTTCGCCCGGAAGGCCCGTGACCGACATCAGCCCGCCCATGCCTTGCGCGATCTGGTCGAAGCCCGGCCGCGTGGCGAGCGGCCCGGTCTGCCCGAATCCCGAGATGCTCGAGTACACCAGGCGGGGATTGATCTTCGAGAGCGCTTCGTAGTCGATGCCCAGGCGCTGCTTCACGTCGGGCCGGAAGTTCTCGAGCAGCACGTCGGCCGTGGCCACCAGCTTCTTCAGGGCCTCGATGCCCTCGGGCTCCTTCAGGTTGAGCGTGATGGAGCGCTTGTTCCTGTGCGTGTACTGGTAGTCGCTGCCTTCCTGGCCGCCCAGCGTGTCGTCGCCGCGCATGTGCTCGGGCATCTGCACCTGGATCACGTCGGCGCCCCAGTCGGCGAGCTGGCGCGCGGAGGTGGGGCCGGCGCGCACCTGGGTCATGTCGATCACGCGGAAACGGGCGAGCGCCTGCGAAGCGGGAATGTGGGGCATGAGGGAAAGCCTAGCCGAAAAAAGCGCGCAATTCGGCGTACGTTTCGTCGGGCACTTGTTCGGCGGGGTAATGGCCGCACGGCAGGACCTTGCCCCGCACGTCGCTGGCGCGCTCGTTCCACGCATCGAGCGGTTTGTAGCTGCGGTTCACATGGCTCCTCTCGCCCCACAGCACCAGCATCGGCATCCCGATCTTGCGGCCGGCGTCGGCATCGGCGCGATCGTGCACCAGGTCGATCGATACCGCGGCGCGATAGTCCTCGCAGACGGCGTGGATGTTCGCAGCGTTGCAGCAGCGGATGTATTCGGCCATCGCCTCGGGCGTGAAGGCCGAGAGGCCCACGCCGGGCTTGTCCAGCTTCTTGCGGATGTAGCGCTCGAAGCCGTACCCCTCGATCATCTTCTCGGGGTAGTCGTGCGGCTGCGCCATGAAGAACCAGTGGTACGAATCGACCGCCCACTTGAGCGGGATGTTGGAAAGCATGTGCAGCGTCGGCACGATGTCGAGGAACGCGACCTTGGCCACGCGGTCCGGGTGATCGAGCGCCATGCGATGCGCCACGCGCCCGCCGCGGTCGTGGCCCGCGACGAGCCACCGGTCGAAGCCGAGCTCTTTCATGACGGCGACCTGGTCCCGCGCCATCGTCCGGAACGAGTACGCGTCATGGTCGCCGCCGCCGGGAGGCTTCGAGGAGTCGCCGTATCCGCGCAGGTCCGTTGCCACGACGGTGTAGTGCTCGGCGAGCCGCGGTGCGATCTTGTGCCACATCACATGCGTGAGCGGATTGCCGTGCAGCAGGAGAAGAGGCGGACCGTTGCCGCGGCGGCGTAGCCGAATGGTGACGTCACCCGGGACGCGTACATCCTCGACCTTGAATCCTTCGAACATCATTTCCTCAGCAATTTCGTGAGCTCCCCCACGTCCGCCAGGTTCTCGATGTTCCAAAGAACCTTCAGCACCTCGTCGGTGCGCTTGCCGTCGAGCCCACCCCAATCCGCGCACTGCCGGAATTTCTCGGAGAGCTCCCCGTCGCTCATCGGGTTGGCGGGGCTGCCCTTGCCGAAGTCGGCCTGGCCGTGCACGCGCTCGCCTCCTTCCAGCTCGACCTCGATGATCGTGGTCATCTTGTCGAAGCCCGCGGCCTCGGCGTCGGGGTGCACGCCGAAGTCCACTTTCCCGATCATCGCCTGCACGTCGGGGCGGTTCACCACGTCGTCGGTGTATTCCGCGAGCCCGGCCCGTCGTTCGATGAGGAGGATCGCCATGCAGAATTCCATGCTGAACTTCGCTTGCAACTCGTTCTTCGGCCGGTGGTGGATGAGCGCGTTGGGCATGTTGTGGTTGGTGCCCACCGAGACCCTCTTCACTTGCCCCGGCTTGATGTTGTGCTCGAGGATGAGGTCCATCATCACCGCCATGCCCGGGTGCGTGAGCGAGCCCGACGGATGCGGCTTGATGGAGACGCCCGGGAGCTGGAACGTCCACGGGTCGCCGAGCTTGCCCGCGATCATCGAGGCGTCGTAGCCGCCGCCCGCCGCGCGGAAGAAGCCGCGGTCGGCCTCCAGCCCGTTGGGCGACGCCGTGAAGCCCAGCGCCGCGAGCTCGGCCGCGACCGCGCCGTTTTCGGCCGCGCGCCCGGCGTGGAACGGCTTCGTCATCGTCCCGAAGTTCTCCCGCAAGCCTCCGGCCTGCGTCGCGCCGATGGAGATCGCGCGCCGCGTGGCTTCACGATCCAGGCCCAGCAATTTCGCCGCGCCCGCCGCCGCGCCGATGGAGCCGCAGGTCGCCGTGCTGTGGAAGCCGTGCTGGTAGTGGCGCGGCAGGATCGCTTCGGCGATCTTGCATTCGACCTCGACGCCGACCTGGTAGGCGAGCATGAGGTCCTCGCCGCTGCGCTTGTCGCGCTCCGCGAGCGCGAGCACCGGCGGGAGCGCCGGCGCGGTGGGGTGCGTGAGGAGGCCGTACACGCGATCCTTCGCCACCGCGAGCTGCGTGTCGTCGTAGTCGTCGGCGTGGATGGCGAGCCCATTGGCGAAGGCGGCGAAGCGCGCGGGAAGACGCAGCGCCGTTCCGATCACCGTGCTCCCCGAAGGTGATGCGATGCCGAGCGCGTCGAAGTACTTGCGGGAGATCGCGGCCTGCTGCGACACCGCGCCGGCGAGCGCGAGCCCGATGCCGTCCAGGACCGAGCGCTTGCCCAGGTGGGCGACGTCCTTGGGGATGTCGGAGAATTTCGCCGCCGTGACGAAACCGGCGACGTAATCGGTGATGGCGGGGTTGTCGGTCATATTCCTTTTCGATGGCTGGCGAGACGTGCTGCAAGGCGCACCGCTTGCTCCAGCGCTCCCGTCGTGGCGACGCCCTTGCCGACGATGTCGAAGGCGGTGCCGTGCGCGGGCGTGGCGAAGACGGTCTTCATGCCCCCCGTGACGGTCACGCCGCGATTGAAGCCCTTCAGCTTGGTCGCGATCTGGCCCTGGTCGTGGTACATGCTGAGCACGCCATCGAAGTCGCTGCCGAAGCCCTTGATGAACACGGTGTCGGCGGGGAAGGGGCCTTCGCAGGCGATGCCGCGCGCCGCGGCCTTCTCCACCGCGGGGCGGATGAGGTCGATTTCCTCGCGCCCGAAGAGGCCGTTCTCGCCGCCGTGGGGATTCAACGCCGCCACCGCGATCCGGGGCCGGGCGAAACCGGCGCCGCGCATGGTGGCGTCGGCGAGCGTGAGCGCCTCGTCGATCCTGGCGGGCGTGATCTGGTCCAGCGCGTTACGCAGCGACACGTGGGAAGTCACGCGCGACATCCACTTGTTGTCGAGCACGTTCATCTCGCCGAAGTAGCCCTCGTGCTTGGTGAGGCTCGCGAACATCTGGTGCTCGTCGTTGAATTTCCAGCCACCCGCATGCAGCGCGCCTTTGTTGAGCGGCGCGAAGACGATGCCGTCGAGGCGGCCGGCGAGGGCGAGGTCGATCATGTATGCGAGCGTCTCGCCGGTGATGCGGCCGGAGGCGGCCGAGAGCACGCCGCGCGGGAAGCCTTGCGAGGGATCGAGGTTGCCGAGGTCGATGATGGGGACCTCGTCCGCGCCCCAATCCACTTCCTCGGGTGCGGTGTACACCTTCCAGTCGAAGCGCACCCCGGCATCGCGCTGGCCCTGGGCGAGCACGCGCGAATCGCCCACGACCACGAGCCGTGCCGCGTCGGCGAGACGGCGATCGGCCAGCACGCGAGCGCATTGCTCCGGGCCGATGCCGGTGTAGTCGCCGAGCATGAAGCCGAGGATGGGAAGGGTGGACGGCGTTGTCATGTCGCCCTCCGGCCGGTGAAGCGGTAGATCGCAGCGATCATGAGGAAGGTGATGACGAGCATGGTGATGGATAGCACGGCGATGGGACCCCAGTCATTGCTTTCCCGCAAATCGAACATCGCGACCGAAACGGTCTTGGTGTTGGCCGTGAAGAGGAGGATCGTCGCCGAGAGCTCGCGAATCGAGCCGATGAAGATGAAGATCCAGGTGGCGATCACGCCGTTGCGGATGAGGGGCGCCGTCACGTCCCAGAGCGCGCGCAGCCGCGTCGCCCCGAAGATGCGGCTCGCGTCCTCGAGCTCGGGGTGCACCGACTTCAACGACGTCGCGACCTGCTGGTAGCCCACCGGAAGCTCCTTGGTGAGGTAGGCGAGGAGGATGATCGCGAGCGTGCCGTAGAGCACGAGCGGCGGATGCGTGTAGGCGAGGAAGAGCCCGACCGCGAGCACGATGCCCGGAATCGCGACGGGGGCGGTGGCGAGGAACGCAAGGTAGCGATGCCCCCACACGAGCTTGCGGATGCCGAGGTAGCCCACCGTCGTGGCGAGCACGGTCCCGGCCGTCGCCGCGGCGATGCCGAGCTCGAAAGTGTTCACGAGCGCCTGGCGCGTCTGGCTGAACTCGAAGAACACGAACCTCCAGTTGTCGAGCGTGAGGTTGCCTTCGATCGGCGCGGACCAGTTCTTCACGAAGGCGGTGCGTCCGAGGACGCCGTAGGGGAGCACGATCGAGCAGCCGAGCACGAACACGAAGAGCGCCATCGCGGGCACGATCCACGGCCCGAGCTTCACCGGGCGGCGCCCGGTGGTCTTGCCGCCGATCACGGAATAGCCGCGCCGTCCCATGATCGCCGCCTGCGCGCGCAGCAGGAGCACCGTGATGACGAGCAACGGCAGCGACGCGGCCGCGGCGAGCCCCAGCTGCGGCGGGAACTGGAAGAGGCTCCAGATCTTGGTGGTCATCGTGTCCACGCCGGCGGGCAGTGCCAGGATCGCCGGCACGCCGAAGAGCGTCATCGATTGCAGGAAGGCGATGAGGAACCCGGCCACCAGCGCGGGCATGACGAGCGGCAGCGTGATGTCGAGCGCGGTGCGCCAGGGCGGCGCCCCGAGGATGGCCGATGCCTCTTCGAGGTCGCTTGGAATGACTTCAAGGCTGTTGGTGACGAATGTGAAGACGTACGGGAACGTATACAGCGCCATCACGAACACCATCCCGCCCGCGGAATAGATGTTGACGAGCGAGGCGTCCTCGAAGGGCTTGAGGCCCGTGAGCGCGTAGTACCACTGGTTCACGAGGCCGGCGTTGGGCCCGCCCAGCAACACCCACGCGAAGGCTCCGAGGAAGGGCGGCGTCACGAAGGAGGCGAGGATGAGCGTCCTCAGCGTGCGCTTGAAAGGCAGGTCGGTGCGCGCGACGAGCCATCCCATGGGTGCGGCCGCGAGCACGCACGACAGGCCCACCGCGAGCGAGGTCCACAGCGTGGTGACGAGCGGCTTGATGAAGCTCTCGTCGTCGAGGAAGTGCCGGTAGTGCGCGAGCGTGAAGTGGCCGGCCGTGTCCGTGAAGCTGGTCACGGCGAGCCAATACATGGGCAGCAGCACGAGTACGGCGAGCAACGCCACCATCGCGATGGAGAACGGGGCCGTGATATCGAGTCTGGAGGCCGCGTTCGTCATCGGCTGGGTTCCCGTCTCCACGGCAATGACTTAGTTGCCAAAGATCGCCGCGTACTTCTTCTTGATGTCGGCCACCTGCGGCATCATTCCGGCCGGATCGTCGGGGAGCAGCTTGATCTGCGAGAGCGGCGTGCGCCCGGCGGGCTCCTTCACGTCGGGGTGCGCCGAACGCTGGCCACCGACGTCCACCAGGAGCTGCTGGATCTTCGGCGTATAGATGAAGTTCTCGAACACGCGCGCCGCGTTCGGGTGCGGCGCCTGTGCGAAGATCGCCGTGGGCGAGGAGATGAACGGCGTGCCCTCGACCGCGTAGATCGGCTTCACCGGGCTTTTCTTGTCCATCTCGATGAAGACGTTGTACTCGTTGCCGTCCACCATCACCGCGCGCTCTCCGCTCGCGATGCTCTTCGGCGTGGCAGTGGTCGATTGCAGCTGCTGCACGCCCTGTTTGGCGAGCTGCTGGAAGTAGTCCCAGCCCAGCACCTTCACCAGCGCGTACGTGCCGGTGAGCGCCGTGCCGCTGTAGCCCGGGTGCGCCTTGGTGAGCTTGCCCTTCCACTTGGGATCGAGCAGGTCCTTGTAGCCCCTGGGCACGTCGGCCGGCTTCACGATGTTCGTGTTGTAGGCCAAGCACGAGAGCGATGCGCGCCACGTGGCGTAATAGCCCTCCGGATCCTTGTACTGGGCGGCGAACTTCTTCACGTCGGGCGGCGTGTGCTGCGCGAGCCATTTCTGCTGCTTCCAGAAGAGGAAGTGCGAGGCATCCGACGAGTTCACGATGTCGACGTTATGGATGTTCGACTGGTATTCCTGGTTGATCCGCTGCAGCACGCGTTCGGAGCCGGAGCGCTCCACCTCGACCTCGATGCCGGGGTATTGCGCCTTGAAGGCCTTGGCGACTTCCTCGGCGACCTTCACGTCCACCGAGGCGTACCAGACCACCTTGGCCTCCTTCTGGGCGGCGGCGACCATCGCCGGCGTCGTCTCCTGCGCCGCGGCGGGCGCGGCGATGGCGAGCGCGGCGAGCGCCGCAACGATTGCCTTCATTCGGATATCGATCATCACGTTCCTCCTCTTGTTCATTGAATGAGACCCCGGCAACGTTCCGGCGCGAAGCGCAGGTGCACCTGCGTCCCCGGCGGCACGTCGAATGCGGCGGGCGCGGCGACCAGCAGGTCCTGGCCCCCGTCCACTGCCAGAAGATAGTCGCGGTGGCTTCCCAGGTAGGCCTGGCTTCGCACGACACCCGGAAGCGTATTGTTTTCGCCGACGGGCGGCGCCGCGAGCAGCTCCACGTCGTGCGTCTTCACGCAGAAGCTCATGGGCTCGCCCGGCGCGGCGAATTCGCCCTGGCCCACGGCGATGGCGTGGCCGCCCACGTCGACCTGGCGATCGCCCGAGCGCCGGCCCTCGATCACGTTGGAGGCGCCGATGAAGCGTGCGACGAAGCGCGAGCGCGGACGTTCGTATACGTCCCCGGGCGTGCCGATCTGCTCGATGCGACCGGCGTTCATCACGACAATGCGGTCGGCCATCGTCATGGCTTCCACCTGGTCGTGGGTCACGTAGATCGAGGTGCCGCTGAATTCGTCGTGCAGCCTGCGGATCTCGAAGCGCATCTCGCCGCGCAGGTTGGCGTCGAGGTTGGAGAGCGGCTCGTCCAGGAGCAGGATGCCCGGCTGCGGGGCGAGCGCGCGCGCGAGCGCCACGCGCTGCTGCTGTCCGCCGGAAAGCTCCGAAGGGTAGCGCTCGGCATAGGGCGCGAGCTGGGTCGCGGCGAGCATCGCGTCGGTCCGCGCGTCGCGCTCCGGGCCGGGCACGCGCTTCATCTTCAAGCCGTACGCGACGTTCTGGCGCACCGTCATGTGCGGCCAAACCGCGTAGCTCTGGAAGATCATGCTCATGTTGCGCCGCTCGGGCGCGAGCACCGTGCCCCGCCGGGAGATCGTGCGCCCTTCGACACGGATCTCGCCCGCGTCCGGGTCGAGGAATCCCGCGATCATCCGCAGCGTCGTGGTCTTGCCGCACCCGGATGGCCCCAGGAGGCAGATGAATTCGCCACGCTCGACCGCGAGCGAGATCGCGTCCACCGAGGTGGCGTCCCCGTAGCGCTTGGTGAGATTGTCGAGTTCGAGGTGCATAAATAGGGGTCAGACCCCTTTTTCTCCTATGCGGAAAAAGGGGTCTGACCCCTTATTTTCTTAGGAAATCGAAGTCGACGCCCTGGTCGGCCTGGGTGACGTGTTCGAGGAAGAGCTTCAGGTAACCGCGCTCGGCGCGGGGCTCGCGGATGGGTTGCGCGGCGCGCCGGCGCGCCAGCTCGTCGTCGGAGACGAGGAGCGAGAGGCCGCGCGCGGCGACGTCGAGGCGGATGCGATCGCCGGTGCGTACGTAGGCGAGCGGGCCGCCGGTGGCGGCTTCAGGCGTCACGTGCAGCACGATGGTGCCGGCGGCGGTGCCGCTCATGCGCCCGTCGGAGATCCGCACCATGTCCTTCACGCCGGCACGGGCGAGCTTCCTCGGGATCGGCAGGTAGCCCGCCTCGGGCATTCCCGGCGCGCCCTTCGGCCCGATGTTCTTCAGCACCAGGATGTCCTCGGCCTTCACGTCGAGGTCGTCGGCATCGATGCGCCGGGCGAGATCCTCGGCGTCCTCGAAGACGACCGCGCGGCCTTCGTGCTTCATCAGCTTCGCGTCGGCCGCCGATTGCTTGATGATCGCGCCGCCGGGAGCGAGGTTGCCGCGCAGCACCGCGATGCCGCCTTGCGGATAGATCGGGTTCGAGAAAGGGCGCACCACGTCCTGCGCGAACGATTGCGCGGCCTCGAGCTCCTCACCCAGCGTGTGCCCGGTGACGGTCATCGCCTCGAGGTGCAGCAAGGGCTTCAGCTCCCGCAGCAGCGTGGGAAGGCCCCCGGCGCGATGGAGGTCCTCCATGTAGTGTTGCCCGGAGGGCTTCAAGTCGACGAGCACCGGCGTTTCGCGGCCCATGGCGTCCAGCCGCGCGAGGTCGATTGGGATGCCCAGGCGCCCCGCGATCGCGGTCGTATGGATCACGCCGTTGGTCGAGCCGCCGATGGCAAGCAGCACGCGCAGCGCGTTCTCGAAAGCCTTGACCGTGAGTATCTTGTCGGGGGTGAGCTTCGATTTCGCGATCGCGACGGCGGTGGCGCCGGAGCGCTCGGCTACGCGAATGCGATCCGCGGTGACCGCCGGCGCCGATGCGCTCCCCGGCAGCGCGATGCCAAGCGCTTCCGCGACGCACGCCATGGTGGAGGCGGTACCCATGACGGAGCAGGTGCCGACGGAGGCCACCAGCCGATCGTTCACTCGCGAGATCTCGTCGGCGTCGATCTCCTCGGCGCGGTAGCGGCCCCAGTAGCGGCGGCAGTCGGTGCAGGCGCCGACCCGCTCGCCGTCGTGGGAACCGGTGAGCATCGAGCCGGTCACGAGCTGCACGCACGGGACGTTCGCCGAGGCCGCTCCCATCAACTGCGCGGGCACGGTCTTGTCGCACCCGCCGATCAGCACCACGGCGTCCATGGGTTGCGCGCGGATCATCTCCTCGGTGTCCATGGACATGAGGTTGCGCAGGTACATCGACGTGGGATGCGCGAAGCTCTCGTGGATGGAGATGGTCGGGAAGTCGATCGGAAGGCCTCCCGAAAGCATCACGCCGCGCTTCACCGCCTCCACGAGCTGCGGCGCGTTGCCGTGGCAGGGATTGAAGCTGCTGCCGGTGTTCACGATGCCCACGACGGGACGGGAGAGCGCGTCGTCCGTATAGCCCGCGCCCTTGATGAACGCCTTGCGCAGGAAGAGCGAAAAGTCGCGGTCGCCGTAGTTGGTGAGGCCCTTCTTCAGGCCCTTGTCTTCGGGTTGGCTCACGGGTCCATCATCGCAGAAATGACCCCCGTATAATCGCACTCTCATTCATAAGGGGCGTCATCCATGCCCAGGAAAAAGGCCGCCAGGTCGAGGATCCCCGTCACCCTCATCCCGGGCGACGGCATCGGCACCGAGGTGACCGAGGCGACGCTCGAAGTGCTGGACGCCGTGGGCGCCCCTTTCGAGTACGAATGGCACACGGCGGGCATGACCGGGCTCAAGAAGGAGGGCGACCCCCTCCCCAAGCCCACGATCGAGAGCGTCCGGCGCACGCGCCTCGCGCTGAAGGGCCCGCTCGCCACGCCCGTGGGTGGGGGCTTTCGCTCCTCGAACGTGCGGTTGCGCGAGGAATTCCATCTTTTCGCGAACCTGAGGCCGGCGCGCACGCTCGTCCCCGGTGGACGCTACGAGAACATCGACCTCGTGCTCGTGCGCGAGAACCTCGAGGGCCTGTACGTGGGCTTCGAGCACTACATCCCGGTGGGCGACGATCCCCACGCCGTGGCCCTCGCCTCGGGCGTGAACACGCGTGCCGGTGGCCAGCGCATCTGCGAGTTCGCCTTCGAATACGCGCTGAAGAACGGGCGCAAGAAGGTGACGCTCGTGCACAAGGCCAACGTGCTGAAGGCGCTCACGGGCCTCTTCCTCGAGGCGGGGCGCGAAGTGTCGAAGCGCTACGAGGGACGGGTCGCCTGCGACGAGCGCATCATCGACGCCTGCGCGATGCAGCTCGTGATGAACCCGTACCAGTTCGACGTGATCGTCACGACGAACCTCTTCGGCGACATCCTCTCCGACCTGAACGCGGGCCTCGTGGGCGGCCTGGGCATGGCGCCCGCGGGCAACATCGGCAAGGACGCCGCGATCTTCGAGGCGGTGCACGGCTCCGCGCCCGACATCGCGGGCAAGGGCATCGCCAATCCGCTGGCCCTCATCCTCTCGGCCGCGATGATGCTGGACCACGTGGGCGAGCAGGAAAAGGCGAAGCGCGTCCGGCAGGCCGTGGACGACGTGCTGCTGAAGGACAAGGTGCGCACCGGCGACCTCGGCGGCAAGGCCAACACGAAGCAATTCACGCAGGCGATCGTCAAGCGCTTGAGGTAATCCGATGCGCAGCAAGCTCTTCGTACCCGGCTCGAGGCCCGAGCTTTTCGCCAAGGCGATGGCGGGCGAGGCCGACGGGCTCTCGTTCGACCTCGAGGATGCGGTCGACGAATCGATGAAGGGCGAGGCGCGCGCGGCGCTCGGCGGATACCTGAAAACGCTCGAGCGATCTTCGGCCAAGACCATCATCGTGCGCGTGAATGGCCTCGCCACGCCGCATTTCGAGGCGGACCTCGAGGCGGTGATGTGCCAATCGCTCGACCTCGTGAACCTGCCGAAGCCCGAATCGCCCGACGACGTCCGTGCGTGCGCCGATGCGATGGCGAAGGTGGAGCGCGGCCTGGGCATTGCGCCCGTGGGCATCCTCGCCAACATCGAGTCGCCGCGCGCCTACAGGCTCGCCGCGGAGATCGCGACGGCGAGCCCGCGCGTCGCAGGGCTGCAGGCCGGATGGGGCGACCTCCTCGAGCCGCTCGACATCGATCGCTACAACCCCGCGATGATCGAGGCTTGCCTGCTTCACATCCGCGTCGCGGCGGGTGAGGCCGGCATCTGGGCATACGACGGCGCCTGGGCCAACATCAAGGACGCCGAGGGCTACAAGCGCGAAGCCGAGATATCGCGGCGACTGGGCTACCTGGGAAAAAGCTGCATCCATCCGACGCAGGTGCCGCTTGCCAACGCGGTGTTCCGCCCGACCGATGCCGAGATCGCGCATTCCCTGCAAGTGATGAAGGCCGCACGCGATGCGGCCGAGCGTGGCATCGGCGCCTTCACCGTGAACGGCCGCATGGTGGACGCGCCCTTCGTGCGCCGCGCCGAATCGATCCTCGCGCTCGCCCGGCGCCTGAACCTCATTCCTTCCGAGGAACGAACCCTCCAATGAAACGCGTCCTCGCAGCCTTGTTCGCACTCGCGGCGAGCGCGGCCCTCGCCCAGCATCCGTGGCCCGCGCGGCCGGTGACGATCATCGTTCCGTATCCGCCGGGTGGATCCAACGATGTCTTCGCGCGCGAGCTGGGGAAGAAACTTTCAGATGCCTGGAAGATCCCGGTCATCATCGACAACCGTCCGGGCGGGGGCGGCTCCATCGGCGCGTCGCTCCTTGCGAGGGCGAAGCCGGACGGCTATACGCTATGCCTCCTCTCCTCGTCGTTCACGACCAACGCGGCCGTCCAGAAGGATCTGCCGTTCGATCCGGTGAACGATTTCGCGCCGGTCGCGATGGTCGCCAGGGGGCCGATGCTGCTCACCGTCTCGAACAAGCTCGCGGTGAACAGCACGCTCGAGCTCTTCGCGCTCGCGCGGAAGGAGCCCGGGAAGCTCAACTACGGCTCCTCGGGCGTGGGAAGCACGAACCATTTCGCCACCGAGCTCCTCATGGACGCGGCGAAGATCAGGATGACCCACATCCCGTACAAGGGCATGTCGCCCGCCGTGACGGATGTCCTCGCCGGCAACGTGGACGTGCTCATCGCGAGCGCGCCCTCGATCTACGCCCAGGTGAAGGCGGGCAAGGTGAAGGCCTTGGGCGTCACCGGCGCTTCCGCCTCGAAAGTGGTGCCCGGCCTTCGGCCCGTCGCGGAAATGGGGGCTCCGGGCTACAGCTTCGAGCTCTGGTGGGGAATTCTCGCTCCCCGGGGCACGTCGCCCGACATCGTGATCCAGGTGAACATCGACGTGAACCGGATCCTCGAGACGCCGGAAATGAAGGAAACGTTCGCGCACGAAGGCGCGGAGCCCGCGCCGATGTCGGCTGCCGCCTTCGCCGCGACGATCAAGCGCGAGATCGAGGGCTGGAAGCGGGTCGCCGAACGCGAGAACATCCGGGCGGAATGACCGTGGCGACGCTGCGGCAACGCGATTACGTCGCGGGCAAGCGCGGGCCCCTCGACGGCGTGCGCGTGCTCGACCTCTCGCGCCTCGTCGCGGGAAATCTCCTTACGGGCTCGCTCGCGGACTTCGGCGCCGAGGTGGTGAAGGTGGAACCCGCGGCGGGCGATACGCTGCGCGGCTGGCGCACCAAGGGCGTCGCCGTGAACTGGAAGCTCTATGCGCGCAACAAGAAGAGCCTCGCGCTCGAGCTGCGCGATGACGAGGCCCGCGACCTGCTGATGAAGCTGGTGGGGCGCTTCGACGTCTTCGTGGAGAGCTTCCGTCCCGACACGCTCGAGAGCATGGGGCTTGCTCCCGCGAAGCTCCTCGAGCGCAACCCGCGGCTCATCGTGGTGCGCATCTCCGGCTGGGGCCAAAGCGGTCCGTATCGGCGTCGCCCCGGATTCGGCACGCTGGTCGAAGGCATCTCGGGATTCGCGTCCTTCAACGGCTTCGCCGATCGCGAGCCGGTCCTCCCCCCGATCTACATGGCCGATTCGTACGCGGGCCTCTATGGCGCGATCGGCGTCATGGTGGCGCTGCGCGAAGTGGAGGTGAACGGCGGCCACGGGCAGGTGATCGACCTGCCGTTGCTCGATCCCATGTTCCACATCCTCGGCCCGCAGGCGGCGAACTACCGGCTCACGGGAAAGGTGAAGCCGCGTAGCGGCAGCCGCTCCACCAACTCGGGCCCGCGCAACGCCTACAAGACTTCCGACGCAAAGTTCGTCGCCCTCTCCGCCTCGACGCAGAAGATGTCGGAGCGCGTGATGACCTCCATCGGCCGCCCGGAGCTGATCGGCGACCCGCGCTTTCGCACGAACGCCGACCGCGTGAAGAACGCCGCCGAGCTGGACGCGATCATCGGCGAGTTCGTGGCGCTGCGCACGCAGGCCGAGAACGTAGTCTTCTTCGAGAAGGCCGAGGTCACGATCGGCCCGATCTACGACATCACGCAGATCCTCGAGGATCCGCACTTCATCGAGCGTGAGGTGATCGCCGACTACCCGGACCCGGACATGTCGCAATTCCCGATGCATCACGTCGTGCCGCGACTCGAGTCGACCCCGGGCACGATCCGCGCGCCGGCGCCGGACCTGGGCCAGCACAACCGCGAGCTGCTCTCCGAGGTGGGCGTGGACGATGCGCGCTACGACAGGCTCCTCGCACGTGGCGCGGTGTACGAGCAGGCGGCAGCGGGCCGCGAGGCCGCGCCCGAATGACGCAACCGGTACCGAATTCTTCCGGCACGTCGCTCCCGCGCTTCAAGGCGCCGCCGAAATCCTGCGACTCGCACATCCACGTCTACGATCCGCGCTTCAAGATGATGTGGCCGAAGCTGCGCGCGGTGGCCGACGCTTCGGTCGCCGACTACCGCAAGCTCCAGGCGCGCCTGGGCACCGAGCGCGTGGTCGTCGTGCAGCCGGCCGCCTATGGGACGGACAATGCCGTCACGGTGGATGCGGTGGAGCAGCTGGGGCCGCAACGGGCCCGCGGTATCGCCGTGGTCCATCCGACGGTCACGGACACGGATCTCCTCGCGATGGGGCGTGCCGGCATCCGCGGCTTGCGTTTCACGCTTCACGAGCCACGCACGGCCGTGACCAGCGTCGACATGATCGAGCCGCTCGCCCATCGCGTGGGCCGGCTGGGCTGGCACGTGCAGCTGCACTTGCGGGCCGAGCAGATCGTCGAGATGGAGGATCTCCTCGGGCGCCTTCCCGGCACGATCGTCTTCGACCACATGGCACGCATGCCGCAGCCCGCCGGGGCTCGCCATCCCGCGCTCGCGATCGTGAAGCGGCTCATCGACCGCGGGCATGCATGGGTCAAGCTCTCCGGGCCGTACCTCGAAACGCAGAGCGGCGGGCCGCGCTACACGGATGTGAAGCCGGTGGCGCGCGCGTTGGTCGACCACGCCCCCCAGCGCTGCGTGTGGGGAAGCGACTGGCCGCATCCCACCGAGCCCACCACGAAGCCCGACGACGCCTCGCTCTTCGACCTTCTCCAGGAATGGGTGCCCACCGAAGAGGCGCGCCACTCGATCCTCGTGGAGAACCCCGCGACGCTCTACGGGTTCTGAGAGCCGGCGTCCCGAGCGACACGCGGTCGGGGCCGCGTCCTACAACGCAATGGCTGTCCCTCGCCGAATTGTCCGGGCTCTCCGGGGTCTAGTGCTTATCCTCAAAACGGAGAAGGCCATGTCCCTCGGACTGATCCTGCTCATCATCGTGATCCTCCTGCTCGTGGGTGCGGTTCCTTCGTGGCCCCACAGCCGAAGCTGGGGCTACGGGCCCAGCGGTGGGCTGGGGCTCGTGCTGGTCATCGTGATCGTGCTCATGCTGATGAACTACATCTGACCTAGAATCGGGGGCAGGAGGAAACCCCATGCCCCCGATTCGCCGCCTCGCCCTCGGGGCCGCCGTGCTTGCCTTTTGCGGCGCGTCCCTCGCGCAGTACCCCACCCGGACCGTGAAGATCATCGTCGCGTTCACGCCGGGCTCCGCCACCGACATCCTCGCGCGCCTCACCGCCGACACTTTCACCAAGTCGATGGGGCAGACGTTCGTCGTGGAGAATCGCGCCGGCGCCGGCGGCATCATCGGCACCCAGGCCGCGAAGGATGCGCCGCCCGACGGATACACGCTCACCGCGTGCCCGAGCGGCCCATTCGGCATCAACCCCGGGATCTACTCGCACCTTCCCTACGATCCGGTGAAGGACTTCGAGCCGATCTCCAACATCGGCCTCACGCCGCAGGTGATCGTCGTGGGCTCGCAGTATCCGTACCGGACGCTCAAGGAATTCGTCGCCGCGGCCAAGGCGAAACCGGGCGAGATCGCCTACGGCTCGCTCGGCATCGGCTCGACCAGCCACCTCACCATGGAGGCCTTCCAGTCGGCGGCGGGGATCAAGCTGAACCACATCCCGTTCAAGGGCGGCTCGGAAGCGCAGAGCGCGATCATCGGCGGCACCTTTCCGGTGATGTCGGACACGGTGCCTGGCGTGCTCGCGCAGGTGAAAGGTGGAAAGCTTCGCGCGCTCGGGGTCGCGATCCCGAAGCGCTCCCCGTTCATGCCGGACGTGCCCACGATCACCGAGCAGGGCTATCCCGGCTTCGAGAGCGTGGGATGGATCGGCCTGTGCGCACCCGCGAAAACACCCGTGGCGATCCTCGACAAGCTGAACGCCGAGGTCCAGAAGATGCTCGCCTCGCCCGAAGTGAAGGCGAGGCTCGAGACGCTTGCCTTCACGCCCGCCGGCGACTCGCGCGCCCAGTTCGCCGCCTGGATCAAGTCCGAAATCGTCAAATGGACCGCCGTCGCCAAAGCCTCCGGCGCTAAAGCGGACTAAAGGGTCAGACCCCTTTTCCCGCTTGGCGGAACGTGGACGTCATTGTCATCGGGCTGGGAGCGGTGGGCTCGGCCGCGGCGTACCAGCTCGCCAAGCGCGGGGCGAAGGTGCTCGGCATCGACCGGCATTCGCCGCCGCATGCGATGGGGTCCTCGCACGGCGACACGCGCATCACGCGGCTCGCGATCGGAGAGGGCGCGCACTACACTCCGCTCGTCCTGCGCGCCAATGAGATCTGGCGCGAGGTCGAGTCGCAGACCGGCGAGGACCTCCATGTGGTGACCGGCATGCTCGTCGTCTCGAGCGAGCGGCGGCGGGCAACGACCCACGTGGCCAACTTCTTCGAGAACACCGTGGAGGCCGCACGCCGCTTCGGGATCGCGCACGAGCGGTTGGACGCCGCGGCGATCCGAAGGCGCTTTCCGCAATTCGCCGTCCGCGACAATGAGCACGGCTACTACGAGCCGGGCGCAGGCTACCTGCGGCCCGAGGCGTGCGTCGCGGCGCAGCTGAGGCTCGCGGAAGACCATGGCGCGGTGCTGCATCGCGACGAGCGGGTGATCGCGATCGAAGCGATCGGCGAGCGCGTGGCGGTGGTGACGGAACGCGGCCGCCACGAGGCGGCGCAGGCGATCGTCGCGGCGGGGCCCTGGGTGCACGAGTTCCTGCCTCCCAACCTCGCGCCGCACTTCACGGTCACGCGCCAGGTGCTCTTCTGGTTCGACGTCGCACCGCCCGTGGCGCGCTTCACCTCCCCGGAATTTCCCGTGTGGATCTGGGAGCTCCAGGACGCGAGCCACGTGATCTACGGCTTCCCCGCGATCGATGGCCCGCATGGCGGCGTGAAGGTTGCGACCGAGCAGTACGCGCAATCGACCCTGCCCGGTGCCGTGGCGCGTGATGTGTCCGAAGCCGAGGTGCGGCGCATGCACGAGGAACTGGTAGCGCCGTGCTTCCCGGAAATCTCGGCCAGGTGCGTGAAAGCCGTGGCCTGCCTCTACACCGCCACGCCCGACTTCCATTTCGCCATCGGCCGCCACCCGGAGCTCCCCGCGGCGATCCTCGCCTCGCCCTGCTCGGGCCACGGCTTCAAGCACTCCGCGGCGGTAGGCGAAGCGCTCGCCGAGCTGGCGCTCCAGGGATCGAGCCGCCTCGACCTCTCCGCCTTCGGCCTCGCGCGTTTCGGGAACGATCCAGGATCGAGCGCGACGGCATCGGATTAAAATGCGCCCTGCAACCACCGACAACCACCAAGAACGAAGGAACTCGCCATGGAACACCGCGCATTGATCGTCACCCTCGCCCTGGGCGTTGCGCTCGCCGGGTGCGGGAAGAAGGAGCAGGAAGCCGCGCCCAAGCCGCCCGCGCCCGTGGCGCAAGGCCCCGCCGTGGCGCAACTGCCGACGCCGGCGATGGCCGGGCCGAAGAGCGACTACGTGTGCAAGAAGAACGGCAAGTGCGAGGTGGCAATCACGATCAAGGACTGCTCGCCCAACGGCATCATCCTGGACTATTCGGCGGTCGGCGTGGAACGGGGCAACACCGACATCGACATCATCTGGACCATCGCCACGGACGGCTACGAGTTCGCGACCAAGGACGGCGTGAAGTTCAAGGAAAGCGATTGGCAGAAGGAGTTCAAGGAGGGCAAGGCCAACAAGAACAAGTACAGCTGGCACGACCTGAACCCGCAGGGCGCGCAGCAGTCCCGGGCATTCCCCTACACGGTCACGATCGTGAAGAAGGGCGGCGCCGAGTGCGCCTCCAAGGATCCGACCGTGATCAACGACATCTAGGCCGCCTCGGCCGCGAGCCAGGCGCGCGCCTCCGCGATGGCGGGGCCATAGGAGAGCGCGCGCCCCGACTCCTCGACTGACCGAAAGCGCGTGCCCAGGGCATTGCGCGACTTTTCCATGAGGGGCGCGAGGAACGCTTCGTCGGCCGGGTCGCGGTGCAGCCCCGTGTTTCCGTTCTGGGCCTCCGCCACGCCATAGAAGCGGGCGGCACGCTCGAAATCGCCGCCCGCCGCGGCGAAACCCGCGCAAGCCTCGATCGCGCACAGCCCCAGGCGTTGCAGGCCCACGGATTCGGAAAGCGCGATCACCTCGGAGAGGATGGCGCGCGCCGGCGGGCGCGAGTCGCGCTGGATCGCGACCATCGCGAGGTTGAGCATGCCGATCGCGCGGCTCTCGTGGTCGCCCAGCGCGGCGAATAGCGCGACCGCCTGCTCGTAGAGCTCGCGGGCATCGTCGAGGTCTCCACGCACGCGGTGGTAGGCGCCCAGCGCGTTCATCGCGGCGGCGAGGTCGCGCCGGCTCTCGAGCGCGCGCGCGGCCTCGAGCGCTTCTTCCAGGTGTGCGCGCGCGGTGGCGAGGTTCCCCTGGCCCAGGCACGCCATGCCGAGCGGCTGCAGCGCGGCGGCGATGCGCTGGCGGTTCCCGAGCTCGCGCGCGACGACGAGGCTCTCCTCGAGGTAGCGTTGCGCTTCGCCGTAGCGGCCCATGAAGAACGCGAGTTGCCCCGCGTCGAAGAGGGCACGGCAGCGCGCCTCGTCGCGGCCCCCTGCGCCGGGCCGTGCGATCGCGTCGGCGACGAGCGAATGCCCGAGGCCGAGCAATCCGCGCACGATCCAGTACGCCTTGGTGTCGCGCGCGAGTTGCAGCCCCAGCTTCGCTCCTTCGGGCGCGTGATCGCACCATGCGTGGGCGCAGAGCACGTTCTCGCGCTCGGCGTCCAGGCGCGTGAGCCATTCGCCCTGCTCGGGGCCGGTGATGGCCTGCCTTGCGCGCGTGGCGAATGCGCCATAGAACGCGAGGTGCGCGTTGCGTACCGCGTCCTGCTCGCCGCTCGCCGCGAGGAGCTCCTGGCCGTACTGCCGCACCGTATCGAGAAGATGGTATCGATCGCCGTTCGCGTCCAGGTCCACGAGCGACTTGTCGGTGAGCCGGGTAAGGAGGTCGAGCACTTCCTGGCTGGCGACGTCGCCGCCCGCGCACACGGCTTCAGAAGCTTCCAGCGTCCAGCCGCCGGCGAACACCGCGAGCCGCCGGAAGAGCTCGCGCTCCGGGATATCGAGCAGGTCATAGCTCCAGTCGATCGACGCACGCAGCGTCTGCTGTCGCGACTGGGTGGTGCGGTCGCCGCCTTTCAGCACCGCGAGGGCGTCGGACAGGCGCGAGGCGATCCGTTCGACGGGTAGCGATCCGACACGCGCGGCGGCAAGCTCGATCGCGAGCGGGATCCCGTCCAGGCGCCGGCAGATGGCGATCACCGCCTGCGCGTTACCTTCCACCTTGAACGCCGGCTGCACCGCGGTGGCGCGGTCGAGGAAGAGCCGCACCGAGTCGAAGGTCGTGAGCGCGGCCGTGGTCTCGTGCTCGGCGGGAACCGTGAGCGCGGGAAGGGGATATACCGATTCGCCCGCCACGTGCAGCGGCTCGCGGCTCGAGGCGAGGATGCTGAGGCCGGGACCCGCCTGGAGCAGCTCCTTGGCGAGCTGTGCGCACGCTTCCAGCACGTGCTCGCAGTTGTCGAGGACGAGCAGCATCCGGCGCTCGCGCACGTATCGCACCAGCGCCTCGGTCACGGGGCGGCCCGCCTCTTCCTTCACCCCCATGACGGAGGCGACCGCCTGCGCAACGCGAAGCGCGTCCGAGAGCGGCGCCAGCTCCACCAGCCAGATGCCGTCGGGATACCCGGCGACGAGCTCGTAGGCGGCCTGGACCGAGAGGCGCGTCTTGCCGGTGCCGCCGGTGCCGGTGAGGGTCACGAGCCGCGAGGCGGAGAGAAATTCGCGCAGGCGCGAAATCTCCGCGGCACGCCCGATGAAGCTATTCAGTTGCGCGGGAAGGTTGTGGTTGCGGGGCGGGAGCGGGCACGAAGGGGCGTCGATCACCTCCACCGCCGGCACGAAGCGGAAGCCCCGCCCCGGGACGGTCGCCACCGACTGGGCGCCCAGGACCTTTCGTAGCGTCGAGACCTGGACGTGCAGGTTGTTTTCCTCGACCACCAGCCCGGGCCACGCGAGATCGAAAAGCTCGTCCTTGGCTACGACCCGGTCACGGTGGTCTATCAAGGCGAGCAGCACGTCGAAGGCGCGCGCGCCGAGGTGGGCGGGGCGGCCATCGACCAGCACCTGCCGCTCGGCGGGACGGACCTCCACCGGGCCAAACCGGTACGACTGCGCCACCGCAACCCCTTCCGGCGACAAAAAGCGCCTTTACGCACATTTTAGGCGGCCTTAAGGGGTCAGAGCCCTTTTCTGACTTAAAAGGGGACAGATCAATGGAGGAGCCATGCTCGACGAGATCCGTACCACGCATGATTCGCACCCGACGGACGAGGAGCAGGCCTGGATGGGCTTCGATCCGATCGCCACGGCCGCACGCATAGGGGCCGTCATCGTCCTCGCCTTCGCGATCGCAGGCTATGTGAGCTACACGCTGGAGTCGCCGCAACGGTCGGCGGTCGCGAAGCACTGAAGTGATCTGTCCCCTTTTAAGGTAGAAAAGGGCTCTGACCCCTTAGTCGGCTTCGGCGCCCTGGATGAGGAGCTGGACGAACATCTGGATCGAGGCCTTGTTGTCGGCGCTCATGGAGGAGAACTCGATGCCGACGCGGGGGGCGGCGGCGTGGGGGACGACCTTCACGACCTTGCCGTAGAGGTCCGACACGCGCTTGCCGACGAGCGGGAGGTCGAACGCGAGGGCGAGCTCCTCGAACTGGAGCAGCGGCTGCGCCAGCTCGGCCAGGACGCCGTGATAGCCGATGTCGAGCACGCGGCCGATGAGCTCCTCGGGCAGGACCACGTCCTTGGTCACCTCGTGATAGCGCAGCGGCAGCATCACCGGCACGCGCGGACTGCGGCGCACCTCCTGGCGTGGCACCTCGCGGTCGAGCGACGGGATTCCCATCACCTCGCGCAGCACGATCGTCGTGCTCTTTCCCTTCACGAAGACGTCCATGGGATCGCCCGGCTTCACCCAGTCGGCCACCTGCGCGAAGGTGCTGGCGCTCACCAGGATCTGCCCGCGCAAGCTGAACGATTCGATGCGCGCGGTGAGGTTCACCTCGTCTCCGATCACCGTGTGCTCGGAGTAGAGGTCGGAGCCGAGGAGCGCCGACATCACGCGGCCTGTGTTCATCCCGATTCCGAAGTAGAGCTCGGGCCAGCCTTCCTCTCGGTGCTGCTGGTTCAACGTCTCCATCGCGATCTGCATCTCCACCGCGCAGGCGACGGCGCGGCGCACGCTCTCCTGCAAGCCCGCGGCATCCGGCTCGAAGACCACGAGGATGGAATCGCCCATGAACTTGTCGATGGCCCCGTGGTGGCGGAAGATGATCTCGCTCATCTTCACGAAGCAGCGGTTCAGGAGCTCGAGCACGATCACCGCCGGGTAGCTCGACGTGATCGCGGTGAATCCGCGCAGGTCCGCGAACATGATCGTGACCTCGCGCGTGAGCGTCCGGTCGTCGCCACGCACGCCCGCCAACTGCCCCATCGCGCTCGTGAGGACGCGCTCGATGCGCGTGCTGGCGCCGGGCGCCAGCGGGCTCCCGGTTTCCTGCGTGACGATTTCCCGAATCTGCCGCAGGGCCTCGTGGACGACGGGGTCCTTCACTCGGCGATCCCTCCCCAGGGTTCCAGCGCGAAGAATACGCCAGCGTGAACCTTTCGCCCAATTCGCGGGTCTGGGAGGGCGATGCGAACGCTTCTTACCGCCGCATGCCTTCTTTTCACCACCGGGGCGTGCCTCGCCGACGACGAGCCCGCCGATTCCGGCAAGAGCTATGCGATCCCGGCCGCGGAGATCGTGGGCTTCGACTTCCTGGTGAACCAGTTCGACCGGCATTTTCTTCCATGCTGCGACTTCGATAGCAATATCCACACGATCCGCCGCAACCTGCGCTCGACCTGGGTCGTGGACCGCGACCCCTTCCTCGTGAACCAGCTCGGGCATCCGTACCAGGGGTCGATGTACCACGGCTTCGCGCGCGCCTCCGGGCTCGACTACTGGCAGAGCCTGGGGTACACGTTCATGGGAAGCGCCTTCTGGGAAATCGCGGGGGAAGCGACGCCGCCCTCGCGAAACGACCAGGTCGCGACGGGCATCGGCGGAAGCTTCCTGGGCGAAGCACTCTTCCGGATGTCGAACCTCGTGCTCGAGCATCACAACCTGCCGCCGTTCTGGCGCGAGATGGGTGCCGCGGCGCTCTCGCCACCGACCGGCTTCAACCGCGCGGCTTTCGGTGACCGCTTCAGGGATGTCTTCCACAGCCACGACCCGCTCTATTTCACGCGGCTGCAGCTGGGTTTCAGCGCGCAGGCGGGCAACTCGTCGGGGACTTCGACCACGCAGCTTCAGAGGACGGAAGCGCTCGGCGACTTCCTCATCGACTACGGCCTGCCTGGCGATGCGAAATACCACTACGAGCGGCCCTTCGATTACTTCAGCCTCCAGGCCACGGTCTCGAGCGCGAACGGCTTCGAGAACGTGCTCACGCGAGGCCTTTTCAAGGGGGCGGAATACACCGTGGGCGAGCGTTACCGCGGCGTGTGGGGCCTGTACGGAACGTACGACTACATCGCGCCGCAGACCTACCAGGTCTCGGCCACCGGGCTCTCGCTGGGGACCACGGGGCAATACTGGGCGACCGACAAGGTCGCGATGCTGGGGACGGTACTCGCAGGCGTGGGATACACCGCCGCGGGGTCGACGCGCAGCATCGATGACCGCCCCTACCATTACGGTGTCGCTCCCTATTCGCTCGCGGCGCTGCGCTTCACCTATGGCAATGCGGCGGCGCTCGACCTCGCGGCGCGCGAGTACTACGTGAGCCGGGTCGCCGCCGCCACGCGTGGCGGGCACGACAACATCATCCGCGTCGATGCCACGCTCACCTTCCGCGTGAAGGGCCGCCATGGCATCTCCATCAAGTACCTCGGCAACCGGCGCGACGAGTACTACCCCGACACCGGCGATTTTTCGCAACATCGCGCCACGATCGGCCTCTTCTACACGTATCTCGGACACGACCTCTTCGGCGCAGAACCGCTCGTGGCGCACTAGCGGCAACGTAGGACGGCGCCGACGCGAGAACGAAGGAAGCGTCACGGTGTCTTTTTCCAATGGCCGCCACCACCCCTGACGACCCCTCCATCCCGGAGGCGCGCCCCGAGCCGAAGCGCGGTTCGCGCCGGCCGCGGCGCAAGCACCTGGCGTGGATCGTGATCGCTGTCATCGTCGTGATCGCGGCGGTGGCCGGGTTCCACTTCTGGCACCAGGCCTCCCTCTTCGAGTCCACCGACGACGCATATCTCGACGCCAACCAGGCCGAGATCGCCGCGCAGATCACGGGGCCCGTGATCCGCGTCTACGTGAAGGACCAACAACACGTGAAGGCGGGCGACGCGCTCTTCGACATCGATCCGGGCAACTACGAGCTCGCCGTGGCGCGCGCCCGCGCGCAGCTCGAGCTCGCGCGCCAGGGCGTCTCGAGCCAGGGCGCCGCGGTGAGCACTGCCGAAGCACAGCTCGCGCAACGCCGCGCCGAGGCGGCGAATGCGCGCGGCACATACAACCGTAACGAGCAGCTCATGAAGAGCGGCTTCCTGTCGCCCCAGGCCATCGAAACCTTCCGCTCGCAGATGCAGTCGGCCGACGCCGCGGTGAAGGCAGCCGAAGCCACCGTCGAGCAGGCGAAGAGCATGCTCGGGAAGACCGGCGACCAGAACGCCAATGTGCTCGCGGCCGAGGCCGCCCTGAAGCAGGCCGACCTCGATCTCGCGCGTACCCACGTGGCCTCGCCCACCAACGGCGTCATCGCGAACTTCACGCTGCAACCCGGCAATACGGTCCAGCCCGGGACGCCCCTCTTCGTGGTCATCGACGACAGCGAGTACTGGGTGGACGCGAACTTCAAGGAGACGCAGCTGAAGGCGCTGCGCGTGGGCCAGAAGGCCGAGGTCACGACCGACATGTATCCCGACCACGTCTTCGAAGGCGTGGTGCAAAGCCTTTCCGGGGGCAGCGGCGCGGCGTTCTCGCTCCTTCCACCGCAGAACGCCACGGGCAACTGGGTCAAGGTGACGCAACGCGTACCGGTGCGGGTACGCGTCCAGAATCCGGATCCGAACTTCCCGCTTCGCATCGGCACCACCGCCACCGTGAAGGTGCGCAAGGAGTAGACGTGTACCGCAACGTGCTGCTTTGCTACGATGGCAGCCGCGAGGGGCGCCGCGCCTTGAAGCAGGGCGCCGACGTGGTGATGTGCATGAAATCGCAGGCGCATCTCCTCGCCATCTGCCAACACGCCGCGTCCAACGCCATCCCCGAGGCGGTGAACCCGATGATGATGGAGCACGAGGACAGCCGCGCGCAGTCGCTCCTGGACGAGGGCGTGGAGTGGCTTCGCGAACGCGGGGTTGCCGCGCAGGGTTCGCTCGAATACGGCAACGCGGTCGAGTGCATCTCGCGGGCCGCCGAGCGCGTCAAGGCGGACCTCATCGTGCTCGGCCACAAGCATCGCGGAAAGCTCGCTCGCTGGTGGACCGAGAGCGACGAGGAGTCGCTCCTGGGGCGCGTGAGCTGCGCGATCCTCGTCGCGATGTCGCCCGACGAAGAGTAGCGCCGATGGCGACCACGGCCGCGCCGCAGCCCGCGCACGAGCTGCCCACGGGCAGCGAGCGCCTCATGATCACGCTCGCGGTGATGTCCGCGACGCTGATCCAGGTCCTCGACACCACCATCGTGAACGTGGCGCTCCCGCACATGGCGGGCGAGCTCGGCGCCACGACGGAGCAGATCAGCTGGGTGCTCACGAGTTATCTAGTGTCCTCGGCGATCGTGATGCCGCTCACGGGCTACTTCGCGGATACCCTCGGGCGCAAGCGCTTCCTGCTGATTTCCATCACCGGCTTCGTCTGCGCTTCGGCCCTCTGCGGCATCTCGCAGAATCTCTTCGAGATCGTCATGTTCCGCCTGTTGCAGGGCGTGTTCGGCGCGGGCCTGGTGCCTCTCTCACAGGCGATCATGACGGACGCTTATCCGCCGGAAGATCGCGGCAAGGCCATGGCGATCTGGGGGCTGGGCGTGATGGTCGGGCCGGTGCTGGGGCCCACACTCGGCGGATGGCTCACGGATGTCTCGAGCTGGCGCTGGACGTTCTACATCAACGTCCCGGTGGGCGCCCTCTCGTTCTTCCTCGCCACGCAGTACGTGAGCGAATCGAAGAAGCGGGAAAGGCGCATGGACTGGGTCGGGCTCGCCCTCATCGGCAGCGGCATCGCGGGCCTGCAATACATGCTCGACCGCGGCACGACGCAGGACTGGTTCGCCGCGACGGACATCCGCGTATCGGCCGTCGCGTCCGTCGTGGGGATCGTGGGGTTCATCTGGTGGAGCCTTCGCGCCAAGCACCCGCTCTTCGACCTTTCGATCTTCAGGGATCGCAACTTCGCCATGGCGTGCGTGGTGATGCTCGCGATGGGGCTGGGGCTCTTCGGCGGCCTGGTGCTCCAGCCGATCCTGCTCGAGGGGTTGCTGCAGTATCCGATCGTGACGACGGGCTTCGTGATGGCGCCTCGCGGGATCGCCACGGCCATTGCCATGATCGTAGTGGGACGCCTCGTCGGCAAGGTCGATGCGCGGATCCTCGTGGGGACGGGGATGCTGGTGAGCGCGGCCGGCTCGTGGGCGATGACCCACTACTCGCTCGACATCAGCACCTTCTGGATCATATGGCCCGCTTTCCTCCAGGGCCTGGGCCTGGGCCTCATCTTCGTGCCGCTCTCGACCATCGCATACACGACGCTGGACCGCCGCAAGATGGCCGAGGCCGCGGGGATCTACAGCCTGGTGCG
>DATBAI010000055.1:0-5346 GCA_036271595.1 Usitatibacter sp.
TCTTCCAATACAAGGCGGTGACGCCGACCGGAGAAGTACAGGAGGGCGTCCTGGAAGCGGCGAGCACGCAGGGCGCCGTCTCGCGCCTTCAGGAGATGGGGCTCATCCCGATCCGCGCCGAGGAGTCGGGCGCCGCGATGGCGGCGTCGGCCGCAGGGGCCCCGGCGCTGCAGATTCCTTTCCTCACGCGCAACCGCGTAAGCCAGAACGACATCGCGATCGTCACGCGCGAGCTGGCGACGCTGCTGAAAGCCGGCCTGCCGCTCGATCGCAGCTTCGAGATCCTCATCAACCTCGCGGCCAGCCCGCGGGTAGCCGAAATCCTCGGCAAGGTCCGCAACGACGTGCGCGGCGGCGCTCCGCTGTCGAAGGCCCTCGATGCGCAGCGCGGCCTCTTCTCGCGCTTCTACGTGAACATGATCCGCGCGGGCGAGGCCGGGGGAAGCCTGCCCACGGTGCTGCTGCGCCTCGCCGAATACATGGAGCGGGCCAAGGCGCTGCGCGACAACGTGACGGCATCGCTCACATACCCCGTGTTCCTCGCCGCGTTCTCGTTCCTCGCGGTGGTGGTCCTGCTCGTGGGCGTCGTGCCGCGCTTCAAGCCGATCTTCGCCGGAGCCGGCAAGGCGGTGCCGCCGCTGACCCAGGCGGTGCTCTTCGCCGGCGACGCGCTGAAGAACTATGGCTTCGCCATGTTGATCGCCGCCGCGGCGCTCCTTTACCTCGCGATGCGCCGCATGCGAGACCCCGAGGTTCGCTACGGCCTCGACCGTTGGCTCGTGACCGGCCGCGTCGTCGGGCCCGTCTTCGCGCGGATCGAGATGGCGCGCTTCTCGCGTACGCTGGGCACGCTCCTTTCGAACGGCGTCACGCTGGTGAACGCGCTCGCCATCGTGCGCGAGACGATGGGCAATGCCTACCTCGCGGAATCGGTGGGCGCCGTCGCGCGCGAGCTGAAGGAAGGCCGGGGCCTGGGCAAGCCGCTCATGGAGACGGGCCGCTTCCCGATGCTCGCCGTGCACATGATCCAGGTCGGCGAGGAAACCGGCCGCCTGGACGAAATGCTCATGCAGGTCGCGGAAACCTACGATCGCGAGGTCGAGGTGGCGCTTCGCAAGGCCCTGGCGCTGCTCCAGCCGGTTGTGATCGTGGCGATGGGATTCTTCATTTTCCTCATCATCGCTTCAATCTTGTCGGCCATGCTTTCGATCTACGACATCCCCATCTAGCGCGCCCCATCGAGGTAACACCATGAAAAGAACACCCGCCAATCGCCGCCAGCGCGGCTTCACGATCCTGGAGATCGTGATCGTCTTCATCCTCATCGCCGGCCTCATGGCGTACGTGGGCCCCAAGATCTTCGAGCAGATGGGGCGGGCCAAGTCCTCGGAAGCCAAGATCCGCATGCAGGACCTCGCCGGCAAGATCGAGATCTACCGCCTCGAGGTCGGGAGGTATCCCGACAGCCTCCAGTCGCTCGTGAAGCAGCCGCCCGGCATCGACAAGTGGAACGGTCCCTATGCGAAGGACACGGACCTCAAGGACGCGTGGGGCAACGACTATCGCTTCACGATCCCGGGCACGAACAAACCCTATGACCTCGTTTCCCTCGGCGCCGACGGCAAGGATGGCGGCGAAGGCGAGAACCGGGACGTAGTCTACTGACGCATGTCGCGATTGAAGGCATCCCGCGGATTCACCCTGCTCGAGCTGGTCATCGTCCTCGCGATTGGCGTGACGATGTACGCGCTCCTGTTGTCCGCGCCCTTCGGCAAGGTCTCCGCCGGCGACCTGAAGGCGGCCGCGCGCCAGATCGCCTCGGGGTTGCGCACGGCGCAGTCCACGGCCATGGCCACGCGCCGCGATGCGCTGCTCACCCTCGACATGGATTCGCGCGAATTCGTGACCACTGGCGAGCCGCAGGTTCGCCGGCTTCCCTCGAATATCGATCTCAAGCTCTTCACCGCGCAGACCGAGGTCGAGAGCGAGCACCGCGGCTCGATCCGCTTCTATCCCGACGGCAGCTCGACCGGTGGGCGCGTCACGGTGGGCTCGGGCGAGCGCAAGTTCCTGGTGGACGTCGACTGGCTCACCGGCCGTGTCGCGATCAACGATGAATAGGGCCGTTCGATCCTGCCCCCGCATGCGGGGACCCCAAGGCGGGTTCACCTTGATCGAGATCGTGGTGGCCTTCGTGCTGCTGGCGCTCGTGCTGGGCACTGCGTTCCAGATCTTCTCGGAAGGCCTCGCACGCACGCAGCTCCTCGAGGAGCGCTCGCAGGCCCTCCTCATCGCGCAGTCGCAACTGAACGCGGCGGGCGGCGAGCAGCCACTGGCCGATGGCAAGAGTGCGGGGCAGAGCGCCGACGGCCGCTTCCAGTGGGTGACGAGCATTTCGCGCACCGACGAAGGCGTCGCATCGGGAGCGCCGGCGCCGAGCGCCTATTCGCTCTACCGGATCGATGTCGTGGTGAGCTGGCAGGCAGGCGATGGCCGCGCGCAATCGCTTCCGCTCTCCACCCTCCAGGTCTGGAAGTCGCCGTGAGAGCCCAACGCGGATTCACGTTGATCGAGGTCGTGGTCGCGATGGCGATCCTCGCCGTGATGATGGCGCTGCTTTATTCGGGCCTGTCGTTCGCGCTGCGCAGCTGGGACCTGGGCGACGCCACGGGCCGGCGCATCGCGGACCGGCGCATCGGCGAGAACTACCTGCGCCGCGAGCTGACCGAGCTCTTCCCGATGCGCTGGAAGGACCCGATGACCCTCAAGTACGCCTTCGACGGCGCCCCGCAGAGCCTGCGCTTCGTGTCGGCACGGCCGCCGGGCGTGACGCTCGGGGGCCTCTCGCTGGTGGGCCTCCAGGTGGAGCAAAACACCAACCGTTCGCAGAACCTCGTGATGCGCCGCGCCATGCCCGACGATGCCGCGACGGACTTCGGCCCTCTCGACCAGGCCCAGCCGACGATCCTCCTCGAAGATATTTCCGGCGTCTCGTTCGCGTACTTCGGCTCCGAGAACGATTTCACCGATCCGAAGTGGTACGACACGTGGACGTTCCCGGGCCGCATTCCCGAGATGATCCGCGTTTCGATGCGCTCGGGCGATGGCGCCCCGCTTCCCGAGATGACGGTGCACACCGCGCTCGCCGAGGACGCCGGATGCCTCGAGAACACATACCAGCGGATATGCCGCCCACGCCGGGACGGGCCGTGAAGACGGCGCGCAGGCAACGTGGCGTGGCCCTGGTCCTCGTGATGTGGATCGCGGTCCTGCTCGCGGTCATCGCGTCCAGCTTCATCGTCGAGCGGCACGGCGAGGCGCTCGTGATCCACAACTCGCTTTCGTCGGCCCGCGCGGAGGCGATCGCGGATGCCGGCGTCCAGCGCGCCGTGTGGGAGCTCTATCGCACCGACAACAGCCCCGATGCCTGGAAGCGCGACGGCTCGATATACCCGTGGAGCTTCGATGGCGTCCCGGTCGCGGTCGAGATCCGGGACGAGTCCGCGAAGATCGACATCAACACCGCATCCGACGCGCTGATACGCGGCCTGTTCGTGTCCATCGGCATGAGCGACGACGACGCTTCGAGGATGGTCGATGCCATCCTCGACTGGCGCGACGCCGACGCGTTCAAGCGGCCCAACGGGGCGGAAGAGCCCGACTACGTGGCCGCCGGGCTTCCCTACAAGCCAGCGAACGCACCATTCCAGGCGATCGAGGAGCTCCAGCTCGTCCTGGGCATGCGCCCCGAGATCTACCGCCGCATCGCGCCGATGATCACCGTCTATTCGCGCCAGGCCGGCGTGAACCCGCAGCTCGCGAGCCGCGACGTGCTGCTCGCCATTCCCGGCGTGGGCAGCGATGACGTGGACCAGTACATCGCGCTGCGCGAGCAGGCGCGGCAGCAGGGACAACCGCTCCCCGCGTTCGCGCAGGCGGGCCAGTATTCGTCGAGCTACACGATGGTGGCGAGCATCCGTTCCGAGGCGCACCTGGACGACGGAACGATCTTCGCGCGCGAAGCGGTGGTGCTCCTGCGGCCCTCGCCGCGCCGCGTCGCCGACTACCTGGCGTGGCGCGAATCGACCGCCGCACCGCCCGCGCCCGTCGTGCAACAGGGGAACTGATGTCCGCAAAGCCCGAATCCACGATCGCCCGTCCCGCCTCCATGCTGCGGCAGAAAGCCGAGTCTTTCTGGCGCTGGTGGGTCGGCGAGCTCGCGGGCATGCTGCCCGAGCGGCTCGCAATGCTGCGGGGTGGGGATCGCGCGCCGATGGTGGCCCTCGAAGATGGCGCCGCCGTCCTCGTGGGCTCGCGCCTGCCGGCGAGCGGCGCGCGTGCATCGATCGCGGACCTGGACGAGGCCCGCCGCAAGGCCGCCGTGAGGGCGTTGCTCGAGCGTGCCGGCGAGAGCCGAGCGCGAGCGCGCGCCGTCCTCGAGCCGGGCGAGGTGCTGGTGCGCCGCGCGACAATGCCCCTCGCCACGGAAGAGAACCTCCGGCAGGTGCTCGCGTTCGAGATGGATCGGCTCACGCCGCTGCGCGCCGACGAGGTGTACTTCGACTACCGCGTCACGTCGCGCGATGCCACCGCGGGCCAGGTCGCGATCCAGCTCGCCGTGGCGCGGCGCGAAGTCGTCGACAGCCGTGTCGCGGCATTGGCTGCGCTCGGGGTCAGCGTGCAGGGCGTTGCGCTGCGCGACGAAGCGGCGGCGTCCGCAACGGGCTTCGATCTCCTTCCCTCCGAGCAGCGCGGGCAACGATCCACCGCCCGCGAGCGGCACGTGCAGCAGGGGCTCGCTTTCGGCGCCCTCGTGTTCTTCCTGGTCGCGCTGGGCTTCCCCCTGTACCTGAAGCGCGAGGCGGTCGTCGCGCTCGAGCCGCAGGCGGCGAAGGCGCGAGTCCAGGCGGAACAGACGGGCAAGGTGGCCGACGAGCTGGACCGCATGGTGGCCGACTACAACTTCCTCCTCGCGCGCAAGTACGGCACCTATCCGGTGCTGGCATTCGTCGAGGACCTCTCGAAGCGGCTGCCCGACAACACGTGGGTGCAGCAGATGGACGTGAGGAGCGTCGGCAAGGGGCGCGAGGTGCAGCTCGTGGGAGAAACCGCGTCGGCCTCGAAGCTGATCGAGATCCTCGAGGGATCCACCGTCCTCCAGAACGCGGCATTCCGTGGAACGGTGACCCGGGGAACGGTCCCTGGAACGGAGCGCTTCATGATCGCGGCAGAGGCGCGCACGCGCACGCCGCCCGAGACGAAGCCGGTCATGGATGTCGTGGCCGCGATGCCGGCCGTGGCGCCCGCACGGCTCGCCGCACCCACGTCGGCCGCGCCGCAGGCGGT
>DATBAI010000056.1:0-2166 GCA_036271595.1 Usitatibacter sp.
CCCTCCTGCTCGCGCTTCGCGAGGAACGCGATGCGATCGCCGCCCGGCGACCACGCGGGGTTCCCATCCTTCTCGCCTTGCGTGGTGAGCCGCCGCGGCTCGCCGGCACCGCAGGGCAGCAGCCAAAGGCTCGCCGCGCCCTTGTTGTCCTCCATCGAATAGCGGGTGACGGCGCAGACCGCCGCCGAGCCGTCGGGCGCGAGCGCCACGTTGCCGACGCGCTCCAGCTGCCACAGGGTCTCGATGTCGACGGGGCGTGCGGACGATTTTCGGGCCATCGGGCGATTTTAAGAGAGAATTCGCGTAAAATCAGAGATTAACGAACGGGAGCCTCGATGCCAAAGGAAGACATGATCGAAATGGCGGGTGTGGTGGACGAAGTCCTGCCCGACACGCGTTTCCGCGTGACGCTGGAGAACGGCCACCTGATCACCGCCTACATGGCTGGCAAGATGCGCAAGCACCGCATCCGCATCCTCGCCGGCGACAAGGTGAGCATCGAGCTCACTCCCTACGACCTCAGCAAAGGCCGCATCACGTTCCGGCACAAGGACGAGCGCGCGCCGACTACCGCTGCCCGCCGCCCCGGGTTCTACGGACGCCGCTGACCGCAGTGGGATGAAAGCGCCGTCCTGAGCGCTTGCGGCAAGCCCGCCGCCACGAACTTCTTCAGGGACGCTTCGACGTCCGCCGTGCGCGATCCGAAGAACTCCTCCTGGGTCGTCCGGTCGGTGCTCTGCAGGTAAATCCTGTTCGCGGAAACCAGCTCGATCGGCTCGGCCGCGCCGCTATCCGTCATGACGCTTCCTTCGAATAAGAAGAAGGGCGCGACGAACCAGTTGCCCTGCGAGTTGCGATCGTTCGAGGCGAGGTTCGCGTAGATTCCGAGGCCGCCGTAGCGGGTGTTGGTTTCCCCGATCTTGTCGGTGGCATCCGAAGCGTGAAGGCTGATTGCCTTGATGCCGGTTGCGCCGCACTCCGCGACGGCAGCCGCGACGATCGGGGCGACGATCTCCTTCAGCCGGCCCGGTGGAAGGTCCCGCGTCACGACCCTCGCGCGGTTGAAGTTGGTGTTGGACAGGTTGGAGGGCCCCACGAGGAGGAGCTGGTCGGGCCCTTCCACCGTGACCGCAACCTCGGCCCTGGCAGCGCTCGACGTGAGCCCCAATGCGAGCGCAGCGACACAAGGCGCGCAAGCAACCTTCAAGCGATCGGAGATCATCGGTCCCCCCGTGGATTCTGGATGTTGCTCGCCGTTAACCGTTGCTAAGTTACCACGGCGCTGCACGGCCCATCGGGCACCGAAGCGATGAAGGTCTGGAGGCGGGGGTCGGAATCGAACCGGCGTACACGGCTTTGCAGGCCGCTGCATGACCACTCTGCCACCCCGCCTTGAGGGGTGCGCGGCACGCTGGACTGGCCGCGTGCCGCATGTGGAACGGGGGAAACCGCGATCGGTTTCCCCCGGAAAAATGGAGCGGCAGAAGAGTCTCGAACTCTCGACCTCAACCTTGGCAAGGCCCCCGCTGCCCGTCGCCACCACTTGCGACACAGAATTATAACACCGCGTCGCTCGGTGTATCGGCGAGGAATCAGGGGCTTGCGAGCGCGCCGGACGGCGCGTAGATTGAGAAGCGGCGGAACGCGATGCGTGAACACCGCGCCCGCCTGACCACCACCCAACCTAAACAGGAGGTTCGGCAATGGCTACTTCCAATCTTACCGAAGGCCGCATCACCCTCGACCGCGAGGAGGTCGCAGCAATACGCGGCGCGCTGATCGTGGGCCTCGCGTCGCTCGCGGAGATCGAGCGCGTGATCGACGACGCGGACCCGGGCCCGGTGAAGCATCCCACGGGCGTTTCTGGCAGCGCGGGCGACTTCGCGACGGCGCTGGCCTTCCTCGAGGTGGCACCGTGAGCGGGCGCGATCTGGAGCCGGACCCGAATGTCCTCGGCAACCATCTCAGCCGAGCGATTGAAACCTTGCGCGGCATTCAGCAGCTCGCCGAGGCAGGATTGCTTGGCAAGTTCGATGAGCCCGCGCTCACCTTCGCTACCATTGAGACGCTGGCGAAGACCGCGATTCGCCACGTGGACATTGTGGGCGAGGCCTTGGGTGGCGGCAGCGCGGGTAACTTCGAGGAGGAATTCGCGGAGCTCGGGCG
>DATBAI010000057.1:0-21670 GCA_036271595.1 Usitatibacter sp.
TGCCGGCAGAAGGCCACGGCCGACCCAATTCAAAGTTTGGGGATGCACCTTCTTGAGCCGGAAAGCCAAAGGGGAGGGCTTGCGGGAAGTCTCGAGAGGCGCGCGCGTCCGGGACTTCGACGGTCAAATGGGTTGTGTCACTCCCGTATGAAGAAAGCGCCGGGTCGAGACTTCCCGCGCCCTCGCCCTTTGGCGTATCCACGAGCACAAACGCAGGCTCAAAGGTTTCCTAGGGCGTCGGGTTCGCGATCCAGTCGGTGATGGCCTTCGCGGCGTCGCCTTCCATGCCGATGTAGCCGTGGTAGTGCAGCGCTTCGCACACGGGCCCGCTGGCGCCCCCGCCGCCCTCCACGATGAGGAGCTTCTTCACCGGGGCATGGGTGAGCGCCTTCTCGATCCGCCAGGCCTGCCCCGGCTCGCATACCGGGCACTCGTCACGCTTGTTGTGCATGATGAGCACCGGCACGCGGATGTCCGAGAGCGACAGCATCGGCACGGAGTAGCGCGTTACCTGGCTCGTGCGGGTCACGCTGGATGTGAGAACGATCCCGGCGAGCTTCGACGGATCCATCCCGACCGCCGCGGCCGCCGCCGAGATGGAGCCCAGGCTCGTCCCGACGATCCACACCGGCTTGCCGTAGTCGGCGGACAGCTTTGCGACGACCGCGCGAACATCCGTGACATGGTCGTCGCCCGAGCGATACCGCGGGTCGAGCTCGGGGCGGTCGGCGGGCTTCCCGAGGAGGGCCACGTTGTAGCCGGCGTCGGCGAAGAAGTCGCGCGAGCGGATGAGGAAATTCTGCGAATGCGGTGCTCCATCGCGAAAGCCGATGCCGCCCCCGCCGCCGGAGATGAGAAGCAGCGTGGCCTTCGCGTTCGGGCGCTCCATCATCCAGTAGCCGATCTTCACGCCCGGGCGAGACTCCAGGTTCACGAGCCGGTCGGCGGCGTGGGCCGCGAGACCGAGGGCCAGGAGACAAACGAGGGTCCAGGCGCGAATCATCGCGGAAGACTACGCCGGCGGGGGCTCGGTGCGCCAGCGCTGCGCCTGCATTCGCACCACGTCGGGGAGCGAACCGGTCTTCTCGTGGCAGGCGCGCAGCCATCGGCTGTCGTTCTCCTCGCGGGCGGCGAGGGCGGCGAGCGACATGAGCGGCTTCACGGTTCCCAGCTCCGCGGCGAAGGGCGTGAGGCGCTCGAGCGTCTCGAGGATGTCCTCGCGCAGGCGCACGTGGCGGTTGCGGAAGGGGTCGACCAGCTGGCCGTCGAAGCCGAAGCGCGAGGCCTGGAAGCGGTTGTAGTTGTACACGCGGTACACCGGGTCCACCGGCACCGAGCGGCGGTTGCGCAGGAGCTCCGCGGCAAGCGTCTGCGCGTAGGCGGCGAGCTGCGCGGCGAGCTCCACCGTGAGCGGCGTGTCGCACACGCGGATCTCGATCGTGCCGTACTCGGGCTTCGGGCGGATATCCCAGTAGAAGTCCTTCATGCTCGCGACGATGCCGTAGCCCTTCATCTCGTCGAAGTAGCGCCCGAACTCGTCCCAGGTGGAAACGGCCGGCATCTGTCCCGACAGCGGGAACGCCGATACGGCGTGCAGGCGCGAGGTTTCGAACGACGTGTCCTCGCCCTGCGAGAACGGCGACGACGCCGATAGCGCGATGAAGTGCGGGATGAGGGGCGCCAGGTGGTGCGTGAGGTAGACCGCGTCGTCGCCGCTTTCCACCCCCACGTGGATATGCTGGCCGAATACCGTGAACTGCTTGGCGAGGTACCCGTAGAGCGAGGAGACGCGCTGGAAGCGCTCGGTGGGGAAGATGCGCTGCTCGTTCCATTTATGGAAGGGATGCGACCCGCCGCCCGCAACCTCGACGTTCAGCCGCCCGGACGCGACCACGATCGCATCGCGGACGTGCACGAGCTCGGCGAGGAGACCCTCGTACGTGTGGTTCACCGACGAATTCACCTCGATCATGCTTTCCGTGATCTCGGGCTTCACCTCGCCCTCGAGCTCGACCTTCTCGAGGCGCGCGAGGAGGTCGCGCGCGCCGCGAACGAGGTTGTGGTCGTGGGTGTTCAGGACCATGAGCTCGAGCTCCACGCCCAGGGAAAGCGGAGCCGAGCGCGCGAATTCGAGCGGCACGGGCTAGCCCTCTTCGGCCAGGTCGGACCGCGTGGGATGCTTGCCCGTCCCCGACAGCTCGGGCGCCGTCTCGCCCGCCATGCGCAGCCCCCACTGCACGCCGAGTGGCCCCACCACCTCCATCACCAGGATCATGGAGAGGAACGCGGCGCCGATCTCCGCGGCGAACGCCGGGTACTGTTGTGCCACGGCATGTTGCAGCATGAGCGCGAGCGTGGACATGGGGAGCAGGGTTAACGCGAGGCCCCCGGACTGGCGAATGCGTAGCCCCCCAAGCGAGCCGAAGGCCAGCACGCCCACGAATTTGCCGGCGGCGCGCGCCGCGGCGAGCAGCAGGCCGACCGCGCCCCCGGTGAGGAGCGCCTCCGGAGGCAGGCTCGCGCCCGTGATCACGAAGAGCACGATGTAGAGGAGCCGGCTCGCGGGGGCGAGGTTCACGGTGAGGAGGTCGTAGTTGCGCGCGTCGTTGCGCGTGAAGAGGCCGAAGGCGAGGAGCGCGAGGATCACCGAGAGCTTCAATAGCGCGGCAACGCCCACGGCGGCCACCACCATGGCGGCGATCAGTGTGAAGTGCAGCTCCTTGGTCTTGCCCACCGCGCGGGCGCAGACGCGCGCAGCGCTCGCGGCGAGCCAGCCCAGCAGGAGCGAGCCCGCGAAGAGATAGGCGGGGTGCAGGATCGCGGTCTCCGGCGCGACGCGCGACTCGAGGTGCGCCGAGGTGAGCATGATGGTGGTGAGGATCGAGGCGAGCAGGCTATTCAGCGCGACCAGGTTCAGCGCGCGCTCGGTCACCTGGCCCTCGGCGCGCGTGTCCTGCACCACGAGCAGCACCACCGCGGGCGAGGTCGCCATCGAGATCGCCGCGACGATGCCGGCCTTCACCGCGGAGAAGTCGAGCGCGAGGAGGCACCCGAACACCGCGAAGTAGGCGAGCAGCGATTCGGCAAGCCCGGCCGCGGCGAGCGTCCAGTCGCGCTTCATCCACTGCAAGTCCATGCGTCGCCCGAGGTCGAAGAGAACGAGGCCGAGCGCGAGGTCCACGAAGATGCGCGCCTGGTCGAGGAGCGGATCGAGGTTGGCGGCGCGAGCGAGCGGGGCGATGGCGAAGCCAACCGCGACATAGCCCAGGATGCGCGGCAGGCGCGCGAGGCGCGCGGCCTCGCCGCCCAGGAGGCCCCCCAGCAGCAGCGCCCCGAAGAGCAACGGGTAGCTCACCGCGAACGGCCAGTCCGGAAGGAAACCCGTGTTCATTGTTGTGTCCGAGAGACTGTCGCGACCCAGGGAGGTTCAACGCTCGGCGCTACAATGCCGACATGGCGGCCCGCTTTTTCCAGAACACCATCGCGCTGGTCTACGACTTCGACGGGACGCTCTCGCCCCAGCCCATGCAAGAGTACACGGTCCTGCCGAAAATCGGCATCGAGCCGGCGGCCTTCTGGGCGATGGTGAACCGCGAGGCGCGCGAGACCGAGTCCGACCCGATGCTCGTCTACATGCGCCACATCATCGAGGCGCTCGAGCGCGAGCGCGTGGACGTGAAGCGCGCGGATTTCGCGGCCATGGCGCGTGCGATCGAGTATTTTCCCGGCGTTCCCGGCTGGTTCACGCGCATGAACGCCTACGTGAGGAAAAGAAGCGGCGCCAGGGTGAAGCTGCAGCACTACCTCATCTCGGCCGGGCAGAAGGAGATCCTCGACGGCGTGTCGATCCGCAGGCACTTCCGCCGCATCTACGCCTCCGAATATCACTTCAACCACCACGGCGTGGCCACGTTCCCCAAGTTCCTCGTGACCGACACGATGAAGACCCAGTTCCTGTTTCGCATCAACAAGGGTCTCGAGGCGGTAACCGAGTCGATCAACGAGCACATGCCGGAGGGCGAGCGCGCGATCCCCTTCCAGAACATCGTGTACGTGGGCGACGGAATGACGGACGTGCCGTCGATGACGGTCACCAAGAAGAACGGGGGCCACACCGTCGCGGTGTACGACCCGCGCAAGGAGAAGGGTCGCGAGATCGGCGTGAAGCTGCTGGACGCCGGTCGCGCGGACTTCGTGGCCGAGGCCGACTACCGCCCGCGCTCCAAGCTCACGCGGCGCGTCGAGCTGCTGCTGGACGCGATCATCGCCGACGTCGCCTACCGCCGCGAGGCGTTCGCCTGCCGCATCGAGGAAGCCAGGCCGCAGCGGGAGCGCACCGCGAGGTGAGCGCCCTCACCTTCGAGGCGCTGCGGCGATTGGCCGACGGGCGCTTTCACTCCGGCGAGGACATCGCGCGGTCGCTGAACCGCTCGCGCGCCACGCTGTGCGAGGCGCTGAAGGGCGCGCCCGACCTGGGCATCGAGCTCTTCAGCGTCCCGGGGAAGGGCTACCGGCTCGCCGCACCCATCGAGTTCCTCGACGCCGCCGCCATCTCGCGCCAGCTCGTCGCCTGCGATCCGCGCCTGGTGCTCCAGGTGGCCGACGAGGTGGATTCCACGAGCACGAGGCTCCTGGAGCTGGCGGCCCAGGGCGCGCCTTCGGGTACGTGCCTCGCCGCGGAGTGGCAGCGCTCCGGGCGCGGGCGCCGTGGTCGCTCGTGGGTGTCCAGCCTCGGCGGATCGCTCACGTTCTCGATGCTCTGGCGCTTCGAGCGCGGCGCGGGGCACCTGGGTGGGCTGTCGCTCGCCGTGGGGGAAGCGGTCGCCCGCGCGCTCGTCGAATGCGGCGTGGAGCGTGCGCAGGTGAAATGGCCCAACGACGTCGTGTGCGACTTTCGCAAGCTGGCCGGCATTCTCGTCGAGACTAGCGGCGAGATGCAGGGGCCGAGCATCGCGGTGGTCGGCGTCGGCGTGAACTACCGCCTGGATGAACGGACCCTGGATCGGATCGACCAGGCCGTGACCGACGTCGTGCAGTGCGCGAAGGCTCCGCCCACGCGAAGCGACCTGCTCGCGGCGATTCTCGTTTCGCTCGCGGGCGCCATGGAGGCCTTCGAGCGGACCGGCTTTTCCGCCGCGCGCGAGGCGTGGCGCTCGCTGCACGCCTACCAGGGCCGTGCGGTGCGCGTGTTGCCGTCGCGCGATGCGCCGTTCGATGCGGAGGTGGTGGACGTCGCCGCCGATGGCGCCCTCGTCGTGGCCACTGCCGACGGGCGCACCGTGAGCCTCGCCTCCGCGGAAATTTCGCTCCGCGCGAGATGAGGGATCCGGACACCGCTCTCCTCGCGCTCGACGCGGGCAACACGCGCATCAAGTGGGGCGTGCACGACGGCCACGCGTGGAGCGCACGCGGGACGATCGACACGGCGCAGTCCGGCTCCCTGTACGAGGCGATGCGAAACGCGCTGCCCGTGGACCGTGCCATCGCATCCAACGTCGCGGGAACGCAGGTGCGCGCGCACATCGGCGAAGCCTGCGCCCGGGCCGGCATCGCGGTGGATTTCATCGCCGCGATGCACGAGCAGTGCGGCGTGCGAAGCTCCTATGCGGATCCCGCGCAGCTCGGGGCGGACCGCTGGGCCGCCCTTATCGCCGCGCACCATGGGGAGACGGGCCACAAGCTCGTCGTGAACGCCGGCACCGCGCTCACGGTGGACGCGCTCTCGGCCTCGGGCGAATTCCTGGGAGGCCTCATCGTGCCGGGTCCCGCCCTCATGCGCCGCTCGCTCGACCGCGGGACGGCCGGCCTGCGACTCACCGAAGGCGCATTCCGGAGCCTTCCGCGCAGCACGCCCGACGCGATCACCAGCGGCTCGCTCCAGGCTTGCGTCGGGGCCATCGACAGGTTAGGGAAGGCAATGGCCTCCCACGCAGCCGCGCCCGACCGTATCATTCTCTCGGGAGGCGCCGCGAAGGAGATCGAGGCGATGCTTCCCTATGTCCACACCTGCCGGGAAAACCTGGTCCTCGAAGGCCTCCTCCTGATCGCCCGCAGCTGATCGTGTCGCGTTTCCTCTTCTTCCTGCTGCTGCTCGCCGCGCTCGGCGTGGGCGCGCATATCTGGCTCGCTTCCGCCACCGAGAAGACCGACTTCGGCCCGCGCGAGCGCAACCGCGACGAGGTGCGCATCGTCGCGGTGACGCCGCCCGCGGTCGCCGAGCGCAATACCGAGGAGACGCGCCGCACCGTGCAGGCGCTCGCCGGCGCCGCGTGCGTGGAGTTCTCGGGCATCGCCGCGGCCGATGCGCCGCGGGCGCGCACCGCGTTCGCCGCGCTGCAGCTGGGCGAGCGACTCTCCGAGCGCCGCGTCGAGGAGATCTCGCGCTACTGGGTCTTCATCGCGGCCACCCCGGCCACCGACCGGCGCACCGCCGAGCAGCGCATCGCCCAGCTGCGCAAGCAAGGCGTGACCGACGTATCCCTGCGCCCGGACAACGCCATCTCGCTCGGTGTCTTCTCGAGCGAGGACGCCGCCGCTCGGTTCCTCTCCTCGATGCAGGCCAAGGGAATCAGGGACGCGGAATCGGGGCCGTTCGTGCGCGAGCTTCGCGAGATCGCGATGATGGTGCGCGAACCGGACACCGAAACCGTGGCCCGGCTCACGCTGCTGCAACGCGAATATCCCGGTGCGGCGCTGCGCGCCGTGGTGTGCCCGGCCCCCTCCGCATGATTCGCCACAGGATTCACGCGTAGAATCATGGACTTTCCAGCCCGAATGGTCATGGCGCGCACCATCCGCTTCGTCCTCGCGATCCTCGCCTCGCTCTTCACCGCGGCGGCCGCGGCGCAGACGCTCTATGCGGTGAGCGTGCGCACCTATTCGGATCCCGGCTACCACGGCGTGGAGGGAAACCTCTATCTCGTGGATCCCGAGACGGCCTCCACCCGCCTGGTGACGTCGCTCAACGTGGGCGGCAGGACCCCGGTGGGCCTGGACGGGCTCGCGATCCACCCACGCACCGGCGTCTTCTACGGAATCACAGCGCCTTCCTCCGCGGCGATCCCCAAGACGCTCGTGATCGTCGATCCGGCCAACGGCAACGTGACGCCGGTGGGCGACCTGGGCCAGGCGGCGTCCGATATCGAGTTCGATGCCGTGGGCACGCTCTACGCGTGGATGCCCGAGACGCGGCAGGTGGGAACGGTCGACCTCGATTCGGGCCGCGCCACGCCGCGGGGCAAGGCGATCCAGAGGAGCGCCAACAAGGGCGGGTTCGTGCTGATCGGCAATGAGAAGGCGTATGTGGCGACCACGGGCGGCGCCGGAACGCTCGACATCGTCGATCTCGTGACCGGCGCGGTCGAGACCGGACCCACGTTGAGCGGCGCGCCGTTCCCGGACCTCATCAACAGCCTCGCCTACAACAAGGGCACGCTGTACGGCATCAATTCGAACTTCGGCCGCTCGTCGCAGGCGAACCTCGTGACGATCGACCCGCACACCGGCAAGGTCACCAACGTGGGCGCGCTTCCGAACGACACGGACGCGATCACGTTCGGCCCCGCGACCACGCCGAAGGACATGACGACGAGCATCATGGAGATGCGCTTCCCGATCCTCATCGGGCTGGGCATCTTCGCGTTGCTGGTCATCGTCGTCACGATGAGGTCCTCGGGCAAGCCGAACGCATGACCTTCCGCGGCCCGCTGTCGTCTCGCCTCGTCCTGGGCGCTGCCCTCCTCTTGGCGGCCGGATGCTCGCTCATCGACCCGCACAACATGATCGGCCGCCAATTGGGCGAGGCCACGGGGCCGCCCACCGAGGTCGTGCCCTCGCCGGCCCCCGCGACGCTTGGCGCCCAGGCGCGCGAGCGTGCCTTCGACTTCGTGTGGGAGACCATCGACCAGCACTACTACGACCCGAAGCTGAACGGCGTGGACTGGAAAGCGGTGCGGGAGCGCTACAACCCGCTCGCCATGCAGGCCAAGGACGACGACGCATTCTGGGAAGTCCTCGATCGCATGACCGGGGAGCTTCGCGATGCGCACACGCGCGTCGAATCGCCCAAGCGCGTGGAGCTTCGCGAACGTGACGAATCGATCACGCTCGGCATGGCGATCGCGCTCCTCGATGGGCGCCTCGCGGTCTCGGCGGTCAATCCGGATTCGGACGCATGGTGGGCGGGCGTGCGCCCCGGCATGTTCATGGTTTCCATCGGCGGCGTCCCCGCCATGGACGCCTATCGCAAGGCGCTCGCCGAGACGCGGCACGATTCCACCGATCGCTCGCAGCACCTGCGTGCCGTGCGCCGCATCATGACGGGGCCGCCGGCCAGCACCGCGCAGATCGAGTTCGAGCGGGGCGAGGGCTCGCGCTTCACCGCGACGCTCGCCCGCCGCCCGCACCGCTCGCCGCCCATGGAACGCCACCGCGTGCTCCCGTCGGGCTACGGCTACCTGCAATTCTCGGAATGGACGTTGGGCACGGCCTACCGCGCGCTCTCCGCCATCGAGGACATGAAGAAAACGCCCGGCCTCGTGATCGACCTGCGCAACAATCCGGGCGGCTCGGCGCAGGCGGTGAACATGATGCTCGAGAAGTTCTTCCCGGAGCGCACCGAGCTGGGCCAGGTGCTCACGCGCTCCGGAAAGCCCGTGTCGCTCTTCTTCGGGATGATCGAGATCATCAAGCTGAAGCGCGTGGTCGACGGCGAAAAGGACGCGTATCGGGCGCCGGTCGTGATCCTGGTGAACGCGGGGAGCGCCAGCGCGAGCGAGCTCTTCGCGGGCACCATGCAGGCCGCGGGGCGTGCCGAGGTGTTGGGCCAGCGCAGCTGCGGCTGCCTGCTCGGCTTCCTCGGTTACGCGCGCGTGCCCGGCGGCGGTGAGCTCGCCTATAGCGAGGTGGGCTTCGTGCTCGGAAATGGCAAGCGCATCGAGGGCGAGGGCGTGGTTCCGGACGACCCGGTGCCGCTTTCCCTCGCGGACCTCCGCGCGAGCCGCGACCGCACGCTGGAAGAGGCGCAGGTACGCCTTTCGGCCATGAAGCCGATCGCGGCATCGGCCACCCGTGAACGGCCCTGATGGGTAGCAGCCTCAATCCGGGAGTTGCGCGGCGCGAGGTGTTCGCGTGGGCGATGTACGACTTCGCGAACTCCGGCTACACCACGGTCGTCCTCACCGCCGTTTTCAACGCGTACTTCGTGTCGGTCATCGCGGCCAACGCCGACTGGGCGACCTTCGCATGGACCGCGGCGCTGTCGGTCTCGTACGCCATCGTGATGGTGATCGGTCCGGTGCTGGGAGCCTGGTCCGATGCGCACGCGCGGAAGAAATGGCTGCTCGGTGTATCCACGATCATCTGCATCGGCGGCACCGTGGCGCTCGCCTGGACCGGCGCCGGGGCGGTGGGCTTCGCGGTCGTGTGCATCGTGATCTCCAACGTCGCCTACTCCATGGGCGAGAACCTCACGGCGGCGTTCCTCCCGGAGCTCTCGCGCCCCGAGGCGCTGGGCAAGGTGTCGGGGTGGGGCTGGAGCCTGGGCTATTTCGGCGGCATCCTCGCCCTGGGTATCTCGCTCGCCTGGGTGATGACCGCGGAGTCGCGCGGGTCGACCTCGGGGGCGGCGGTGCCGGGCACGATGATCATCACGGCCGCGATCTACGGCATCGCGGCCCTGCCCACGTTCCTGTGGCTGAAGGAGCGCGCCACCCCCGTCACGGGTGCCAGCGCGCGCGTGGCGTTGGCGCGCCTCATGGAGACGGCGCGCCAGGCGCGCCGCTACAAGGACCTGCTGCTCGTCTTCGCGTGCGGCGTGTTCTACCAGGCCGGCGTCGCCACGGTGATCGCGCTCGCCGCCATCTACGCCGAGCAGGTGATGGGCTTCAAGACCCAGGACACGATCGTCCTCATCCTCGTGGTGAACATCACCGCCGCGGTGGGCGCGTTCGGCTTCGGATACGCGCAGGACCGGATCGGAAAGACGCCGGCGCTCAAGCTCACGATCGTGGGCTGGGTCGCGATGGTGGTGATCGCGTATTTCTCGACCACGGTCTGGTCCTTCTGGATCGCGGCGAACCTCGCGGGGCTTTGCATGGGCTCGAGCCAATCGGCCGGGCGGGCGTTGGTCGCATACCTCTCGCCGCCGGAGCGCAGCGCCGAGTTCTTCGGCCTCTGGGGCGTGGCGGTGCGGCTCGCCGCGATCCTGGGGCCGCTCACCTACGGCGCGGTCACCTGGATCACGCACGGCAACCACCGCCTCGCGATCCTGCTCACCGGCATCTTCTTCGTGGCTTCGCTCGCGGTTCTCGCATTCGTGGACGAACGGCGCGGCCGCTCCCAGGTCGAATCACGATGAAGCTTCCCGCGCTCTTCATTTCGCATGGGGCGCCCACCCTCGGTGTCGAGGAGACCCACGAGACCCGGGCGTGGGCCGCGCTGGCCACCGAGCTTGCGAGCCCGCGCGAGATCCTCGCCGTCTCCGCGCATTGGGATACGGCCACGCCCGCGGTAAGCGCCGTCGCGCGCCCGGAGACGATCCACGATTTCCACGGCTTTCCGCGAGCGCTCTACGAGCAGCGCTACGACGCACCCGGCGCGCCCGATCTTGCGCAGGCGGCGGCGAAACTTCTCGCGCAAGCGGGCATCGGCTGCGCCATCGACCCCGCCCGCGGCCTCGACCACGGCGCGTGGGTCCCGCTCAAGTGGATGTACCCGAAGGCCGACATTCCCGTGACGCAGCTCTCGGTGCAGTCGCGCCGCGGCGCGCGCCACCACTACGAGTTGGGCAAGGCGCTGGCGCCGCTACGCGATGACGGTGTCCTTGTGCTCTGCTCGGGCGGCATCGTGCACAACCTGCGCGAGATCCAGTGGCAGTCCAACGAGCCCGTTGCCTGGGCTCGCGAGTTCAATGACTGGATGGTGGACAGGGTCGCGGCACGCGACCTCGATGCGCTGCTCGACTACCGCGAACGCGCGCCCTCGGCCGTACGCAGCCACCCGACCGACGAGCACCTCGAGCCGTTCTTCGTGGCGCTCGGCTGTGGAGGCCTTCCGGCTCGACGCCTGGAGCTGGGCATGACGATGGGATCGCTCGGGATGGACGGTTTCGTCTTCGGGTGATCGGCCGCTTCGCTCTTTGTGCCGTCGCCGCGCTGCTCGCAGGGTGCGCGACGCAGGCCTCGACGTTCCTCGATCGCAACGCGCCGCACCTCACTCAGGTGTCGAAGCACCTGTTGGGCAACGTGCATAGCGAAGTGCTCGGCATCCACTACTACAGGACGTTCGCCTGGTTCAAGGGCGATGGCGGGCCGGCGCACGGGCCGGTGCGGGAGATCCATCACGTGGACCGCGACGGATGGTCGCTCGACTTCGACGTGGCGGAGGATTTCGCCCCGGTCGCGCGGGCCTGGTTCCTGGAACACGGGAAAGAGGTCGATTCGGATTTCGCACGCATGCTCGCGTTTCTGCGCGAAGCCTATCCCGGAGGCGGGACGCGGAAGTTTCGCGTGCGCGTCATTCCGGACGGCGAACCCTTCGACGAGATGTGGAGTCACTGGGCAATACGCGACCGGGACGTGGTGCTCACCTACGCATTTCCGCTCTCGGACGCCGAAGGGAAGGATGCGTCGCCCTTCGGCGTGTTCGAGACGCTGGCGCACGAATTCGCGCACTCGTATTTTTGGTTCCACTCGGACCGCGTCCCCAACATGTTCTCGAACGAGATCGTCGCGTACACGACCCAGCAATGCATCGCCCACGAACTCTTCGGCCAGGAATACGGATGGATCGAGCCGGACTACGTGGAGTTTGCGAAGTCGGTGTCGCTTCTCGACCCGGTGCGCCTCTACGCGCGGTTCCACGGGGAATACCCGGACACCTACCTGGCGCAGTTCGCGGCGGTGAACGAGCTGTCCCGCGTGCGCGCGAGCGCCGGGCCGGACCCTGAAGGGGCGCTCGCGCGATATTGCCGTGCGATGCCGCTCGCCGGCACGGATTTCACCGCAACGAGCGAAAGACGTCCGGCCGGTCGGTGATGAGGCCGTCCACCTTCCACTCCACCATCCGTTTCATGTCCGCCGGATCGTTCACGGTCCAGACGACGACCGCGATGCCGAGCGCATGCGCCTCGCGGATCTTCTCTTCATCCACGTCCTTGTAGAACGGCGACCAGATCGTCCCACCGGCGTCCTTCACCTTCCGCGGCGCCGAGCCCTGCATCTTGTAGGTGAGGTATACCGTGGGGATCTCCGGCGCGATACGCTGCACCACGGCGAGCGTCCGCCAATCGAACGACTCGATCGATGAGCGGCGCTGCATGCCGCTTGCGCGGATCTGGTCCACCAGGCGGCGCGCGAACTCCTCCGGCGGGGGCGATTCGTCCGGCGTCTCGGGCGAGATCTTGGTCTCGATGTTGAAGCGCACGCGCCGGTCGCGCTGCCTGCGGACCAGCGCGAACACGTCGGCAAGCCGCGGCGCGTGGGTGCCATCGACCGCCACCTGGTCCGGAAACTCCTTCGAATAGTCGGTCCCGGGCTTGAGCCTTCCCACGTCGTAGCGCGAAAGCTCCGCGTAGGTGAGCTGGTGGATCGCCGGCCCGGGCGCGGAAACCCACTCGCCGCGGGGGCCACGGGCGACGTTGGGGTTGAGCCGCCGGTCATGCATGACGACGACCACGCCATCGCGCGTCACGTTCGTGTCCAGCTCGAGGGTGTCGACGCCGATCTCGAGCGCTTCGGCGAACGCCGGAAGCGTGTTCTCGGGGCGCAATCCCCTCGTGCCGCGGTGACCCTGGAGGTCGAACGGGGTCGCACATCCGGCCAACAGGACCGCGCTGCAGAAAAGAACGGGAAAGCGCATCATCCCGCCCATTATTGCGCGAAGCGGCGCAAAGCCCGATCATGGCGCCCATGGCAAGCCCCAAGAAGAGCCTCTACGAAATCCTCGGCGTTCCGCACGACGCGAACGACCTCGACATCGGCATCGCGCACCAGAGGCGCGCCTCCGAGCTGCAACGCGCCGTGCCGCCGGATCCCAACGGCCAGGTGCTCCTGCACGAGGCCTTCGAGGTGCTCTCCAATCCCAAGCGGCGTGCGGCCTATGACGCGTCGCTGTTGAGCGCCGCGGAGAAGGCGGCCGCCGCCGAGCAGGCCGAGCCGGACCTGGTGCTGGAAGGCGACGAGGACGAGGCGCCCGACAGGCGCAAGCTCTACGCCGGCATCGGCGCAGCGGTCGCGGTGATCCTCGTCATCGTCATCGTGGCCGGCATGCGCGGTGGCGAAAAGCCTGTCGCGGTGCCGGTGGCCGAAGCGCCCAAGCCTGCGCCCCCGCCGCCCCCACCGCAGAAGCTCTCCGAGGCGCAGATCCTCACCTCCGCGCTGAGGTCCGTGGGCCAGGTGATGAGCTACGAGATGTCTGGGCGCGCGGTGCCGGTGGGCCTCGCGCTGTCGGTGCAGCCGGACTCGATGGTCACCACTTGCCATGGCATCCACGGCAATGCGCAGCTCGTCGTGAAGGTGGGCGCCGATTCCAACTCCGCCACGCTCGACGTGACCGACGAGGTGCTCGACCTCTGCCGCATGGCGATCCCGGGCCTCAAGGGCAAGCCGCTGGTCCTCGCACCGGACGAGCCGCGCGCCGGCGACACGATCTACGCGCTGGGATCGAACGCCTCGGGCCAGCTCGCGCTCACCGAAGGCCAGGTGAAAGGCATTCGCGCGACCCCCAGCGGGCGCGTGATCGAGGTCTCGATGCCGATCGCGCCCGCCGGCAGCGGCGGCGCCGTGCTCGACGAGTATGGGCGGCTCGTGGGCATCGCGACCACGCAGCACACGCTGGGCGCGGGATTGAACATCGTCCTGCCCGCCTCGTGGCTCTCGCAGATGCTTACGCGCAACGCGCAGGCCTCCTAGCCTCACTCCTCCAGCGGCGCCGACTCCTCGGGTGCGAAGCGCAGCGCCGCCTCGCGATAGAGCGTCGGCAGCACGAAGAGCGTGAGGAGCGTGGCCGAGATGAGACCGCCGATCACGACGATCGCGAGCGGCCGCTGGGTCTCGGAGCCGATGGCGTGCGAGAGCGCCATGGGCAGCAGGCCCAGCATCGCGAGGAGCGCCGTCATCAGGACCGTGCGCAGGCGCACCAGCGAGCCCGTGACCACCGCCTCGTCGAGCGGCATGCCGCCTTCGCGTAGCTGGTTGAAGTACGTGACCATCACCACGCCGTTCAGGACGGCCTGCCCGAAGAGCGCGATGAAGCCGATGGCCGCGGAGACCGAGAGCGGGATGCCGGTGAGGTAGAGCGCGAAGATGCCGCCGATCATCGCGAACGGGATGTTGGCGATGATGAGGAGCGCGCTCGAGAACGAGCTGAAGGCGTCGAAAAGCAGCAGGAAGATGAGCGCGATCGACAGCGGCACGATCCAGGCCAGCCGCTTCATGGCTCGTTCCTGGTTCTCGAATTCGCCCGACCAGCCCACCTCGTCGCCCGCGGCGAGCTTCACGCGCTCCTCCACGCGCGCCTGCATGTCCTTCACGACGCTGCCCATGTCGCGGTCGCGGATGAACACGCCGATGGAGACCACGCGCCGGCCGTTCTCGCGCGCGATGTCCATGGCGCCCGACACCGATCGAAAACGCGCGAGCTGCGAGAGCGGCACCTGCGCGCCGTCGGGTGAAGCGACGAGGAGCCTGGGCAGGTCTCCCAGGTCGCGCTCGCCGGGCTTCAACCGCACCATGACGCTGAAATGTTTCTCGCCTTCCCAAAGCTCCGAGGTCGCCTTGCCGGCCACCGCGGTCTCGACGAGGTCCTGGATGTCGCCCACGTTGATGCCGTAACGGGCGGCGCCGGCACGATCGATGTCGATCACGTACTGCGGGAGCGAGCCCTCGCGGTCGATGAAGGCGCGCACCACGCCGGGCACGTCCTGGATCGCGTCCAGGATCCGCTTGCCCTCGGCGTCGATCTGGGCGAGGTCGTCCCCGCGCACCTTGACCACGATCTGCCCGTCCACTTGCGAGATGCTCTCCAGCACATTGTCGCGGATCGGCTGGTCGAAGGACGGCTCCATGCCGGGGATGGCCGAGACCGCCGCGTCCATCTCGCGCACCAGGTCCTCCTTGCTCTTGCCGCGGCGCCACTGCCTCTCGGGGACGAAATCCACGAAGAGCTCCGCGGAGTTGAAGACCTTGGGGTCGGTGCCATCGTCGGGCCGACCCACCTTCGAGATCACCGTGTGCACTTCCGGCACCGTGTGCAGTGCCCGCCGCACCTCGCGCATCTGCTCCTGCGCTTCCGACGGCGAGACCGAGGGCGCGAGGGTCAGGTTCACCCACGTCGTGCCTTCGTTCAGCTCGGGAAGGAACTCGCTTCCCACGCGCCCCGCCGCCACGAGGCTGAGCGCCATCGCCGCGACCGCCACGCCGAGGACCCTTTCGGGACGCATGAGTGCCCTGCGCAGGAGCGGCCGATAGCGGGCCTTCAGCCACTCGACCAGCCGGTTGTCGCCGTGAGGGACGTCATGGCGGAGTATTCGCGCACAGAGAAGCGGCACGAGCGTGAGCGACACGGCAAGCGAAGTGACGAGCGCTGAAGTCACCGTCCACGCCATGGGCGAGAAGATCCGCCCCTCGTGGCGCTGCAGGGTGAAGATCGGGATATGCGCCGCGATGATGATCACCATCGAGAAGACCGTGGGCCGGCCCACCTCGGCGATCGCCGAGCGGATCGCGGCGTAGCGCGCCTCGGGATCCCTCACCGTGGATTCCTGCAGCTCCCCCAGCCTTCGAACGATGTTCTCGACCACGATCACCGCGCCGTCCACGATGATGCCGAAGTCCATCGCGCCCAGCGACAGAAGGTTGGCGGGAATGCCCACGACGGTGAGGCCGAGGAAGGTGCCCAGGAGCGAGAGCGGGATCACCGCCGCCACGATCAGCGCGGCCCGCGCGTTGCCCAGGAAGAGATAGAGGACGAGCATCACCAGCATCGCGCCCTCCGAGAGGTTCGTGAACACCGTCGTGAGCGTCTTCGCGATGAGCCACGAGCGGTCGTAGTAGGGCTCGATCTTCACGCCCTTGGGCAGCACCTTCGAGTTCACGTACGCGATGCGCTCCTTCAGCGCCGCCAGCACGCGCGACGGGTTCTCGCCCTTCCTCATGATGACGATGCCGTTCACGATGTCGTCGGCGTCGTCCTGGCCCACGAGGCCCTGCGGCGGCGCGGAGCCCACGCGCACCTCGGCGAGGTCCTTCACGAGGATCGGCGTGCCCTTGTTCTCCGCGACCACGACCTGGCCGATGTCCGCGGAGCTGCGGAACGCGCCCAGGCTTCGCACCAGGAACTGCTGGCGCCCCTGCGTGACGGCCCCGCCGCCGGCGTTGGAGTTGGCGCGGGCAAGCGCAGTGAAGAGCTGCGAGAGCGTGACCTTGCTGTCGCGCATGCGAGCGAGGTCGGGATTCACTTCGTATTGCTTCAGGGTGCCGCCCATGGTCACGATGTCGGCCACGCCCGGAACCAGGCGAAGCTGCTTCTCGACCACCCAGTCCTGCAGCGTGCGCAGCTCCTGCGGCGCGAGCTCGTCGCCGCGGAGCCGGAACCGGAAGATCTCGCCGATGGCCGTGGCGAGCGGCGCCATCTCCGGCTGCACGCCATCGGGAAGGTCGATGCCGCGCAGGCGCTCGAGGACCTGCTGGCGCACCAGCACGTCGCCGGCCTTGTCGTCGAAGGTGAGGATCGTGAAGGAGAGGCCGAACTGCGTATGCGAAAAGGCGCGCACCACGTGCGGGACGGAAGTAAGCGCGGTCTCGATCGGGATCGTCACCTGCCGCTCCACCTCCTCGGCGGCGCGGCCCGGATAAAGCGCGATCACGTTCACCTGCGTATCCGAAACGTCCGGAAACGCCTCGACCGGCAGCGCGTCGAACGCGATTATTCCGCCGGCGGTAAAGATCACGATGCCCAGCAGCACGAACAGCGGCTGGCGCAGCGAAAATGAAACCAGGCTGGAGATCATCTACCTGGCGGTCGCCGTCTTTTCCGTCGTATCGGGCGCGGGCTGCGGCGGCGCGGAGGCGAGCAGCTGGTCGAGGAAGAGGTTGCCGCCCACCACCACCTCGTCGCCTTCCCTGAGCCCGGCCAGCACCGGGCGGCGCCCATCGCTCTCGCGCCCTACGCGCACGGCGTGGCGCGTGAACGTGTAGGCAGCCGTGCGCACGAAGACGTAGTTGCTCGCGCCCGAGAGAAAGACGGCGCGCGAGGCCACCGTGGGAAGCTGCCCCTTCGGAACCCGGATGCGTGCCGTCACGAACATCTCGCCCTTCAGCTGGCGCTCCTTGTTGGGCACGGCGCCGCGCAGCTTGAGCGTCCGCGTGGTCGGATCGATGAAGTCGGAGATCTGCACCAGCTCGCCCGGAAACGCGACATCGGGGAATTGCGTGCTCATCACCGTGAGCGCGGTGCCGGGCTTCATTCCAGCCGCATCGCCCTCGCCCGCATCGATCGCGATCCAGAGATGCGTGGGATCCGTGATCACGAAGAGCGGCGATCCGGGCTGGTCGGGACGAAGCTCCTGGCCCGGATTGAGGTTGCGCTCGACCACCACTCCGGCAGTCGGGCTTCTCAGGACGAAGCGGTTATCGCCCGCGACGCCGTGTCCGTACGCATTCACGCGGCCCAACGCACGATCGGCTTCGGCCTGCGCCTTGCGCGCTTCGCCTTGCGCCTGCTCGAGGTCCTTGGCGCTCGCGACACCGTGGGCCGCGAGCTCACGTTCGCGCTCCAGCGATCGCGTCGAGACCTCGAGATCGGCTTGCGCCTTTCTCGCATCGGCCTGCGCTTGCCCGAAGTCGGGCGAGATCAGCTCTGCGAGCGGCGCGCCGACCGCCACGCGATCCCCGGGCCGCGCGACGATGCGGACCACGCGTCCGGCGAAGGGCGGGAAGACGCGCACGGTGCGTTCCTCGTCCCAGGTGAGACGCGCGGGGAGGGCAAGCTCATGCTCGACGGGCGCCTCGACGCGCTCGACCATGAGGCGCTGCGGCGCGGCGCTGCCGTTGGCGAACGTGATGGAGTCCCCGTGGATCGCGGTCTTGCCTTCGTCGGCCAGCTCGTCGCGCGGTCCGCATCCGGTGAGGAGCAGCAGGGCCAGCAGCACGCAGACCGCGAAGATGAAGGCTAGCAACGCTTCGATCGCGAACTGCGACTTGAGCGGATTCATTCGGCGAGCGTCTCGCGTGCGGCGCTCAACCGTGCCCACGCCTTCGACGATTCGGCAAGCGACTGCACCTCGTCCAGCTCGACCGCCTTGAGGGAGCGGCGCGCATCGAGGAGGTCGAGCACGCCCGTGGCGCCGTGCCGGTACGCGAACTCGGCGGCCTCGGCCACGTCGTGCGCGAGCGGACGCACTTCGCGCTCGACGCGTTCGCGGCGCTCGCGTGCGGAGCGCCAATCCATCGCGGCCGCGCGGCCCTCGGCGCCCGCGGAGGCTTCCGCGCGCTGCGCCTGGGCCTGCGCGGAGTCGAAATCGGCCTGTCCGCGCGCCGCCTCGCCCTCGTTGGCATGGCGTACGTGCAGCGGCACCGAGACCGAAAGGGTGTACGAGATGCCGGTGCCCTGGATGTTGGTCTCGGAAACGGGCCAGCGGTCGGCCTGCGCGGCGAAAGTCAGGTCGCGCGTAGCGATGCTGCGCGCAAGCGCGCGCCCCGCGAGCGCGGCATCGAGCCGGCGATGGGCCGCGGCGACATCGGGGCGCTCGCCGGGCGCGGCCGCCGGTGGTTCCTGGTCGGGCCATTCGATCCGCACCTCGAGCTCGGGCGCGGAGGATTCGGTGCCGAGAAGCTTGGCGAGATCGAGGCGTGCGCGTTCGCGGTCGGCCTCGGCTTGCCTCGCGTCGTTCGCGGCACGCGCCGCATCGAGCCGGAAGCGGTTGGCCTCGGCGCGCGAGACATCGCCCGCCTGGAGGCGCTCATTCGACGCGCCGGCCGATTGCAGCGCGAGATCGCGAAACTCGAGCTGCAGGCGAACTCGCTCCTGCGCCGCGGCGAGGTCGAAGAACGACGTACGCATCGCGAGGCGCTGCGTGCGCACCTGCTCGGCGATGTCGGCCCGCGCCGCGGCGACCAACCCGCGGGCTTGCGCTTCGCGTAGCTCGCCCTTGCCGCCTCGCTCGACCAGCTGGTCGAGGCGTACGGAGCTGTCGAAAGTCTTGTCGCGCAAAGGGCCGGAGCCGATGCCCACGTGAGGATTCACGTTCGAGGCGCCGAGCGTGAGATTGGGATTGGGGCGCTGCGAGGCGACGCGCAGGTCGGCTTCGGCGGCGATCATCGCGTGCCGCGCTGCGATCACGTCGCGGTTGCAGCGCGAGACGAGATCGTCGGCCGCGGCGAGCGCGAGCGGTGTGGGCGGCAGTGTGGCGCAGTCGCCATCAGCGGCATGCGCGGGAGCGAGCGCGATGCGGAAGAGGAGCGCCGCCCCTGCCAGCCAGGAGATGAGGCTTCTCATGCATTGGCGGGGACCGGGAGACGCAGGCGACTATGCCGGATCAAACTTGCGGCAATCTGTACCTATTCTTGCTCCGCCGGTCGTATGATGCGACATGCGCGTGCTCATCGTCGAAGACGATCCCATCCTCTCCAACGGGCTCACCGAGACCCTGCGGCGCGAGGGCCACGTGGCCGATTCGGTCAATACCGCGGATGGAGCGGACGCGGCGCTCAAGGTCGCGGAGATCGACCTCGTGATCCTCGACATCGGCTTGCCGCGCGTCGACGGCTTCACCTGGCTGAAGCGCTTCCGCGCGCACGGCGGCAACCAGGCGGTGCTCGTGCTCACCGCGCGCGATGCGGTGAACGATCGCGTGCACGGCCTCACGCTGGGCGCCGACGATTACCTCTCCAAGCCGTTCGCGACGGAGGAGCTGCTCGCGCGCGTCTCGGCGCTCGACCGGCGCGGCCGAGTGATGAAGGCGCGCGTGATCGAGCACGGGCCGCTCACCATCGACCTCGCCAAGAAGCGCGCGCTCGTGAACGGGGCGCCGCTCGACCTCTCGCAGCGCGAGCTCGCGATCCTCACGCATCTCTTCTCCAACGTCGAGGCCATCATCGGCAAGGACCAGATCTCGAGCGCCATCGCCTCGTGGGACGAGCCCATGACGGCCAACGCGGTCGAGGTGCACATCTCGAGGCTGCGCGCGAAGCTGGAGCCCGCGGGCATCAAGATCCGCACGATCCGGGGCCTCGGCTACCTGGTCGAGGCGTGGAGAAGTGAAAAGCCTTAGGGGCCGGCTCCTCGCCTGGCTGCTCGTTCCGCTGGTGGTCGTCGGCGTGGTCGCCACGTCGGGCGCCTACGCCTTCATGCAAAGGCGCCTCACCAATGCGTACGACCTCGATCTCGGCGACATCGCACGCGCCCTGGTGCCGTTCGTGCGCGTTCGGGAAGGCCGGGCGGTACTCACCATCGAGCAGCAGGCCGAAGCCGTGCTGCGCGCCGACAGCACGGACAAAATCTACTACTCGATCGTCGACGACATGGGCGACGTCCTCGCCGGCGAGCGCGCCATGCCGCGGCCCGATTTCGTCCCGGACGGCACCGCGCGCTTCTACGATACGACGTACATGGAGCAGTCGATCCGCGTAGCGATCCTGCGTACGCTGGTCGACGGCCATCCGGTGCAGATCATGGCCGCGGAGACCACGCGCAAGCGCGAGCTGGCGCACCGCGATGCCCTCCTCTCGGCGTTCGTGCCGACCGCGCTCCTTTCCGCCGCCGCGGTGCTCGCGGTGCTCCTGGGAGTGCGTGGAGGGTTGCGTCCCGTCGAGGACCTGCGCCGGCAATTGAAGGCCCGCACCCACGTGGACTTGAGCCCCGTTGAAGAGCCCCACGCCGCCGATGAGCTGCGCCCGCTCGTGAACGAGCTGAACCAGATGTTGAAGCGCCTGGGCGATGCGCAGCAGGTGCAGACTCAATTCATCGCGAACGCCGCCCACCAGCTGCGCACGCCGATCGCGGGGCTCATGACGCAGCTCGAGCTCGCGCGCGGCAGCGGCGAGCGCGAGAAGCGCGATGCGCACCTCGTCAACGCCCACGCGAGCGCCACGCGCCTCACGCGGCTTGCGCAGCAGGTGCTCTCGCTCGCCGCGGCCGACCCCGTCTCCAATCCCAGGGTGCCCGAGGAGCGGTGCGACCTCGCCGACATCGTGAAGGAACGCGCCGGGGAGTGGCTGCGTCGCGTCGGTGGACGCAGCGTGGAGCTCGAGTTCGAGCTGGCGCCCGCGCCGATCCGCGGCAGCTCCGTCCTCGTGGGCGAGCTCGCGTCCAATCTCGTCGACAACGCCGCGCGCTACGGCGCGAAGACGGTGACCGTCGTGACGCGCGATGGCAACGGCCGCTCGGTGCTCGAGGTTGTCGACGACGGCCCCGGCATTCCCGTCCCGGAGCGCGTTCGCATCTTCGAGCGCTTCCGGCGCCTGGACAACGAATCCACCGACGGCAGCGGCCTGGGGCTCGCGATCGTGAAGGAAATCGCGCAGCGCCACCGCGCGCGCATCGCCGTGGAGGACGGCCGGCAAGGCCGCGGCACCTGCGTCGCCGTCAGCTTTCCCACGCCCTAAGGGGTCAGAGCCCTTTTTCGCGATTTAAGGGGACAGGTCAATCTTCCGAAGAAGTGCTCTGTCCCCTT